>JAAZMZ010000033.1 GCA_012798535.1 Leptolinea sp.
ATTCTAAAATTTTTGTAAGATTCAATTTATCACCCCAAAAAGTGATAAAATTTCTCGGCATTTTAACGTGGGGATGTGCTGGAACTGGCAGACAGGCATGACTTAGGATCATGTGCCGCAAGGCGTAAGGGTTCAAGTCCCTTCATCCCCACTGCGAACCCTTATTATTTGTCAGAAGGAATGTACCTTTGAAACTTGAGACCAAACCTCGTGATGACCATCAGGTCAATGTAATTGCGGAATTCGAACCGTCCGACCTTGAAGCCTATATGCACCGGGCCGCGCGGCAGATTTCCGAGCGCGCCAAAATCCCCGGCTTCCGCCCCGGCAAAGCCCCCTACCCAGTGGTGCTGCGCATGTACGGCGACGAAGCCGTCCGCGAGCAGGCTATCGAAATCTTGGTGGATGACAAATATCCGGCCATCCTAGATGAAGCCAAGATCGAAGCCTCCGGCGCCGGCAAACTGGAAGACATCCTCAGCACCAATCCACCGAAATTCTCTTTCCTGATACCCCTGGCGCCCGTTGTCACTGTGGGCGATCTGGCATCCATCAAGAAGAACTATGAAGAACCGGTGATCACCGACGATCAGGTGGAAAAAGCCGTCAAGAATGTTCTTTCGAGTTATGCCACCCCGACAGATGTTGACCGCGCAGCGAAAGAAGGCGATCTGGTAAAGATGGAACTTTCAGCTGAGTATGTCAAAGCCCCGGAAGGCGAAGAAAAAGAATTTATCGCCAAGACGCCCCATCAGGCGATCATCGGCGAAAACGATATGCGCAAAGAGACCTGGCCTTTCGAAGATTTCTCGAAGAATGTCATCGGCATGAAAACCGGTGAAACCAAAACTTTCACACATGCTTATCCGAAAGATGACCCGGTGGAGAAATTACAGGGTCAGAAGCTGGAATTCACCGTTGAACTGAAATCCGTGCAGGAACTAACGCTACCTGAGTTGAACGATGAGTTCGTCATGAAGATCGGCCAGTTCAACAGTGTGGATGACTTTAAAGCTTACCTGCGCCGCCGTATGGAAGCCGACGCCAAAGCCGAGTACGATAACACCTATTTCGATGACCTGCTCGACCAGATGGTCGCCCTGTGCTCGTTCAAATACGCACCGCACATGCTGGATGAAGAAATCCACAGTGTGCAGCATTCCCTACAGGATACGCTTGCTCAGCAGCAAATGGACGTGGATACCTACCTGAAGGTCCGCAAGCTGACTATGGACGAGCTTGTCGAGAAAGAGCTGAAACCTGTCGCCGTCAGGCGGTTGGAACGTTCCCTGCTGGTCACCGAGATCAGCAAACAGCAAAAATTGGAGCTCTCGGATGAAGAGTTGGAAAGCTCCTTTAACCAGACGGTGAACGAGATCAGCATGTCATATGATATGAAACGCATGCGCCGGACTATTTCCAATGAGAAATTGAGTCAGGCAGTAGCTTTCGAAGCCGCCAACCGGGCGATGAACCGCAAGGTTCTGGAATACCTGCGGGATATGGCATCCGGAAAATCCGCTGAAGCCAAACCTGAAAAGAAAGCCGCTAAAGCAAAAATGAAACCCGAGACCGAATCCGCCGAAGGCGAAGCCAAACCCAAGAAGGCCGCCCGCGCCAAAAAAGCCGGTGCCGAAGAAACCAAACCTGCTGATTAGATGCCGGTTGAGTGTTCTCTAACAAGGAGACCAAATGAGTGAATCAAACTTCAGTGCAGTGATCCCGATGGTGATCGAATCTTCAGGACGCGGGGAACGCGCCTATGATATCTATTCCCTGCTGCTGAAGGAACGCATTATCTTCCTGGGGACGCCCATTGACGAACAGGTTGCCAACCTGATCGTAGCGCAGCTCTTATATCTGAGCCACGAAGACCCGGATAAGAGCATTCAAATGTATATCAACTCGCCGGGCGGGCAGATCTACGCCGGGCTGGCCATTCTGGACACTATGAAGATGATCCCCAACAAGATCAGCACGGTGGCTGTGGGTGTCACTGCATCATTCGGCACCGTTCTGCTGGCCGCCGGAACCAAAGGCCAGCGCTTCGCCCTGCCGCACGCCACCATTCACATGCACCAACCACTGGGAGGCGCGCAGGGTCAGGCTTCGGATGTGGAAATCCAGGCCAAGGAAATTTTGCGCCTGAAAGCCCGGTTGAATGAGATTATGGCGGAAGCCACCGGTCAAACGCTCGAAACCATCGAACGCGACACCGAACGTGACTACTACCTGGACGCTCAGGGCGCCGTGGATTACGGGTTGGTGGATCAGATTCTGAAATCACCGCAAAAATAGCAGCTTATTCGAATTACAATAAAGGCCGGAATTCTTACCGGCCTTTTCTTTATTTATAGGGAGAGATCATGATTCGTACTCTATCACCTGCCATCCGTGGATTGATCCTGGACATGGATGGCGTTCTCTATAAAGGCAATGAACCTTTAGGTGATCTACCGCGCCTGTTTTCGGGAATCAATGAACGAGGATGGCGGGTGATCATGGCCACCAACAATGCCATTCGCAATACAGAAGAGCATCGTGCCAAAATGAAATCCCTGGGTGTCGATCTGGAGCCCTGGCAGATCATCAATACCATTCAGGTGGTGTTGGCCATTCTTAAACGCCATTTTCCGAACGGCGGTCCCATCTATGGCGTTGTCACCCCCTCCACCATCGCCGCGCTGGAAGAAGCCGGTTACTACAACGATGAGAAGAATGCCCAGGCAGTCATTGTCGGTTTGGACCGCTCGTTGACGTATGAAAAGCTCGAAAACGCCACCCTGCTCATCCGTGCAGGCAAAATGTACATCGGCACCAATCCGGACGCATCCTTTCCCACGCCGCGCGGTCTGCTGCCGGGCGCAGGTTCGGTCATTGCCGCGGTGACCACGGCTTCAGGTGTACAGCCCATCTTTGCGGGTAAACCCGAACCGGCCATGTATGAGATCTGCATGGAACGCCTGGGTTCCACGCCGGAAACTACATTGGCCATTGGTGACAGGCTGGATACGGACATTCTGGGTGGTGTACGCGCCGGCTGCCGTACCGGTCTGGTGATGAGCGGTGTGACCTCGCCGCAGGAACTTGCCGCCTGGCATCCCAAACCCGACCTGGTTGCGGATGACATTTGGCAGATGCTTGATATTCGATAAGCAATGGACGCGCTTAAACCTCTGATCTATGATCTTGACCGTGATGGACTGAAAGAAATCCTGACCGGCTGGAATCAGCCTGCTTTTCGGGTTAACCAGATATGGGATGGCATCTACAAGAATCTCAAATCCGCGCCATCGGAATGGAGTAATCTGCCGGCCGACCTGAAAACGCTTTTGTCTGAAAGAATGTCTTTTCAAGCTTTGAAACCGGTCGACCGGCTTCAATCGGAGGATGGGGAAACGGTGAAAACCCTATTTTCCACTCCGGATGGAAAGTCGGTGGAAGCCGTTCTTATGAAATACGAACAACGCCACACCCTGTGCATTTCCAGCCAGGCAGGTTGCGCCATGGGTTGTGTGTTCTGCGCCACCGGTCAAATGGGTTTCTCACGTAACTTGACCGGTGGTGAGATTGTCGAGCAGGTGCTTTATTATGCCCGGCTGCTTAAAACCGAGAATGAATTTGTCACCAATATCGTGGTTATGGGTATGGGAGAACCTTTCCAGAATTATGACAACACCCTGGAGGCCATCGACAGGCTGAACGATTCCCGTGGCTTCAATCTGGGCGCGCGGCGTTTTACCATCTCCACGGTTGGATTGATACCCGCCATCCAGAGATTCGCCGTGGAGAAGCGCCAGGTCAACCTGGCGGTGAGTCTGCATGCCGCCAATAACTCCTTACGTTCGCAGCTGCTGCCGATCAACCGCAAATATCCACTGGAAGAGTTAATCCCGGTCTGCCGTGAATATATCGAGATCACCGGCCGCCGCCTGACCTTCGAGTGGGCGTTGATACAGGGTGTGAATGACCGCCCACAGGATGCCCGCGAGCTGGTCGATCTGGTGCGCGGGATGATCTGTCACGTCAATGTGATCCCGTTGAATCCCACGCAATCCTTTACGGGTAAAGCAACCACTGCTGACAGGGCGCGAGATTTTGCCGCCATTTTGAACGAGGCCGGCATTCCCTGCACCATCCGTCTGCGCCGCGGGATCGACATCCAGGCAGGCTGCGGACAACTTGCCGGGAAACACAAAAATTGAGTCTTTCCGTCCCTGCCTGCCGGTAGGGTATAATACGCACCCGTGGCCGAACTCTTTTCGAAATGGATCAATGGGCTGGAACGCACCCGAAAACAGACTTTCGGGCGCATTAGTTCACTGCTGGGTACCAGCGAGATTACCGCTGAAACCTGGGATGATCTGGAAGCAGCTCTGATCCAGGCGGACATGGGCATCGAAACAACCCGGTCGGTGATCGCTTCCCTGCGTGAATTTGTGCAGAAGGAGGGGCTGACCCATGCTGACGAATTGCAGTCTGTGCTGCGCGATGAATTGATCCGGCGGCTGGATCCCCCGCCCGCCGAGATGATCCCTGTGGAGAAACCGGCGGTGATTCTGCTGGTCGGTGTCAACGGATCGGGAAAGACAACCACAGCCGCCAAACTCGGCAAACGATTCACCACAGAAGGTAAAAAAGTCTTGCTGGCTGCCGCGGATACCTACCGGGCGGCGGCTGTCGATCAACTGCAGGTCTGGGCGGACCGTCTGGGACTGCCGATCATCTCCGGGCAGATCGGCGGCGACCCGGGAGCCGTGGCTTTTGACGCAGTGGAAGCGGCCCGCGCCCGCGGGACGGACATTTTGTTAATCGATACGGCCGGTCGTCTGCACACCCGCTATAACCTGATGGAAGAATTGAAAAAGGTCCACCGGGTGACAGGAAAAGCCATGACCGGCGCGCCACACGGCGTCTGGCTGGTGCTCGACGCCACCACCGGTCAAAACGCCCTGCAGCAGGCTCGCTCCTTCAACGAGACCACCCGGGTTACAGGTGTGATCTTAACCAAACTGGATTCATCCGCGCGGGGTGGAATGGCTTTCGCCATCCAGCAGGAATTGCATGTCCCCATTTTATTCGCCGGTTTGGGAGAAAAGCCCGAAGACCTGCAGGTCTTCGACCGCAAAGAATTTGTCGATGGCATTTTAGCCGTCTGAACATCAGAACGGAGTTTTTACCCCATGCAAGATATTACTTCTCGGGCACGGTTTTGTGCCGAAAAAATCCAGCAGTTCATGGTGCATCTTTGACTTCTCCAACCGTGAGGCGGAATTAAAGCAACTGCAGTCGCGTTCTGAATCCACCGACCTGTGGAACAATCCGGAAGAAGCTCAGACTGTTATGAAGAAATTGTCCGAGGTTCGTGACGAGGTGGAAGGCTGGAAAAAGCTGGGAAAACGCATTGCCGATACACTGGAGCTCTCAGAAATGGGAGATGAGAGTCTACGTCCGGAACTTGAAGCGGAACTGGCAGACATAGAAGCGGAATTATCCCGACGGGAATTGAGTATTTATCTATCAGGAAAATATGATCGAGGGAATGCTCTGCTAGCTATAAATTCCGGAGCGGGCGGGACGGACTCGCAGGATTGGGCAGCCATGCTGCAGCGTATGTATCTACGTTGGTGTGAACGTCGCGGATTCCAGACGGAAATATTGGATATCTCGGAAGGCGAGGAAGCCGGGATTAAAAGCTGCACCATCGCCGTGAATGGGCAGTACGCTTACGGTTATCTGCGTCCGGAGAAGGGCGTTCACCGCCTGGTGAGATTATCCCCCTTTGATTCAGCCCATCGCCGGCATACCTCTTTCGCGCAGGTAGAAGTGCTTCCCGAGGCGGCCTCCGAAGATCCGGAAGTCCAGATCGATGCAGACGACTTAAAGATCGATATTTATAAATCCTCCGGCGCGGGCGGCCAGAACGTACAAAAAAACGCCACCGCCGTACGGATTACACACATACCTTCGGGACTGGTCGTCTCGTGCCAGAATGAACGCTCTCAGATGCAAAACCGCGAAAACGCCATGCGTGTCCTGCGCTCACGCCTTTTGGAGATCAAACGCGAGGCGCAGGATAAACACCTGGCGGAATTGCGCGGGGAATATACCAAGACCGAATGGGGCAGCCAAATCCGCTCTTATGTGCTCCATCCTTATCAGATGGTCAAAGATCACCGCACCGAATTTGAAGCCGGCAATACCCAGGCTGTGCTGGATGGCGATCTGGATGGCTTCATCGAAGCCTACCTGCGTTGGAATGGAAAATCGAATTAAAGAAAGAGGCTGTTCCTGAGAAAAAGGACAGCCTCTTATTATATGAACGACGGAAATATCCGCTGTTTTGTCAAACTTTCCTAGTCGAGTATTCTCGCCAGTTCGAACAATTCCAAATCAATTTCTTTCTTCTTGGAATTCACCACTTCGATGGGTGTAGTGGTGATCTTAGACTGATTCAATCCAACCAGAACGCCATACTCACCGCGTGCCAGTGCGTCAGTCGCACCCGCGCCCAGACGGGAAGCCAGGATGCGGTCGTAGGCGCTTGGAGCCCCGCCGCGCTGCACATGCCCCAGAATGGTAACCCGCAGGTCAAATCCAAGACGTTCACGATGAGATGTGAAATATTGACCCAGAGCTTCAGCGTTATATTTTGCACCTTCGGCCACCACAATGATGGCGTGTTCTTTCCCTTTCTGATAGGCCGCGCGGAGTTTTTGTGCCAGTTCCTCCGGATCAGTCTCTACTTCCGGAATCACGCAAGCTTCCGCACCACCGGCAATCGCCGACATCAATGCCAGATACCCGCAGTCCCGCCCCATCACTTCCAGCATGAAAGCCCTCTGTAATGACGAAGCAGTCGTTTTCAAACGATCGATCGCTTCCAACGCGATGTTGAGGGCGGTATCTACACCAATGGTCATCTCAGAGCCGTACAGATCATTATCAATGGTCGAAGCCACTCCGACCACTGGAAAACCCAGCTTATTCAAGGCTCCAGAACCGGTCTGTGAACCATTTCCACCAATCACTACCAGCGCTTCTATGCCCTGTTCATTCAATGTGCGTAGAGCTTTTAACTGTCCTTCTTCTGTTTTAAACTCGGGCGCCCGGGCAGATCCCAGGATGGTGCCGCCGCGTTGTAAAATACCACCCACATCTCGGGCTCCCATCGGTGTGACCTTACCGGTGATCAATCCCTGATAGCCGCCTTTTACTCCCCAGACTTCCCAGCCCTTTGCCACTCCGGTGCGAACAACAGCCCGAATGGCCGCATTCATTCCTGGTGCGTCACCACCGCTGGTCAATACTCCTATCCGTTTCATTGCTCCTCCATTACTGTGATCAGTAAGATTATTGTTATGTATTATGCTGAATAAAGCAATTGGCTATTTTATCATATCCATACATGTTTAAATAATCGGCGTAAGAGCGTACTGTGGAAATGGATATTAAGTTCCCTGCGCCGCCAGTGACAACGGTTGCATGTACATACCAATAAAAGACAGGAATTTCTAAAATCAGTAAAAAGAATTTGACATAAATTCGTAAACTCAATTGCTCACTTTTATTCTTTCATGGGTTAAAGTAAATAACCCACACAATGGCATCGAGAAATACTGTTTGAAGACAAAAAATACCACTTCCCGCCAGTGCAAAATACTTTGACCGTTGTGATTGTTGGGTTTCAACTTTCAGGATAGCTAAAAACAGAACCATAGAAGACAGCGCTACCAGCCAGAGTACAATCCTGACTGCCCATACCAGAGTCAGACTTGACCGTTCCACTGCCAGTAAGGTCAACGGCATCCAGAGTGCTGAGGGAATGAGTATCGCGGTAAAGATTATAGGAAACAATCCATAACCGAAACGACCTGCCACGCAGATTTTTTCTGCATCTAGTCTGAACAGTATGAAATACAGGAAGGCGAAATAACCTGCCGCCGCAAGCAACATATTGACGTTATAGAATGGGCGAATGCTTTCCGGAACATTTCCCCACAATATCCGGCCTGCCTCCGGGTGGGTATAAACACCGAGGGCATAGCTTCCTAGAACCGCGATTCCCCCGATAATATTAACTAACCACAACAGTTTCTTTTGAGCAGGCATCGTTCTATTCCAGGAGAAAAATCATCCGCTTCGTTTTCCGAACCAGAAATGGTTCCAGTCTCCGCCGCTGTTCTGCAGAGCAAGGAAGGTGTATAAAGCACCCGCCCAGAAACCCAGAACCATCATTAGAATCACCCAGATCACTGAAGGCAGCCAGGCCTTCTCACGGAAAACAATCCAGCCTGAGAAGAGAACGAAACCGACATACAGGTCCACGAGAGACACAATTCCCCACGGCATCGCCAGCAATTTGGATCCTTCGGCGGAGAAATTTCCCACCGTGAAACCATATAGTAGAATGGCGGTCATGGCTAGCAATCCGGCCAAAGAGACAATTTTCGCGATTCTCATGAGTATTCCTTAACTAAATCAATCGGTTATTTTCGTGGGAACCAGGGAATGAAAGCGCTGGTTCTATCAATATATTCTTTGTAACCCGGTCGTGTCTCCAGTGTTTTTTCGAGAAGAGCCACACCTGATACACGCACCAGGAAAAAGGTCATCAAAATCGGGCTGAAGATCGTCCACCAACCTCCGGATGCCACTGCGATCAAATAAAAACCCCACCACTGGGCGGAATCACCGAAATAATTCGGGTGGCGTGTAAAACGCCAGACACCCCGATCCATGACTTTCCCTTTATTCTCAGGATTGGCTTTGAAGCGAGCAAGTTGGAAATCTCCGGCCGATTCGAAGTAAAAACCGATTACCCATATGAAAACCCCAAGCATATCTACCAAAGTCAGGTTTATCGGTTT
This sequence comes from Leptolinea sp., assembly GCA_012798535.1. Taxonomy (GTDB): domain Bacteria; phylum Chloroflexota; class Anaerolineae; order Anaerolineales; family Anaerolineaceae; genus Leptolinea. The sequence continues at coordinate 8,871 of JAAZMZ010000033.1, forward strand.
TTGTCCTATCTGTCCGGCCAGTAAAGGCGCAGAGATGATCCACATCAAAAAGCCCTGCAGTAAAAAGACACGGAAAAAACTCAACCACCACCAGTTGCTGCCCGCATCTTTACGCCAGACCTGGTAACGGAAATCTTCTGGTTTTCCCCGGTTACGCCAGAAAATATATAAAGAAAGGCGCAACCCCCATACAGTGACCAGTATAACCATAAGCCACTTTCGCATCGGAAAACCATCCGGAGTAAGTGTAAAATAAACCCAGGCACTGATAACAAACCCCGTTCCCCAGAAGATATCAACAATACTGGAGTTCTTCAGCACCAGGCTGACCATCCATAACAATGTCATCAATCCCAGGATGACAAGACTTGCCGAGAGATAAATCGACCAAAAACTCATACTAATCTCCTTTAGAAGCTCAGCGGGTGGAAGCCTGGATTACCGTAAAACCCGCAGCGCCAGGACCGATATGCGCTCCAATAACCGGTGTGATATCCACAGCAAGAATTGGATTGGGAGGTAGCAGGTGCGCCGCCATTGTGCGCAGTCTGGCGAGAATTTCCTCGGAAGTGTGCGTATGAACCATGGCAACACACTCGAGTTTTCCGGCTGATGCCAGCATTTCCACCACACGCTTCAAGGCTCTATCCCGGGTAAATACCCGTTCCGATCCCGGTTTCCCGTTGTACATGGTCAAAATGGGCTTGATCTGGATCAAGGTTGCCAGACCGGCCACATATTTATTCATTCTTCCGCTGCGTTTCAAAAACTCCACTGTGTCCAGAGCAGCAAAAACATGTGTTCGCAAAACCTGGTCATTCAGTGCTTTTAAAATTTCTACGATAGTACTGCTTGCTGAGGCCATTTTGGCTGCCATCTCGACAAGGAAACCTGTTCCCAGGCTCAACTGACGTGAATCAAATACCGTAACTTGCGTCGACTTGACCTCCCGGGCAGCCACCCGAGCGACGTCTATCACTCCACTCAATGCCGTTGAGATGTGAATGGATAACACTTCGCTGGCTCCCTCATCCGCCAGAGTGTTATATGTGGCGATAAAGCGCTCTATGGAAGGTACTGCGGTTGACGGATGGGTAGCGGCCAGCGGTAAACGTTTGTAGAATTCTGCCCGTGAAATATCGACTCCATCCAGGTAACCCTGATTGTCGATATTTATGTAAAGCGGGATTACATATATCCCATACCGGGTGATGGTCTCGGCAGGCAAATCACAGGTACTGTCGGTGACGATACGCACTGTCATTTTCCGCCTCTTCCTGAACCGATCGTAGGTATAGTAATGTGATCACCGCCGGACATGATTGCGATTTGTTTAAATACAAAATGAATAGTCATCAGAGATAATTGTGATGAAAAATGTTGATTTATGCAACTGCTTGTCCTATCATGTCAATACTTGGGTTCTTATTCAACTGTGAGAAAACCTTGCCCGTCTGCTCTCAGGAAGATAAGATTAGATATACTGATGAATATGCGCAAATTATCTATTAGATTCTTCTTTCAATTCCTTGTCTCCATTCTGCTTGTTCTGGGGTTGACATGGATTCTTGATGTCTTAAAATCCTATCTGAGTACTTCTATCATTGCTCTGCTCTTTCTGATACCCGTGGTCATTTCTGCGAGCTATTTAAACCTCACCGGGGGGATTTCAGCCTCTTTCGCGGCCTTTCTATGTTTTAATTATTTCTTTGTTCCTCCATACCACACGCTTTCCGTTCATCAGACACAGGATTTTCTGGCATTAATCATTTTCCTGATGGTAGCCGTGATGTTCAGTCAGTCCCTCAGCCAGGCGAAAATCGGTATGGAGACATCTGTTGCCCGCGAGCGGGAAACCACAATCCTCTATGAGTTGAATGTCGCTCTAGCCGGTTCTAACCAGATGGAAGAAATCTTACGAATCGTCGGCGAGAAAATCAGCGGGCATTTTCCAGTTGAAGCCATTTCAATAGACCTTCAACAGGGGTCCGGACAGGCTTATCATCTTGTCTTTCCAGAAAATGTGCATATCCCGAATCCTCCAGCTGGGATTAACCTTGAAATCATAGGGGGTGGGAATAATTATGGAACGATTAAAATCTGGTTGACGGATTCTCTGGACCATTCTTAAGAACGACTTTTGCGAGCCTTTGCGAGCCAAACCAGCCTGGTTTTGGAAAAAGTGCATCTAGCAGACGCTGAACGCCGCGCACAATTACTGCAGGAGAGCGATGATCTTAAATCCACCCTGCTTTCATCTGTATCCCATGAATTACGCACACCCCTTTCCACAATTAAAGCTTCAGTCTCCAGTTTGCGCAGTGGAGAAATCGATTGGAATTCAGATGCCAGAAAAGAATTATTATCAGCCGTCGAAGAAGAGACCGACCACCTGAACCAGTTGGTGGGGAATCTGTTGGATATGTCGCGTATCGATATGGGAGCTTTGCACCCCAATCAGAAAAGCAATGTCCTTCGGGAGATTCTGAATGGAACTATCAGGCGCATGCGCCAACAGCTAGCCCGGCATATATTAACCATCAATATCCCGGAGAATCTGCCGCTGGTATACGTGGATTACAGCCAGTTGGATCAGGTCTTTGGAAATCTACTTAGCAACAGCGCCAAATATGCACCTGAAAAAACCAGGATTACAGTGAAAGCCTTTCCGCTTCAGTCGAATTTAATCCAGGTTCAGGTAATAAACCAGGGACCACCGGTTGCAGAAGAACACCTTACACGGATTTTCGACAAATTTTATCGAGTCACAGATGCCGAACTCATTCCCGGAACCGGATTGGGCTTGTCTATCTGCAAGGGGATCATCGAAGCGCATCAGGGAAAGATTTGGGCGGAAAACGGAAAGGATGGTTTTACCTTCAATTTCACTATCCCGGTTGCCTCACGGCAAATATTGACAGCAGACTTCGAAGGGAAAGAGTTGGAATGAATATACAGCCCGTAATTCTCGTGGTGGACGATGAACCGCAAATTTTGCGCGCCTTGAAAACCATTCTAACATCCAAACAATTCCGGGTATTAACGGCCAATCGTGGTGAAGAAGGACTGACCCTGGCAGCAACACAGAAACCCGATCTGATCATTCTCGATCTCAGTTTGCCAGATATTTCTGGTATGGAGGTTTGTTCCCGCATCCGGGAATGGAGCCAGGTACCCATTATTATCCTCTCGGTACGCGATCGGGAAAGTGACAAAGTGGCTGCGTTGGATCGCGGCGCGGATGATTACCTTACAAAACCATTTGGCATCGAAGAACTCCTGGCGCGTATCCGTGTCGCTCTGCGGCACAGCAGTGTGGGCAGCGGAACGCAGCAATCCATTATTACAGCTGGACCTCTCGAAATCGATCTGGTGAAGCACATTGTTACCCGCAATGGTAGTGAGATCAAACTTACGGCCACGGAATTTAAAGTCCTGGCATATCTGGCCGCGCATGCCGACCGAGTGTTAACCCATCAGGCCATATTGAATCATGTTTGGGATATAGCCGATACTGACAGGGTGGAATATCTGAGGGTTTATATTGGCCAATTGCGCAAGAAACTGGAAACAAATCCAGAAGAACCGGAATATATCATCACCGAATCGGGTGTTGGATATCGTTTTCTGACAGACAGATAAATTTATATTTTCTTTATCAATTTCTAATAATTCATAATCCGGATTTTATTCCTGACGGATATAGTTATTCTTGACACAGGTAGAAAATTCAAGAGGTTTTCAAGATGAAAACAATATCCGAAAAGAAGCTATCTGAATTATTGGTTTTGGTTCCCGAAGGGGATCTGGACGAAGTCCGGTATGCGAAAAAAGCCAGAGCTCTGGCTAAAAGTTATCATTTAGATACCACGTATATTGGGATGGTTCAGTCAGCAGATTCAGAAATGGAAACGAGGCGTAAACTAATCAGGTTGTCAAGCCTGACAGAAATCGATGATGTTCAATCGGAATTTTTCCTCGAAAAAGGTTCAACTTGGCCGGATATTGTCGCTCATCACTTCAAACCGGGTGATCACCTTCTCTGCCCACGTGAACTTGAAGACGCTCTGATAAAATCCAGGCAAGACCAGTCTCTGCGGGGTCAGTATGGTTTGGATGTATCATTGGTCACCGGAATGATCCCCCCATCTAGAGACGAAAAACTCGAACACTGGCTGCTTAACATGCTGAACTGGGCCGGGATTCTATTGATCCTGAGCATTGCTTTCATCCTGGAAATCAACTTTGACAGACAGACGATAGGCGCTTTGCGCATCACCGGAGATGTGATGATCGCAGGTTTGGAAGTGATCGTGTTAGTTTCTTGGTATAAACTGTTCCAGAAAATCCATAATTAAGTGGATGTACCCTGGAATCAACCTGCGTACGATCATTCCAGACAACCACAATAAGTAATCATTCCTCACAATCTCACCGGCATATAAACCATCCATCTGCGGTGGTATATGGATCAATCCATCCGAGCTGACCAGATTAATGATGAGATTGCTTTTGAAGAAAATCGGTTCCGCGGAATAACCGGTTTCATAATACCCTGCATTCTGGATAACAGGTCATTCAAGAACAACCGGGATATCACCAGCGTACTGATTGAATTCCCGCACCTCTCCCATCTTCGGAGTTGCATCCACGGGGACAATCTCGTCACCACAGGAGAGAATGGCAATTCACAGGCAGCATTCCTCCTGTGAGGATCAACACGGCCTGAGATGGCCCCAGTGCGATATCGGTCTATTAACCCAGTAGTATTTCACCAACCACATCTAGCACTACAGGTTAGCTCTTACTCACACCAGTCGTGTCGGCAGCCCGGACGGGATATTCATCCACGACGTTTCGAGAAAAAACCGGAAGTATATGGGGAAGCATGATATTTTTCACCAAAAAACTACCATTTACCTCACCAATTTTGACCTGTTCCGGTCGAACAGTATGTAAAGGCAATGTGTCCGGCTAGATAGGACGGGCTTCGCCTACAGGAATAAGTTTCAATAATACAGGAATTTTCCCTCTATCAATGAATCGATTTTCAACTCCTGATGATTTCTATTGTAATTTCATCATCCATTTCTGAACGAAAGTTGAAAGGATATTCAGTTCAGGCTGGTACAATTACGGCATTCCACCCTCTCAGGAGACAATCATGGCTCAGGATTTTCCTTGTATTCCGGTTGATACACTGGCTTCTTTCATGCGGGATGTTTTCATCGGATCTGGTGTTCCGGCCGAGGATGCGGCAATATGCGCCGAAGTCCTTATCACATCAGATCGCCGGGGAATAGAATCCCACGGCATTGGCCGTTTGAAACTGTATTATGACCGCATCCGTAAAGGGATTCAACAGCCGATAACAAAATTCGAAATTGTGCGTGAATCACCTGCCACGGCCGTCGTGGATGGTCACCACGGCATGGGGCAGGTGATCGGATATCGTTCCATGGAACTTGCCATAAACAAGGCAAAACAATATGGTATGGGCTCGGTAGCTGTCCGTAATTCGACCCATTTTGGTATTGCCGGATACTACCCCCTGATGGCTGTAAAGGCCGGTATGATCGGAATGGCTTTCACCAATGCCCGTCCCAGCATCGCGCCCACCTTTAGTGTTCAACCTATGCTGGGCACCAACCCGATTGCTTTCGGCGCCCCCACCGACGAAGACTGTCCGTTTCTCTACGACGCTGCCACCAGCATCACGCAGCGGGGCAAATTCGAGGTTTACGCCCGTCTGGGGAAACCGGCCAAGCCTGGTTGGGCGATCAATTCGCAGGGTGAATCGATCACTGATGCCGAACAGGTTCTTCAGGGATTTGCCAAAGATGCCGCTGCCCTGTTACCACTGGGCGGCGCAGGAGAAGATCTGGCCGGTTACAAAGGGTATGGATTGGCAACCATTGTAGAGATTCTGAGTGCCTCCCTGCAGCAGGGAAAATTCCTTTGGGACTTATCTGGAATTGCGGCTGATGGAAAAACACAGCCCAATTACCTGGGTCATTTCTTCATGGCCATCAATGTGGAGGCTTTCTGCTCACTGGAGGATTTCAAACATAGCACCGGTGAGATCGTCCGCCAGTTGCGCGCGGCTCGCAAAGCTCCCGGAGCCGAACGGATCTTTTCCGCTGGTGAGAAGGAATTTATCAAGGAAAAGGAAACAGCCGTCCGGGGTATAGCCATCGTCCCCAGCCTGCAAAAAGATATGCTTGAAATGAAACAGGCACTGCACCTCGATCAATATTCCTTCCCATTTTGATCACCAGGACTTCTTTACGAAGTTTTTCGGGGTGTCCCGAAAATTAGGGTAAAATTGAACAATGTTCCGCCGCCGACCGGCATCTGGTGGGCGGCTTTCTTAATAAAATTAGTTGATGATATTGAGTGAAATGGCATGATCAAAGCGTTCATTTTTGATTTTGACGGGGTGATCGTCGATACGGAAACCCCGGAATTCAACGCCTGGCGTGAAGTCTACGGTAAGTTCCATCAGGTACTTCCATTATCGGAATGGCAAAAAGCACTGGGGACTTCCCGTGATGATTTCGATCCGGCGGTCTATCTGGAAAAGCTGGTCGGCCATTCCATCGACAGAAAAAAAGCGGAGCACGATCAACGGGTCATTTCCCTTTCCCAGATCTCCCGACTGAAACCCCTGCCCGGAGTTGAAAATTTGATTGTTTCTGCCTGCCAAAAGAGGATCCGGCTGGCAATCGCATCGAATAGTTCTTCGGACTGGGTCTGGTGCAATCTGGCCCGTCTGGATCTCGCCCGTTATTTCGAGACAATCTGCACCGGTGATGAAGTCCATACAGTAAAACCGGACCCGGCGCTGTACCTGCTGGCTCTAAAAGAACTGGGGATCACCGCAGAAGAAGCCATCGTGTTTGAAGATTCGCCTTTTGGAATAACCGCCGCACAAAACGCCGGTATCTTTTGCGTGGCTATTCCCAATAGGATATCCGGCCAGTTGGATATTGATCACGCGGACCTTGTCGTAAATTCTCTGGAAGAGATTACGATCGAAGGGTTGTTGGAAAAAACATCTCAGACTATCGAAAGGTAGATATCGAAAATGGAAATTCGCTTTCCCGAGGGGTTTTTATGGGGCGCGGCAACCGCTTCCTATCAAATCGAGGGCGGTTGGAATGAGGATGGACGAAGCCCTTCGATATGGGATACCTTCAGTAAAATTCCGGGTAATATCAGGCATAATGATACCGGAGATGTGGCAGCCGATCATTATCATCGCTGGAAAGAAGATGTGGCGTTGATGAAAAACCTGGGACTGCCCGCCTACCGTTTCTCCTTCGCCTGGCCGCGCATACTCCCATCCGGATCGGGTTCAGTTAATTCGAAAGGTCTTGATTTTTACGATCGTCTGGTTGACGAATTACTCAAAGCTGATATCTTACCCTTCCCTACTCTCTATCACTGGGATCTCCCCCAGGTATTGGAGGACAGGGGAGGCTGGCCGAATCGACAGACAGCCCATTATTTCACAGACTATGCCAGCCTTCTGGTGGAGCATTTCAGCGATCGGGTCTCCAATTGGATTACTCTGAACGAACCCTTTGTGGTTTCCATGTTGGGTTACCTCGAAGGCATTTTTGCGCCTGGAATTTCAGACCAGACCGCGGCGGCAGCCGCCACACACCATTTGCTCCTGGGGCACGGACTTGCCGTACAGGCCATGCGCTCTGTCGCCCGGCAGCCGCTGCAGATCGGAATCACCCTGAATTTGAATTTCACTGAATCCGCCAGCAAGTCCCCTGAAGACCTGGAAGCCGCCCGTCTGCGCGACGCCTATGTGAACAGGATATTCCTCGATCCGCTGTTCTACGGGAAATATCCAGAGGAAATAACCGGCAAACTGGGTTTCAATTTCCCGGTTGATTATCAGAAAGATTTCACAACCATCACCACACCCATTGATTTTCTCGGTGTGAATAACTACTTCCGTGAAGTTGTGCGCTACGATGCAGATGCCGCACCATTCCACTTTCAAACAATACAACCTGAGGGCAGCACATATTCCGAGATGTGGGAGTTTTCTCCCCACGGTCTGTACGACCTGTTGATGCGGTTGAAGAGGGATTATCCGGTGAAAGCCATTTATATCACCGAGAATGGAACATCGATCACGGATGGTATTGACGCCGACAGCCGGGTGCGTGATTCACGCCGAATTCAGTATTTACAGGACTATATCACGGCCGTGCATCAAGCTATCCAGAAAGGCGTTCCGGTCAAAGGATATTTTGTCTGGTCATTGATGGACAACTTTGAATGGAACCGCGGATACAGCCGCCGATTTGGCATCATCTATGTGGATTACGAGAACAGCCAACAGCGGATATTGAAAGACAGCGCCCGCTGGTATCGAGAGACCATCCGCCAGAATGGATTTAAATTGAAAACGTATTACACGGAACCATTTGCAGAAGCATGATTGTTTTCAGACCCGCGGAAAGGTATACTATCTTCCAATACATCGTCCTCTGGTATTGATCTTCTAATAATCGAGAAACCATGAGAATAGAAGATTTAATGGCTATCCTTCCAGAAAGTTACAGCGCGGTGGACCGCGATCTGGTTCAACGGGCTTATAACTATGCCGAGGAAGCGCACAAAGGACAAAAGCGGGCATCCGGAGAGCCGTACATCACGCATTGTGTCGCCGTGGCCGGTATTCTGGCCGAGATGAAAATCCCACCGGTTGTGGTTATAGCCGGCCTGCTGCATGATACGGTTGAAGACACAAAGATCACCGACGAAGATCTGCGGTGTGATTTCGGCGATGAGGTCGCCAATCTGGTTGATGGTGTGACGAAGCTCACCAATCTACCCAGGGTATCCCGCGGCGACCAGCATATGGAAGATGTCGCAGCTTCCAGCAAAGATAACATCGAGAATGAAGAAGACGAAGCCTCCTTGAATCGCAGCCGCCGCCGCGACCTGGCGTCAGAAACGCTGCGTAAAACCTTCATGGCTATGGGGGAAGACATTCGGGTGGTTTTGATCAAGCTGGCCGACCGCCTGCATAATATGCGCACGCTTGGATTCATGCCCGAATCCAAACGCCGCAGGATTGCCCAGGAAACCCTGGATATATTTGCCCCGCTGGCCAACCGCCTGGGCATCTGGCAAATGAAATGGGAGTTGGAAGATCTTGGCTTTCGATATGCCATGCCGGAGAAATATAAAGAGATCGCGGAAAATCTGGCCGAACGTCAGGAAGACCGCAGCCGGCAGGTTCAGAATATTCAAACCCGGTTGCAGAATATTATGGCGCAGGCCGGAATAAAAGCGGAAATATCCGGACGCCCCAAACACATCTATTCGATCTACAAAAAGATGATCGAAAAAGGAAAACCGTTCGAAATGGTGCGCGATCTGCGTGCTTTCCGCCTGATTGTTCCGGATGTCCCATCCTGTTATGCCGCGCTCGGGGTGATCCATACCCGCTGGCGTCCCATTCCACACGAATTTGATGATTACATCGCCGCGCCGAAAGATAATTTCTATCAATCCCTGCACACGGCCATTATTTACGATGACGGCAAACCTCTGGAAGTGCAGATCCGCACGCCAGAAATGCATCAAAACGCGGAATACGGCATCGCCGCACACTGGCGCTACAAGGAACGCGGCCGGCGGGACGAAACCTATGAACAGCGCATCAACTGGATCCGCCAGTTGATGGACTGGCGTCAGGACGTCGATGATGCCCAGGAATTCGTCGACAGCATGAAAACCGATGTCTTTCAGGACCGGGTGTACGTATTCACCCCGCGCGGAGACATCATCGACCTGCCGATCGGATCGACACCCATTGATTTCGCCTATCACGTGCACACACAGATAGGTCACCGCTGCCGGGGCGCAAAGATCAACGGCAAGCTGGTCACGCTGGATTATCCCCTGAAAACTGGCGATCAGGTGGAGATCCTGACGGCCAAGCAGGGCGGCCCCAGCCGCGATTGGCTGAACGCTAATCTTGGACTGGTGCGAACCCAGAGGGCACGTTCAAAAGTCAGGCAGTGGTTCAAGAAGCAGGACCGCGACCAGAATATCACCCAGGGCAAAACGCTGCTCGAACGGGAACTCCGCCGGCTGGGTATTACTGATTTCGATCTTGAAAAGGTTGCCCGGGATTTTGAGTATCACGAGATCGACGATCTCTATGAAGATATCGGCTGCGGCGACTTTTCGATGGGCCGCATCATTAACCGCCTCTCTGAGGTGGAAAAAGATCGGCAGATGGATCTTCTGGAAACCAAAATGCCGGTTGAGACCAAGAAGGTGGGTAATGCTGTAATTGTACTCGGCTTGAAAGGTATCCTGACCAGCCTGGCGCGCTGCTGCAATCCCGCTCCGGGCGATGAGATCATCGGATATATCACCCGTGGCCGGGGAGCCACCATTCATCGGCAGGACTGCCCGAATATTCTACGTCTGACGGACCGTGAACGCCTGGTGAAAGTGAACTGGGGGGAAGAACAAAAAACTTTCCCCGTTGCCGTGCAGATCAAAGCCTATGACCGGCAGGGATTGATGGGTGATATTTCATCCATTTTGACCAACGAAGGCATTAATGTTCTGGATATCAATCTGAAAGTGAATCAGAATCTGGCCGCTTTCAATTTGATCCTCGAGATCGGAGATATTGCCCAGCTCAGCCGGATATTGACAAAAATTGAAAATCTTCCCAATGTTCTTGAAGCCCGGCGGCACAAACCGGGTTAATTTATTCAGTTTATATGAATTACCGCTTTACTTCACGCCTCCTATGCGGTAAAATCGCTGCGCTTTTATCAGTGTAACTGAGGACTGGATTTGAAGTTTTCTTCCGGCAATCGACAAATCGCCATAATCGCGTCAGGCATTGGACTGCTGGACGCGCTCTACCTTGCGATTATAAAGTTCACGCAAAACCGCGCCATGTGTGTGCCGGGTCTGGGTGATTGCTGGACAGTCAATAGCAGTTCGTATTCCTCGGTATATGGAATTCCCCTCTCGATTCTGGGAGCCGGAGCCTACCTGATTCTTCTTGGGCTGTTATTCACAAGAGATAAAAACTTTATCAAACCTGAATTGAATGACCAGTTGACTTTGGGAATATCCTTTTCAGGATTTTTATATTCAATTTACTTGACCTACCTTGAAATTGCGGTTATAAAAGCCGTCTGTCCGTTTTGCGTTGTGTCTGCCATAATGATGACAATTGACTTTGTTTGCTCATTAAATAGACTGGTTCAAAACCAGAGTGATCACAAAATCTCTGTGGAGGAAAAGAATGGCTAGAATTAAATGTCATTATCTGGATTGCGTTTTCATCGATGAGGGTATGTGCAGTGCTGCTGCCGTGGAATTCGATCCTGATTCGGGATGTATGACATATAATCCCAACGCCGAAGCAACAACCAATGAAGATTGGGAAGAAGAGGAAGAAGAACTGGAAGAATGGGAAGAGATTGACGGCGAAGAAGATGAAGATGACGATATCTGGTCCGATGAAGAGGAAGAGACCTACTAGTCTTTTTTTTCGATATTCAGTAGAATCGATGGTGTTGAAAGGGTAAGCACCATCATTGGAATGTGAGTTGAATCCCCTCCCTCTTTCTCCCGGGAGGGGATTTGTTTAACCGGATGAAACCTTAAATAATGGACGAAGTACAGAAGAACCTGAAACACAATTTCATCGTCAATATGGTAGATGCCATTTTTTTTGGAATGGGGATCGGAATATCCTCTTTCAATACCGTTATTCCATTATTTGTGGCAACCATGACCAATTCGGCCACACTGATCGGCCTCATCCCTGCCATTCATAATACCGGCTGGCAATTTCCCCAGCTTTTTACCGCGCATCGTATCACCCGCATGCCGAGATTCAAACCATTTGTGATTCTAATGACCATTCAGGAAAGAATTCCTTTTCTCGGGCTGGCTGTGGTGGCGCTTTTGTCTCCCAAAATTGGACCAACCGCCAGCCTGGTGCTCACCTATATCTTATTGATCTGGCAGGGAATGGGCGCGGGCATGACGGCTAACGCCTGGCAGAATATGGTCAGCCGCATCATCCCTTCACATGTTCTAGCCACTTTCTTCGGATTACAAACCGGTGCTTCCAACCTTCTTTCAAGCGTCGGCGCCGTGATCGCCGGATTCCTGCTGGCGAAGATGCAATCACCCGGAAGTTACGCGCTTTGCTTTGTGATCACCTTTGGACTAATGGCCGCGTCCTATGCCTCTCTTTCGCTCACCCGAGAACACAAAAAGCCGGATCTGACGGTGGACAATTCGCACGCGGATTTCTGGCGAAATGTAATCACCATCATGAAAAAGGATGAACCGTTCCGCTGGTTCATCATCTCCCGCAACGCCTTCCAATTCGGGATGATGGCCCAGGCTTTCTTTATCATCTATGCTATCAAGGTTTTAAAGATGAATCTGGAAGCCGCCGGCATCCTTACCGGGTTGCTGTTCTTTACGCAGGTGCTGGCCAACCCCATTTTGGGGTGGATTGCAGATAAATGGAACAGCTCGAATGTGATCAAAGGCGGCGCGGCATCCATTGGACTGGCGTCACTCCTCGCCTATTGGGCGCCTGATCCGTCCTGGTTTTATCTGGTGATCATTCTCTCCGGGACAGCCAGTACGGCCTTCTGGACGATCGGCATAGCCAAATCGCTGGAATTCGGCACGGAGGAAGAAAAACCCACTTACGTCGGTCTGTCCAACACTTTAATTGCGCCAAGCACCATCCTGGCTCCCCTGCTGGGTGGCTGGCTCGCGGATGTGAGTGGTTATTCGACGACCTTCCTTACAGCCGCCATGTTTGCCACCCTGGGTGTCGTTATCATGCAGATCTTTGTGAAAGACCGGGGTAAAAAAGCCCTGCAAGCTTAACTTGTCGAAATTTTCAGGAATTGTATAATGTTAGTATTATTCCCTGGACGCAAGGAGGTTATATGCGCAAGGTCAGTAACACTCCACGACTGGTATATATTCTGATGGTATTGGCCATCACCCTGGCCTGTAACATGCCTTTGATCAGCAACACGGGGAATTCCACCACACCTACCGTCACTCTTGAAGCCACAGACACATCTACATCGACACCACCTTCACCATCTCCCACCAGTTCACCGACCGTCCCGACCGTTACCGAAACGCCGACATTCACCAGCACAGTTACAGCCATCCCCCTGACTCCCACGAACACTACCGCCCCGGTTGCCTGTAATAAGGCTTCATTTGTCAGTGATGTGAATTATCCGGATGGCACGAATATCATCGCCGGAGCGACCATCACCAAAACCTGGCGTCTGCAAAATACCGGCACATGTGATTGGACCTCAGGGTACAAGCTGATCTTCTATTCCGGCGACCGCATGGGCGCACCGGATGAGACGGTGCTAACCAGCGGAATCATTCCTTCAGGCGCCGTCGCGGATGTCTCCGTTACTTTAACAGCTCCAACCACACTGGGAAGTTATAAAGGCTATTTTAAACTGAAGTCACCTGATAACGTGGTATTCGGTATCAATGCCTCCGGTAATGATGCCTTCTGGGTGGAGATCAATACCGTGGAGGTCGAGATATTCAAACCATTCACACCGCTGCAGGCTCCCCCGACCCACACGCCAACACCGATTATCAAAAATTTAGTACCCTTTCTCAGGCCGACCCTGCATTTTACAATGCCGTAAACCGTGTAACAAATCGCTTTGCCCAATTGGGTAAACAGGTAAATGAAAAGACCACCCGAAAGGATGGCCTTTTATGGCTGGGGGCAAAGGAGTCGAACCTCTACATACAGATCCAGAGTCTGCTGTCCTGCCATTAGACGAGCCCCCAACGAACTCGCGCCCCCATTTATACCACCGGGGGAACGATGTGTCAACTTATCCGGCTCGCTCAAGCAACTCAATCGCCCGGCGAACACGTTTCAGCACTTCCTCGCGGCCGATGATCTCCATGCTCTCGAACAGCGGCGGACTGACCTTCTGCCCGGTGACCGCCGTGCGCAGGATGCCAAACACCTGCCCGGCGGAAAGTCCCAGTTCTTCCACCAGCGCGCGCATGGGCGGTTCGGCGGCTGCCGCGGTCATCTCCGGCGCGGATTCCAATACGGCCAGGCTGCGCCGGGCCACATCCGCAGACTGGGCTGCCGTAAGTCCTTTGGCGGTCAATTCTTCCACCTGCGGTTCGACGGCCGGCCGGAAAAAGAAACCGGCAATCTCGGGCGCCTCATCTAGGGTGGCCACCCGTTCCTGTATAATCGGGGCGATCTTGTTCAACGTCGCATCGTCGGCGTTCAATCCGGTAGCCGTGAAATATGGCTTAATACGTTGGCTGAACTCTGCCACCGGCAAGGACCGGATGTGCAGCCCGTTGAAATGGTCCAGCTTTGTGAAGTTGATCGCCGCGGGTGATGGATTCAACCGCTCCAGGCTGTACTTTTCCACCAGATCCTGCAGGGAGAAGAACTCCGTGTGATCGTCATAGCTCCAGCCCATCAGGGTGATCCAGTTGACCACCGCTTCGGGCAGATAACCCAGCCCGGTAAAATCTTTGACAAAAATGGAATGCCCGTCCTTGATCAGATCGGCGGCTTCCCGTTTGCTCATCTTCCCCTTCCCCGTGGGCTTGAGAAAAACCGAAAGGTGCACCCACTGCGGTTCTTCCCAACCCAGCGCCCGGTGGATATGGCTGTGAAGCGGCAGGGTGGGCAGCCATTCCGATCCGCGGATGACATGTGTGATCTTCATCAGGTGGTCATCGACCATGGCTGCCAGATGATACAGAGCCAGACCGTCAGATTTCACCAGAATGTAGTCATCGATGGTGCGGTTTTCCACGGTGATCTCGCCGCGTAAAACATCCTTAACGGTGATGGATCCTTCACGGGGAGTTTTAAAACGGATGACATGCGGTTCCCCGGCATTCACCCGCCGGCGGGCTTCATCTTTGTCCAACCGGCGGCAGGTGCCGTCGTAATGCGGGATCATTTTCGCTTTTTGCTGCTCCGTGCGGACTCGTTCCAGACGGTCAGAGGTGCAAAAGCAATAGAAGGCCTGATCGTTTTCGATCAACTGGTTGGCATACTGCTGGTAGAGTTCTTTGCGTTCAGACTGCCGGTATGGACCGTACGGCCCGCCGATATCCGGGCCTTCATCCCATTGCAAACCCAGCCAGCGCAGGCCGGACATGATCTCTTCCTCCGCGCCGGGTACCAGGCGTCTACGGTCTGTGTCTTCGATGCGCAGAATGAACTGCCCCCCGGTTTGTTTTGCCAGTAGATAGTCATACAGAGCGGTGCGGGCGCCGCCCAGATGGAGATGGCCGGTGGGGGATGGGGCAAAACGAACACGGGCGGGAACAGATGACATGGATAACATTCTCCAGTAATAAATTAAAAATCCAGCGGTTTTCGCCGCAGAGCAACACTTTCCACCAGACCTACAGCCAGAACCGTAGAGAGCAGCGAACTGCCTCCGTAACTGATGAATGGTAACACCAATCCTGTTACCGGGATCACATTCAAATTGACGCCGATATTCACCGCGCTCTGGAAGAACATCAACACGCCAATGCCATAGGCAATCAACGCACCGAATTGATCCTGGGCTTCACGCGCTACCCGGAAACAGCGGTAGATCACAAAAACCAGCAGCCCGATCACCAGCACCGTGCCAATAAAACCAAACTCCTCCGCCATGGCGGAAAAGATAAAGTCGGTGTGCCGGACTTTCAAGAAGCGTAGCTGCACCTGTGATCCATGTCCGTACCCCATGCCAAATAATCCGCCCGAGCCGATGGAGATCAAGGCCTGTTCTACGTTATAGCTGTTTCCGTGCCGTGAAGTGGGGTCAGGAAATAGAAAATTTAAGACGCGCATTTGCTGGTAGTTTTCCAGGAATGGAAAGAGTATCATGCCCCCAATGACTGCCAGAAAGGCGAACAGCAGCAGATACTTTGGCGGGAGGCCGCTAATCCAAAGCATAGAAAACCACAACACGATGATCACAATAGATGTGCTCAGATTGGGCTGAAGGAGGATCCATACAACGACACCGAACATCAGAGCTGCACTTTTTACCACCCAGATCAGATTATGAGTGTCTTGTTGCGTACGGGCAAAATAATCAGCCAGCACGATCACCATGATGATCTTGGCCAGTTCAGCCGGTTGGATCAGAATAATCCCGGTGTCCAGCCAGCGGGCTGATCCAAAACGGGCCTGTCCATAGACATAGATTACCAGTAAGGAAACCAGTGCAAAAATATACATCGGGCGGGCGAGGTTACCGAGAAAATGGTAATCCACCACCGCCGTCACGATCACAACCATCAGCCCGGCCAGCACAAAATACGCCTGGCGGTTGGCATAACCGGCCAGCTCGATAGATCCGGCAACAGCCGAACGGATCATGATGATGCCAAAAATACAGAGGATGGTGACGGTGCCAAACAACCAGTAGTCGAAATGGCGCCAACTTTCTATACGGAACATAATCTCATACAGGTCAACCGATCCGCCGTCTCTGTCCGCCGCGCAATGGCACATCTGCTACCAGGCGTTGTTCACGGCCGTCATGATTGATCACAATTCGGATTTCACCCGGATCAATTTCGATATACTTCCGGATCACTGACATTAATTCTTCTTTCAGACGGTTCACTTCCTCATTGGTCAAATCCGTCCGATCATGAATTAAGACCAGTTTCAGCCTTTCTTTGGCCTGATTGGCGCTGTTTGTACGGGTTCCAGAAATTCGATCCATCCAACTGGGCATAAATTATCTCCCTGCTTCAGTTAACCCGAAACAGCTTCTTAAAGAAATCTTCCCTTTCCTCCAACGATGGGAAGGGGACTTCCTCACCGCGCAGGCGGCGCGCAATATCATGAAAAGCCAGACCGGCTCTGGATTTCGGATCTGTCACCACAGGCTGGCCGCGGTTCGCACTTGAAATGACGGTCTCATCTTCCGGCACGATCCCGATTAATGAAACCGCCAGTAATTCTGTCACATCATCTACACTGAGCATATCGCCGCGTTTAACCATGGTTGTATTCAACCGGTTGATCACCAGGCGGGCGGGGCCTTTTTCTTCTGATTCAATCAGCCCGATAATACGGTCCGCGTCGCGCACAGCCGAGACTTCGGGATTGGTCACCACCAGCACAATATCCGCCGGAGCGATCACATTACGGAATCCGCGTTCAATACCGGCTGGCGAATCGATGAGTATCCAATCGAACTCCTGGCGCAATTCATCACACAGGCGCACCATATCAGTCGGAGACACAGCGCTTTTATCTCTGGTTTGCGCGGCGGGTATCAGGTACAGTTCGGAGTTTTGTTTATCACGGATCATGGCCTGTCTGAGCCGGCAGCGGCCTTCCACAACATCCACCAGGTCGTAAACAATCCGGTTTTCCAATCCCATGATCACATCCAGGTTTCTCAAGCCAATATCGCCATCGATGCACACTACCTTGGCGCCGTCCATACTGAGTGCCACGGCGATATTGGCGGTGGTGGTGGTCTTTCCCACACCACCTTTTCCGGATGTAACGGTTACTACTTTAGCTGACATACAGATACCTCAATACGAAGGATGTTTCCAGGGTTGGATGATGATTGTACCCATTGAGAGTGACGCAAATTCTGGACCGGGTTTTGTCTTGCGTGGTTTATTCTCAAACGTGGATTCTGCGATACGGATATTCATAGGCAGCATTTCGAGTGCACAGATTACGGCGGATTCATCGCCACTACTGCCAGCATGCACCGATCCGCGAAGACGTCCCCAGATGATCACATTACCTCCGGCAACTATCTCCGCTCCGGGATTTACATCACCCAGCACAACCACCGTTCCATCATGCTGGATTTTCGTACCTGAACGCAGAGTCTTTTGCACGAATACGGCTGTTTCGCCGGTGACTGAAACTGGCTCCGCTTCTGGAAGTGATGGAAAAACCGGTTTTCGAGAAGCCGACAACCGGGTTCCGATTCCCAGCATTAAAGCGGTTTTTTCAGTCACTCCACTGGTACTGATCACCGCCGAGAGAGAAATACCAAAATTTCCCAGCTTATCACGCAGCGCACCCAATTCGGCTGCTTTTAAAACATGATCACCGACATCCAGCGCGACCCGCGCGCCCTGGAAAAAGGCCGAACGCTCTTCTATGTTGCGGAGCAATTCTTCCCGGATAACTGACCAATCCCCTTCTCCGAGGGTGATGAGGAGACCGTCATTGATCCCTTTAATTTGAAAATCAACAGGACGGTCACCGGTCAGTGTGGCAGGGTTATTCATAGGTTTCACAATTATCGTTGAACGTTGGCTGCCGCATCTACGGCTTTCAGCTCAAAATACGCGTCAATGACTTTTCGGACGATGGGAGCCGCCACGCTGGCGCCTTCCCCACCATTATACACGAAAGCCACTGCGGCTATTTCCGGATCGTCATAGGGTGCGTAAGCCATAAACCAGGCATGCGACGGCCAGTTGCCCGGTGTACAAAGATTGGCGGCCTGCGCGATATTATCACAGTATTCGGCCGTTCCGGTCTTGCCGGCGATTTTCAGGG
>JAAZMZ010000003.1 GCA_012798535.1 Leptolinea sp.
AACACATTGTGCCCGCCGGCGGCGGCCACCTCCAGTGCGCGTTTGGCGTGTTCCTGCCCCTTGATCTCGCTGAAATCAGAGAGGATCGGATTCTCCACATCGGCCGGATCGATGGTCGGGGTGACTTGAAGGTGAATTTCTCCACGTAAATGCATCACCAGTTCGGTCAACGAATTGACCGGGATGACTTCCAGCCCGGGAATGAGCGCTGCTTCAGCCGCATCGCCGGCCGGAACGAATACCCGGCTGTAATTCTGCTGGCGGGCAGTGGCGGCCATGGGCAGCACGCCGCGTACATGGCGGACCGAACCATCCAGAGAGAGCTCACCGATCACCAGGCTATCTTCCAGTGAATCGGGATCAAGTTGATGAGTGGCGGTAAGAACGCCCAGGGCGATGGGCAGGTCATAGGCCGGTCCTTCTTTCCGAACGGAAGCTGGTGCCAGATTGACCGTCAATGCGCGCCGGGGGTAATCAAAACCGGCATTGTGTACCGCCGAACGGACGCGTTCACGGCTCTCCTGAACCGCCGCGTCAGGCAGACCGACAATCACCATCTTTGGTAATCCAGGTCCGGTATCGACCTCTACTTCTACTATTACCCCTTCCAGGCCGATGACCGCGCAGGAAAAAATTCTTGCGAGCATTAGGTAAGTTTAGTTTTCTGTTTCAAAAAAGTCAACATCACCGCATTGTCTCTAGCCGGTCATTCTTATTTCTGAATGCACCGTGAGAGAGATTTTCCATGTCTCAGTCAGACGTCGATCTTTCGGACTGGTTTTTCCAGAACGTTAATCATTGAATCAACAACCTGACCGGTGATCTACCAATGAACTTTTTCCATTAAAGCTGCCTGCTGCGTTTTCATGGAAATCCGGACATCCCGGTCAGGATAGCGTGTTTTTATTATGAGCGGCACGAAAAAATGCGACCTGCTGGTACCGCGCCGCTCATTTACAGAAGACCTAATAGGAGACTATGCGTGGTAATTTCTTGGCTTCGTTGATCCAACCCTCGACCATCTGTTGTGTGGGTACTCGGCGAACCAGTTTTTTAGCGACATTGACTTCCACCATCTTTTCCGTCAGGTTGTCTGCGCGCCGTTTCGCAAGTTCGACCACCGTATCCACACCGGCTGCTTCCAGGAGGTCAGAATATTCTGAGCCGATACCTTTGATGCGGTACAGATCAGCCCGATTCACCCATTCAAGAACCTTATGCTCATCAATCCCGGCGGCTTTAGCTACTTCTTCCCGGCCTTTTTTGGTGGCGCCTTTTTCCAGAAGAGCCTCTACCGAATTGATCCCGATGGCATGCAGTTTTTTTGTAAATACATCTCCAATGCCTTCAATATCTTTAATGGCGGTCATACTGCAACTCCTTTCAGATATTTTCAATTATGGACAAATTATAGATATTCTTCTGCGAAAGCACAAATCTGTTGTCAACTTACCACCTTTGTCTTAAAATTGCCTTACTTATATAAGGAGAATAACCATGACATGCTCTTGCAAAGAAAAGACCGTGATCGTTGCGCCTAAAGCTCCCAGAGCTCTCGGCCCTTATTCAGCCGCGATCAAGGTTGGTCATTTCATTTATTGTTCCGGGCAGACCGGATTGAATCCGGCGACGAATGAACTGGTGGAAGGTGGACTGGAAGCTCAGACACATCAGGTGCTGACCAATCTGAAGAATGTGCTTGAAGCTGCCGGCACCGACATGGCGCATGTGATTAAAACCACCGTATTTTTAAGAGATATGGCCGATTTTCAAAAAATGAACGCCATATACGGCGAGTATTTCACCGATAATTGCCCGGCCCGCTCGACCATTCAGGTAGCCGGTCTTCCTAAAAATGGAATGGTGGAAATCGAACTGGTCGCCTATGATCCGGATTGCGACTGTGACGATGATTCTTCGGAAGGAAATAATTGCGATTGCGGTTGTGGTAAAAAAGGATAAATTTCAGGATTATGGCAGATGAATTAATCCTGCTGGTGGATGACGAGCCCAATATTATTCAACTCGCACGCATGTATCTGGAGCGGGAAGGTTACCGGATCATTTCTGCGGTGGATGGGAAATCGGCGCTGGAGACTATTCGAACGAAAAAGCCCAACCTGGTGGTGCTGGATGTGATGCTGCCGGAATTGGATGGATTGGAAGTTTGCAAGCGGCTGCGCCGTGAAAAAAATAATGTGCCGGTTATCATGCTGACCGCACGAGACGATGACATCGATAAGATACTGGGATTGGAACTGGGTGCGGATGATTACATGACAAAGCCTTTCAATCCCCGCGAGTTGACGGCGCGGGTAAAGGTGATATTACGCCGCTCTGAACGATTTGGCAAAGAGACTTCAGGAGAGATGTTGCGCGTAGGCAATTTAGTAGTTGACCCTGCCCGCCGCGAAGTGTACATGGGGGATAAACCGCTTTCTCTTAGAACCCAGGAATTCGAAGTTCTCTGGGTACTTGCCAAAAATCGCGGACTGGTCCTTTCGCGAGAAAAACTGTTGAATCTGGCCTGGGGATTTGAATACTTCGGTCAAACCCGGACTGTTGATGTGCATATCGCGCAACTTCGATCGAAGATCGAGGGCAGCGGGGTGCACATCGAGACTGTAACCGGCATCGGGTATAAGTTGACAGCCTGATGCTTTCATCCATTAGATCACGCCTCTGGATCAGCTATTCCCTGGTGATCATCGCTGCCCTGATCGGCATGCTCGGGGTTGTAATCACCGCCGTAGATCGCGGTTCTCTTTTTCACCGTCAGGCAATTATGGAGCTACGCCTGGCTGAGTCGGTACTTGCCGGGAAGATCAAGATGTCGTCTCAGATGGATATGACCGCGTTGAATACCATGATCATCCAACAGGCGCGTGAAGATAGTATCCGCTATGCCATTGTGGATATTAATGGGCACGTCATTCTGGACAGCGGAAAGGGTAAGAACCCGCCGATACCCGATTTCGAAGTGCCGCTCAAAGAAACGGGTAATGATCCTATCGCGTCCAACACTTTCAAAGATATCGATCAAAAATCCTGGCTTTATGTGCTTCGCCCGATAAATGGACAAATGTCACTGCTGGCGGCATCGCATCAACCGGTAATTGAGTTTCGTGCCATGCTGCGGGATGAAATCTTGCAGCCCATGTTTCAAGGGATCATGATAGCCCTGTTTCTGGCGTTTGCTCTGGGATTGTTCATGTCAACATGGATAAGCAGTCCATTAAAACGGCTGGCAGATGGCGCCCGGCAGATCGAAAGCGGGAGTTACCCTATATTGGAAAAAGAAGGTCCGCGTGAAATCCAGGAACTGGCCGAATCCTTCAATCAGATGAGCAAACGTGTACGACAAACTGAGGAGTCGCAAAGAGATTTCCTCGCCAATGTTTCGCACGAATTGAAGACTCCGCTTACTTCCATTCAAGGATTTGCCCAGTCCATTCAGGACGGCGCGGCAAGCACACCACACGAATTAATGCAGGCTGCCAATGTAATCTATGATGAAGCCTCCCGAATGCACCGGTTGGTCATCGATCTTCTCACTCTTTCCCGGTTGGAAGAAGGCACCGCCAATATGCATCTTTCTCCCGTGAATTTGTCGTTGATCCTGGACCAGTTGGATGAGAAAATGCTGCCGCAAATCCAGGCGGCCGAATTGACCATTAAGAAGCAGATCAAATCCAATCTCATGGTAATGGGCGACGGAGACCGGCTGGCTCAGGTGTTCACCAATCTGGTCGACAACGCCATCAAATTCACGAAGCCGGGCGGGCAGATCACCCTGCGCCTGGATGCCGACCAGAATTCTATTCTGGCCTCGGTGACAGATACCGGTTCAGGTATTCCCAACGATGAAGAGACTCGGATTTTTGAACGTTTCTATCAGGTGGATAAATCACGCAAGGGCGGTTCCGGCCACGGTATTGGACTGGGATTGGCCATTGCCCGCCAAATCGTGATATCGCACAATGGAGAAATCTGGGCTGCCAGCGAACCCGGCAAAGGAAGCACCTTCTATGTGCGTCTGCCTGTTTATGAAAAACCGACATCCAGAGGAAACAGACCTTGAAGATGAAGACAGTCTCGATCATCATTCCCTGCCGAAATGAAGAAGACACCATCTGTTCGGTGTTGCAGGCTGTCTATGGACAACAATACCAACGAGACCTGCTGGAGGTTATCATCGCAGATGGCCTCTCAACAGACAACACCCTGGAGAAGATTGAACAATTCAAGCAAGATCACACTGATCTGACAATCCGAGTGATTTCGAACCAGAAAACTCAGATCCCCGCCGCATTGAATCTGGCCATCAAGTCTGCCAAAAATGAAGTAATTCTGCGCATGGACGCGCATTCTATCCCGCGAGAAGATTACATCGCGCTTTGTGTGCGAGACCTGGAAGCCGGTAAGGGCGATAATGTTGGCGGCCGGTGGGAGATCATCCCCCGGATCGATTCCTGGATGGCCCGGGGAATTTCAAGAGCTGCCGCTCATCCTCTGGGTGCGGGTAATGCCCGGTACCGCACTTCCGGTGAAGAAGGCCCTGTTGACACTGTTCCTTTTGGCTGTTATCAACGCGTTCTTTTCGAAAGGATCGGCCTGTTCGATGAAACGCTTCTCACCAATGAGGATTACGAATTAAATGAGCGTATCCGCAGATCAGGTGGAGTGGTTTGGTTTGATCCTGAGATTGTCTGCCGGTATTATTCCCAGCCCACATTGAAAGGTCTGACTCAGCAATACTGGCGCTACGGATTCTGGAAAGCCCGGATGGCCCGAAAATACCCCGCCTCCTTGAAATTACGACAATTGATGCCGCCCCTGTTCGTTATAGGACTGTTATTCCTGTTGTTTTTAAGTTTGTTTCAACCCATATTCCTTACCGGTTTTGTATCTGTTTTTCTTCTATATCTGAGTATAATCATCGGTGCGTCGTTTCCGGTGGCAATCAGACAAAATGAATTTGCTCTGATCTGCAGTGTGCCGCTGGCAATTTTGACCATGCATGTTACCTGGGGAGCCGGTTTCATGGCGGGTCTTTTGATAAATCGTTAGGAAAGTACGCATCTGAATTACGAATGAATATTCCAAAATCCTTACGCCCGTTACGCTGGCGATTAAAAACTCCGGAACGGCGGTTGATTCTTTTCCTGGGTGATCTTTCTGTCTCCTGGATAGGGTTATTCATCTCGCTCTATTTCTGGTCTAAGAGAGATCAATGGTTCAATTTCTCGCTTGAATTCATTCTCGATCGTCCGGCTGAATGGTTCTATTTATTACCCTTTATCTGGCTGCTATTGATCCTCGAGTTGTATGATGTTCGCCGGTCAAGCCGGATACTGGATACAATCCGAGGAGTGGCGATTGCGGCCGGCATCAGCTTCGTCATCTATTTCTTCGTTTTCTTCATCAGCGAACCAAAATCTTTGCCTCGCACCGGCGTCGCGGCTTTTATCATTGCCGTTTCAATCTTGACGATCCTGTGGCGCCTCTTATATATAAAGATTTTCACTGCTCCTCAGTTCCTTAGGCGGGTGATCATTGTTGGAGCTGGACGGGCTGGAAGCAATCTGGTCCGAGCGCTTTTCACAGTGAAACCACTGCCTTTTTTTATTGTAGGATTTGTGGATGATGATCCCGGGAAACAGGGAACCACCATCGAAAAGATCCCGGTCCTTGGCAACGGCATCGACCTTCCCCGATTGTTGGATGATGAGAACATCTCCGATGTGATTTTTTCCATCAGCGGCCAGATGAATCAAACCCTTTTACAGAATCTATTGAAAGCCGAAGAAAAAGGTATTGAGATCACCACGATGCCGATTGTCTATGAGGAAACTCTGGGGCGAGTTCCCATCCTGCTTTTGCAGTCAGACTGGATCCTGCGTTCCTTTGTCGACCAGGCGCATGCCGGCGGTTTCTACGAACTCGCAAAACGACTGATGGATATATTCGGCGGTTTGATTGGAACCCTGGCCCTCGTTTTGCTGGCGCCATTCATCTCACTGGCTATTGTTTTAGACAGCGGCAGACCTGTCTTTTTCTCCCAGGATAGACTGGGAATCAATGGGCAGATTTATCGGATCACAAAATTCCGGACGATGTATCAGGACGCCGAAAAAGACGGTAAACCGCGTATGGCCGTTGAAAATGATCATCGGGTTACCCGTATTGGCCGATTCCTGCGAAAATCTCACCTGGATGAACTACCGCAATTCTTGAGTGTTCTGATGGGCAGTATGAGCCTGGTGGGTCCGCGCGCGGAACGCCCAGAATTGGTTGATACACTGCAGGAGAAGATTCCCTTTTACCGGGCTCGCCTTTTTGTCAAACCAGGATTGACAGGCTGGGCGCAGGTAAACTACGGTTATGCCTCCACCATTGAGCATACCATTACCAAGCTGGAATATGATCTGTATTACATAAAACATCGCAGTCTTATTCTGGATGTTTTAATCATTCTACGCACGGCGGGAGCCGTCTTCGGATTAAAGGGTCAATGATGAAGTCGCGTCCCAATATTCGCAATCGCTACGTACTTATGATCGATATCATTCTGATCGTAATCTCCGTCATAGGGAGCTATGTGCTGCGCCTCGAATTGGGTGCCGCCTTTACGTTTTACCTGCCGTCCGCTTACTGGATGATTGGTTCCGCGCTGGTCATAAAACCTTTGATCTATTATTACTTTCGGCTATACCGGCGTTTATGGATCTACGCTTCGATCCAGGAACTCAAATTGATCATCGCCGCTGTCTCATCTGCTTCGGTTCTCCTTTCGGTGGTGATGGTCAGTTTTTTCAATCTGGGATTATTCACGGGATTTCCCAGATCTGTTCTAATCATTGACTGGTTGATTTCCCTGATGCTGGTTGGCGGATTGCGTTTTACAATCCGCCTGCTTTCCGAAAGTTACACCCAGCAAGTGGCAGGTTCTTACAATGGAAAGACAAAGAAAGCTCTGATCATCGGTGCGGGTGACGCAGGTGCGCTGGTGGTACGCGAACTGAAAAAAAATCCCCAGGTGAATCTGGTGCCAATCGGTTTTCTGGATGACAATCCGATCAAGTATCGGCAACAAATCCACGGAGTTCCGGTGATTGGCTCATTGACCGATCTGGCCAAAGTGCTGGATAACCGGCGGGTGGATGAGGTGATCATCGCCATTCCAAGTGCACCCGGCAAGGTCATCCGCATGGTCACCGATGTGTGCCGCTTGAAAGCTGTACATTTCCGAACGATGCCGGGAATTTATGAATTGCTGGGCGGCAAGGTCAATGTTAACCGTCTGCGTGAAGTGGATATTACGGACCTGCTACGGCGTGAACCCACCCGGATCATGGATGAACAGGTGGGGCGGACCATCAACAACCAGGTCGTTCTGGTTACCGGTGCCGGTGGATCTATTGGTTCGGAACTATGCCGCCAGATTGGCCGCTGGAATCCGGCGGAACTCATTTTGCTGGGACATGGTGAAAATAGCATTTTCGAAGCCTATCTTGAATTGCAGGATCGTTTTCCATCACTAACCCTGAGACCGGTCATCGCTGATATTCGCGATAGAGACCATATCGACCGAATTTTAAACTGTTACAAACCACAGGTTGTCTTCCATGCCGCTGCCCATAAACATGTTCCGTTGATGGAAAGTAATATTGAAGAGGCTGTCACCAATAACATAGAAGGCACGCGCAATCTGGTTCTTTCTGCCGTGGATCATGATGTGGAAAGACTGGTGATGATTTCCACCGATAAGGCCATCCGTCCGGTAAATGTGATGGGTGCGACGAAACGTCTGGCCGAAATGACAGTTCTGGATGCGGCGGAAAAATACCACCGCGATTATTGTGTTGTGCGCTTTGGCAATGTTCTGGGCAGCCGGGGGAGCGTGGTCCCGCTGTTCAAACGCCAGATCGCCCGGGGTGGCCCGGTCACCATCACACACCCTGATATGAAACGTTATTTTATGACCATTCCTGAAGCGGTGAATCTCGTGCTTCAGTCAGCCTCCATGGGGCAGGGTGGAGAGACCTATGTTCTTAATATGGGTGAGCAGATCAGAATTCTTGATCTGGCGGAAGACCTGATCCGTCTTTCTGGTCTGGAACCGGGCCGTGATGTGGAGATCGTATTTACCGGCATCCGCCCGGGAGAAAAGTTGAGCGAGGATCTCTGGGACAACAGCAATGCCTTTGTCCGCACGCCACACCCTGATGTCTATAAAGTGGACGGCAGCGAGGATCTGCGTGGGGACGAATTGAAAAAAGCTATCGACGAGATCATTCAACAGGCACGTAATGGAAATGATGATGCCGTGCTGGAGATGATGGATGATCTCATTCCAGGCGCGTCTGTGCGCAGTACGCAGCCGCATGAGTTGATATCCATTGACTGATGTCCATACTGACTTCTTCAGAGTGGGACAAATTTCTCGAAGAACGGCCTGACGCTCACCTCCTGCAGACTCGCATGTGGGGGGAATTCAAGAGCCATTTCAATTGGACCGCTGTCAGGTTAGCGAATGGATTGACCGGAGCGCAGATCCTTTTCAGAAGACTGCCACTCGGATTAACCATGGCGTATATTCCCAAAGGTCCGGTTGGGGTAAATTGGAGAGAGCTTTGGCCGGAGGTCCATTCCACGTGCCGCCAAAACCATGCCATCTTCCTGCGCGTGGAACCTGACCAGGAAGATCCCCTGAATGAAGCACAGTCGAGAGATATGGAAGGTTTTCTTCCGGTGGGTGACACCATTCAGCCGCGGCAGACCATTCTGGTTGACTTAAAAGGGGATCCGGAAGTCTGGTTGTCACATATGAAACAGAAAACGCGTTACAACACGCGGCTTGCTGAAAAGAAGGATGTTCGAGTTGTAGAAAGTCATGATTTCGGCGCTTTCGAACGATTGATGAAGACCACTGGGACTAGGGATGGATTTGGTGTTCATCCCATCGAGTATTATCAGCAGGTGTATTCCCTGTTCTATTCCTCCGGAGAAGTCGCATTACTTCAGGCGGAATGTGAAAACCGCCCTCTGGCCATGTTGATGGTTTTTGCCCATGGCAAAAGAGCATATTATCTGTATGGCGCATCTGACGACCGGGAACGCCATCGTATGCCAACATACCTCCTTCAATTTGAAGCTATGCGCTGGGCGGCATCAAAGAAGTGCGAGATCTATGATCTATGGGGTATTCCAGACGCTCCGGAAGAAGAACTGGAAGCCAATTTCGAAATCCGTTCGGATGGTCTTTGGGGAGTTTATCGATTTAAACGAGGATTTGGCGGGCGGATCGTGCGATCTTGCCCGGGATATGATTTTGTATATCAGCCTTTGCTGTACCGGTTATTCCGCTGGCAAATGTCACGTAGTCGTGGAATGGCGGCAGGATGAATTCCGCAGGATGGAATCAGATCATCGAAGAATTGCCAGGTGCCAGTTTCCTTCAAACCGAAGAATGGGCCAGGATCAAAGCACCAGTTGGCTGGCGGTCTGAGCAAGTCATCTGGCCTGAAAGTGCCGGAAAGATACGGGCGGCTGCCATGATGCTTTACCGCTCGCCATCTCGGCTGCCGGTTTCCATTGCCTATGTACCACGGGGGCCGTTGCTGGATTGGACAGATGCAAGTGTGTATATGTCCTTTCTATCCGAATTGATCGCAAAGGCGCGTCAGAACAGGGCGGTATTTCTAAAGATCGATCCGAGCCTGATAATTGGAACGGGTATCCCCGGCACACAGGATGATAGACCTGATCCGATCGGGGTTGGAGTTCAGCAATACCTGAAGGATAACGGCTGGCGATTCTCCTCCGACCAGATCCAATTTCGGAATACGGTAGAAATCGACCTCACTGCTTCTGAAAATGAAATTCTCATGCGCATGCATCCCAAGACACGATATAACATCCGGCTGGCAGAACGCAGGGGAGTGAATGTTATCGATGCCAGGCGGGAAGACTGGCCGTCGATCTATCATCTTTATACGGAAACCGCCGACAGGGATGGTTTTATCATCCGTCCGTGGGAATACTATCAACGAGTCTGGCAGATACTATCGGATGGCCAAATGGCCACGTGTTTGAAAGCTGAAATCGATGGTGAGTTGATTGGAGCGATCTGGGTGATCGGTTTTGGGAAGAAGTCACATTATTTATACGGTATGTCAGGCTTGAAGCACCGGGAAGATATGCCCAACCATCTGCTGCAATGGCGGGCGATTCAGATGGCTAGATCTCAGGGCAGGGAAATCTATGATATGTGGGGTGCGCCGGACGAATTCACCGGGGATGATCGATTATCCGGAGTTTATCGTTTCAAGAGGGGATTCGGCGGCGAGGTCGTTCGCACTCTGGGCGCCTGGGATTACCCGATCTGGCCGGTAACCTACCGGATGTACACCAGTCTCCTCCCTCGAATTTTGGATGTGATGCGCAGGCGCAACCGCTCGAATACGCGGCGTTACCTGGAGAGTTAATTTCCCGGTAAGGGCTTCCAGACAGGCTGATAAGACTTCTCATTGTCAGGCGTGAGTGGTTCCGCTCCACTCCCTTCAAGAGATATTCGATACACCTGATGGGTGCCGCCCAGATTTGAATCAAAGAGAATCCACCGGTTATCAGGCGAAATATCGGGATTGGCTGCAAAGGTGAGGCGGTTGTTGATGATCTTATCGGCCGTATTGGCGGCTCCTGCCTTTTTTATCGATAACAGCAGTGAGTTGGTTTGACTGAAGATGATCGTTTTGGCATCAGGGGACCAATCCGGTGTGAAACCCGCTCCGCTGTTCTGATTCGAGAAGACCCGGGGATTTTGCCCGTCGCTGTCCATAGTCCAAATTTGCCAGGTGCCTGTGCGCATTGAACTAAAGGCGATCTGCTTCGCATCCGGCGACCAGGCAGGTTGACGGTTTCCTGCCATGGTTTTCGTTAACTGGCTGGTTTGTTCGGATTGCAAATCGTAGAGATAAATTTGCGGTATCTTTGAACGCAGGGAGGTAAACGCTATCTGTCGACCATCCGGAGACCAGGCTGGATCAAAATCTCCTCCCGGCAGGGATGGAATCGGAATGACCTGTTTATTCTCGAGTAAAAAGATGAATAGTCCGGCTCCAGAGTATGGATCAGTTTTTCCCACGGTCTTTGCTTTTGGAGGGCAGGGAGATATGAAAACGATCCTTTTTCCATCCGGCGACCAATCCGGCTGACAGGCGCCTTCGGAAATCTCTGTCAGTTGCTCTATCTTTGATGAATCTATTGAGCCCAGGAAGATTTGCGGAATTTCAGATTTTTCTGCAACAAAAGCGAATACCCCGGCACCGCCACCCAGAGGCGTCGGTTTTTGTTCCACAATGAGAGCGGTTGGTGTTCCAGACATGATCCTGGGAATTTCATGTGTTGGCTCCGGTTGTTCCGTCACACTTTCTGGCAAAGTGGAAAGAACCACAGGGATGGTCACGCTCGTCTGGATGGCGAGTGTTGGTTTGGATGTGGGACCTGACAGACTCGTCCAAAGAAGGATGGCCGCTGCCAGGACGATTATTACTCCAAATGATATTGCGGCAATCGTCAGGATCGATTTACTGCCTGTTTCCGGTCTGGTGTAGCGCTGTTTCCTGGTTGTCAGGGTTGACACTTCCGGCTGGGTTTTGATCACCGAACCAAGTGCATCAAGAAAGGATTGGATATTCGGATAACGGTCTTCGGGATTGATTTGAAGTGCTTTCTGCAGACAGGTGAGAATATCAAGCGGAATTCGGGCAGCCATCCTTTCAGGCAGCTGGCTGTTGCCTGAAGCGCGGTTCAATCCATCTGCAAGCACGGAACCGGTAAGGGCAAAGAACAGAGTTGCCGCCAGTCCATATTGATCTGAAGCCATATCAGCCATCCGGTTGTACTGTTCCGGGGCGGCAAAGCCCGGTGTCAATCCCTGTTCATGAGTACTCGGTCGTGTCTGATTATCCTGAACAGTCGTGATCAGATCAAAATCTACCAGGGTGACACTTCTATCCGGTTTGATGCGAATATTCCCCGGTTTCACATCCTGATGAATGATGGGAGGAGTCTGTGAATGCAGATACTGAAGAGCTGATCCAATCGTCATGATAATGTCAACAGCTTCGCCAATCTTTAATGGTCCGCTTTTTTCCACCCTCTGCTTCAGGTCTTCACCGGGGATGTAATCCATCACCAGTATCTGAGCGCCATCCGCCAGAGTAAATGTATCCGTGATCCGGGGGATGGCAGGATGGTGAAGACTGCCCAGCAGGGATGCATTCTTACGCATCTGCTCTCCGGTCATTCTGCCTGGAATGGATTCTTTAATAGCAACTTCCACACTCAGGCTTTCATCTCTGGCGCGATAAACAATTCCCATTCCCCCGCTGGCGAGAACCTGAACGATCCGATAACGGTCTTTTACTACTTCACCAATATGAAGAGTCATGGAATTGATGTTGAGATCGGTTTCCAGACAGGGCTAAAATCGCGTTCTTTATCTGTTGTCAACCGCCGGCGGTCAGAGCCATCTATCGAGATGATATAGATATCATGGTTGGTTCCATCCGGCCAGCTTTCATATGTACCCCATTTTCCATCGGGAGAAATAGCCAGTTCGGTGGCAGGGCCGATATCCGCCGCACCCACGGGAGGCAGGCGGAATTCCAGGCTCTTGCCACGATTCTCGTAGGACAATCCTACAAGATACGGTAAGAATGGTTCAGGGCTGGTTTGCGAGTAGAACAAAATCGAACCATCTCTGCTCCATTCCGGCCAGTAATTTTTTACGGCGCCGCTCGGACTGTACTGGAATTGCTGCTTCCCCGTCAGGTCTGTGATCCAGATTTGTGAATTGGGAAACTGGCGTACGAATGCCAGTTGCAACCCGCTGGGAGCCCAGGAGGGCTGAATATCCCCGTAGCTGGCGCTGGTTACCTGTTTCACAGAAGAATCCTCGAAAGAGAACAGGAAGATATGAGGTTTTGTGTCAGTCCGTAGCGAGGCAAAAGCGATCTTTTTGCCATCAGGCGACCATGCTGGATTGAAATCGCCGGCCGGATTCATTGGCGCGGGCATAAGGTGTACGTTCTTACCGTCAGCGTTTGACAAATATATCTGAGAACCGGCATAAATATCTTTCTTGCCGATACAAGGCGAGATAAACGCCAGTTGAGTACCGTCCGGTGACCAGGCGGGCTGGCACGCACCATCAGCCAATCCGGTCATCTGTTTCTGGGTGGATCCATCCGGGTTCATTGACCAGATCTGTGAATTTCCTGTTCGTTCTGAAGTGAATGCGATCAGATCACTTCCTCCAATAATGCTGATCAGGGGAGTCGCAGTCGGGCTGGGCGCTTCAGTGATTGTCATCGTTGGACTGTTTTCAACAGTGGGTTGTACAGCCATTTCGGTTGGCTGGATTGTTTGATTTTCTTCTGGCAGAAGAACAGGTGCAGAGGTTCGGGTCAACGATGGGATTGATGTACTGGTTTTTTGAACAACCGGGATTGGTGTAGGCCTGATAAAAGAAGGCAGGTTAGTCCATGGAACAAAGAAAGATCCCAGAACCAGCATGACAAGGACAACGGCTGAAATTAGCAGCACGCGTGATTTTGATCTGGCAGGTTTTTGTCGAGTCGATGGAGGTAATTCAATCGGAGCCGGTTCGACGACTTCCTCCTCTTCTTCGGGTGGTGTAAAGATCTCCTCGTAGTTCTGTGAAGAAGGAATGCTATCCACCGCTTCGGGTGGAGGTGCTGTGATTCTGGGTGGAGTGAGAAAACTGGTCGTCAGTTCCAGAGAATCCAACAGGGCTCTGCGAAATTCTGCCGCGGTTTGATAGCGGTCATTGGGATTGAGTTCCAAACCTTTTTCTATGACCACGGCCAGATGCTTACTACAATTGGGTACAAATGTAGGGATCGGAGTAAGCGCCACATTATGAGTGGCCCGGGTAATGCTATCTTCCGGAATCGCACCGGTCAGGGCAGCATAGAGTGTGGCTGCCAGGGAATAAACATCAGTGCGCGCGTCTGTTCGGGCTGTGCCGTATTGCTCTGGCGGTGAATATCCGGGGGTCATAGCGCGGGCGCCGGTTGTTGTTGCCTGGTCGGCATATTCCTGTTTTACCAGACCAAAATCAACCAGGAAGACTTTTTGTGAGGGTGTGATCTTTATATTTCCGGGTTTGATATCCCTGTGGATGACCGGCGGTATTCTGGTATGCAAATAGGTCAACGCGTCGCATACCGCTTCACCAATCAATACCACATCCCGGTCAGGAAGATGATCCATCCGCTCAATTCGCTGGCGAAGGTCTTCTCCTTCGATGTAATCCATGACCAGATATTGCCCCTGCCGGGGGTAGGCAAAATAATCCGCGACTCTCGGCAATGCCGGATGACGAAGACTGGCCAGCGTGACAGCTTCTTTTTTAAACTGGCGCGCAAATTCATCGGCCAGATTGAGGTTCTCTTTAACGGCGACCGGACTTCCCAGTCGTTCATCGACAGCTCGATAAACGGCCCCCATGCCACCCTGGCCGAGAACGGAGATAATTCGGTAACGATTATTTAGAATAGTGCCGGGTTCAAGAACCATTCCGATTTACTCCACACTGCTATTGATTGTACACCATGAAAGGGCATAAAATCAGGCCGGTGGATGGACGTGCTATAATCAAAAATCTTTACGATTGGTCAGTTAAATGCCCAGCTCTCTTAACTTAGACATCGAAACCGCACTCCAGGTTCTTTTCTTTCTATCCGTCATTGGCGTAATTCTGGCTGGACTTGCCGGAGCGCAATCCATACGTGCCGGTTTACGTTTAATGTTCTTCCGCAAACGGCAGGAAATGATCATGCGTGGTTGGCGGAACATTATACTGGCCATCATCCTGGCGGGAGTGGCGTTTTCTCTGAATCAATATGCCAGACCGGCCATATACAGGGTATTTCCCCCGTCGCCAACGATCACCCTGACTCCAACCATGACTTTGACCCCGTCAATCACCCTGACGCCAACCATCACCATGACACCCACCATTACCGAGACCCCGCTGTTTTCTCCCACGCCGGTTATTCCCACACAAATGTTAACGAAGTTCCTGGGGCAGGTCACTCCCAATCCGGATGCCGTCTTCAGCAGCCTGCAATTCAGCCGCAAGATCGAAGGTAATCTGCCAGTCGAACCGCTTGTTGAGTTCGCCAATCCCGTGAATCATCTTTATGGCACTTTCAGTTATGACAAGATGCTGGATGGTTCACAGTGGACGGCCATCTGGCTGCAAGGGACGGAGATTGTCTGTCAGGAAACAAAACCCTGGGATGGCGGTTCCGGAGGATACGGGTACACAGACTGTTTGCTGCCGGGGGAGAAGTGGTTGCCGGGAGAGTATGAAGTCCAGATATTCCTGGGCAGGCAATATATCACCGGTGGAAAATTCAAGGTGACCGGAGACGCACCAACGCCGACGCGTACACCAATTCCAACCAGAACAACCGCACCGACCAGCACGCGCCGGCCGACGGCGACTCAGATACCGAGCATAACGCAAACCAGCCGCACTATCGCTCCAACCGCGACCATGCGGTCGACCATCACAGCCAGAGCCACCCTGATTACCAGTCAGCCCACAGCCACACAGCAAAGCACAGTCGCACCGGACGTCCGGGTGGTTACCTCAACCGGAACACCGGGTTCAGGATATATTCCGTAATCACCTTCTTCTCTCTTTCGATTTCTTCAATCTGAGGGAAGAAAGTCGATGCCTACCCTGATTTTGATCAGATAGTCGGTTTCACTTCCGGGAAGAGGGCGCAGGCGATTTTCGCGGCGATTGTGGCGTTATTCCGCAGCAGAGCCAGATTGGTCTTCAAGGTTGCACCGCCAGAGATCTCACCGAGGCAGGTGAGCAAATAGGGGGTCAATGCGTTTCCGTGTATTCCGGATATCTGCGCGTCTTTTTCCGCGCGGATGATCCAGGCTTCCACGATCTGTGGAGGAATGGCATCTGCCGGAGGCGGAGGGCAAACCACCAGAATAGCAGACCGCAATCCGGTTTGCCAGTGGGCTCTGGCCACTTCCGCCACTTCTTCAGGTGTATCCACCCGGCATTCCAGGCGTAATCCGCTGGACGTGGAATAGAAAGCCGGGAACTCGTTCACGCCATACCCGATCACTGGAACACCCTGGGTTTCCAGGACCTCTAGAGTGGAAGGAAGATCCAGGATGGATTTCGCCCCGGTACAAACTACGACCACCGGGCTGCGTCCCAATTCGATCAGGTCGGCAGATACGTCGAAATTCGAACCGCGATGTACGCCGCCGATGCCGCCTGTGGCAAACACCCGGATACCGGCGTGGCGGGCTACGATCAACGTGGCGGCCACGGTTGTACCTCCATCCCAGCGGTGCGCCGCCGCCGGACCGAAATCACGCGCACTGATCTTGTGAGTACCGGAGGATTTTGACAGGTCTTCCAGCTCACCGGATTCTAGTCCGATATGAACTTGCCCTCCCAGAACCGCAATGGTCGCCGGGGTGGCATTTCCACCCGTGACGATCTCCTCCATACTGCGTGCCAGCTCAAGATTGACTGGCACGGGCAATCCGTGGGTGATGACGGTCGACTCAAGAGCAACGACCGGACGCCGGTTGCGCAGAGCGGCGCTTACAGCCGGGGTGATATGAAATGAACTGATCTGGGATTCCATTGTCCTTGCTCCTGTTCAGGTGTTTTGATTAAAAATCGATCTCAACCATTGACCAATTCTAACACGCGGTCATATCGTTCAACCGACTGCCTGGGAGTATAATCTTTGCCTGTCTGCATGACCGGCATACCTTAATGTTACTTCTACTGAATGGATTATTACCATGGACGAATCGTTGCTAAAAGTTGATTTTCACTGTCATTGTGATGCCTCACCGGATAGCCTTGTCCGGCCGGCTGAACTGGTCACCGCTGCCCGCCAGCGGGGTTTGGACCGGCTGGTGGTGACGGATCACAATACCATCCGCGGCGCCATGCGCTGCCGGGAATTGGATCCTGAGTTAATCATCGTGGGGGAAGAAGTTCAAACCACTTCCAGCGAACTGCTGGCCGCATTCGTCACCGAGGAGGTGCCCCGGGATCTGGAACCGAAAGAGGCCATCAAACGGCTGCGCGATCAGGGAGCATTCATCAGCATCTCGCACCCGTTCGACCCGCACCGCGGCTGGCCGCTGGCAGACCTGCTGGAGATCATCGATCTGGTGGATGCCGTGGAAGTGTTCAACGCGCGCTGCTACCGGCCGGAATGGAACGCGCAGGCTTTTGATTTTGCCGGGGAGCACGGGAAACCCGGTACGGTCGGCTCCGATTCGCATTCGTTGTATGAAGTCGGCGGCGCGACGATTCTGTTGCCGGCTTTTACAACCGCTGAGGACCTGCGCGCGGTGATCGGCCAGGGCACCGTGGAGGCTGAGCTGGCTTCACCTCTGGTGCGCCTGGGATCGCGCTACGCCAAGTGGGTCAAGACTTTTCTGCCCGCGCAGGAGAGCTGAACGGCTTCTAACTCTCTTGACGGAGGGAATGAATAGGGTAGAATAGAAAAACCCCACGGGGCGATGGCGGAATCGGCAGACGCAACGGACTTAAAATCCGTCGATGGTGACATCGTGAGGGTTCGACCCCCTCTCGCCCCACTAGACAATATATGGCGGGTATCAGGTTGGTAAAGACTGTATATCTGGAGGATCGATTGTTTTCGATTCGAAATGAGTCTCTCGATTTTTAAACAATCCGTTGCGTGTCGATTAGAGAAAAATTGTCTTATAGGGTGCGCTCGATTTCGAGCGCACCCTATGATTGCATCACTTTTCGAGAATACATCCGTGAGAATATCTTAATTTACTTTTGTCGCAGGGATTATCCAATCGCGTATTTTAAGGAAGGGTTTCTCAATATAAAGTGCCATAAAGATGCCCAGAAGTATACTTCCCGACAGGTATGCGAAGAAATGTGAATCACTTGATAGAGTTGGGAGCAGACCAGCCTCTACTAAAAAAGGAATTGCGAAGAAATTGAAAGATCCATGCCAGAGATAAATTGAATAAGATTGGAATCCAATGTACGCCATTATTCTTGTGAAAAAATTCGGGGGTATCCTATTCACAAGTAATGCGGTCAATAGCATTCCCGCACCTAAATAATTCGTTGTGTAGCCAACAGTATATATAAATGGAAAATTTCGAATAGGAGTGAGAAAAAATGGTGGCAACAACGCCAATATACCACCACCTAGAAGCAGCCATTTGAATCTTGATGCAACGGAAATCAGTTTTGAGTTGGAAAAATGAAAGTAATAGGCAATCAAAAGGCCAAAAGCCAGACTATCAATTCGCAGGTGGGTTGGTGAACTGTGGGTAATCCATCCATAGGGTATTACTATTGCCGTAATTATCCGCATAATAAGACATATAACAGAAGTAAAGGCAACAATCCTTGGAATTGAATGGATTGATCTCTTTTTTACCAGGAATAATATAAGAAAAGCGAGTAACCAGTAAAAATGTTCTTCAACACTCAATGACCAACTATGTCCATGAATGCCGGGGCAATAACTCTGCAAATAGAATAGATCACATACAAGTCCCATACTGGTGGGAGGATTATATGAAATCGGAAGTGCAAAACTGACAGCAGTAAAAAAAAGAAAAGCCGGGTATATCTTGAATCCCCGACGGATGAGAAATCGAAGAATATCTACTTTGCCAGTATCTTTCACCTCTTTGAATAAGAGACCCCCGACGAGAAATCCAGATAAGACAAAGAAAATATCAACCCCAACCCAGCCGCCTCCAAAAAGGAAGTTCACAACTTTTTCTAGAATCTGGAAACCTCCAGCTCCTGCAGGTCGCGGTGATGTATGGCAGATAATGACTAATAATATTGCGATACCTCGCAATACATCGAGTTCGATCTGTCTTTTATTTGACATGAATGTTCATCATCTTCTTCTTCATACACAAATTCCCCTCTGAAAGGTTTTTATAATTGAAAGGATTTTATTATTTGGAATTTTGAAATTTGCAGGTCCGGACGCAAAGTTTTATTTTAGTACATAATTATTTGAATAATGATCTGAGGTTCTATAAAATGTGTAAATTTTATATTTGACCCATAATTTGCTTTTTTTTTCCTAGATTTACTTTACGTTTAGAATGGATGTGGGTATTATTCAATTCATAAACTTACGATAGATATTGCTATTGAGGTTCGCATGCAATTTTCCGCGCAGCAAATCCTTGATCTACTCAACCAGCCGGGGATTCCGCAGCTGGCCGGCCTGGACCTGGAAAGCGCGGAGCTGAGCGGCCTCAACCTGAAAGGCGCAGTGATGCGCGACGCGCGCATGGCTGGCGTTAATTTAAGCCAGGCCATCTTGAGCGACGCGGATCTGCGGAACGCCAACCTGGTGGGCGCCAATATCAAAAGCGCGATTTTGCAGAATGCCAACCTGACGGAAGCCCTGCTGGTGGGAGCTTCTTTGAAAAACGCGTTTCTGTGGCGGGCTAACATGCAGGGAACCAACCTGGAAAACGCCGACCTGGAAGGTGTTCAGGCTGATGAGGCCAATCTGGAGATCGCCCGGATGAGCACTTGCAATCTGATCAACGCCAGCCTCAAAAATGCCAATCTGTGGGGGGTGATCCTGCAATACGCCTATATGGAAAATGTGAATTTGCAGGGAGCCAATCTGCAGGCCACCAATCTGCGCGGGACATTCCTGAAGGCGGCCGTGTTGAAAGACGCGGTTTTAAAGAGCGCCCGGCTGGTGGACGCGAACCTTGAAGACGCCGACCTGACCGGCGCCAATTTGAAGGGCGCCCACCTGCAGGGAGCCAACCTGACCGGCGCAAAATTGAAAAGCGCGAGCCTTGACGGCGCGGAACTGGACGGCGCCACCCTGCCCAACGGGAGCCTGTATGAGGCGGCGCATCCGGAAGCCCTGAAACCTTTCATGTTATAATTTCTCTCCGTTCTTTTGAACTACATATTCCGTCTACCTGTAGGAGTCAGAACCTATGTCCGGTCATTCTAAATGGGCAACGATCAAGAGGAAAAAAGGGGCTGCAGACGCGAAACGCGGTCAGGTGTTTACCCGTCTCACCCGTGAAATCGTCATGGCAGCGCGCGATGGCGGCGGTGACGTCGATTCGAATTTTAGACTGCGGCTAGCGGTGGAAAAAGCCCGCGCCCAGAACATGCCGAAAGACAACATAGACCGGGCGATCAAACGCGGCACGGGAGAATCCAAAGAAGGCAACGCCTTTGAACAGATCACCTACGAAGGTTATGCTGGCCACGGTGTGGCCTGCATGATCGAAGTGGTCACCGATAACCGCAACCGTTCTGTGGCGGAGATCCGCCACGCACTCACCCGGGCGGGCGGTAACCTCGGCGAGACTGGCTCGGTTGGCTGGCAGTTCAAACGGATCGCGTATTTTTCCATTCCGGCGGCCGGTAATGATTTCGATAAGATCTTCGAACTGGCCGTGGACGGCGGCGCGGATGATGTGACCAGTGACGAGGAATCCATTGAGATTTTCGCTCCAGTAGAAGCTTTCAAGTCGATCAGCGACCGGCTGCGCTCTGCGAATATCACCATCGAAGAAGCCGAACTGCGCATGATCCCCACCCAGGAAATT
This sequence comes from Leptolinea sp., assembly GCA_012798535.1. GTDB lineage: Bacteria > Chloroflexota > Anaerolineae > Anaerolineales > Anaerolineaceae > Leptolinea. The sequence continues at coordinate 20,704 of JAAZMZ010000003.1, forward strand.
GACCTGGACGTGGAAAAGACCCTGGCCGTGATGAAGACCCTGGATGCCCTGGAAGAGCTGGATGATGTGCAGTCGCTTTCTTCCAACCTGCACATTTCTGAGGAGGCCATGGCGGCTCTGGAGAACGAATAGACTGCGATGTTGGTTCTGGGTATTGATCCCGGCACGGCAACCACCGGCTACGGACTGATCCGCAGTGACTCTAACGGTGACCTGGTTACGGTGGCCTACGGAGTGATCTCGACCCCCAGAAATACCTCGCCGGAAAGTCGGCTTCTGTCTATCTATAATGAATTAACTGACCTGATTGCTCTCCACAGTCCCGAAACAGCGGCTGTGGAGAAGCTTTATTTCCAGCGCAATGTCACCACCGCGCTGGCGGTCGGGCAGGCCAGGGGTGTGGTGCTGCTGACGCTGGCGCAGAAGAACATCGAGTTGGTGGAATATACCCCCATGGAGATCAAACAGGCCGTCACCGGTTACGGTGGAGCCGATAAAACCCAGGTGCAGGCTATGGTCAAAGCCATTTTGAACCTGAACGAGATCCCCCGGCCGGATGACGCGGCTGATGCGCTGGCGGTGGCCATCTGTCACTGCCATGCCTATCGATTCAAACAACTGGAAGCCTCTCAACGATGACACTGATCACCAGCCCGGCCAATCCACGGTTGAAAGAGATCCGCAAACTGCATGACCGGAAGCACCGGGCGGAGACCGGTCTGGCCTGGGTGGAAGGGTTGCGTGCCTGCGGCGACGCTTTTTCCCACCCGGAGAATATCCGGCAGGTGATCGTGTGCCCTGACAACCTGCACAGCTCTTTTGCGGATGAACTGCTGGAGAAAGCCGTATCTCACAGTATCGAAATCCTAGAAGTCAGCCGGGAAGCTTATGCTACGCTGTCCGGCAAGGAAAATCCACAGGGGATGGGCGTGGTGATCCGGCAGTCCTGGTGTGAGCTGGCCGATATTCGCCCGGCGGGAAATGACCTGTATGTTGCATTGGACCGCGTGGCTGATCCCGGCAACCTGGGAACCATCCTGCGTACGCTGGATGCCTGCGGCGGCAGGGGAGTGATCCTGCTGGATCAATGCACAGATCCGTATGATCCCACCGCCATTCGGGCTTCTACGGGCGCGGTCTTTCACCTGGAACTGGTCCATACCGATACGGATCATTTTTCTGTCTGGAAGAAGGATACAAAGGGAATCCTATTGGGCGCGGTTGCCGTTCCAGGTGCGAAGGATTATCATTCCTATCGATATACCAGTCCGTTGATCCTGATGATGGGCAGCGAACGCGAGGGATTGACGCCGGCTTTGACCGGCCTGTGCGACGGACTGGTCTCAATTCCCATGATCGGGCATGTTGATTCGCTCAATCTGGCAGAAGCCACGGCCGTTATGCTGTACGAAATTTTCAACCAACGCCGTGAAAACCGGCATACAAAGGGAGACGCTTTATGATCGCTGCGATCCGGGGAGAAGTGATCGGCCGTGGGGAAGACCACCTGGTGGTCGAAACCGGTGGGATCGGTTTTAAAGTTTTCACGACGCAGGAGATGACCGTCAGAATCGTGGTGGGCGATCCGGTATTTCTCTTCACCCACCTGGTTGTCAGAGAAGATGCGCTTTCTTTGTATGGTTTTGAGACCGAAGAAATCCGCGATCTGTTCGTTCTATTGCTGGGAGTGAATGGAGTCGGCCCGCGGATCGCGCTGGCCATTCTTTCCTGTATGTCTCCCGATGCCATCCGCCGCTCGGTGATCTCCGAGCAACCCGATCTGTTCGCGCGCGTCTCCGGAGTTGGTAAGAAAACTGCACAGAAGATCATACTCTATCTGCAGGGCAAGGTTAGTGGTGAACTGACCGTCAGCGCCGAGCCGGGTACAATTGAGGTCGATGCCCAGGTGCTGGACGCGTTGACCGGACTCGGTTATTCGATCGTGGAAGCGCAGGCGGCCATTCAATCCATTCCGCGTGGTTCGGCTTCAGATGTCGAAACCCGTCTTCGCCTGGCGCTCCAGTATTTTTCCAATTAGTTTTCACCAGACTCAATAGATTCGGATGGTCTTATGAAACAGGTTATACAATCCATGCGGGGTGGAAAGACGGGTGTCGAAGAAGTGCCTGATCCGCAGGTCAGGCCGGGAACGGCGCTGGTGCGGACGGCATTTTCCCTGGTTTCAGCCGGAACAGAACGCATGGTGGTGGAATTCGGGGAAAAGAATCTGCTGGATAAAGTCCGTTCGCGCCCCGATCTGGCCAAACAGGTCATCGATAAGGCGCTCAAGGAAGGTCCTTTGACGGCGCTGGATGCCGCATTTACCCGGCTTGACCAGCCCATGGCACTGGGTTATTCCTCCAGCGGGGTGATCGAAGCGGTTGGGACTGGATTGACCGGTTTTTCTGCCGGTGACCGGGTGGCCTGCGCCGGTGGTGGATATGCCGTTCATGCCGAATTGGAAGTCGTTCCGCAAAATTTACTCGCCAGGGTTCCTGACGGTGTGGAACTGGATGAGGCGGCATTCGCCACACTGGGAGCCATTGCCATGCACGGTTTTAGGCTGGCGCAGCCTCAGATCGGGGAAAGTGTGGCCGTCATAGGCCTGGGATTGCTGGGATTGCTGGCGGTGCAGATCGCCCGCGCGGCCGGCTGCAGGGTTATTGGAGTTGATACCAATCCGCAGCGCGTGCAACTGGCTGAATCCATGGGATGCCGGGCGGTCGAACGCACTCAGGCGGAAAGCGCCTGCCTGGCTTTCACCGGGGGGAAGGGTGCAGATATCGTCCTGATTTGTGCGGATACAGCCTCAGATGATCCGGTGGAACTGGCCGCCCGGATAGCCCGCGACCGGGCGGTGGTGGTGGCTGTGGGCGCCGTCGGTCTCAAGCTGCAGCGCAAGTTGTATTATGACAAGGAACTGGATTTCCGAGTATCCCGGTCTTACGGACCGGGCCGGTACGATCCCGAGTACGAAGAACGCGGAAAAGATTACCCGGCCGGCTATGTACGCTGGACGGAAGGACGCAATATTCAGGCTTTCGTCGATCTGTTGGCTGAAAAGCGGATCGATATCCGGCCGCTGATCACCCATCGTTTCCCCATCGAGCAGGCGGAATCCGCCTATGAACTGATTACCGGCAAAAAGACGGAGCCATTCCTGGGTGTGCTGTTATCCTACCCTCCAGTTTCACAACCGGTTGAATACCGGCGAAAAATCACATTTACGCCAGCCTCAGAAAACCGGGAAACCGTATCAGTGCGCGTAGGAGTACTCGGTGCCGGCAATTTTGCCAGTGCCGTCCTGCTGCCGGCCGTCCGGAAAGCCGGAGAAGCTGAGCTGATCGGTATCGTTTCTGCCGGTGGAGTGACTGCTCAAGCAGCCGCCAGAAAATTCGGCTTCCATTTTGCTTCTTCTGACGAAGCAGACATTTTCAACAATCCGGAGATCAATACCGTTCTGGTGCTCACCCGGCATCAGCATCACACCCGTCAGGTATTGGCCGCACTGCAGGCCGGCAAGAATGTCTATTGCGAGAAACCTCTGGCCTTGAACACGGCGGATCTCGATGCTATCTTTGACCAACTTAAAAAATCCGAAAGCCCGTTACTTTCAGTGGGGTTCAACCGCCGATTCGCACCGTTATCGTTGCGTCTTAAAGATTTCCTGAAGGCCGGGAACGAACCGTTCATGGCGACCTACCGGGTAAATGCGGGGTATCTTCCACTGACTCACTGGACGCAGGATCCTGTCCAGGGCGGGGGACGCATCATTGGCGAAGGCTGTCATTTTATCGATTATCTGGTATTTCTGGCCGGCGAAGCGCCGGTGAAGGTCGAAGCGCAAGCTCTGCCGGATGCCGGCCGGTATCGCCGGGATAATGTGCAGATCACCCTGACCTTTCCCAATGGCTCCATCGGGCAGGTTCTGTATCTGGCCAATGGAGATAAAGGCTTGCCCAAAGAACGCATGGAAGTCCACTGCGCAGGAAGGAGTGCCGTGCTCGATGATTACCGGGAATTGCAGCTCTGGTCAGCCGGTAATCGCAAAACGTACCGCTCTTTATTACGGCAGGATAAGGGACATCTGGCGGCCTGGCAGGCTTTCGTGCAGGCGGTGAAATTGGGCGGAAATCCATCCATTCCGTATGATCAACTCTACGCTTCCAGCCTGGCCAGCATTCAGGCTGCCGAACAGATTTCCCACTAATTCAGGCTCGACGTGAATCCATTCGTCCGGGGATTTAAAACGATCCAGCAGACAGGGCTTACACCGGTTCTTCAGCTCGCGTTATACCGGTTTGGCCTGATCACCGGGCATTACAAACGGTTGACTCCGGCTGGTGGACGGCGGAACGAAGGAATCGAACCTGTCTGGTCGGATAAACGGTCCGCGTTTTCCGATTCGGCGCTGACTGATTTTTTCAGAAAGCACCCGGAGACGGCGGAACAATGCCGCGTTGAAGCTGAAACAATCCTCTCCGGCAAATGCCGGGTCTATGGCAATCGGTGGGTGGATATCTTTCGCGATGATGTGGATTTTACCCGGCACTGGACGGATTACGAAAAAGGCAAAGTTTCGCTTCTTGAAAAGGATATAAAAGACATCTGGGAACCGGCCCGCCTTGGCTGGGTGTTCACGCTGGCGCGGGCAAAAGCTGCCGGCCATGACCTTACCCTTGGTCAAAGGTCGTGGTCATTGCTGGAAAAATTCTTAAACCAAAATCCGGTGAACTGCGGGCCAAACTGGATGAACGGGCAGGAAGTGGCGATACGTATCCTTGCCCTGGTCTTCTTTTATGAGGTGTTTCAGGAGGATCCCGGTATGCCCGGCGGCTGGGAACAGACTCTGGCGCAGGCGGTGGTAGACCACGCCCGGCGGATTCCTCCCACACTGGTATATGCTTATAGCCAGCAAAACAACCACCTTTTGGTAGAAGCGGCCGGATTGTACACAGCCGGGGTATTCCTTCCGGATTTTTCAGAAGCGGCGGGGTGGCGGAATTCCGGTTGGGATACGTTTCACACCGCGTTGAGTGCCCAGATTCAGGAAGATGGCACCTATGCCCAGTTTTCGACCAATTACCACCGGTTGATGCTACAAACCGCCCTGTGGATGAAAGCTCTCAGCCTGCGGGCGGGGGATGATTTTCCCGCGAGCAGCATGGAGAAACTGGCGGCTGCTACCCGCTGGCTGGCAGATCTGACCGACTCGGCAACCGGCCGGGTGCCGAATTATGGACACAATGACGGCGCGTATATCCTGCCGCTGACTGGAAAGGAATTTACCGATTATCGGCCGGTGGTTCAAACAGCCCTGTACTTTTTCGAACCAGATCAGGCTGTGGAGGCCGGTGATGAAATGCCCCTTTGGTTCGAGTGGCTGGCTGGCCGGCGGCCTAATCAGGTCGTTACCCGGGAGAAGAACACACCCCGGCAGTGCTACCGGAAGCTCGAAAACGGAGATACCAGCGCGATCCTGTTCTCGCCACGATTCGACCGGCGACCGGGGCAGGCGGATTTACTGCATCTCGAATTCTGGCGTAATGGCCAGGCACTACTTCTGGATGCTGGAACATACCGCTATAACGCTGATCCCCCCTGGCAAAATGCCCTGGCGCGTACCGGCGTGCATAACACGTTGACCGTCAATTTGGTCGACCAGATGCACAAAGCCGGCCGTTTTCTTTGGTTGGATTGGCCTGTGTCCTGCTGGGTTGATGATCCTGTTCCAGGTGGTAGGATGACCGCCCGCCATAACGGCTACCAGCGCTTTGGTGTTACCCATGATAGAACTGTGCGGAAGCTCGAACATGGTCATTGGACAGTGGTGGATCGGTTACTTCCGGTCAGGAAGGCCGGGAAACCATTGGTGAACGTTTGCCTGCAATGGCTGATGTCGGTGAAAGAATGGCATATCAGCCCGGAAGGACTGTTGACGGTCGCGGATGGTCTCGTGATCAAACCGGGTCAGGCGCCTGGTGATGATGGCAGACCGATGATACCTGAATATCAGTTGATCATAGCCGGTGAAGCTGTTTGTTCGAGCCACGGCTGGCCTGTGCAGGATGATCTTTCCACGCTGGGCTGGTACTCGCCGACCTACGGAACGAAGGTCCCGGCGCTGTCTTTTCGCATACACTACCGCGGAAACGCTCCTCTTTCCATTCTGACGGATTTCATAGTCTGTTAGAATAATCCCGTGCATATTCTTATTATTCACCAGGCTTTTTCCTCCCTGAACAACCCGGGTGGAACGCGGCATTATGAAATGGCCTGCTACCTTCGTGAAAAGGGACACCAGGTGACGGTGATCGCCAGTCCGGTCAACTATTTAACCGGCAAGTTCGACGGCCGCATGAAATGGCTCGACCGGCAGACAGATGATAACGGGATTGAGATTATCCGCGCGTTCACATATGCCGCCTGGCACCGCAGTTTTCTTCACCGGATCATCACCTTTTTTAGTTTCATGATCTCATCCTTCTTTGCCGCCCTTTCAGTAGAGAAGGTCGATATTATCTGGGGCACATCTCCGCCGATCTTTCAGGGGGTGACAGCCTGGCTGGCGGCACGCCTGAAAGGCGCCGTTTTTCTTTTTGAAGTGCGTGATCTGTGGCCGGAGTTTGCCATCGCGATGGGTGTGATCAAGAGCCCGGTCATCATCTGGCTTTCCCGCAGGCTGGAAAGATTTCTGTATACACACGCCGATCAGGTGATCGTCAACTCGCCCGGATTCATAAGACCGGTGATGGACAGAGGTTCGAAGAATGTCCGCCTGATCCCCAATGGAGCCGATCTTTCCATGTTCGTGTCGGACCGGGGAGAGGATCAGAAAGCAGCCTGGGGATTAGCCGGCAAGACAATCATCCTTTATGCCGGAGCGCACGGAATTTCGAACGATCTTGCCACGGTTTTGCAGGCCGCGAATCTCATCCGAGAACGCCGGGATATCGCTTTTGTCTTTATCGGAGATGGAAAAGAGAAAGCCAACCTTTTGGAACGGGCCCGTACACTCGACCTCCCCAATGTTAAATTCCTGCCATCTGTAACAAAGCAGGAGATCGCCGGAGTCTATGCTGCCGCGGATATTTGCCTGGCTATTCTCAAACCACTAGAATGGTATAAAACCACCTACCCGAACAAGGTCTTTGATTCCATGGCGGCGGGAAAACCCGTACTGTTGTGCATCGATGGAGTGATCCGTGATCTGGTGGAAAAAGCGGATGCGGGTGTTTTTGTCCAACCCGGTGACCCGGCTGGATTGGCAGCCGCGGCAGTCAAACTGGCGGATGATCCAGCCTGCCGGGCAAGAATGGGGCAGAATGGAAAAAGAATGATCGAACAGGAATTTTCACGAAAAGGGATCACTGATTCGTTTTTGGATCTGCTGGAAGAGCTCAGGAGGGAACATGGAAGAAAAAATACTGGTGGTCGAAGATGAAATATCACTGCAGGAAACCCTGGCCTATAACCTGAAAAAGCAGGGTTACGCCGTTTACACGGCCTCCACCGGCGGACAGGCGCTTAAATCGGCCAGAGAGCTTAAGCCTGATCTGATTCTTCTGGATATCATGCTGCCTGAAATGGACGGTTTTGAAGTTTGCCGGACTCTGCGGCAGGAAATGAATACCCCGGTGTTGATGCTTACCGCGCGGGATGATGAGATCGATCGGGTCGTTGGTTTGGAAGTGGGTGCGGATGATTATCTGACAAAGCCGTTCAGTATGCGTGAATTGCTGGCACGGGTAAAAGCCATGCTGCGGCGGGTGCGATTGATCCGTGAAGATGCGGAGGCAAAGTCTACCGCCCAGGATTCGCATAGTGGAGGAATACTCACTTTCGGAAATCTGGAAATCAACCCGACGAGACGGGAAATCCTCTTTGACAGCAAGCCACTCGCGTTGAAGCCCAAAGAATACGAATTACTGCAATACCTGGCTGTGCACCGCGGTCAGGCTTTAACCCGGGATACCATTCTTGAAAAAGTCTGGGGTTGGGATTTCATCGGCGACAGCCGGACAGTGGACGTGCATATCCGCTGGCTGCGAGAGAAAATCGAAAAAGACCCGGCCAAACCGCAACGCATTGTAACGGTTCGGGGTGCCGGTTACCGTTTTGAAGGATGATCTATGCGTTATTCGTTGATCACACGTTTTGCTTTACCTTATATCGCCCTGATCCTGGCTGTGATGGGCGGTTTGAGCCTGGTCGTCTCTTATTCACTCCGGAATTCCTACACGGATAATTTGAAAACCCGCCTTCTGGCTGAGACGCGCGGATTGGCCGAAGATATTGCCAACCATCTCGAAGCCGGGTTGCCGGAGGAAAAGCTGGAAGATATCGCCACCACGAATGCGCAACTCCTGGACTCGCGGGTCACTATTATTAAGTCTGACGGTACCGTGGTGGGTGAATCTCAGACTACTCCAGCCGAAATGGAGAATCACCTGCAGCGGGCAGAGGTGCAATCCGCATTAAAAGGTACAGAGGCTACCGCTACACGAATTTCCAGTACACTGGGAAAGCAATATCTGTATGCTGCTGTTCCGGTCAATGTCAATGGCCAGGTTGTCGTCGTGGCTCGACTGGCGATTCCCCTGACCGAAGTGGAATCCAGTGTATGGACGTTGAACAGGGCGTTTCTCATTGCCGCGGGGCTTGTTACCGGACTTGCCATCCTGTTGACCGTGATCATCTCAAATTGGACCACCCGTCCGGTACGGCGGCTATCCAGCCAAATATTGAATTTGAAGCGAACACCCATTCAGGACAGCTCCCTGTTTGAAGAAAAAGACGAGATTCACCGCCTGAACCAGGCGTTCAACAGTATGAGCCTGCAATTGCAGTCGCAGATCGATGAACTTACCGGCGAGCGGACGAAACTGGCGGCTGTATTGAACAATATGGCCGATGGGATTCTGATCGCGGGTGAGGATGGCATTGTGCAATTGATAAACCCGGCGGCAGAGCGGATGTTCAAAACCACTGCCAATGAATCTCTGGGAAAGACTCTTGTGGAAGTAGTCCGGCATCACCAGCTTGTCGAATTATGGCAGCGCTGCAAAGAGACAGGGGAACCACAGACGGCCAGTTATGAAATCAGCCTAGAGAAAATATTCGTGCAAGCCGGGGCCACACCCATGGATTCGGGTATGCCCGGAGCCGTGCTCTTGATTCTGCAAGATTTAACGCGCATCCGCAAACTGGAATCGCTGCGTCGGGAATTTGTTTCCAATGTGTCGCATGAACTGCGAACCCCGCTGGCTTCCATGAAAGCCCTGACGGAGACCTTGCGGGAAGGTGCCATCGATGATCCGCCAGCCGCGCAACGTTTTCTGGGGCGGATGGATATTGAGATCGATACATTGACTCAGATGGTGGAGGAGCTTCTTGAACTCTCCCGCATCGAATCAGGGCGTGTTCCTCTGGAACATCGACTGGTTCTTCCAGGAGAAATGGTCGACAAGGCTGTAGATCGGATGGTGCTGCAAGCGCAGCGCGCTGGTTTGACAATTGAAAAAAGCCTGGAAGAGGATGTACCCAGAGTATCAGTGGATTTCAACCGTATGGTGCAGGTCATCGTGAATCTGTTACACAATGCCATCAAATTTACTCTGCCCGGCGGGGTGATCACCTGCGGCGCCTATAAATCACCGGAAGGAGTGGTCTTTTTTGTTAAAGATACCGGTGTGGGTATCGATCCCGAATCGCTGCCGCGGATTTTCGAGCGTTTCTACAAGGCGGATAAAGCCCGGTCCGGCGGAGGAACAGGATTGGGACTCTCCATCGCACGACATTTAGTAGAGGCGCATGGTGGCCGTATCTGGGCGGAAAGCCAGATCAATGAGGGGACAACCGTATCCTTTATTCTGCCACCAGCCGGATAGGATTTTTTTCGAGATGCAGATTGGTCAGGAGGATTGGCTTAATCCCTGGTCTTTTATTGCATCCTAATCACTTCTTATTCATTTGTTAACATAGTCTTTCTTCCTCCTTAAACTTCTCAAGTTACGATAGGAGCAATAATAAAACTTCTAAGGAGTGAAGAAATGCGTTCAAAAATCATGGTTGTTCTCTCTATTCTGGTGATTTCCAGTCTGTTTATGACCGGTTTCACCACCGCCGCCCCTGATGGTATGGCCGCGGCTGCCGTAACACCGACTGCAGTTCCGGCGAACTCAGACGTAAAAGAAATCGAATTGCCCGATGTCGATCCATCCGCATTAAAAGGTGATATCTATTCAGCCGGTTCTTCAACCGTCGGTCCTCTATCTGAAGCTATCCAGGAACTATTTGTTCAGGACGGATTTTCCGGTGAAATTAAGAATGACATCATCGGAAGTGGTGGTGGATTCGAACGTTTCTGCAAGACGGGCGAGACAGACGTTGCTAATGCCAGCCGAAAGATCAAAGATGAAGAGATTGCCAATTGTGCCAAGTTGAATCCGGCTCGCAAACCAATTGCTTTCCGTGTGGGAACTGATGCCATTACTATCGTTGTCAATAAGAAAAATGAATTTCTGAAGAATGTCACCACCGAAGAACTTGGTAAGATCTTTTCTACAGCTGAAAAGTGGTCGGATGTCAATTCCAAGTGGCCTGCCCAGCCGATCAAGCGTTTCACTCCCGGCACTGACAGCGGCACCTTTGATTTCTTTGCCGAAATTGTCATCCAGAAACCGCAGAAACTCGAAAAATTGGATGATGCCAAGAAATTACTGCTGAATGCCAAGAATAACCAGGCTTCTGAAGATGATAACGTTTTGGTACAGGGTGTGGAAGGTGATCCATATGCCATTGGCTACTTCGGTTTCGCCTACTACCAGCAACAGAAAGACCGCTTGAATGCAGTTTCGGTCAACGAAATTGCTCCCAGTTTCGAGACGGCTGAATCTGGCAAGTATCTGCTTTCCCGCCCGCTGTTCATCTACTCAGACGCGGCTATCATGAAGGCCAAACCCCAGGTCGCCGGTTTCATCAACTACTATCTGACCAATGTTGACAAAGTCATCGACAAAGTTGGATATTTCCCGGCCAGCACCGAAGCTCTAAATCAAGCCAAACAGGCTTTCCTAGATGCCACAAAATAACATTTGACACCTGAAAAGGTTAGCTCATATCCATTGACTGGTCTGTGGAAACACAGACCAGTCAAATCTGTAAGTACGGATTTGACAATGCGCGAACAGACCATGAATCGATCGCTTGTATCCATAAAAATGGACAAAGTACTCATCGTGCCAGATTTTCTGAAGAAAAAGAAACGCTGGAATGAAACCATTATCCAGAGCTTTCTGTTTTTCTGCGGATTTGTTTCCATTCTGACAACAATTGGGATTGTTTTCGAACTCGGAAAAGAATCCCTTTTATTTTTCTCTAACCCGGATGTGAACCTATTCGAGTTTTTCACCAATACCCGCTGGCAGCCTTCTATCGGTGAATTTGGCATACTGCCGCTGGCTACCTCAACGATATTGACTACACTCATCGCCATGCTGGTCGCCTTGCCGGTAGGGTTATCGGCAGCGATTTTTTTAAGTGAATATGCCACGCCCCGAGCACGCAGCACGTTAAAACCAATTCTTGAAATTTTGGCTGGTGTGCCAACAGTAGTATACGGGTATTTCGCTCTGACCTTTATGACACCGGTATTGCGCGGTTTGTTTGGTGAGCAGAATGTGGAAATCTATAATACACTTTCTGCCGGGCTGGTCATGGGGATCATGATCCTGCCTCTGGTCAGCTCGATGAGTGAAGACGCCCTGACAGCCGTTCCGCGGTCATTACGCGAAGCCGCCTACGGGCTGGGAAGCACCCGGCTGGAGACGGCCGTGCAGATCGTGGTCCCGGCCGCACTCTCCGGGATCATTGCCGCCTTCATCATCGCCATATCCCGGGCCATAGGTGAAACCATGATCGTAGCTATAGCGGCAGGTTCAGGGTCCAACTTCACATTCAATCCCTTTAAAGCCGCCGAAACCATGACGGGTTATATCGCCCGCATCAGCGGTGGAGACGTGGGCTACGATACCCCTGATTACAACAGTATCTTTGCTATCGGTTTGGTGCTTTTCCTGGTGACGCTTGGTTTAAATATCCTCAGCCGAAGGTTATCCGCCCGCTATCGCGAGGTGTATGAATGAGTCCTCGATCAATCTCTGAATGTGATCAAAATGCGCATCTTCAAAAGCGCCATCGTGATAGCAAGATCTGGCGCAGCATCTTCTTCCTTTCCACAGCCACCGCTCTCGTAGCTCTGGTTATTCTCATCTTGAGTATCGTCAATCAAGCTTTTGGTCTGGTTGTGGTGCAGGATTCAGTGCCACCTGAAAAACTGGCGTCCGTTCCACTGGAACAGGTGGAAAACACCGAATTGATCAAAATCTTGAAAAAGAACCTGACTAAAAACAGGTATAAGACAATTGACAGGGAACTGCCATTTACCGCCCGAACGCATACCGATCTTGTTGATCTGGTTATCGCCGAGATCATCAAACCGGTTGTCGTAGAAAGCTATCACCTGGATCGATCAATCATACAGCGGGAAAAAATATTGAAAGACGTCGCCGAGAAATACCCGAACGGCCGGGTGGAATTCCACGCCTGGTTGAATCCGGAATTTATCACTCGCAGTATGTCCAGCACGCCTGAACTGGCGGGAGTGCGTACCGCGATCTTTGGTTCTCTCTGGATCATTCTGATCACAATCATCGTGGCTTTTCCAACCGGTGTAGGAGCAGCGATTTATCTGGAAGAATATGCCACAGCGAACCGGATAAACCGGATCATCCAGACTAATATTGACAACCTGGCCGGAGTGCCTTCGATTATCTACGGTATTTTGGGACTGGCTATTTTTGTTCGCGGACTCGGATTCTTTACCGGTGGTGGTTTTCTTGGGAATGGAGAATCTGGTGGCCGTACAATACTCTCCGCCGGATTGACGATGGCTTTATTGATCCTGCCCATCTTGATTATTAATGCGCAGGAAGCCATCCGGGCTGTACCCAAATCTCTAAGAGAAGCCAGTTATGGCCTGGGCGCGACCAAATGGCAGACCATCTGGCATCATGTTCTACCCTCAGCGCTTCCCGGTATACTGACCGGGACCATTCTGGCCATTTCTCGCGCCATTGGCGAAACTGCTCCTTTGATCCTGGTGGGAGCGTCTTCCTTCATTAACAAGGATCCGAGCAGCGTTTTTTCGCGGTTCACGGCATTGCCCATCCAAATCTATAATTGGACGACCAGACCCCAGGACGAATTCAGGAATATCGCGGCGGCAGCCATTCTGGTATTATTAGTCCTATTACTATCTCTAAATGCGTTTGCCATTTTGATGCGCAACCGCTTTACCAGGCGGATCACATGACAGAACACCAGAATGTTGAAGCGATTATCAATACGGATGATTTGAGCATTTTTTACGGCAATTTTCGCGCAGTGAAAAATGTCGATCTGCAAATTCCTCCCAATAAAATCACTGCCATTATCGGGCCTTCGGGTTGTGGAAAAAGCACGGTTTTACGTGCGTTTAATCGGATGAATGACTTCATCCCTTCCTGCCGGGTCGAAGGAAAGATCACCTTTCAGGGATATAACATTTATGCGGAAGATGTGGATCCTGTCCAGGTCAGACAGAGAATTGGAATGGTTTTTCAAAAACCCAATCCCTTTCCCAAATCCATTTTTGACAATGTCGCCTGGGGATTAAAGATCAACGGAATGAGGGGTGACCTGAGTGAACCGGTGGAGCAGGCCTTGAAACAGGCCGCACTCTGGGATGAAGTAAAAGATCATCTGAAGAAATCAGGATTATCGCTTTCTGGAGGCCAACAACAACGGCTTTGTATCGCACGCGCCCTGGCAGTAAAACCGGATATCATCCTGATGGATGAACCCTGTTCGGCACTTGATCCCATTGCCACACTGAAAATCGAAGATCTGATGCGTGACCTGTCGCATAACTATACAATTATCATCGTCACCCACAACATGCAGCAAGCAGCACGCGCGTCAGATTTTACGGCCTTCTTTACCATGGATCCTGACCGTGCAGGGGTCATGGTAGAATACGGTGAAACCAGTCACATCTTCACGAATCCGAAAGACAAACGGACAGAAGATTACATCACCGGGCGGTACGGGTAAAGTTCGGGTGACAGAGAGCCAGGTGAATCTATGACGCGAGAATTATTGAACCGCCAGATCAAACAACTGCTGGATCAAGTTCTACTTCTGGGCAGTATGGTTGAACAGGCGACTTACAATGCCATAAATACGCTGAAGACCAGGGATGTCAAATCCGCCCGCCAGGTTTTTGATGATGACATGTCGATCAATGAGAAACGGTATGCCATTGAGAATGCCATCATTATTACCATTGCTACGCAGCAACCCATGGCGCATGACCTGCGCACGCTGGCCGCCATCATGGAGATCATTACCGAACTTGAACGGATGGGAGATTATGCCAAAGGCATCGCCAAGGTTACCATGCGCCTGGGCGATGCGGATCTAGTTATTCCCATTCGTGAGATTGAACAAATGAGTGAGCTGGGTGTTGGCATGCTGCACAGAGCATTAAGCGCTTTTGTGAATGAAGATGCCAAGACGGCCAGTAAAATCCCTGCTGAAGATGATGCTGTAGACGCTCTTTTTAATGAGACGTATGGTATTCTGGTCAGCCAGATGATCGCCGATCCACATACCATCGAATCCACCAACCTGTTATTATGGGTCATTCATAACCTTGAACGTCTGGCGGATCGGGTGACCAATATCTGTGAACGCACCGTTTTCATTGCCACCGGTGAATTGATGGATATGGATCCATCTGACGAAGAAGATAACGAATAATTCTCATTGCACTATAATGATAGAAATATCTTCTTTTCATTCATAAGGCAGGAGAATGATGTTATCCAGCGGGAACTATCGAGGAAAATTGATTGTCGTCGAAGGCATCGATGGCAGTGGAAAATCAACGCAGATCGATCTGCTGCATAAATGGCTGCTTTCCAAAGGCCACTCGGTGTATTTTAGTGAGTGGAATAGCTCCGAGCTTGTCAAATCTACATCGCGCATGGCGAAAGACAAAAAAATGTTCACACCGACGACATTCAGCCTGATGACAGCCACCGATTTCGCAGATCGATGGGAGCGTTATATCTTCCCTCTATTAAAAGCCGGAGGGATTGTACTAGCCGATCGTTATGCATTTACGGCCTTTGCAAGGGATGTCGCCCGTGGAGTAGATCCGCAGTGGGTACGCAGTATGTATTCCTTCGCGCCCATGCCAGATCTCACCCTGTACTTCCGGGTACCTCTGGATGTGGCCGTTGACAGGATCCTTTCCAGCCGGGCAAAGATCAAATACTACGAAGCAGGTATGGATCTCGGCCTGTCCGATAATAAAGTGACCAGTTTCCGCCTTTTCCAGCAGCGTGTGATCGATGAATACGAGAAGATGGTGGATGAGTTTGGAATGACGGTGGTTGACGGTACGGAATCGGTTCAAAGAGAACAGAAAATTGTCCGTCAGTTAGTCTCACGAATTCTTCGTGGTTGGGAGGGACTTCCCAATCCAATTCCGCGCGCACAACGCCGGGCGAGCATTTCTGCATAAGGGAGGCACTATGCATTCAGTTGAATTTTATGGAGCCGGTTTCCCTTATAGCCCGGTGAAGGAACTGGAAGGGAAACTGATTGTATTAGAAGGTACGGATGGCGTGGGTCGTTCCACGCAGATTCAATTGTTACGACGCTGGTTGGAAGATGAGGGGTATGCCGTCAGTGATACTGGCTTGCATCGTTCTCCTCTCACTCAAGCAGGGTTGGAATCGGCAAAGAACGGGCATACGTTAAGTCCGTTAACGATGAGTCTTTTCTATGCGACCGATTTTGCCGACCGTCTGGAGAATCAGATCATCCCCGCATTAAAAGCCGGTTTTATTGTGCTTTCTGACCGTTATTTCTTTTCGATCATCGCCCGCGATATCGTACGTGGCGCTGATCCATTCAGAGCACGATTGATCTATGGCTTCGCGTTGAAACCGGACCTGGTTATTTATATGCGATCGGATATTGATTCTCTGGTGGCCCGGTTGGTTCACGGCCGTGGATTCGATTACTGGGAATCGGGGATGGATATTCGTTGTGCCGATAATATCTATGACAGTTTTGTGACCTATCAGGGAAAGTTGATCGACCAGTTTGACAGGATGTCAGAAGAATTTGGTTTTGTCAGTGTGGATGCCACTAGACCAGTCCAGGCAGTGTTCAATGACCTGAAAACGCAGATAAAAGGATTACTGGAGCGTTTGCCTGACTAAACATAGTGATTAATTGAACAACAGGTGGCCAGTGGTTAGGAGAATCTGGTGAAACAGAAGCCGGAAGAGAGTATCCGCATATTTGCTGCCGGTCTGGTTCTAAAACAACTGGACGTTCTTAATGTTGAAATCCCGCGGGTTCGAATAGCAAGGGATATCGAAGCGGTGCATCGCATGCGGGTATCTAGCCGCAGAATGCGGGCGGTTCTGGACATTTTTCAAGATTGCCTTCCGGCTAAACGCGGACCAATCTGGCAGCAGACCATCCGCAAGCTTACCGGCGCCCTGGGTGCGGCCAGAGACACCGATGTGCAAATAGTTTCGGTTGCCGATACGATAAGAATGCTGCCTGATCCGTTGCTGAAACCCGGCCTCCGTCGTTTGTTATTGCGATTAAAACAAAGACGAGCAAAACTGCAATCCCGTCTGTTAACCCGCCTGGAGGATTTTGAAACCTCAGGCCATGTGGAAGAGATGAAAGCGGCTTTCGGCGAAATTTCCGCCCGAAACCTTGAAGTATATCTGTATACGCCGGAATTATACCGGCGATCGTTTAACAAAATCCACGCCGCTTACCAGGTATTCTCCTCCTACGAAGAAAAGGTCAGAGATCCCTCCAATGTAAGTGACTTACACGCCATGCGTATAGCCGGAAAGAACCTCCGGTATGTAATGGAGTGTTTTGCTACTCTTTATTCCAATGAATTAAAACAGCCTCTGGGCGTCATGCGGTCAGCCCAGGACCTGCTGGGTGCCATTCATGATTGTGACGTCTGGACTATGGAACTCCCCGGTTTTCTTGACAGAGAACGTGAAAGAACTATAGCATATTTTGGACGTGAACGTAACAGCGGTCGGTTTGAACCGGGAATCCGCTACTTTCTTGAGTTAAAAACCCATAACCGGGAAGAGTATTATCAGTCCTTCATTACCAGATGGGATGAATGGAAAACCGAAGGAATCTGGGACAGCCTGTTCCAGGTATTGCAGGTTCCATTCTTTAATGAAAAAGATGTTATGCCAAGGTCTATGATTGACCAGATCAGAATTGGAGGAAACCAATGAAGGTCGCGCTGCTCTCGGATGTTCATGGAAATCTTCAGGCTCTGGAAGCTGTTCTATCACATGCCGGTGAAATGAAAATTAAACAGATCTGGAATCTGGGAGATTTCACCGGCTTTGGCGCCTGCCCTGAACAGGTTATCCAGGTATTGAAAAAAAGAAAAGCGGTCAGCATAATCGGGAATTATGATCAAAAAGTGCTGAAGATTCCCCGGAAAATGGACGAATGGAAAGAGACGAAAATTCCCGAGAAATGGTTCGCCTTCCACTGGTCTTATCAACAATTATCAAAAAAAAGCATAGACTACCTGAAGTCACTTCCGGAAACATATAAAGAGAACGTCAAACACTGGAAAGTATTATTCACACATGGGAGTCCTGAGTCGAACGAAGAAGCATTGAATGATGAAACACCGCAGGAACGATTACGGGATCTGGCTCATAGAGCACATGCCAACATTATCCTATGCGGCCATTCACACAAACCCTTTATGCGATTTGCAGGAGGCTCGATCTTCATTAATCCGGGAAGCGTAGGACGTCCGTTTGATGGAGATCCGCGAGCTTCATATGCCGTGCTTTCGATCAAGAAGCAAAAGGTGGAAGTGGACTTCTTCCGTATCGAGTATGACGTGGAAAAAGCCGCTGGCCTGCAAATTGAGGCGGGTTTACCGCCGGAATTTGCTGAAATGACCCGGCGGGGAATCAGCCTTGATGATCTTGCCCGAGAGAAATCCCTTTCACAGAGCAAACCAGAAGACAATGATAGTGCGAAATCGGTACATTCTGGGAAGAAGGTGGAAGCGCCTGATGAAAGTGTCGAAGTGACCCGTGAAGTTGTTCAAACGGATGAACCAGAGAAAAAAAACACCAGACGCCGGAAACCGGCGGCAAATGATCCGGCTTGACCGCTCAGAATATGGATGAATCTGCTGACCCTTCCACTCTTAATGCCGTTATCGCGCTCGCGAAGACATGCGAATCGGAATATGAGCATGTCACCCATGTCGCTAGTCTTACCCTGCGGCTATTCGATGACTTGAAAGATCTGCATGGTATGGGTGAGGAGGATCGCTTTCTGTTACGCTGTGCCGCCATTCTGCATGATATCGGCTGGGTGGAAGGATGGCAAAACCATCACAAGACTGCTCTGCGCATTATTCTGGAAACACCGCTGCTTCCTTTTAACCACAGGGAACGACTCATCATTGGTTCCATTGCGCGGTATCACAGAAAAGCCCTACCCAGCATGGTGCACGATCATTTTGCGTCATTATCCCCGGAAGACCGAAAAAGGGTGCAGATGTTATCCTCTTTTTTACGATTGGCCGATGGATTGGACCGAACACATCAGGGAAAAATCCGAGATCTGAGCTGCAAACTCCAGAAAACCAAAATCAAAATATTGTGCGCGTCTGACTCTGCTGCTATTGAAGAATGGAAGGGTGGTTATCACAAACTGGATTTGTTATCATTAATGACCAATAAGGAAATCCAAATCAAGATTGTTCCCCTGGTGTGACAATGGCCCAATATCCGATCATCACGCTTTTGACTGATTTTGGAATAAGTGATCCCTATGTGGGAATAATGAAAGGGATCATTGAGGATATTTCACCGAATTCTCGAATTATCGATCTTACACATTTGATCCCTCCACAGAACGTTCGCGCCGGTGCTCTGGCACTGGAAAGATCTTATAAATATTTCCCGGCAGGTACCATTCATCTGGCGGTAATCGATTCGGGAGTGGGATCCAACCGGCACGCGCTTGTCATGCGGGCAGAGCATTATCTGTTTGTTGGACCGGATAACGGTTTGTTCTCATTTGTTATCCAGCGTGCGAAAGAAAAAGATAAAAAATTTAAAGTTTACAAACTAGAAAATCCTCGATATCGGTTGGAACCGGTAAGCCCCATTTTCCATGGGCGGGAGCTGTTCGCACCGGCGGCCGCCTATCTGGCGGCCGGCGCAGCGGTCGAAGAATTTGGTGAAGTGATTCCCAATCCGGTGATTCTGGGTATGCCTGTCCCGGAACCATCCAGCGGCGGGTGGATGGGTGAGGTCTGGGCAATCGATCATTTTGGAAGTCTGGAGACGAATCTGGACAGCAAGCTGCTCTTTGGATGCAATCCCAAGATGATCAAAATCCGTATTAAAGGGAAGATTATTGATCACTGGGTTAGTACTTTCTCTGAAGGAAATCCCGGAGAACTGGTGGCGCTGGTGAATAGTGCCGACCGGCTGACAATTTGCATGGTCAACGGCAATGCCGCCAGTGTTCTGGGCGCCGGGATGGGTACTCCGGTGGAATTAATCCTGAACGGATAAGATATCCATTCCTTTTGTAGTTATCCCATATACAGGGGCATTTTCAGGTTTAGATTTGCATTAATCTTCTATTAATGTTTCACACATTCGGTGTATACTACTGAGTAACTTTTAAAATCCAACTGGGTTAACAACAAAAACAGAATACGGTGAGGAAAAATGATCACAGTAGAACAGATTGATCTTGCAAATAAGCATCAGGTAGACGAATTTGTCATGCTGCCATTCCGTCTATATAAAAATCATCCTCAATGGGTACCTCCATTCATCAATGATATTAAGTTGATGTTGAACAAGAAGAAGCATCCGTTCTATGAATTGAATGATGCCGATTTCTTCGCTGTCTATCGAGATGGTCAAATGGTAGGTCGGATTGCTGCCATGGAGAACCGGTCATTCAACGAGTATCACAAAACAAAAAAAGCCCAGTTTTACCTGTTTGATATCGAGAATGATCAGGAAGCCGCCAATGCGCTTTTCGCGCGTACTTTCGACTGGGCGCGGGCTCGCGGGTTGGACACTCTGGTAGGCCCGAAAGGTTTTTCCGCGTTCGACGGCTACGGTATTCTGGTGGAAGGTTTTGAAGAGCGCCAGATGATGATCATGATGAACTATAACTATGATTACTATCCTAAACTGGTCGAGGCGATCGGATTTGAAAAGGAAGTTGATTTTGTCTCCTGTTATCTATCTCGCGAAAACTTCCGACTTCCCGAGAAGGCGCAGGAGATCGCCCGCCGGGTACGCGAACGTGGCTCATTCAAAGTGATTGATTTCAAGAACAAACGCCAGATCGTTAAAATGGCCGATGAGATCGGCCATGCCTATAACGATACGTTTGTCAACAACTGGGAATATTATCCTTTGACACAGGGAGAAATCGACCTGCTAGTGCAGAATCTGTTGTCTGTGATTGATCATCGACTGGTCAAGATCATTACCTACAACGACAAGATCGTCGGATTCCTACTGGCTTTCCCGGATATTTCCGCAGCGTTGCAGCGGCACGGTGGAAAAATAACCATCTGGGGGATCATAGATATGATGATGGAAATGAAAAAGGCAAAAGTGGTTTCATTGAATGGAGCCGGCGTTCTGCCTGAATATCACGGACGCGGTGGGGCGGCCCTGCTTTATTCAGAAATGCAACATTCTATCGAAGCTTTTAATTATGAACATGGAGAATTGACCCAGGTGGCCGAAACGGCCGTTCAGATGCGCAAGGACCTGATCAATGTTGGCGGCAGGCCATACAAGAACCACCGGGTTTACCGGATCAAGTTATAAAAACCCAGGGCTGCCTCAACCGGCAGCTTATTTTTATCGGGTGGTTTTAAGCGCGACCCATACGGCGTCGATTGCGGCTGCCTGAGAAATCGAAAATAATGGGATCAGAAATATGTAGTATCTCTGAAAGGGTGCAGCGGTTAAACCCATCAGACTAAATAGACAAACCACGGTTATCATCAGGAATAGTAAGCGGGGACTCTTCTTCGGCGGCTGGTCTGTTTTTATCTGTCTGCATATCACAATCCAACCGAGAATGGTCAGTATCAACAGAACACCGCCGCCGAAAAAACCACGGGCCAGATTATTCTGCGGCTGTGCAACGTACGCTTCTTCGACCGCCCGGGTTTCCTCTTTGTAGTTGAGAACGTCAGCTATTGCCGGCGGTTGTATGAACACCTGGGCGATCAGAATGACGGATCGCTCCAGTGGATTGGGGGACAGATGATAATCTACCTCCATACGCGAAGATAGATCGGAGCGCAGCGCTATCCCCCGGTCAATAGCCTGCAGGGGATATTTCCAGAATACCGGATTGACCAGAATAGTTATGACCGAAATTCCCACTAGGTATTCCAAACAGCGCAGAATGCGTTTGCGCCAGGTGTCTTCGTGTGGCAGAAACACCAGTTCAAGTACACCCATTCCGGCCAGCGGGATGGCCGTTTGTTTGGTATTGACAGCCAATCCGGCGGCCAGCGCTGCAAACCAGGCGCTTTTCTTCAGATCGATCAGAAGCCAGGCAAGAGCACAAAATACGCATAGAGCCGCGCTTTCCGCCATAGCCCGCCGGGTATGGATTAGTATCAGAGCGTTGGATGAAAACAGGAAAAATGCGAGAATCGCCGTCTGCCGGTTGGTGACTCTTTTGGCCAGCAGGAAAAAGAAAAGGCAGGTGAGGGGGAATAACCAGGCAACCGACCACCTGGCCGCCAGCAGCGAAGCATTGGAGGGCAGAGCACCGGCCGTGGCGTTTTCATGCCAGCTGGCAGACCAGTTCCAGTCCGCCGTTACCGGCGGCTGGCCCAGAAGGTGCATCCCCCAGCCGATCAACATGCGGGTGATCGGAGAATCGATCAGCCGGTAACGCATTCGCAGGTCTACGGCCGCCAGCGGAGTAAATGCCAGATCGACTGGTTGCCGCAGGGCATCTGCACTCATAAAGATCTGAGTAGTTTCATCCGGGTGAAAAGGGACGGCTCCCAAACCGGAGAAGTAGTTCCAGAAGATTAGAAGCAGCAGAAGTATCAGGATGGTTCTAGACCACGGGAAGGTTTTCATTTTGCGCTACAATATTTTGATGAAGAATGGTCCCCGTATTGAGGGAGAGAATGGGTTTCTCGGAAAAATCCCGGTTTCTGGTTGGATATTCCTTATTGTTCTCCTTGGTATAACCTGGAAAATCCTGTGGTTGGTGCTGAATACCTTTCCCTTCAATGCGGATGAGGCCATCACAGGATTGATGGCGCGGCATATCTTGCAGGGTGAACGCCCGATTTTTTTCTACGGGCAGGCGTACATGGGAAGCCTGGACGCGTTTCTGACAGCCGGCCTTTTCCGCCTGCTGGGTGAAGGTATCCTTCCGATCCGGATTGTTCAGATGATTCTCTACACCTGTACTATTATAACGACAGCCTGCCTGGGGCAAAAGTTGACCGGTACATGGAAAGCCGGGTTGATCGCCGCTTTGCTAATGGCTATTCCGGCGGTCAATGTTACCCTGTACACGACCGTCAGCCTGGGTGGATACGGAGAAGCACTGTTGATTTCCAATGGCGCTTTCTTATGCGTCATGAATCTTTCACCCTCAGATTCGACAACCCGAAAATCTTTGCTGATTGGGCTGCTTGGGTTGCTGGCTGGATTGGGTTTCTGGGTATTCGGCCTGACCCTCGTTGCCACTCTTCCAGCAATGGCGTTCTGTCTTGCTTTTCTGTGGCGGCAGCGGGAAATATCCGGAGGTTCTTTTTTCCCTGGTGCTTTAATACTGTTAGCCGGGTTTCTGATCGGTTCCATCCCCTGGTGGCAGGCTGGTTTGCAATCTGGCTTGCTACGACAAATGAGCGAGCTGTTCGGTTCGGCCGTCGCCATTGAAAAAGGGAACTGGTTCATCCGAACGGGAAATCACCTGTTCTATTTCCTGTTCTTCGGATTGCCGGCTGTTTTTAGCTTCCGGCCTCCCTGGGAAATACGCTTGCTGGGACTGCCACTTCTACCATTTGTTCTGACCGGCTGGGGGATGGCTATCTGGCGGTTCCCCTTATTGTTAAAGAAGACAGCTTTGCCATACAGATGGAACTGGTATATGTTGATTGCATCGGCAGGCGCGCTGGTTGCCGGTTTTCTCTTCACATCATTCGGGCTCGATCCGTCCGGCCGTTACTTTTTACCGCTGGCAGCGCCTTTATATTTGATGATTGCTTCCGTGATCCTATCCTCCAAATTGGACTGGAAATGGCAGTCTGCTCTCATCGCTCTACTGGTGGTATATCATGCCGCAGGGACCTTCCAATCTGCCACAAAGAATCCACCCGGCATTACCACGCAATTCGACAGCGTCTCATGGATCGATCACCGCTATGACGAACCACTGATGGAATTTCTCCGGAATCAGGGTGAAACACGCGGCTATACAAATTACTGGGTGGCCTATCCGCTGGCATTTAAAAGCAATGAGCAGATTATCTTTTCTCCGCGGTTACCTTACCATGCCGATCTTCGATACACTGCGCGCGATGACCGTATTCCTTCATATACCCGCCAGGTGGAAGAATCTGCCCATACTGCCTATATCACCACCTTCAATCCGGAACTGGATCAGGCGCTGCGAAAGGGATTTCGGCGTCTCGGGGTAACCTGGGAGGAAAAAACCATCGGCGATTATCATATTTATTTTCGCTTAAACAGGGCAGTCTACATCACAGAAATTGCCGACGAATTGATGCCCATCCTGAAAGAGGATAATCCATGATGAATTCAGATAATCCTCAACCTGAGTCTCAGACCGATCAAGGGTTCGATAATCTGATTCTGGTGATCCTGTTGCTGCTTGTTTTTATGATGGCGTCGCGCACCCCTTTGGATTCGGACCTGTGGTGGCATTTGCGAAGCGGGCAGGTGATGGCAGAAACAGGCAAACCCCTGTTGACCGACATTTTCTCCTATACCCGTTACGGGCAGCCCTGGGTGAACCATTCCTGGCTGGGCGAGGTGGTCATTTATGGCATCTACCGCCTGGCCGGGTGGACAGGCATATCTGTATGGATGGGATTGATGGCCGGCCTTATCGCCGGTATTTTTTGGGTACTACTTCCCGGCGGAAAATTTACCCGGGCGGCTTTCATACTGCTGGCTTCCGTGGCCTGCGGCCCGCTCTTCACTCCGCGGCCGCAATTGTTTTCACTGGTGCTGGTGGTTCTGTTGATCTGGCTGGTTACCGGCTGGATGCGGGAGAGCGATCGGCGATTGTGGTTGATTCTGCCGTTGTTTGCACTCTGGTCTAATTTGCACGGCGGATACATGTTGGGAGTTCTCTATTTGCTGGGTTGCGCGGCGGGCTGTGCAATGGACGGCGTGGAACAGAGCGGACCGGAAAGGATTCTAAACCTGCGCCGGAGCGCTTGGCTGCTGGCTGCGTCAGCCGGGGGGTATCTCTCGGCAGTGGTAAATCCGAACGGTGTTCAGATGTGGCTTATTCCTTTTCAAACAGTCGGGGTTGATATCCTCCGTCAGTTCATTCAGGAATGGGCGTCACCGGATTTCCATTCCATTGAAACCTGGGCTTACGCGCTGTATCTGCTGACACTTCTCTTCACGCTATTCCGAAAAACTGTTAAGACGGCATTCTCGCAATCCATACCAGCCTGTCTGTTTATTTTGCTCTCATTGTACGCACGGCGTAATATTGCGGTGGCTGTTGTGGTTGCGCTTCCCCCGCTGGTCGGATCCTTTATTCAGATGGATGTGTCAGCCTTTATCAACCGGCTCATACCGGCATCATGGCACGAATTCTGGCGGCGTTACCGATCCTCACCGGGGAAAGAACTATCCCGCTCGCAGCGCCGGATCTTCAACCTGCTTTTTGCCGGGTTGCTGAGTGTTTTTTGCTTTGTGAAGCTGGCGGCTGTAACCCATCCTGTGCTGATGGGATCGTTTGAGAGCAAAGGATTTCCCCGTGAAGCCGTCGATTATCTGATTTCTCACTCCGCATCGAAGGATATCCGGCTGTTCAACACCTATAACTGGGGTGGATACCTGATCTGGAAAATGCCGGACACGCGGATATTCATAGATGGACGCACAGACCTTTTTGGAGATGAAATCCTGAGTCAGTGGCTGACCATCACACAGGCATCGGATGGATGGCAGACTTTAGTGAACAAATGGAAGATTGATCGAGTGATTACGGAGCCAGATCGGCCGCTTGTTTCGCGGTTATTGTCCTCCGGATGGGTGGAAGTCTATCGGGACAGACAGGCTGTCATTCTCGATAAGTCTCCCGGTGTGGAGGATTGATTCTCAGGTATTCCAACTAAGAGAACCCAAAAAGCGATGAATTATAATGTGCCCAACCATTTGAACGGGAGTCCACTTTGAGAAGTCAACGAGAGTTGCGTAACTGGCTGGTAGCGGCATTGGGATTGGTGATCTTTCTCGTGGCGTTGACCTATGCCAACCATTATTACGCCGTACGCAGCCCCGGCGGTAATGACTTTCTCGTTCACTGGATGGGCACCCGTGCCCTGGTCGTCGATGGCATCAGCCCTTACAGCGATGAAGTGGCTGGCAGGATTCAGACCATGGTGTACGGCCGGCTGGCGCAAGCCGGAGAACACCAGTTACGTGTGGCCTATCCTTTATACAGTGTCTCCCTGTTCCTGCCTTTCGCCCTGATATCTGACTTTGCACTGGCTCGCGCCATCTGGATGACTGTTCTGGAATTGGCTCTGGTAGGCCTCGCCATCTTTTCCATGCGGTTAGCAGACTGGCGCCCCGGACTGGGTATGAGTACGGCCTTTATCCTTTTCGCCATTTTCTGGTATCACGGCCTGCGCCCCCTGATCAACGGTAATGCTGTCATTCTTGTGGCATTTTTCGCCGTGGCCGGTTTGAATGCCATTCGCGGCCGGGCGGAGGAGCTGGCCGGTGTGTTGTTCGCCTTTATGACGATCAAGCCGCAGATTGCCCTGGTATTTTTGATCTACATCACCTTCTGGGGAATTTCCAATCAACGCTGGCGGCTGCTGGGCTGGCTTTTTGGCACTGTTGCCGTTCTAACTTTTGTATCCACCCTGCTGATCCCCGACTGGTTGATCCAGAACCTGAGGGAGGTGGTGCTTTACCCGAAATACAATCCACCCGGCACACCGGCCGCCATTTTCACCGAATGGCTTCCTGCCACCGGCCAGAAGATCGGCATGGGATTGACGGTGATTTTTTGCATTCTGCTGCTGGTTGAGTGGTTCCTGAGTAGAAGGTACGAATTTCGGGGATTCATGTGGGTTTGCTGCCTGACGCTGACTGTTTCACAATGGATCGGCATTCAGACCGATCCGGGGAATTTCATCATTCTTCTGCCGGTTCTGGCCTTGCTATTTTCCATCATCGATGAACGTTACCGTCACTATGGGAAATACTTCATCGGATTTCTCATGCTGGCATTGGGTATCGGATTGTGGTGGCTGTTCCTTGGAACTGTCACGTATGACTATCAGCCCATACAGAGTTCGGTTATGTTCTTTCCGCTGGTCGGTCTATGCCTGCTGCTGCTATTCTGGGTGCGCTGGTGGGCGATTCATCCAACAGAGCTATGGTTTGATCAGATTTCCAGGGGGGGATAGTCTGCGCAAGATCATCGGACACCCTCTTTTCGGTGTGATGACCGGAGCGGCTGCCATCCGGTTGATTGGTGTAACCACACGGGGAATCCAGTACGATGACGCGTTCAGTATCCTGCTATCCGCCCGATCTTTTTCCGAGATCATTCAGGGTACGGCCGCGGATACCATGCCACCTCTGTACTATTTCATTCTGCACCTGTGGCAGAAAGCCGGAACAACCGTGGCTTTTCTCAGGCTGCCGGGGATTCTATTCAGCCTGGGGATCATACTTCTGGCTTACCTGCTGGTAAAGCGGCTGGCTAATCCATCCGCCGCCGTTTGGACGGCCGCCATATTGGCCATTTCTCCACTGCAAAATTATCACGCACAAGACCTGCGCATGTACAGTCTGGCGACACTGCTCATTCTGGGTTGGGATCTGGCGGCCATTGAAATATCTACGCAAAATCAAATGCAGTATGTTTCATTATGGAAATGGCTGCTGCTCGTCCTGTGTGGAACAGGCGCGTTGTATAGCCACGCGCTGGCAGGCTTTGGTCTGCTGGCTCCGTATGCTTACTACTTATGGAAGCGCGATTGGAAGAAAACCGGCAGGCTGGCTCTCGCGGGCGCAGCTTCTATTGTTCTTTATCTTCCCTGGCTGGTCTTTGTTCCCGGGCAGATTGCCAAAGTGCAGCAGGCATTCTGGACACCACGTCCCGGTGTGGTGGAGATTTTGCAGTCGATCATCATGATTCTGGGAGATATTCCCACTCCACCGTTCATCTTAGGCGGGGTGCTTTTTTGCTGTTTGTGTGTAGGAATACTGGGCGTGATCGAATGCGTGCGCCATAGGGCTGGCAATTCCCGGTTGACTTTCTTTTTGTGGATGACACTTATCCCGCCTCTTTGTCTGTTCCTTCTTTCCTATATCATGCGCCCTATGTTCGTCCCGCGGGGATTTCTGAGCGCTTATATCGGGGTAGCTGCCATTATGGGCATCCTGATCGAACGCGCCAAACTGATTGAAAAATACCTGATGGGCGGATTGATCCTGGTGGCTGCCATCCTGACGCTGCCCAACCAGATCTCATTCAGCCGCTTTCCGCGTTCACCGTTCCAACCCGCCGCACGATATATCCAGAGTGTGGCACGCGATGGCGATCTGGTTTTGCATGACAATAAACTTAGCTATTTTCCATTTCGTGTCTACGAACCCGACTTGAACAGCCGTTTTCTGGCCGACGCACCCGGATCGGAGAATGACACACTGGCAGAAGAGACTATGGCAGCCCTGCACATCACCGCAGATACGGATGTGATGAAAGCCGTGGATGGTTCGGAGCAGGTGTATTTTGTGGTTTTCCAGGAGACCATCTCTGAGTATTCTGCCGCGGGCGGGCATCCAGTTACTCAACAATTGGATCATCTGGCCGGTGAACCTGTTGAGCATGCCTTCGGTGACCTGCTGGTTCTGGAATACTCAATGGCGGGGAAAAAGCCATGACCCGTAAAGATGCCCTTCTTCAATATCTGGCAGCGCTAGTGGTATTTCTGGTGCTCTCTCTATGGATTAGGGAACCGGGCTATATGGACGCGGAATATTACACCCTGTCTGCCGTTCAACTGGCTGAAGGAAAAGGGTTGACCCAACCGATCCTGTGGAATTATCTGGATGATCCAACCGGCATACCTCACCCCTCCCACACTTACTGGATGCCCGCGCCATCTCTGCTGGCGGCCGCGTCCATGTCTCTATTCGGCCGGCAGGATTTTGTTACAGGCCGTCTGCCATTTATCTTTATAGCCGCACTGGCTGCGCCGGCTGCCGGATGGATGGGTTACTGTTTCAGCCGCAGGCGTCACATCGCATGGCTGGCGGCCGGATTCGCCGCCTTCTCCGGGTACTATGTACCCTACGCGGCGACCACTGACAGCTTTTTTCTTGTAATGGCCGGAGCCTGGCTGATCTTCTTTTGTGTAGACAGGATTTTGCAGAAGAAAGAAAACTCTTCCCTCTTTTACTGGCTGACAGCGGGAGTTGCCTGCGGATGGATGCATCTCAACAGGGCGGATGGATTTCTATGGCTCGGTCCGGTCATCCTCGTCTGGGTGATCCTGCGGATTCGCTTCCTGCGCGACTTGCGATCGTGGAGGGAATTGTTACTTATCGCAGCCGGTTATGCCCTGATCACTGGTTTCTGGTACGCACGTAACCTGGCTGTTTATGGAAGCCTTTCAATTCCCAATTCATCCCGGTCATTGTGGATGACCGGTTATGACGAATTGTTCACCTTTCCACCCGATTTACTGACATACCAACACTGGTCCCAATCCGGATGGGTTGCGATCATACAGGATCGGTTGGGCGCGCTCGGGCGAAATTTGACCTCAATGGCTGCCGTTCAGGGACTGGTATTACTGTTTCCTCTGTGGATCGTCTCTTTGTGGAAACGGCGAGATGATCCACTGGTGCGTATTTCACTGGGAATGGAACTGCTTATTCTGCTGGTTATGTCTTTCATCTTTCCGTATTCCGGAATGCGAGGCGGCTTTTTGCACTCCTCCGCTGCACTGCAGCCGGTCATCTGGGGATTGAGTGCGGTCGGCTTTGTTGATGTAATCGAATGGGTTTCGAAGAAACGGCGCTGGAATCCTGACCGGGCACTGAAATTATTCACCCCGGCTCTGGTTGTGTTGTGCGGGCTGGCCACGTTTTTTGTGGTGCAGCAGATGGTGATCGGTGATGATCCACAGCAGCCTGCCTGGGAAGTAAGCTACAGGCACGCTCAACAGGCAGCAGAACTGATGCAGGTCAACCGTATCCCTGAAACGGCGCGAATCATGATCAATAATCCCGTTGGATTCAGTCTGCTTACGAATCGTGAAGCGCTGGTCATTCCGTTTGGCACACCCGAGGAAACCCTGGCTGCCGCCAGAAAATTTGAAGCCGGTTATGTGATTCTGGATAAGAACCTGGTGGAAGGAATGATCCCGCTGTATACGCATCACGAACAATACTCGAAATTCACCCTGATCGAAAAGCAGGGTGATATGTTGTTGCTTCGGATCAACGCGGATCAAGGTGAAGATCAATGAGTTCCTTCTTGAAACATAACGGACGTTGGCTGGCTCTTCTGGCGGCCGCCACTCTGATCATCGATGGATGTTACCTGGGGTTCACGGCCTTCAGTGGCTTTCATGGATTTCCACTGGATGATGCCTGGATTCACCAGGTTTACGCACGCAATCTGGCGCAGCGGGGAGAATGGGCGTTCAATCCCGGCCAGCCCTCGGGAGGATCGACCGCGCCTTTGTGGTCTGTTCTTCTGGCCGGAGCTTATGTTTTGAACATCGACCCGGTCATCTGGTCAGCATTACTGGGCAGTCTGGCCTTGCTGATCACTGCCGTTCTGGCTGAATTACTGATACGCGAATGGATTGAAGGGTATCGGCCATCGGTACCCTGGGCTGGCCTGTTTTTAGTGTGCGAGTGGCATCTGGTGTGGGCTTCCGTCTCCGGCATGGAAACATCCCTGTTTATCTGTCTGTTTTTCTTAATGATGTACTTTCTGAAAGTTGATACAGAAAGATTTTGGATTGCCGGATTGCTTATCGGTCTGGCCACCTGGGTGCGGCCTGATGGCATCACCTTCCTGGGACCGGCGATTTTTCTTTTGATTTTCAGTTCCGGGTCTGGATCGAGAAAGGCCAGGCAGCTTGCAGGTCTCCTGGGCGGATTCCTGCTGGTGTTCGTTCCTTACCTGTTCTTCAATTTGCGTCTGGCGGGCAGCATCTGGCCTTCGACATTTTCTGCCAAACAGGCGGAATATCAGACTTCCACCTCTCTCCCATTCCTTTCGCGGGTGGGATCGCTTTTTCTGCCATTCCTGGCCGGCGGTGGCGTGATCTTGCTGCCCGCCGCGGCGGCTGCCATCGTTTTTGCCTGGCGGAAAAAGAACCTGCGGATCATGGCCATTCTCCTCTGGTTCTGCGGTTACCTGCTCGTATATGCCATCCGGCTGCCGGTTTATTATCAGCACGGCCGGTACATGATGCCGGCTATGGCCGGTTTCTTCTTGGTGGGACTATGGGGTCTCTTTCAATGGACGGGCACCCCTGATGCGGGAAAGCGGCAGGTTTTGGTGAAGAAATTCAACCAGGCCTGTCTGGCTGCCGTAACGCTGTCATTTTTATGGTTGGGTGGAATGACCTATCAGAATGATGTGGCGATCATCACCACCGAAATGGTGGATACGGCTGAATGGATCAAGGAAAACATCTCACCGCAGGATAAGATTGCCGCACATGATATTGGTGCCATGGGGTATTTTTCTGATCACGAGATCATCGATTTGGCCGGTTTGGTCAATCCTGAGGTGATCCCTATCATTCGTGACGAAGAACGACTGGCTGATTATCTGAACAACCGGCAGGTGGATTTTCTGGTCACGTTTCCGGAATGGTATCCACAACTGACCGGTTCAAAGGAGCCGGTTTATAAGAGCCGGGGAATATTTTCCCCTCGTTCGGGGGGTGAGAGTATGGCAGTGTACCGCTGGGGGCCCAATTAGCGTGCTTCTATTGTATAATTCCCGAAATTTTTTTGAAATCGAAGTTGATCGCTTTTACAACTCATCGAACTCAAGGTCGGGAAGATATAGATGCAGATATTTGACAAGAAATGGTTCCGGTTTTTTACCGGAGCATTGCTGGTGATGATCATCCTGAGTCTTACATTCATGCTTCTGCCGAAGTGGATCGAGACATACGGAGCAACTCAGGGTGAGGTGAATGAAGCATATCCGGGTGATGAAATTCTGCCGTCGCCTGTCATTCAATGGACGCATGCCATCACCGTTAAAGCGCCGATCGAGAAAACCTGGCCATGGATTGCCCAGATTGGACAATCTCGTGGTGGTTTTTATTCCTACACATTTATCGAAAATCTGATTTCCAGAGACAATTCGTTTATCAATGCCGAACGGATCCTGCCTGAATTTCAGGAACCCCAACCGGGTGAAGAGATCATCCGTGATATGTTACCGGTAAAGGAAGTCGCCAGCGGTACATATTTACTGACAGCCACAGAAGATTTTTTTGGACTGGGATGGACATGGCTCTGGTATCTCAAACCGTTAGATGCTGCGAATACACGATTGATCATTCGTATGAAGATCCAGACTTCAGGTGAAACAGTAATTCCGCTGGCTTCTGCCTTCCTGAACGCGGGTGGTTTTGTGATGGAAAAATGTATGCTGCGTGGAATTCAAGACCGGGCGGAAGGTCAATCTTCCACCAGCCCCAATGAACCTCTCGAAATTATTGCCTGGGTGGGCATGCTCTTTGTCGGAATTGCATCCATCTGGCTGGTGTTGAAGAGGAAAAAATGGCTCCTCCCTTTGATTATGGGAGTATTCAGTGTTGTTGGACTGCTGATTTTCACGTTTGTCCAACCGCCAGTTTTCTGGCGTCTGGCCGGCGTAATCCTTTTGGGCGGCTGGTTAGTATTTATTGGCATAGGTAATGATTTTCCGGGAACAAATGAACAAATGTAATCAAAATATTGGGAAGGTTATGCTATACTATCCATTTGTGCCTAGATTATCCTAAAATCCACAGACGTATTGCTGAAGCAGGAGATTCAGGATGACGATCAAACGGGCCGAAGGCAGCGACCCCTGGCTGGAATTCCAACAAGAAGTCAATAACGAACTCGAACAATCCCGGCGGAGCATGTCGGAGATCCGGATGATGCTCGAGCAAAGTCAGACCGAATTGACCCGGCTGACCCAACGCAACGCGTCCATTACGGGAAAAATGCAGCAGGTCCAAAGCAACTTTGAAACTCTGCCTCGTGAAGAACTGAGACTGACGTTTAATGAAGCCCTTGACGCCCAGCAGCGTTTACTGGTGATGCGCGGTCAAATGGATAAACTGCAATCTGATCAGGCGCATCTGCAGAGATATATTGCCTACCTGGAAAAAGTACAGCTTTTCGTCTTCAATGAAAAAGCGATATCCACCGATGTCAGGCAGCAGCCGGCAACTGGCGCGGAAACTCTGTCGCTGATGATGGATGCCATTGAAAACGATCGTGTGAAGATCTCCCACGAAATGCATGATGGACCGGCACAGGTACTCTCCAACTTCATCATCCAGGTGGATATTGCCAATCACCTTATCGATGCCGATCCGGCTAAAGCCAAAATCGAACTGGAAAATCTTAAAGCGGCTGCCGCAGCGACGTTCAAAAAAATCAGGGCGTATATTTATGAACTTCGTCCTATGACGCTGGATGACCTTGGTTTGCTGCCCACTCTAAAGCGATTCTTCGAGAGTTTCGCCGAACAGAATAGCGTTGAATACAAATTCGAATATAAAGGCGCGGAACGCCGGCTGGTCAGCTATCTGGATGTCCTTCTTTTCAGAGCGGTCCAGGAATTGTTGACCAATGCCGTGGAACACAACAAGGATTACCCCGTTAAGTTGCAACTGTATGTTCAGGTCATCTATGAAGATACTCATGTGAAAGTCATTGTTCGGGATAACGGTAAAGGCTTTGATTCGACACAACTACCCCAGTCTACCGGACGCGGCCTTCAGACTTTACAACAGCGAATTCAACTGGCCGGCGGTGAAATTGAAATTGAATCTCAGCCGGGAAAAGGCTGTACCGTATCCTTCCAAATCCCTGCCATCGAACCGGGAGGCCCGACTTCAGAGGTGTCCCAGGTTAAATGAAGTTTTAATTATCCATCATTAGGAGGAAGTAATGTCGAAGACCATCGGAATTTTAACAGGCGGTGGTGATGTTCCAGGGCTAAACCCGTGTATGAAAGCCGTGGTAATTGGCGCTTTGGAAATGGGATATCGTGTTCTGGGTATTCGCCGGGGGTGGGCCGGGTTGTTGAATTACAACCTGAACGAGCCTTCGACCCATGACTACTATGTCCGTGAATTGCATAAAGAAGATGTGCGGACGATTGATCGGACCGGCGGTACGTTCCTGCACACTTCAAGAACCAACCCTCAAAAAGTAACCGAGAATAGAATCCCGGATTTTTTGAAAACCTCCTCCTATGGAGTCAAAGTAGGTGATACCGACATTATGGATTACACGGACTATGTAATGAAAGTGCTGGATCACCTGACCATCGATACGCTGGTGACCATCGGCGGTGATGATACCCTGAGTTACTCGGCGCGTTTACACAAAGAGGGATACCCCTGTGTTGCCATTCCCAAGACCATGGATAATGATGTCTTTGGAACAGATTACTGCATCGGTTTCTCGACAGCCGTAACCCGCAGTGTGGATATGATCACCAATATGCGCACGTCGGTCGGTTCACATGAACGCATCGGTGTGGTCGAACTGTTCGGCCGCAATTCCGGTGAGACCAGCCTGATTGCTGCCTACCTGGCCTATGTCGACCGCGCCCTGATCCCGGAAGTTCCTTTTGATATCAACAAATTATGCGAATTCTTGATCGAAGATAAACGCAACAATCCTTCCAACTATGCCATGATCACCGTATCAGAAGGCGCGATCATGGAAGGTGGTGAGATCATCGAGAAGGGCGAAGCGGATGCCTACGGCCACCGGAAGCTGGGCGGCATTGGTGAGATCGTTTCTGCTGAAATTAAAGCCCGCACAGGCCAGGATATCATGTACCAGCAACTGGCCTATATGATGCGCTCCGGCGCTCCCGATTCATTGGACCGCATGGTGGCCATGTCCTTTGGGAACCTGGCTGTCCAATTAATCAAACGCAACGAAACTGGCAAGATGACCGCCCTGCACGGCGGCAAGTACACCACTGTGCCGATCGATATGATCATGGCTGGAAAAAAGCGTGTGGATGTACCGGCATTCTATGATATTGAGACTTACCGCCCGAGAGTTAAAGACTTTATGGGCGTCCCGATGTTCCTGAGCTGAGTTCGGGAAACATCGAATTATTCTGGAGGATAGAAAGAAAATGAAAGAAGCACTGGCAAAAGAATTTGTCACACTATTAGAGAATAGCATCGAGATAACCGGCGATAAAGTAAAAGTTCTCAAGCCGGAAATTATTAAAAAATATGCGCGCAAACTGGCAGAGATCTCTGCACTTGAAAAAGGCCCCCGGGCTGGCGCTGCACGTTACATCACCCGCTGTATTGCCCAGCAGATGGGGATCGTTCCAGCCTCTATTCATGAACTCTACATGGCACGCGGAACTGGCCAGTTGAAACCCACATTCACGGTACCGGCAATAAACCTTCGAGTTCAGACATTTGATTGCGCTACCGCAATTTTCCGCGCCGCTAATAAACTGAATGCGGGTGCCATGCTGTTCGAAATTGCCCGTAGCGAGATGGTCTATACTGATCAACGGCCTTCCGAATACACCACCTCCGTCCTGGCAGCGGCTATCGCTGAAGATTTCCGCGGTCCGGTGTTCATTCAGGGCGATCATTTCCAGGTAAAACCCAAAGCCTATTTGACGGACCCTGGAAAAGAAATCGAATCGCTGAAAACCCTCATGAAGGAAGCTATTGCCGCCGGCTGGTTTAACATTGATGTGGATACCTCTACTCTGGTCGATCTCGAAAAGAAAACCATCCCCGAACAACAGGCGGTTAATGTTGGCCTATCCTCCATGTTCACCAAATTCCTACGGGATGCCCAACCGGCGGGTGTTACCATCTCGGTGGGCGGTGAAATTGGCGAGGTCGGCGGTCACAATTCCACTGTGCCCGAATTACGCGGATATCTGGATGGATTTAAGACCGAACTGGCGAAATTGGATCCTAAAGCGGTTGGCTTGAGCAAGATCAGCATCCAGACCGGAACTTCTCATGGCGGTGTGGTCCTGCCAGATGGCAGCATTGCCAAGGTCAATGTGGATTTCAACTGCCTGAAAGAGCTCGGTACAGTAGCCCGCGAATATGGTCTGGGTGGCGCCGTGCAGCACGGGGCATCCACGCTGCCGGAAGAAGCTTTCGGCCATTTTGTTCAATACGAAGGCCTGGAAATCCACCTGGCCACCAATTTCATGAACATGTGGTACGAGCATATTCCCGCCAGCCTGAAAGATGAAATGTACAAATGGCTGCGCGAGAATTCCGCCTCTGAACGCAAACCTGATATGACCGATGAACAGTTCTATTACAAAACCCGCAAGAATGCTGTCGGCCCGTTCAAGAAACAGAGTTGGAATCTGCCGGAAAAGACACGCGTGGAAATCGTCAAAGCCTGGGAAGAACAATTCACCAAGTTATTTACTGTGCTGGGACTTAAAGACACTGCCAGACTTGTTGCCCAGACAGTGCATGCTAAAGTGATTGAACCCATGGAGAAGGATTACTTCGTGGGTGAAGCTGCCGCTGAAGATGTGAGTGGAATGGCTGACTAGGTTTCTGGAAAAGTAATAACAACAGGGCAGGTTTTCAGACCTGCCCTGTTTCTTTCTGAATGGTTGCCGGATTGTTGGAACATTTCGAGGGATTATGCCAGCCGCAGATCAGGGTGTTGGACAGAAGCGTTATCAGCTCATTCCCAGAGTGTTGATTTTCCTAACACGTGGGAGGGAAATCCTGATGATTAAAGGAGCCCCAACAAAACGGTTGTGGGCGGATAAATATAATGGCATAGGCGGTCATGTGGAGCAGGGGGAGAGTGTGATATCTGCCGCTTACCGAGAATTACAGGAAGAAACCGGCATCACCGGTGTTGATCTGGAATTGACCGCGATCATCACCATAGATACAGGATTGAAATCCGGAATCGGCATGTTCGTGTTTCGCGGCGATCTGGAAGAGGACTCAATGGTGGATTTTTATCCTTCGCAGGAGGGTATACTGGAATGGGTACACCAGTTCGATATGGTCTCCCTTCCGCTGGTTGAAGATCTGCCGGTTCTCATTCCAAGGGTGCTGGCACACAAGACCGGCGAACCGCCATTTTATGCCGTGTATTCGTATTCATCAGACGACAGGCTACAGATACAATTCGTCAAATCGCGGAAATTGAATAAATAACTAAGACGAAAATCAATCAGACTCTTTAAGTTGATAGAACAGCAGTAATGTACTGCCGTATTTCCGGCGGTCGAATTCTTCCAGATGAGTAAAAGACATCTCCGCGAATTCCACCGGATGGATCTGTACTATCACCCAGCCATCTTCACTAAGCCAACCCGGGTTTTCATCCAGCATCTGCAGGGCTTCGCTCCACATGGATTTATATTGTGGGGGAGCAATGTAAATATAATCAAAAGCACGGTCAGGAGTTCCCCTTAACAGTGTGAAAGCATCACCCTGGGTGACTTTACCATCCTTTTTCAGGCGGGTGATCTCGAGATTGGTATTTATCGTTTGGATGGCCAGCCGATTCATCTCGTTAAAACGCACAAATTGCGCTCCCCGGCTGAGGGCTTCTATGCCAATGCTTCCAGTTCCAGCGAATAAATCCAACCAGGTGGAATTCCTGACGTCGCTTGAAAGGATGTTGAAGAGCGATTCTTTCACCCGGTCGGTAACCGGCCGGGTGGTATCGCCGGGAACGGCCTGAATCCGCATCCCCTTCGCGGAACCACTGATGATTCTTAACCCGGACATCAGAATTGTTCCTCACAAACCTGATAGACTGCGAGAGTCTTCTTCAAAGGACGTCGTTGTACGTCCAGTAGCGGTTGGCGATGAAGTTCCACATCATCACCACCAGAATGGCAAACGCCAGAGTCACATTGTGACCGATGAAGGTTGGGGTTACACCAATGTCCGGCAGGAGATTTCCTGCCAGAGTGATCAGAGGATTTTCCAATAACGCGAATAGGATCAAACGAATGCCCATTCCCACAAGGCTGATCAACAGGAATTGAACAGCCTGCCGGGCAAGTGATTTGCTACGTGAATCGGGGTAAGTCCAGTAACGATTAAAAATGAAATTACTGGCAACAGCCAGGATGAACGAAAGACTGCTGGAGAGAATCGCCGGTATTCCAAACAGGCTGATGAACAGATTGAAGAAGCCAAAATCGATGACAGCTCCAAATGCGCCAACGGCGGCGAATTTAAAAAAGCGAGTTCTTTCTTGAGGATTGGATAGAATCATGAAAAACCTAACTTCTCCTTGAAATACGGAATGGTCTTTTTGATCCCCTCTTCCAGGGGAGTGACGGGTTCCCAGTGTAATATTGACCGGGCGCGGGTAATATCCGGCTGGCGCTTCTGCGGATCATCGCCCAGGCGCAGATCCATCTTGATCTGAATACCGGCAGGGTTGTCAGTGATGCGGTTGATGGTATCCGCGAATTGACGGATGGTTGTTTCGGAGGGATTACCGATATTGACCGGATAATGTTCATCGGACATCAACAGGCGGTAAATCCCTTCGACCAGGTCATCCACGTAACAAAAACTTCTGGTCTGCATACCGTCGCCGTATATGGTCAACGGTTCTTTCCGTAGAGCCTGCTGGATAAAATTGGGTACGACGCGCCCATCGTCCAGGCGCATTCTCGGGCCGTAGGTGTTAAAAATCCGCACGATGCGGGTATCGATGCCGTGTGCCCCGTGGTAGGCCATGGTCAAGGCTTCGGCAAAGCGCTTAGCTTCATCGTAAACCGATCGCACACCGATTGGATCGCAATGCCCCCAGTAGGTTTCTTTTTGTGGATGTTCCAGCGGATCGCCGTAGATCTCGCTGGTGGATGCCAGTAGAAAGCGCGCCTGATGTGCACGGGCAACACCCAGTGTGTTGTGAGTTCCCAGTGCACCGGCTTTCATGGTTTGGATTGGTAAATTCGTATAGCCGTAAGGAGATGAGGGATTTGGGCTGGCCGGAGAAGCGAAATGCATGACGGCGTCGACTTTGCCCGGAACGAAAATGAAATTTGCCACATCATGTCGAATGAACTTAAATTTCGGATGTCCGGCAAGATGTGCCAGGTTTTCCTGATTCCCCGTGATGAAGTTATCCATTCCGATAACTTCGTGCCCTTCCAGAAGCAAACGGTCGCATAAATGTGAACCCAAAAAACCTGCGGCACCAGTGATCAAGATTCTCATAATTCCTCTTCTTCTTTTCGGTGTTCGATTTTATCGCCAGGCAAGCATACTGACCAGACCATCACCGGTGATCTGCTGGGATGTTCCGGAAAATGGATCAACAAACCAGATGTTTCCCTGATATAGAAAAGCTACCCGTTGTGGAATATTATCTTCCGCAGGCGGAGACCAAATAATTTGTTGAGGCTCCATTGGCTGCGAACCTTCAGGTGGAAAGACCTGTCGGCGATTCGAACCATCTCTGTCCATGATCATCAGGTGTGTTCGACTGGTTTCACTCTGGTCTGGAAAAGCTGCCTGAAGATACGCCACAAAATAATTGGCTTCATCTAGCCAGGGTGATGGTACCGGGTAGGCGAACATGCCGGTCTCCGGTATTATTTCCAGCGCAAGCCCCTGCCGTGGCACCAGAGCGGAGATATTAAAGCGTTGTGATTGCTCTGGAGTCGACGCCGCCGGATCCTGGTTATGATTGGTGAAGAATATAGTGCGGTGATCCGGAGACCAACCTATCGCCGGTACCCAGGCCCAGTCTCCACGGGTTTGCAGGGGGGTGATGCGCATCAACTCGGTCATTTCACCGTTGTCTGTGTCCACCAGCCCGATCGAGTCGGGACGGGCATAAGCCAACCGTTCTCCATCCTGCGACCAGACATAACGCGTACCCCACCAGCCGAATACACCCCCGGAATTGACCGGGACTAATTCCTTCCCGCCGATGATCTGGCCGCCTTCGTCGATGCGCAGTAATTGCAGGTCATTATTCGACTGCCATCCGGGTGCGGCCGTTCTGGCTTCGACTGTCGAATAGGTAAAGGTGACGTCTTTACCCGGGATGAAACCGGCAGCCTGAATCACATTGTTGACATGCAGATTGATCAAAGTCTCTGTGTTCGCATCGGTGCGTGCCAACCATAATGAATTGATTATGTTCGGTTCACTGTCTTTGATCTTGCGGGTGAACAATACCCACTTCCCGTTGGCTGAAAGACTGAGAACATGCCCGTCCGTGTCAGCGGTGGTCACCACCAACCGACGGTTGCCGGTCGCACCTTCCATCATCCAGATATTGCCTGATGACAGATACACAATATGTCCCTGAATGGATACGGAACTGAAAGGTGCCCTCACGCCGATCATTACGATCTCCGGCCGGGCTTCCTTTATGATCTGAGACTTGAACAACGTTTCAGAAGTTTGTAGATCATCTTCATAAACCCTGCGATAAGTATCCTGACGTTGTCCGTTTTCTCCCGGTTGGATTAACATGGTCTGACCTTCTGGCAGGGCTTCATTACGGACAGTCTGGTGTTCAAATGGAATAACGATTTCCCGGGTTTCGAATTCTTCACGTACACGGGTAACGGTGATCAGGGTAACATCCCCGATGGCAGTTCCGGCGGAAGGATTGACTTTATCAAGCGCGTCCAATGTTATCCCCGCGGTATCCAGAGCGGTCTGAACACTGGAGCCGGGAAGGACATCCACCGTGATTTCTTTGCCGTCCGCTTTAATCACCACCGGGATGACGGTAGACCGGGTTGGCACAACAGTACATCCTCCCAGCAGAGTGAAAATCGCGAGAAGAACGGAGAAGAATTCAGCGGAAAACCGTAGACGGCGCTCGATGATGTCTTTTCCCCAGTCAGTTCTTCTTAGCTGTGATGATCAGTTTGTGATCCATTATGGCCAGGGATAAAATCTCCACATTCTGACCGGCCTGATTTTGAAGCCCCTGGTTGATCGATGTGGTTACAGAAGACAGGAGGCTATCTGGAATGGGAAAGCTGCCGAAAGTGGCGCTCACGACAGACATCTGCGGTTTTCCCTGCGCATCGGCAGATACAGCCAGCACAATTTTCGCGTTACCCGATATCCCTGAGGTGGAAATATCTGCGGTAATTTGAGCCTGGTTGTTATCCAGCGTGACCTGAATATTGCTGGCCTGAGCGTCTTTGATGGAGGGTGATTGTCCGTTTATCAACCCGGTCAACTGGCTTTCTGTCAATTCAATGGTAAATGTCGATCCACTGGCAACAGAGTTGATTTGATCGATAATTTGATTCTGTAACTCCTGCTGTTCAGCTGGGGGCATTGTAGGCATGGGTGTTGGATTTGCTTTCATAACAGCAGACTGAAGATTACAGCTTATCGCTGACAGGATCAGTGTTGAAAGAATTATGAATATCTGATGGTTTCTCGTAAACATGGTTTCGCCTTTATAATAGGTAGAATACACCTAAAATCGCGGCAATTATAGCATGAGTGAAGAGATCAAAGATTTAGCGGAAATAAATGTTCAGGCTGTCCTGGAAGCGCTGTTGTTCATCGCACCCGGACCGGTAACCCCCGCTCAACTGGCAGAAGTCATGGAGATTCCTGTTGAACAGGTGGACAGGGAATTGCATGCGCTTGGCGATTCGTACTACCAAAACCGGGGTTTACGGTTACAGTTTCATGGCGGACGGGTACAATTGACCACGGCGCCCGAATTGGCTCCCCTGGCTGAAAAATTCCTGGGGCTGGATGTAACGGCTCGCTTGAGCCGGGCTGCGTTGGAAGCTTTATCCATAATTGCCTACCGTCAACCGGTCACCCGGCCGGAAATCGATTCCGTGCGCGGGGTGAATTCGGATGGCGTTTTAAAAAGCCTGCTGAATAAAGGTTTAGTTCAGGAAGTGGGCCGTGCCGAAGCTCCCGGGCGTCCAATCCTTTATGGAACGACTACGGAATTCTTACAGCATTTTGGATTGGATTCGCTGCAGAAGCTGCCGCCTTTGTCTCTAGAGGAATCAACAGAATCGGGTGAGACTCCCGGTTTATTAAAGGATTAATCAGTAATGGAAGAACGTATTCAAAAGATCATGTCACGCAGCGGATTAGGTTCGAGGCGTGATTGTGAGGAATTGATTGCTGCCGGTCGGGTAAAAGTCAATGGTGAAAAAGCCATTCTGGGAACGAAAGCTGATGCCGCCGTCGATACGATCACCGTGGATGGCAGGGCACTTTCGAAGGATGAACCGGAGAGAATTTATATTGCGTTGAACAAACCACGCAACGTTCTTTCAGACAGTGATCCGGATGATCCGAGACAGTGTGTACGAGATTTGATCTCTGTGCCGGGGCATCTCTTCACAGTCGGCCGCCTGGACTTCGAGAGTGAAGGTCTGGTCCTGATGACCAATGATGGTGAACTGGCCAACCGCCTGACCCATCCACGCTATGGTCACGAGAAGGAGTATCGGGTTTTACTGGCGGCTACACCGGATGAAGAGCAGTTATCTACCTGGCGCCGTGGTGTTGTGATGGAAGATGGCGATCGAACTCTTCCCGCCGATGTGCAGATCGAATCTAAGCTGGGCAAAGGCGCCTGGGTGCGGGTGATTATGCGGGAAGGACGAAAACGCCAGATTCGCGAGGTGGGCAAGCGCATCGGCCTGCCGGTGGTGCGTATCCTGCGTGTCCGCATCGGCACCCTTCGGCTGGGAACGTTGAAACCCGGTGAATGGCGTCATTTGACGAAAGAAGAAGTCAATACCCTGCGCAGTTTACAGACAGATAGTGAACATCGAACTAACCCGGAAGCACGGAAACGGATTGAACGCAAAACGGATCGATTTGCGCAAAGAACCAGGCACCCGGCTTCCGGAAGACCAAAATCAACCGGTGAGAGAAAACCCGGTTCCTATCGTACAGGCCGGCCTGCCAGAGACGGGATCGCGAACCGCAGTGAAAACAAGGAAAGCGGGCATGCAAATCCAAACAGGAAAACCTGGCAGAAGCCTGCGAAT
The DNA here is from genome assembly GCA_012798535.1 of Leptolinea sp. Classification (GTDB taxonomy): domain Bacteria; phylum Chloroflexota; class Anaerolineae; order Anaerolineales; family Anaerolineaceae; genus Leptolinea. Next base: position 63,391 of record JAAZMZ010000003.1, read on the forward strand.
TCCGGTGGGCGAAGACCAAAAGGAAACCCCGGTAGACCTGACCGTGATCGTCCGGTCGAAACCCCGGCCAGGCGGCCAACCGGAAAAACGGAAGAATAACAAAAAGAGCCTGAAATCCAGGCTCTTTTACTCGAAGGAAAATCATTGATTATTCTTTGGATGTCTCAACCGGCGCATCTGCCGGCATGATCACGGCATTTATCTGTTCCACCTTTTCAAGGGGGAAGGCGTTATCTTTGGCTCTCTTCCTAAGAAAATCTTTAACTTTTTCTGATTCAACCGTGGCAAAAGGAGCATCCTGAACTTTCACTGATGCTTTGGAATTGGTGAAAAGCAACAGTGGATTGACTGTGGGAACTGCATCTCCCTCCATCTGGCGGGAAAAGAACTTATTGATATCTTCCAGCACATACTGGGCTTCCTTGTCTGGCCGGCCGAGACCTTCTTGTGCGAAAATTTTCATATACCAGTTACCCCCCTTTTGACGGTATTTCCCCTTTTCGTAGGTGATGGTACCCGGCTGATTATATGGAAGGATCGCCCACACTCCTGATGGTCCAACCAGCAGGTGCGAAGCGGCCGTGGCATAGTGGTACAACGAATAGCGGTCATCCAGACCTTTCAAAGCCGCACTCACCAGCTCATCGGGGCGGGGTGAGCGGCCGAACTTGTTGCTGAAGTAAATCCCAAACTGGGAGGTCAGAAAACCGATGATCAATGCAAGATACGAGTACATGATGTACTGGACATTGCCATTCAGTGAAAGGACCAGTCCGATAACCAGAATGGCAATTGCGGAAAAGGTGAGGATCTGCCCGATCTTTTTATTACGCTGGATCAATTTGGTATTCGAAATGATTTTCATGTTATACGTTCTTTCTTCTGTTGGGATTATACAGCAGTGGAATCAACAGACGGCAATTGCGCAAGTTGTTCCTGTATGGCTGATCGCAGCGAACCAAGCAGATCCGCCTGCACAGACTGGTGAGCCACCCTCAGGGCAGATGACATGGCGCGGGCATCAGACCGGCCGTGGCCAACAAATACCAGCCCGTCTATACCCAGCAAAGGAGCCGCACCGGTCTCACCCGGGTCCATCATTTTTTTGATAGCCGCGAATGCCGGTTTTGCCAACATGGCTCCCAATTTCGTCTGGAATGATGACATCAATTCGGTTTTCAAAGTGTCAGTGATCATTTTGGCAACAGCTTCACTTGATTTAAGCAGGATATTTCCTGTAAAACCATCCGTGACCACCACATCGGTCTGTCCGCCGAACACCTCTTTACTTTCCACATTACCGATATAGTTCAACCCGCTGTTTTCCAGCAGGTGGTAGGTATCTTTAATCAACTGGTTGCCTTTACCGGCTTCTTCACCATTGGAAAGCAAGCCGACGCGGGGTTTGGGAATGTTCAATGTTTTTTGCGCATAGATGCTGCCCATGACGGCGAACTGCACAAGGAAGTCGGGACGGCAATCTGCGTTGGCACCGATATCCAGAACAACACAGTGGCCGCCCTTGACGGGGAAGAGGGTTGTTAGAGCGGGGCGTTGCACACCGGGCAAACGCCCCAGTATCCGCAGGGTGTTGAACATGACCCCGCCGGTGTTTCCCGCTGATATAAAAGCCTGCCCCTCACCGGTTTTCAATAGATTTAAACCGACGGCCATTGAGTTGAGAGGTTTCTTTTTAGCGTTTTCCACCGGTTTATCCCACATTTCAAGAATATCAGGGGCATGAACCAGCCGCACGCGGGATTTATCTCCGCTGGCAGCCGCCAGTTTGGGTTTGAGGATTTCTTCATTTCCCACAAGAACAATTTCTTCCCCAAATTCACGGGAACAATCGATGGCCGCGCGGATCTCAGGATCCGGATATTGGTCACTTCCCATAGCATCCAGAACTAGTGACATTTGTTACTCCTTCGTACGCAGGGGTTTGCTTGACACGGATACAGAGCCGATTATAATTGCAGTCTACCCGCGCTGGTGCTGGAATTGGCAGACAGGCATGGTTGAGGGCCATGTGCCGCAAGGCGTGGGGGTTCAAGTCCCCCCCAGCGCACACAGTAATTCAGCCTA
>JAAZMZ010000034.1 GCA_012798535.1 Leptolinea sp.
GCCGTGTTTGGTGGTGTGCCCTGGCAGAGATGCCAGTTTCACCTTCAGCAGAATGCGGGTTCTTATGTGCCCAGACAGTCGATGCGATACGAGGTGGCTGCTGATATTCGCTCTATGTTCAATGCCCCGGATCGGAAAACCACCGAGGAAGCCTTGCAGGCAGCCATTCAGAAATATTCCTTTTCCGCTCCTCGATTATCCGCCTGGATGGAGGATAATCTTTCTGAGGGGTTTACTATTTTTGAATTCCCGTTGGAATATCGCCGGTTAATCCGCACAACGAACAGCCTGGAAAGGGTGAACAAAGAAATCAAAAGGCGAACCAGAGTTGTAGGTGTTTTTCTGAATGAGGCGTCCTGCCTCCGACTGGTTTCCGCTCTGCTTATGGAGATCAGTGAAGATTGGTAGATCGGCAAACGCTATTGTTCAGAAAAAACGCTGATTAATTGACCAATCTCTGGAGACTTCTGACTTGAATTTACAAAAAGAACGTTGCGTAATCGTATAGGCTTTTGACAGTTTGAATATTTCCTCATTTCTTAGGATAAATGTTACTTACTTATAAAACCTTAATGTAATATATTTCTATATAGAATTAATTTTCAAAAGACATTGGGGAAAATGGAATCCTGTCTTATTGCCACATTAGGAACTGAAGCCCAGGTAGTAACAACTGTTTTGGATTGTTTGCTTGCTGCCAAATCCGAAATCTCTTTCGTCAACATAATCCATACGAGTACACCAAATGATTTGATTCTTTCAGCGTTGGAAAAGTTGCGCAAAGAGACAAGTGGATATCCAGGTTACCAAAAGATAACGTTCATCTTTTCGCCCATCGAATTACCTTCCGGTGAACGAATCGATGATCTAGATTCAATTGCAGCTGGTCAAGCTGGATTTCACCTCCTGTACAGGGTCATTTTTGAGGCAAAACAGAATAACCTTCAGGTTTTTCTTTGCATTTCTGGAGGTAGGAAAAACCTCTCCTTATTCGGCATGTCTGCAGCCCAATTGCTTTTTAATGATGAAGATAAACTGGTTCATCTATACTCGTCACATGAATTTCTAAACAGCAAAGAGATGCACCCAAGAAATGAAAAAGATGCCAATATGGTAGAAATTCCTGTTCTCCTATGGAGTAGTATTTCTCCTGCACATCTTCTCCTATATGATTCAGTCGATCCACTAAGAGCAATTGAAAAATATAAAAATATTCATCTTGAAGAACGCATTGAGACTGGACGCATCTTTCTGCTTTCGATTCTTACACCGGCTGAGCAGCAGGTTGTCGAAATACTGGTCGGTGGTGGATTGACGGACAGAGAAATAAGTCAGATCCTTCATATTTCTGAACGTACTGTAGAGAGCCATATAAAATCTGCGCGAATGAAAGCCGAGGACTTTTTTCGGCTTTCATCGATTAACCGAACCGGATTAGTCGCGCTTTTACAACCGGCAGTTATTTTCATAAAAGGAGGAAAATTCAGGGAAAATCCGGATGTATCAACAATCACCATGAAATAAGATGTATGTAATCACAAACGCCGGAGGGGAATAGGGGGATGTTCTGGTGGATGTGACAGGAAAAATATTTGACGGGAGGGTTAATGGAAGAACACATTCTACAAGCGGCATTAGCCGGCCTCATTCATGATGTCGGGAAAATTCTCCAACGAGCCGAAGAGCAACCAAACGACAAACACGCAGAATATACGCGTCAATTTGTTGATCTACTTCCTCAAAAATATCGAGGAATGTGTCGGGCATCGGAATATCACCATAATCCGGGATCCGATGATGCGGCGTCACTACCATTGACCTGGCAGGTGGCTTTGGGAGATAAGCTTTCGGCAGGAGAAAGAGCAGACGAAAGACCCACTAAAGACGGCAATAATTTCCCGATGCAGATGGTTCCAATATTTGATCGAATAAACCATCCCATAATCATTGAAGAGAATAATGGCGGGCATTATCTGCCACTTAAACCTTTGCAATTAAGTAAAGACCATGTTTTTCCTGAAGGGACTGCCTTACAGAAAACACAACAACACCTCTTTTATGAAAATTTGAAAGCAGAACTCATAAAAATTGGGGTAATTGATCAGGATGATTCTGAAACCTACATTGAGACTTTGCTTTCGGCGTTTAGAGAATACGCCTGGTCAGTTCCATCCGGTTTTTATTACAACCTTCCAGATATCTCACTATATGACCATTCAAGAATGACAGCCGCATTGGCTGTTTGTCTGGCTGATTGGCCAATTGAAAAAACAAAATCAATACATGAATCAATTGTCCGTAAGTGGCTGTCAGATAAGGAACCGGAAAAGAACAAGTTGCAGGCTAGGGATGCTGAAAACCTCAAAATTCCATGCGCACTGCTTGTTGGTGGAGATCTATCCGGGCTGCAGAAATTCCTATACACACTTGCCTCATCAGGCGCGGCCAGAACCTTGCGCGGACGCTCATTTTATCTCCAACTGCTTACGGAAGCGGTGCTGCGGTTGGTTTTACGAAGAGTGGGCATTCCAGCGACGAATGTTGTCTACTCTGGTGGGGGCCACTTCTTCCTGTTGGCACCAATCTCATCTGAAACGGCGCTCAAGAATGTCCGGAAAGAGATCACCGGTATCCTGACCCAAGCACATGGCACTGATTTAACTTTGTCACTGGCATGGGCAACTGTACCCGCGGAAGGCTTTTCTGTCAGCACCTTCCCCGGGTACTGGGGAGAGATGCAATCAGAATTGAGTAAAGCCAAAATGACGCCTTTCTCCATACTGGAGGATGACCTGTATGATATGGTTTTCAAGGTCAATGAGACTGGCGGAAATCGGGAAAATGTTTGCTCGATATGCGGAAATGAAAGTGAATCAGTGCACAAAGATGCGGATGATGAAAATCTACGCATATGTTCACTCTGCCATTCTTTCGAAAAAGAGCTGGGAGCCAAATTACCGGTTTCAAATCAGGTGGTACTTGGGTTTGGTGAACCTGTAGCCCTACCGTCTTCCGGTTTTACAGCACTCAATATTCTCTCAGCGTTTGGAATGGAAGTGCGTTTCTCTGACGGATCCAGGGAAATCGATTTCAACAAAGCTCAAGAGATCCAAGTCGAACGTGCCTGTGTCTGGGAAATGGATGATCTTACATCAAAGAAGGTTAATGTAGTGGGAGTCCCCTGCTGGAGAACCAAACATTACACAGTCAACCAGATCCCGTATGAAAAAGGTATACCTGTCACTTTTGACAAGCTTCAAGAAAAAGCAGAAGGTATTCACAGGCTGGGTGTTTTACGGATGGACGTGGATAATCTTGGCACCCTGTTTAAGAGTGGGTTGCGGGATAAGAAGGGACATCCACTGGGTTCTCTATCCCGATTGAGCACATTGAGCTTTTCTTTATCACTCTTCTTTGAAGGATGGGTGGGAAAGATCTGCTCGACGTATAAAGACAGAATCTACGCGGTATATGCCGGTGGTGATGATCTGTTCTTGATCGCTCCCTGGAGTGATGTTCCCGGGCTTGCTCTCTCGATTGTGGATGACTTTCGCGCATATACGGGGAATAATCCGAACCTGCATATCAGCGGGGGTATGGCGTTTATTCACGGGAAATACCCAATCTACCAGGCTGCGGAGGATGCCGGGGAGGCGGAAAGTCAGGCTAAATCCTATGATGGAAAGAACGCTTTCAGTTTCCTGGGTAAAGCCTACTCCTGGGATCAATTCATGGAGCTAGATGTCATACACAAGACTATTCGTAATCTTGTCAAGACGAAGGATGATGACAGTCTGGCCGGCCCACAGGCACTCATCGGTTTGCTCAGGGAATTGGGTGATCAAGCTGAAGCGGCCCGCAAGATCAAGGGGAAACCTGTTTATGGTCCCTGGATTTGGCGGGGTGAGTATACTCTCACCCGTATGATCGAACGGGAAAGGAAGAACCGGCCTGAACTGGCAGACGCGCTTGAAAAACTAAAGGCAGATCTGCATAAAGACCTGCATATGAAAATTGAAGATTATGCAGCCGCAGCCCGTTGGGCGCAGCTTGAAATTCGCAACAATCATCAGGAGGATTAAGAATGAGTATTCAAACCATTATTACAGCCGACCCGGATGGGCAGGAATTGGTAAAACAGGCCGAGTTGCTTGGAAACAGTCTTGTAAGGGGAAACGTCACAAGATCGCAGATGCGTTCTATATTTTCTGAAGCCCGTCAGATCGAAGCTTCCTGGGGAAAACGGAATACGGCGTTGCGCTTAAGTATGCTTAAACCAAAGCTGGCCTATCAGAAAGCCCGCCAAAATCGCGACTCCGAGCAAGCCTTTGGAGGTCTTGTTTCTGACCTTTCGGCTGGAATTGACGTAGTTTTAGATCCGAAGGTTTCTGTTGAGGAACGTGACAAGCGTTTCACGAAATTGATGAACTATTTCGAAGCTGTTCTCGCTTACCACCGCGCTGCCGGTGGACGCTAAATCTCCGGGAGGATTACAAAATGACATCCAACATTCAACTTTTTGGACGTATCGTTATTACAGCAAGCATCAATACCCTTACCGGCCTGCATATTGGCGGCACTTCGGCATCCATGGAAATCGGTGGTGTGGACAATACCATCATACGAAATCCCATTAATAACCAACCGTACATCCCCGGCTCCAGCCTGCGCGGCAAAATGCGTTCCCAGACGGAAAAAATTCTGGGGCTAGAACAAAACCAATCCATAGGTCGGGATGTATCCATCCACTCCTGCCAGAAAATGGAAAGCTTTGAAAAAAACGGCGGCTGCCCGGTATGCACGATCTATGGACTTCCCGGGGAACGCGGATTCAATACGACATCGCGTCTGGTTGTGCGGGATGTGGCTATGACTCCTGAGAGTGTTGAAAAACTCGAGCGCTCACATGCCGATCTGCCTTTCGCCGAATATAAAACCGAAGTGGCCATTGATCGGGTAACCAGCGCCGCGACACCCCGTTCACTGGAACGTGTTCCAGCCGGAACTGTGTTTGGTCCAGCCGAACTGGTTTTCTCCATTTATGAGGAGAAAGATTTTGATCGTCTATTCTATGTATTTGAAGCCCTGCAACTGGTGGAAGATGACTACCTGGGCGGATCCGGCTCTCGCGGCAGTGGAAAAATTCGGTTTGAATCGATCCAGCTGACCGCCCGCGCGAAAAAAGATTACGGAAAGCCCGTTGATCTGGGTTCATTCTCGTCTATCCAGGAAGTGAACAACGCGCTGAAATCGATGACAGCGAAAGCAAAGGAAGCCATTCCTCTGGAGTCAAAATGAACTTGATGACCTGGGAATTCACCGGCGGTCCGTTCCATTTTGGCCGGCGGGGATTGGGACAGGAAGTCACGGCAGCCGGTTTCTCTTCTGACTCCCTGTTTGCCGCGCTCGTTTCCCGCCTGGCTGATCTGGAAGGCGCCAAAGCCATAGATGCGTTTATGGAACCATTTCTTAACGGCCTGTCCCCGTTCGTGCTGTCATCTTTGTTCCCCCGGGCGGCTGGAATCCGTTTTTTCCCGGTTCCCGCCTTCCGGAGTAAAGGTGAACTAAAAACCGGGATATCGCACAAAGATATGAAAAAAGTCCGCTTCCTTTCGGAGAAACTTTTCAAGAGAGTGATCGGCGGTGAGGATCTGGCAGCGATCTACCCGGACACGTGTAAATTTCAGGGTGGATCTCTGCTCGCGGATGCTTCCGAAGCAAAAGAAATTCCTTCCATTATCTGGAAGGAAGAAAAACGTCCGCGGGTTACTCTTGATCGTCAAAGCCAGCAATCTACGCTGTTTTTCACGGGTGAGGTCCATTTCTCACCGGGATGCGGTCTGTGGATGGCAGCGGAAATTCGGGATGCCTCTATCCTCACCAGGCTTGATTCTCTGTTGAACGAAGTGGGTGAAGCGGGACTGGGGGCAGACCGCAGCGCCGGTTTGGGCAGGTGTTCGGTGGTGCGCGGAAATGACCTGGACCTCCCAGAACCCAAACCAGACGGTTTCATGGTCACGTTGGGACGGTTCTTACCGAAAAAAGACGAAGCCCTTACATTCATGAAGGAAGGCTGCGCCTATAAACTGGAAACCATCGGCGGCTGGATCACCTCGCCGCTGGAAATGAACCAGCGCAGGCGTATCGTCCGCATGGTTTCGGAAGGTGCCGTGCTCGGTTCGTTACCCTCACCTGCCGGAGACCTCGTGGATGTGCGGCCTGTGTATGGTGGGAAAGCCGGTTTGGACCACCCGGTCTGGCGCAACGGACAGGTGCTGGCGGCGGCTTACCTTCCACCTGTAAAAGGGGATGTTCTATGACAATGTATGATGTGAAATTGACCACGATTACGCCGGTGCATATCGGGGATGGAACGACCCTGCATAACAAGTTTGATTTTGTGGAAAACAGGCAATCGACCAGTCGATTGAATGAAGACACAATCATGGAAAAGTACAGCAGCCGGTTGGTCCCTGGCAGGGATGGTTCTTATCCAGCACCGGGCGCTCTGTTATCAGCGGATGACATGAATGACGCACGTCTTTTTCGTTACACGATCCCCGGCGCGCCCCGTTCGTTAAAAGGTTACTCCGAACTTAAATCATGCATCAAAGATGTGTATGACCGGCCATATATCCCCGGCTCTTCCCTAAAAGGTAGCATTCGGACCGCGTTGGCCTGGGCTGGATTTCAGGAGGAGCACCTGTCAGCGGGTAGTATTGATCTTGGTAAACCGAAGGCCTGGACCGGGCAGGGTCTGGAGAAGGAACTCTTTGGGCGTGATTCCAACCACAGCCTGATGAGAGCCTTGCAGGTATCTGATCTGGCCATTGGCGCCGGGAATGACAGACCGGGCGGTGGGTTGAGAGTTTACAATGTGCAGGTCATTACCCATAAATCCCAGAGTTCACCAGTTGAGTTGGAAGGAATTAAACCTGAGGTTGAATTGGCAGGAACTATCAAAATTGACGGTTCTCTCCTCCCCCCGCCAACCGATACCTCGGCCTATGCCATGAAAGTGAGAAGAGAGCTGGGGTTTGAGAAGCACACGGTATGGCTGGGCTCAATTTGCGAAATAGCTACACGCAATAGCAAAGAAAGGATCAGCCGTTTGGTTAAGTGGTTCTCTACAGTTGAAGGTGGTGAAAGACTAACCAGGTTTTATTCCGGTCTGGCTAAAGTAGAAGTCGGGAAAAATGTGGCCTTGTTGCAGCTTGGCTGGGGTACCGGTTGGGACGGGATGACTTTCGGGGCACTGCTTCAGAAAGACCCGGCATTTTTCGAGCAGATCGTGCAGCGGTATAAAATGGCCATGCGGTCCAAAACCGGCCTCCCCCGCCGCGCCGGCGATGCTTTCCCTAAATCACGCCGCGTGATCGTAAACGAGACCGGTTATTTCGCCCCGTTGGGCTGGGTGATGGTGGAATTCAAGGAGCGAAAATCATGATCCTCTTTACTTTCCTTGGGGCTGGATCGTATAACGAAACCACGTATACCCTGGGGGAAGAAAGGCAGGTAACCCGCTATTCACCGGCAGCCGCGGCCGGGTTTCTCGCGGCGAAATCCGTGACGGCATTTTTGACGTCGGAAGCGGAAGCAGCGCATCGGGGAGGGCTTGAAAAAGCCCTTCCCGCCGGCTGCGCCCTGCGGTGCGTTCGTATCCCCGGCGGCAGGGATGAGGGTGAATTTTGGGAGATATTCCACATCCTCAGCCAGGAAGCGTCAGCGGCGGTTGAAGAGCAAGCCTGGGATGTGACCCACGGATTCCGCAGCCTTCCTCTACTGACCATGCTGGCATTGACCTTTCTGCGCAGTGGACTGGGTATCCGCCCGACCCGTGTGCTTTACAGCCTGTACGAAAAGGACGCCGAAACCTGCCCGATGATCGACCTCGCTCCGATGCTGGCTTTAATGGACTGGGCTTCTGCCGCGGATACCTTCAGCCGCAGCGGTGATTCGCGTCCGTTAGCCTCGTTGATTAATGGGATCAGAAGTGAGTATATACGTGGAGAATCGCGGACAAATGAACAAATCCAAGTAGCCCGGCCGGTATATGGACTGGCTACGAGTTTGGAAGAACTCTCCTCCGCACTGGCTCTTATCCGTCCTTCCTTGGTGGATTCTTCTGTGAACTGGTTACAGGATAAACTGCCCGTCGCGGAAGATGCCCTGAAGTTCTCACCGCGCACCCGCCCCCTTTCCCTGCTGCTCCCGCGCATTGGTCAGTGCTATCAACCGCTCGTTCCGGCAGACGATTCGGTATCCGCGCACCTGGAATGCCGTCGCAATTTGATCGGCTGGTACATCGAACGCGGGTTTTATCCGCTGGCGGCCACGCTGGAACGGGAATGGGTGATCACATGGTTAATGTCCCGTAAAGGCAAGCGTGCTCTGGCATCGGTCATTGAAGAGCGTGAATCCATGACAAAGGTTCTGAACCGGGAATCAGATGAATTCGTGAAGTCGAAAACGGAGCCGGTCGAGCTGGCGGATATCCCGGATTATTCAAAGCTATTCAATATATGGAAAAAGCTGGTGGAGATTCGCAACGATCTGGATCATGCGGGAATGCGCCCCCAGCCGAAATCACCCGCCGCGATAATCGCGGCAGTGGAGGAAGCTTTTACCATACTAAAAAACCTGCCGCTGGAAGTAGAATAACTCAATGTTCCTACTTTCCCTGGTGGGTGAACAACCCATTCCTGTTCTTATTCCCCTCTGGCAGCAATGGACCTCACCGCTGTTTGCGTCAGGCGAGGTTAGCAGTCCCTTCACTTCCGTTCAATTTGCCGGTTCAAAGAACACCCTGTCGGTGATCGCCAACCTTGAGGCTGTCTTGCGCCGTGAACCCGGCTTGCAGCATCTCGATATCCGCCCGGCATTGACCATTGACCCTTACGATACGCATACCGCCATGCAGGCGCTGGGTGAAGCCCTTGACCGTGCGGAAAAAGACGGGTTCCAAAGTGTAATGAATATATCCGGCGGAACCAAGTTGATGGCCCTCGCCGCGCTTCAGGCAGCCAGGCGACCGGTTATCGCGCAAAGTGGTGTTTCGCAGGATGTCCGCCTGCTGTATGTCAACACAGAGAAGAACCGGATCATGTTCCTGAATGCCGCAGGGGATGAGATCGGCAGCGAGGATATCTATGTCAGTCTGTCGATCAGGCAGTACCTTGAAGCGCACGGGCTGGAAGTCAGCGACAACCAGGCCTTCAATCCCAACAACGTATATGCCGATAAGCGCCCGCCCCGCGCGGGTGACGCGCTGGAAATGCGTGTTATGGAGCTCTCCCGCGATTCGGGTTATTTTGACGAAGTCCGCCGCAATGTGTTCATCCGCAAAGCGGTACCGAACAGCAAGCCGGTATCAAATGAACTGGATGTGGTGGCCATTTCCAACGGGCGCCTGGTGGTATGTTCCTGCAAGGCGGGGATCAACCTCAAGAAGGAAATGGTCTATGAACTGGCCGCACTTTCCCGCCGGGAAACAGCCGGTATTTATTGCGGCAAAGTGCTGGCGCTTGGCCAGGAAGATATCCCCCCCGGTATCTGTGAGCGCGCGAAAGCAGATCACATCCGGCTGGTGCGCGGGTCAGAAATTGACCGCATCGCGCTCATCATGCACCTTGAAACAAGGTAACAAATACTTCAACACGGAAATTGAAATGATTATTTTGAATTTTTCACACCCTCTTTCAGAAAACCAGATACGACAGATCGAGACCCTCACGCCGCATAAAGTGGAACAGGTGATTGACCTGCCGGCGCAGTTTGACAATGACCTGGCATACGCCCCGCAGGTCCGGCGGCTGGCTGACCACATCCCGCTGGACAGTGAAACCCTGCAGACGGCGCGCATCCTGGTCAACCCACCGGCGCTGAATTTCATCACCGCCATGCTGCTGGCCGAACTGCACGGCCGGATGGGTTTCTTCCCGCCCATCATCCGCCTGCGGCCCGAACCTGAAAGCATGCCGCCGGCGTTTGAAGTTTTCGAGATTATCAACCTGCAGCACATCCGCGAAGAAGCCCGCAAGACCCGCGGGAATAAATAACCAGGGGGATTGTAATGGACACTCAGACCGAACTTTTATCCATCGTATTGACCCTGGAAAGCTCCCCGCAGCCCGGCAGCGAAGTGCCAGCCTGGTGGGGACGCGCCGCCCACGCCTTTGTGTTGGACCTCATCCGGCAGTCAGACGAGCGCCTGGCCGTGGAGATCCATGACGGTGATGGTTTGAAGCCCTTCACCGTTTCCACCCTGATCCCCGTCAAGCCCGGACCGGCTGAAGGCGGGGCGCTGTACCGCCTGCGCATCACCGGACTGACGGCCGCGGTGTGCACCATCCTTAAAACCGCGCTGCGTACCGGCGGCGCGCTGGCTCCCGGGAAAGAGATTGAACTGGATTACCGGACGTTCACCATCCGCGAACCCGGCGATCAACTCCCCGCGGCTGAATGGTTGGGCAGCGGGCGGTATGACGCTCTGGCTGCTTCAAAGCTGAGTTCGGCGGCTCAGCCGCCCCGGCGCTTCGGGCTTGTTTTCACCAGCCCTACTGCTTTTCACCAGGCCGAAAAGACTATGCCGCTGCCTCTGCCCGGACTGGTGTTCGGCAGCCTGCTGGAACGCTGGAACAGCTTCGCGCCCATCCAGTTCCCACCCGAAGCCCGGCGCTACGCGGAGGAATGCCTGGGCATCTCCAGTTTTGACCTGAACAGCCGGCCGGCGTGGGTGAAGAACGGCGGCCTGCGGCTGGGCGCCGTGGGCGAGGTGGGCTACACTGCCCTGACCTATGACCGCTACTGGCAGAGCGTGCTGGATGTACTGGCCGGGCTGGCCCTGTTCAGCGGTGTGGGGGTGATGACTGCGCAGGGTTTCGGGCAGTGCCGAAGACTGCCGGATATCTAATCCTATTTTTTGCAAGGGGGAAAAATGCCGCCCGTTTATATCGTTCAGCAAAACGCGAAAATCCGTATTCGCAACCGCCGCCTGCAGGTGGAAAACGGAGAAGAGGAAAACGCGGAAGTTTTGACCAGCATCCCGCTGGCACAGGTGGACCAGGTCGTGCTTTTCGGAAACATCAGCCTGACCACCCCGGCGATAAACGCGCTGCTGGAAACAGAATGTGATGTGGTATTTCTCACGGCAGATGGAGATTTCCGTGGACGGTTGGTGGGCAGTGTTACACCGCATGTTCCTTTGCGTCGTGCTCAGTATGAACGCACAGGCAGCCCGGAGTTTATTTTACCGACCATCAAAGGCATCCTTCTTTCAAAAGTGAGTCATCAACGCACGCTTTTGCAAAGGCATTCGCGTGACGCGCCGGATAAGGTTGTTTCGGCGGCGATTGATCAGCTTGGGCAGAGTATGCTTTCCATTCCACATAAAACCCTTCCATCCTCTCTGCTCGGGTTGGAAGGAGCCGCGACAGCCGGGTATTTTTGCGGGTACCGGCGATTCTTTCCCCCTGAATGGAATTTCAAAGACCGCAACCGAAGGCCGCCCGCTGACCCGGTCAACGTTCTTCTCTCCTTCGGATATACACTGCTTGCCCAGATCACCAACGGGGCCATCCAGACAGTGGGATTGGATCCATTCGCGGGTGTCTATCACCAGGTGGCGTACAACCGGCCGGCGCTCGCGCTGGACTTGATGGAGGAATTTCGCCCGGTTGTGGATGGAGTGGTCATGTGGTGCTGCCGCAGCGGGCAGATCACCCCGGCTGATTTCACGGAAGGTCCTGCGGAACGGCCGGTGATCCTCAGTTCGCAGGGATGTAAACGGTTTATCACTGCCTTTGAAGAACGCATGGATAAGCCCTACACGCACCCCATTATCAACAAACGACTGCCATTGCGGCAGTGTGTTATTGAGCAGGCACGGCAGTTGGTCCGCCGGTTCCTTGAAAATCGTCCCGGTTACACCGGTATGGGGTTTCATTAGGCAGGGTATTGTATGGAACGCGGTTTTTATGTGCTGGCCTATGATATTTCCTGTGACAAACGGCGCGCGAAAGTGGCCAAACTTCTGGAATCTACCGGCAACCGTGTTCAGGGAAGTGTTTTTGAAGCCTGGTTTACTCAGAATGAACTGGAAAGGGTCGTCATCCGTTCACAAAAGATCCTTCTTGAAAAAGAAGACTCATTGCGGATATATTTTATCTGTGAAGAATGCCGGGCAAAAATTCAAATGAAAGGCACAGGAAAAGTGACGGAAAAACCGGGGTTGGTAATTGTATGATTGCTTTGCGCACCCCCCTGCGAAAATTGAGGTTTTGCGTTATGATTTGGAGGGGGGATGCGCGATCAGAGGAAATATGTATAAGGAAGAAGCGTGCTGCAGTTAAAAACAACAAATGCCCGTCAGGGCATTGAGACACATTTGTTGTTGATTATTCAGTTGACTTATTGGCAAAGTTAAAAACAACAAATGCCCGTCAGGGCATTGAGACTAGCCTGCCGCTCCCGGCAGACCTCCAGCAGTAGAGGTTAAAAACAACAAATGCCCGTCAGGGCATTGAGACAAACAACGGTCTCTTGCTTTAATAACCATTGCCAAGTTAAAAACAACAAATGCCCGTCAGGGCATTGAGACATAACCAACCCTCCACAATGGGTGGATTCACGCCTGCTTGGTTAAAAACAACAAATGCCCGTCAGGGCATTGAGACCGGGCATTATGGATAGTAATATGGTTAAATACAGTTGGTTAAAAACAACAAATGCCCGTCAGGGCATTGAGACGTAAGCTGTTGCTGGTAATGTGGGAGACTTCGTTAAAAACAACAAATGCCCGTCAGGGCATTGAGACTTTAAGGAGGAGACTGAGAGGCAATAATTCATGCGTTAAAAACAACAAATGCCCGTCAGGGCATTGAGACACATTCATTTCGAGTGACGCCTCTACTCTTGCCTCATGTTAAAAACAACAAATGCCCGTCAGGGCATTGAGACTTGTTTAAACGTTCGTCTTTGAATATCATGCTGGCCGGTTAAAAACAACAAATGCCCGTCAGGGCATTGAGACCCAGTGGTTTCGACAAGCTCAACCATCGGTAAGTCACGTTAAAAACAACAAATGCCCGTCAGGGCATTGAGACGGCAGTAATTCGTGTCTTTCCAGGCATGGTAACTCGTTAAAAACAACAAATGCCCGTCAGGGCATTGAGACACATCGGTTGTATCCCGAGAGAGGGCGTACAGGGTTAAAAACAACAAATGCCCGTCAGGGCATTGAGACGTTAGGTTTGAAAGAGAAACGCGGAGGATTGAGCACATTGTTAAAAACAACAAATGCCCGTCAGGGCATTGAGACGACGTTATTCGTCGCAATAATCCATTTTGCCTGCCGTTCGTTAAAAACAACAAATGCCCGTCAGGGCATTGAGACCCAAAATAAAACCTTTATCACGCCCGTTAGTCGGTTAAAAACAACAAATGCCCGTCAGGGCATTGAGACTTTTGCTTGCCGTTCCCGGCAAACCTCTAGCAATAGCGTTAAAAACAACAAATGCCCGTCAGGGCATTGAGACACATTAACATAAATCATACCAATTGGACGGCAGGCAAGTTAAAAACAACAAATGCCCGTCAGGGCATTGAGACCGCTAGTGGTTCAGTTATTCCTCTAGCAACACCATAAAGGAGTTAAAAACAACAAATGCCCGTCAGGGCATTGAGACGAAAACTGTTTTCCAGTGCTTTGATACTCTTCTAAGAGAGTTAAAAACAACAAATGCCCGTCAGGGCATTGAGACCTAGCATATCCCATATTAAGTGTGTCTGCCCACTTGGCTACGTTAAAAACAACAAATGCCCGTCAGGGCATTGAGACTCATTCAACCAAACTGTTTTGACTAACATCCTATCTGTTAAAAACAACAAATGCCCGTCAGGGCATTGAGAC
>JAAZMZ010000035.1 GCA_012798535.1 Leptolinea sp.
AGCGTATTCCAGGTTTCTTTTTGTAGTCTACTGTTCGGTTCATTCAATAATTCAAAATACAGTGTCTCGGGGAAGAAATGATAGTGTGAAGAAAGTTGTTCCCAAAGAGACAGGAACCGCATTTCCTGCCCTGCCGGGTCCTGCATGATCTCATGGTAGTGATGCACATCCAGTATGATGTTGAGACCTTCCTGTAGTCCTGAATTCACCGCCATATCCACCTGCTCCAGGAAATCTTCCTTGAGTTCATATGGTGGATTATTCTGCATATGTGCCGAAAAACGTACGGGTAGCCGAACTGTATTGAATCCTGCCGAATGAATGATCGCAAAATACTCCGGCCGGATCGCCACATTCCACTTACCCAGATTGGGAGCATCCAGTGCATTTCCGATGTTCACTCCGTGCATGATCCCATCCATTCCATTATCAATTTTATTGGTCACCGCTCTATGCTCCATCGAGAATCAAATCTTTTTTTGATTTCCATTCCTTTGAATTTTTGAGTTCTTCTTCATCTTCCGGTTAACCAGCGTTCCAATTGATTGATTGAATTGTCAATCCGGCGTATTCCAGTGGTAGTCTGTAATGCTGCTCCCTGCATTAATAAAATGATGGTTGTCGCCACCTGGTCCGGGTCTAAATAATTCGGCCAGAAACCCTGACGGATACCGGTTTGTAGGAGGTTTTCCAATTTTCGATGCCATTTCTCCTCATATTCCTGAAATCGCGAGATGGAAAATGACCTGCCTGCCCGCAGCTGCATTTCGGATAACACGGCAAACAATCCAGGGTCATCCCTCATCCGCCGGGACAATCGGGATAAATGTGCATGCAATTGCTCACGGGGTGTCCCGGCAGGCTCTTCAGATAATATCCCCAGTGTTGAGAACAGGTGATCCAAAACACCTTCGATGAGGTCCTCTTTGGTCGCGAAGTAGTAATACATTGTCGCCGGGTTGATCCCTACGCGGGCAGCCACAACCCGGATACGTAGTCCTTCCAATCCTTTTTCGGCAATCACCTCGCAAGCCGCCTGGATCAAAGCCGTCCTTCTGTCCTGTGATTGAGTGTGGAGAATTTCCATGAGTTTTTCTCTCTATCAACTGTTTGATTGATAATAACACAAGTCACAATGGTATTCAATCAATTGTTTGATAGAATCGATGAAATGAACGGCATTCAAGATATTCAGGTACTATAATTTTTAAATTCTTATATTTGTAGATATTTCTTTCAAAAAAGGAGCATTTGTAAATGACCACCAGTAAGAAAGTCCGCGTCGCCATAATTGGAGTCGGTAATTGTGCCTCTTCTTTTGTGCAAGGCGTTCAATTCTATCGCAATGCTAAAGAAACCGAACGCGTCCCTGGATTAATGCATGTCAATCTTGGCGGTTATCATATCAACGATATCGAATTTACCGCCGCTTTTGATGTGGTGGATACCAAGGTTGGTAAGGACCTATCGGAGGCCATTTTTGCCTATCCCAATAACACTTTTAAATTTTCGGATGTTCCCAATCTGAACGTCCCCGTATACCGCGGGATGACGCATGACGGCCTGGGAAAATATCTGTCCCAGATCCTCACCAAGGCGCCCGGCCCCACTGCAGATATCGTCAAAATTCTGAAGGACACAAAAACCGATGTAGTGGTCAGCTACCTGCCGGTCGGGTCAGAAATGGCCACCAAGTGGTATGCCGAACAGATTCTGGATGCCGGTTGTGCCATGGTGAATGCCATTCCTGTTTTCATTGCCAGTTCAGAATACTGGGGCTCCCGGTTCAAACAGCGTGGTTTGCCGATCATCGGGGATGATATCAAAAGCCAGGTCGGCGCCACTATTGTTCACCGCACCCTGACCAGTCTATTTGTCGACCGGGGTGTCAAACTGGATCGCACCTATCAATTGAATTTCGGCGGTAACACCGATTTCATGAACATGCTGGAACGCGAACGGCTTGAATCCAAAAAGATCTCCAAGACCGGCTCCGTGCAAAGTCAGCTTCCCACACCCCTGCCGGCGGAAGCCATCCATGTCGGCCCCAGTGATTACGTCCCCTGGTTGACCGACCGCAAGTGGTGTTATATCCGCATGGAAGGCACCACGTTTGGCGAGGTTCCTCTCAACCTCGAAACCAAACTGGAAGTCTGGGATTCACCCAATTCGGCCGGTGTGATCATCGACGCGGTGCGCTGTGCCCGGATTGCATTAGATCGCGGCATGTCCGGGCCATTGATTGGCCCCTCCTCCTACTTCATGAAGACTCCACCGAAGCAATTCCGCGACAGTGTGTGCCGTGAGATGGTTGAAGCCTTCATTCGGGGGGAACAAACCGAGGAGGCATGATTTAGTCCTATCGTGGTCAAACTTACTGGTAGAATTCAGGTTATGACCACACACAACTTCATCAGCCGCCGCATCCGGGTCATAGGAAGTATGCTGCTTTTAGGAGCGGTCTTCCTTTCCGGCTGCGGCGGTTCATCATCTCAGTCTGCTCAACCACAGATTGATCTCACAAAACAATTTCAAGACGCACTGTTGACCGCGACCTATGCCGTGCCCGCGGCAACGGCCACTCCGGCGCCGCCAACAGAGACACCCACCCCCACCATTGATCCCAATATCACACCGCCCGCGCTGCCCGATATATATCGCTCACAATTCTTGAAACCACTGGATATCCCCCGGGCATATGTATCAGATACCTGTACCTACCTGCGCAATCGATGGGATCCCAATAAGAGCGAACCGGGTACGATTGTCATGCCCATTATGTTCCATGGAATTGCCGCGGAAGAGGCTTCAAAAGATAACGATATCAGCAAGAAAGACTTTAGAGTATTAATGAAGTCTCTGAAAGATCTGGGATTTGAAGCCATTGGTATGCAGCAGTTTGTAGATTTTATGTACGATAATGCGAAAATTCCTTCTCGGTCTGTTCTTTTGATTGTAGATGACCGGCATCACAGGGAATACTTCGACGAGAACTTCAAAACCTATTTCGATGAATGGGGCTGGCCGGTGATCAATTCCTGGATCAGCTTTAAAGACAACACTCAAGATCTGATCAATGAACAACGGGAGTTGATCTCCGCGGGGTATGTGGATTATCAGGCGCATGGTGTCGTTCATAATTACTTCCAGAATGATGAAACCTTCCTGCGCGGTGAGCTGCAGGGTTCCATCGACGCCATGAAGCGTGATCTGAATGTCACCCCTATCGCCTATATCTGGCCTGGAGGAGGTTTCTCCGCCCTTTCCGTTCAAATCGCCCGCGAAGTCGGCTACAAAGTCGGCTTCACCACTGTTCCACGCAGCCCGGTAATGTACAACTGGATTCCACTGGCGGACCAGATGGACCCCCAGAGACCTGGATACGCTCCTGAAGGCTCTGCAGGTGATCCTCTGATGACCATTCCGCGCTTCTGGGATTCGGATGCTTATTACCGGTTGGATGAAGTCCGCCTGACCGGTAAGGAAGCGGCTGCCGCTGCCGAGGTATCTAAAGCCAATGAGCTTTTGTATTACGATATCATCTGTAAACCAAAACTGGGAGCTATTCCAACTCTCACCCCGCAATAAACTTCAAAATCATGCCATCACCCTGTCTGTTCTGTGAAATCATTGCCGGCCGTTTGCCTGGACAAATTGTCTATCAGGATGATCTGGTAACAGCTTTTTGTGATCGATTTCCGCGGGCACCTGTACACATTTTGATTGTCCCTAACCGCCACATTGATTCGGTCAGTATGTTGTGCGCCGAAGACGAGATGGTGATCGGTCGCTTGATCCTGACTGCCCGGCAACTGGCCGTGAAAACGAAGATCGACCAGACGGGATACCGTCTGGTCATCAATACCGGTCCTGATGCCGGTCAATCGGTACATCATTTGCACCTTCACCTGCTGGGCGGAAAGTCCATGCCCCTGATGGGAGGATAACCGGTGAAATCCACGCATCGATTATCGATTGTGGCATTGATCCTGGTCATGATTTCTCTGGCCTGTGTGAGAAATGCATTTTCCAATGAAATGACCGACGAAGAGAAGATCCGGGGCACTGCTTCTGTTCTGGCCACACAGGCGATATTAAATCCTCCTCGAAAACCGGGCGAACTCGCACCCACTCCCACCCCGGACAAACCGCATACCCTTCCAACGTTGCGCAGCGATCCTGAAAAATATTACGCCCAGGCCGGCGATACCTATGGGAAAATCGCGAACGATCATGGGATCACCCTTCAGGAACTCATCGAAGAAAATGACATCCTGGATGAGAACATGTTGAGTATCGGCCAGGAATTGGACATTCCGGCAGGAAAACCGGTTGGCAAAGCTCCTTCCTTTAAAGTAATCCCGGATTCAGAACTGGTATTCGGACCGACCACCACAACCTTCAGCGCAGCCGGGTTCATGGAAGGACGGCAGGGGTACCTGAACAATTACAGTGAAACGGTGGATGATATCCAATTGGCCGGTGTTGAGGTCATTAATAAAGTCGCCCGCGATTACTCAGTCAATCCCCGCCTGCTGTTAGCCCTGTTGGAGTATATGGGCGGATGGGTCACAAATCCGCGGCCTGCCGCCGAACAAGTCGAATTTCCACTGGGTTATGATGATCCGGCATATAAAGGTCTTTACCTGCAGTTGAGCTTCGCCGCCAATAATCTAAACAGAGGATTCTATCTCTGGCAGGCAAACGCGCTGGGCCAGTTCATATTAAAAGACGGCAGCCTCATTGTTCCAGATGCAACCGTCAATGCCGGCACAGCAGGAGTTCAGTACTTCTTTAGTAAAATGCTGGGAAAAGACGCCTGGGAGAGAGCCGTGACTGACCACGGACTGATCAGTCAATATCAATTCCTGTTCAGTTATCCTTTTGATCTTGGTATGGAACCACTTTTACCCAGAGGCTTGCGCCAGCCCAAATGGCATTTACCTTTCGAGCCGGGTGTTGAGTGGTCATTTACCGGCGGCCCGCATTCTGCCTGGGGTACCGGTTCTGCCTGGGGTGCACTTGATTTCGCACCGCCGGGAGATATGCTCGGATGCAACACCTCAGATGACTGGGTGGTTGCCATGGCAGATGGCAAGATCATTAGGGCGAATAATGGCGCAGTGGTCGAAGATCTAGATGGAGATGGAAAAGAACAGACCGGATGGACCATTCTTTACATGCACATTGAGAACCGGGACCGCGTGGAACGTGGAACAATAGTAAAAGCCGGAGATCGTATCGGCCATCCTTCCTGTGAAGGTGGTATTTCAACCGGTACGCATTTGCACATTGCCAGAAGGTATAATGGCACGTGGATTGCAGCGGATGGATCTATCCCCTTCGTTATGGACGAATGGACTTCTTCCGGCCGGGGAACGGAATACGACGGTGAGCTTACCCGTGAGAATATCACAATTGAAGCCTGGGATGGTCGCAAGACAGAGAATCAAATCAAAAGATAATCTTTCCGCGTTACTGGTTATCGCAATTTCTTTTTTTCTTGCTTCCTGTGCGCCGGCTTATTCAAGTTCCATAGACCTTACCGCAACTTCCCAGACAGGTGCCTATTCCCGCACCCAGGCTGCCAGGAGTTCCACTACACCGGAGGAAAATCCGGGTTCTGATGGTTTACATGACCCGGTGGCGATCCCATCTTCCACGCCTCTACAACCTTTAGCTACGAAGACCATCGCCGAAGTCCGGCAGGTCACCGCTGTGCCTGCCAGACCAACTACCACTGAGATAATTGAGAATACTCCTACATCAATTCCCACCCGGGAATCTACGAGAACATCGCCTCCACCCACAAAAACACTAGCTCCCCTCGTTCAACCGTCAGGGCCAACCCGCACACCCCTGATATCTCCGACCATTCCTCCCGTAGAATCCTTCCAAAAAGAAACCGACCAGAAAATGGTCCTGTATTATTCTCAGGCGGGTGACACCCGGCAGGCGCTGGCAGTTCGTTTCGGTGTATCAGTAGATGAGATCACATCACCACAGGAAGTACCCACATCCGGACTTCTCAATCCCAATCAGTTACTGGTGATTCCTAAACATCTCGAAAATACCGGGCCGAGTGGTATTCTGATGCCGGACAGTGAAGTGGTGTATTCACCCTCCGCTCTTGATTTCGATATTGAAACCTTTATCAACAAAAAG
Organism: Leptolinea sp.; assembly: GCA_012798535.1. Classification (GTDB taxonomy): domain Bacteria; phylum Chloroflexota; class Anaerolineae; order Anaerolineales; family Anaerolineaceae; genus Leptolinea. The sequence goes on from JAAZMZ010000035.1 coordinate 6,166, forward strand.
GGTGGTTACCTGAGCACCTACAGGGAATATCTTTCCAGCGGATGGCACACCGGTGCGCAGGTGATCCAGCGCGTGGCAATTGAAAACTCCATTAATCCGCGTCTTCTGGTCACAATGTTGGAATATCGCAGTCACTGGCTGACCAACAAGACTCCCAGTCCACTCGAAACAGAGTACCCGATCACATTAAAACCCATGATGTATCAAAACCTGTATCACCAACTTAGCTGGGCGGTGCAGCAGTTTTCGATTGGATATTACGGCTGGCGGGCTGGATTGATCACAGAATTGAAATTCCCGAACGGTGAAGTCATGCGTCTGGCCCCCGAGTTGAATGCCGGAACGGTGGCCGTACAATACCTATTTTCGACCATCGCCAATAAAGATGAATGGGGTGCATCTTTGTACTCACCGGGAAGCCTCTCTGAGCTTCACGCGGAATTATTTGGAAACCCGTGGTTAAGAGCCCAGAAATTTGAACCACTTTATCCGACCGATCTCAAACAGCCGGTGCTTGAGCTGCCCTATAAGGCCGGTCAAAGCTGGAGCCTGAGCGGCGGACCGCATTCCGCCTGGGGGCCGGATGGCGCGTTGGCCGCGTTGGATTTCGCGCCGCCCAGTAATTTTCATGGATGCGCAGAATCCAATGAATGGGTAACGGCATCCGCACCGGGACTGGTTGTCCGCTCTGCAAATGGGGTAGTCATGGTTGACCTGGATGGAGATGGATATGAGCAGACCGGATGGGCAATTTTGTATTTGCACATTGCCACACGGGAGAGAATCCCTGTTGGAACTTTCCTGAATCAGGATGATCCCATCGGGCACCCCTCCTGCGAAGGAGGCCAGGCAACCGGTACGCACGTGCATATCGCTCGAAAATACAACGGGGAATGGATTCTGGCAGACAGTCCCATGCCATTCGTGCTCAGCGGTTGGCAGGCGCATGCCGGTGAAAAACCTTATCTAGGTACATTGACCAATGGTGTGAAGGTCGCAGAAGCCAACACCAGCGGGACAATGGTTACATTGACCAACCGCCCGAAACAATAACGTACCATGCGCTGTTTAAATGTTTACCGTTTGATTTCCGCAAGCCTGCTATGCGCACAGTTATCAGCCTGCATGCCTCAGCCTGAAACAGTGGTTGTCGAACAACCGGCCGCCGGGGATGAGAATACAGAATTGATAAAGGAAGCCACACCATTACCCAGGCGGGAACAGTACTTCCCGGGTCAACTGGTGGATTACATTGCCAGATCCGGTGATACGCTTCCCGGACTGGCCGCGCATTTCAATACCACGATCAAAGAAATTCACCAGGCTAATCCGGTCATACCGGACGATGCCAGCACCATGCCCCAGGGTTTTCCCATGAAAATCCCTATTTACTATCAATCGCTTTGGGGAACTCCATTCCAGATTTTGCCAGATAGTCTCTTTGTATACGGACCGGCACAAAAGGATTTCGATCCGGTGAATTATGTCAAGAACCAGCCTGGCTGGTTCAAGAACTATACTTTTTATACATCGGGGGCCAACAGGACGGGTGGAGAGATCATCAACCTGCTGGCTCAGAATTACAGTATCAGTCCGCGTCTCCTGCTGGCTTTGATTGAATACCAGGCCGGAGGTTTATCGCAACCGGTTTCCCAAAAGGATATAGACGAATATCCACTGGGCTTCCGTGATTTCACCCACAAAGGACTTTTTCTTCAATTAAGTTGGGCGGCAAATTATTTAAACAACGGGTACTATGATTGGCGAACGGGAAATTTGAAGACATTTGATCTGCAAAATGGACGTCTTGAACGGCCGGATCCATGGCAAAATGCCGCAACGGTTGGTTTACAGTACTATTTTGCCAGAGTCCTCAATCAGAATGAGTATGAGCAGGCAATTTCCGCCGATGGATTTTTCCAGACATATAAAGCCTTATTCGGAGATCCTTGGATAGGGGAAACCATCAACATCCCCGGTAGTCTGAAACAACCAAAAATGCATTTTCCCTTCCCAACGGGAAAAACCTGGACTTACACCGGCGGTCCCCATTCTCCTTATGGCAATGATTCGCCGCGGGCTGCACTGGATTTTGCGCCGCCCTCCGTGATCGGAGGTTGTGTAGAAACAACTGAAATTGTTGTGGCAGTAGCCGATGGCATTGTCTCCAGGACAGATACAGGAATCGCTGTTTTGGACCTCGACGGCGATGGGGATGAACGGACAGGCTGGGTGGTTTTCTATTTACACCTGGCCACAGCGGATATGGTTAAAACTGGAACCAGGGTAAAAGCCGGTGATCGCATGGGCAGACCTTCCTGTGAGGGAGGACATTCCACCGGTACTCACATTCATATCGCCCGAAAATATAACGGCGAGTGGATACCTGCCGATGGTCCAATTCCCTTCGACCTTGAAGGGTGGCTGGCTGGAAACGGTTCAGAAGTCTATCAGGGTACGCTTACCAGATACAGCCGCACTGTGAATGCCTGTGAATGTTCGGATTCAGCCAGTCAGATCACATCAGAAGTAACGTGCCCGTAGGACAAAACGGTCGGAAATGTCACCTTTTCCTTCAGTGAATAGTGATTTTGTGTGTTATGGGAACAGCTTTCGAAAGCATGGCTTGAGCCGGGCAATACTTGGTGATCGATAACTCCACTGCCCGTTCAACCGCCGCTTTATCGATCTCCTCACCCGTAACATAGTATTCGACTTCAATGCCGGTGAATACCTTTGGATGTTCGGTTGCTTTTTCGGCATGAATCCGCACTTCAAAATTGGTGACCTTCTGTTTCTTCTTCGACAGGATGGAGATCACATCCATACCCGTGCAGCCGGCCAGACCAATGGCGATCAACTCCATAGGCCTAAATCCATCATCGGCACCCCCCAGATCCGATGATGTACCCATTGGAACGCTGAAACCCGATTCAGATGTACCCGCAAAAGTCATTCCGTTTTTCCATACCACTTTCGCTTCCATAGTCCAACCTTCCTACAAATAATGATTTAACTCAAGGGCCAATTAGGCAGCACATCCATATCCAGTGAATCAATTTTCCCCGCAATAAAACGATAATACCCTGCTGAAGCGATCATGGCAGCATTGTCGGTACACAGATATAACGGCGGGATATGCACGGGAAATTCTCCCTGCCCGGTAAACGCCGTGCGCAGCGCTTTGTTGGCCGAAACACCACCTGCCACAACAATCTCCTTAACATTGAAATGCCTGGCGGCAGCCAGTGTCTTTGATACCAGCACATCCACTACAGCCGCCTGAAAACTGGCTGCCAGATCCGCCACCGGAATTTCCCGGCTTTCTTCTTCCAGCTTTTTGATCATTCTCAGGACAGCCGTTTTCAATCCGCTGAATGAGAAATCCCACCCACCTTCCAACCGTGCACGTGGAAAATTAAAAGCGGTACTGTTTCCCAGTTCCGCGGCTTTCTGAATGGAAGGTCCACCGGGATATGCGAGTCCAAGCAGCCGGGCGACTTTATCAAAGGCTTCTCCGGCAGCGTCATCCAAAGTGGCGCCCAGCCGGCGGTAACTCAGGTGGTCTTCCATCAGATTCAATTCCGTATGGCCACCGGATACCAGCAAAGCCATCACCGGAAATTGAGGCGGCGAGAAATGATCGGCCGTCTCCGGTTTTACCCAGGCGGAATAAATATGCCCTTCCAGATGATTCACTCCGATCAAAGGAAGATTTCTCGCCAACGAAATGCCTTTGGCCGCGTTGAAACCCACCACAAGTGAACCGGCCAGGCCAGGTCCGCGGGTGGCGGCAACCGCGTCAATATCATCCCAGGAAAGGTGTGCCTTTTGCAGGGTTTCTTCGATGATCGGATACACACTTAGGATGTGCTGCCTTGAGGCGACTTCAGGGAACACCCCGCCGTATTTTTTATGCAGTTCGATTTGAGTGGCAACAGAATTGGCCAGCAGCAGACTCCCATTTTCTATGACAGCGGCAGCCGTTTCATCACACGAAGATTCAATACCGAGTATTCTCGCAGGTCGATTATCAGTCATACCTCACCATTATAAATTCATCCATGTACCGGTATGACAAGATCATACGGATATTCTGCCATGCATTCGATTTTGTTCTTGTGATTTACACAATAAGTATCCTCTATCCGTACCCCGATTTTTTTCTCGGGATAATACAGGCCAGGTTCAACGGTAAAAACGGCTCCCGGTGCCAGAATATCGGTTTCATCAGCCTTATCGCCGAACCAGGGTTTTTCATGTACTCGCAATCCCAGCCCGTGCCCGATGGCGTGATTGTAACCTTTTTCCGTATTGCGATCGGTCTTTACAGTGGTATGCCCCATTTCCTCGAACAGTTCACAGGTCTTCAATTGATAAGGCCGGCATAGATCATTCACTTTGAGCTGCGATACGATCCGGTCATACACCCGTTTTACCTGTTGATGCAGTTGTACCGCTTCATCCGGCGCGTGACCCAGGCACCAGGTTCGTGTGAAATCATAAAAGTATCCTCCACCGACCTGACAGGGAAAGATATCAAAGACAATGGTCTCACCAATCCGGATGGCTTCTTTGTTATTCCCTGTGGAATGCGGAACGGCAGAATCGTATCCCATGGAAAAAATGGTCCCTTCGGGATTTTCCGCGCCCGCTTCCGCCAGCCAGAGATTAATGAGCCGCTTCACCTGGCCGATCGTAACTGGATCGCCATTCGCCGCAACCAGCGTGTTGTTCTTTACTTTCTGTCCGGAGAGAAAATCCGCTGTTTTACCCACCACCCCGGTTGTGATTTTACCCATCGAGCGGATCTGTTCCAGTTCATTCTCATCTTTCGTGGTCATGGCTCTATAAAGGATCGATTCTTCCCAATCGGCGATAAATTCCACATCCGGCAGGTATTCAGACACTCCCGAAAATGAGGAGAACGCCTTTCCGGCATCTGCCTGTCCGTACACAACAACTTTCCCGCTTTTCACATGGCAATCTTCGAGTATATGAGCCAGTCGCCGGGCTTCGACCCGAGTTCGATCACCGTTGGTTTCTTTGATCAGGTCAACAAAAGGATATTTATTGTTAGGCAGCAGATCGCAGCCGGTCCTGGCAGCCTCATCTCTTTCAAATGCATCATGAATGAGCACAGGTTTCTCACCGGGCTTAATGATTAGATCTCCTCTGGACACATGTACATTTCCCGTGAAATAACGCATGGCTGGGTTATGATCTGCCGAACCGATGATCAGTATGGCTGCGACATCGTAGGCTTTCATCAAATCGTCAAGTTGTTCTTTCATATTTCTGTCTGTATTCCTTTAATGAACGAATTATCATCTTTACCAGTATTTCATCCTGTTCGGTAAAAACCGTACGTGGATCAAAAAGGACTTTGCCTTCTTGAATGCGAGGAATTACAGCCGGTGATTGCCTGCGCAGGATCCGCGCCAGCATATCGGGTTTCTTTACAATCAGTGAGAGCACCCAGGTAGGCAGTACCTCCTCCGGCAAACTACCTCCTCCCACCGTGGACTGGCTCGCTTCAGCACTCCCCGCACCAATCTCTTTGATCCATTGATCGACCCGCAGACGCAAATCGGTGGATCTGGCAGCAATCATTTTCCAAACTGGCACCTCCAGCAAAGCCTGGTCTTTAAGGTAAGTAAGAATGGTCGCTTCCAGACCGCAGATCAACATCTTATCCGCCCTGACGATGCGGGCCAGTGGGAATTTTTTGATCTTTTCCAGGTAACGTGATTTCCCGAGTATGATCCCGGCCTGGGGTCCACCCAGCAATTTGTCACCGGAAAAACAGACAATATCGGCTCCGGCTGCCAGCGATTCCTGCACAGTTGGTTCATGAGCCAGACCAAATATTGCTGTGTCAAGAAGAGCACCCGATCCCAGGTCGTGAACTAGCGGAACCCCTTTTTCATGGGCCAACCGGGCAATTTCATCCAAACCAGGTTCTTCTGTAAAACCGGTGATCTTGAAATTTGAAGGGTGAACATGTAATATCAACGCACCGCCGGATTCCACGGCTGCACGATAATCATCGAGATTGACCCGGTTGGTTGTACCAATTTCCATCAGGTGCGCTCCGGATTGGGCAAGAATTTCCGGGATTCGAAATCCGCCCCCGATCTCTACCATTTGATTCCGGGCGATGACCACATTCTTTCTTCTGGCCAGGGCACTCAATACCAGCATCACCGCTGCGGCATTGTTATTGACCACCAGAGAGTCTTCTACATTGAGGTAACGCCTGAAAAGTTCGTGTAAATGTGTGTTGCGCCATCTTCGACTTCCATTGGCCAGATCGAATTCCAGGGAAGAGTAGCCACCGGCACAATCAGCAATCGCCTGGACTGCCGTGCTACCCAGAGGTGCTCTGCCAAGGTTGGTATGTAATATCACACCGGTCGCGTTGATCACCGGTTTTGTGGTCAGATCATTCAGTTTACTCAGGGTGGCAGCAATCCTGGAAATGATCTCCTGCTCATCGGGCAATGATCTGCCCGTTCGAACTTCCTGACGGATGGTATCCAATTCTTCGCGAACAACAGAGATCACCAGTGGACGGCTAAATTGTGAAATCAGAGTGCGGATTACTGATTTTTGTAATAATTGTTCCACCCCTGGAATGCCGGAAAAGTCATTCATCTTCACGCATTTGAGCAATGAAACGGCTTCGCTCATTCATCCGAATGAGAAACTCAATCGTAATGATCCCGATAGCCAGGAAGACCACCAGTCCAGAATTTAGGATACGCCCAAACTGAAGCCACATCAAGATACAACCGTATACTCCCAACCAGATGGCCTGCCGGATTACCACCGAAGCACTGGCGCGCGGTTTCGCCGGGAACCTGCGGTTGAGAAAATCAGATACCGGCATACCCAACCCGGCAAGCCCGAGGAAAAAGAAAAAATAGAAAAGCCAGCGCGGTCCCAGGGTTGGTACCGTGTTTATTACAATAACTGCTAGACCGCCCCATCCGGTAACGGTTAGAAAAAAAGCTGTCAACAGAACAGGTAACCGCGGAAATTCTCGATTCATGGATCAAAAAGATTATAACCGATGAAACTTAATGGGTTGACGGATGAATCTGCCTGTGTTATTATTTGCACGTTCGGGGGCGTGGTGTAGCGGCTAACATGCGGCCCTGTCAAGGCCGAGATCGCGGGTTCGAACCCCGTCGCTCCCGCTGAATGATAGGAAAAAATACCTGGTTTTTTTGACCGGGTGTTTTTCTTTAATTATCTTTTTGGTCTAATAATTATCTCTGACGCAATTTCCTGATCTATCCCGATTATTTTTCCACCCACTTTTATGATGAAATGGGATTGATGATTGGCAAGGATCGTAACTTCAACTTTGGGCATGACTCCAAGTACGGACAATTCATGTTGAGTTTGTTCCTTGATTGCCGTGATCGCAACAATTTCACCTGTCTGCCCAACATCAAGTTTATATAAGGGCACAATTAAGTTCTGTTTTGGATTAATGGTTGTTCTTAACATCATTTTGCTCTCACCCTTTTCTGTTATCTCATTTCTCTTCAAAGATACGATTTAATTTTGAAGATCTGTTGATGTAGTTGGGTAGAGATTGTGTAGAAAAAATGGAGAATTGGTTCATTCGTGATGAATCGGCATTCCGGCAAATGAGAAGCGAAAAAACAGTTCGATTTGTGAAATTGTAGAATTCAATACAAAAATAAACTGTGCTTGCTGGAAGCAGAGATATCGCGCAGTTCTTTCGATTCAGTTAGCTGGTGAAAGCTTGCAGTCTGGAAATGCGAATTACTTGAAAATCGTTCCCGTTATGATGGTATAGGCAATTAATAAATGCATATAGAAAAGAATGATTATCATCGAATATAGCCATAAGCGTACCGATAATAAATTTTGGCGGCTTATCGGATCCTGTAAAATTGATTTTTCCCCCTGGTTGTTTTGCCATACACTCCGGTACATATACATTATTAATGGTGCATTGATGAGTAAAAAAATATTCCATACCAGAAGCCATTCGGGAAACACATTTGCGGATATCCCTTCATTAGCCTGGACCTGAAAAAGATACACCATCGATACTCCGACACAGGTAAGACCCAGAAAAATGAATCCCAGGTACTCTTTGCAGGTTCGTAACTGTACAATCCAATTCCAATCAGAAGCAGAATGTCTTCGCAATCCCAGAATCGTGAAAACACCGATCAAGGCGGAAGAGGTGTTGACCAACATGTCGCTTAATCCGTAGAATCGACCGGGGTGGATACCCTGCTCCAATTCATCCACCAATCCAAGCATGGAAGTGCACACGAATACCAGGATGAGAATTCCGCTGCCCCGATAGTCGCGGGAAAGGGCGGCATACACCAGCCAGGCCAGCAATACATATTCTGGGATATGGATATGTTTATTGGGATTCTCTTGAAATGTAAAGATGAACCAGACAATAACAACGCAGGGTAACAGGTAAAACAGATTCTTCAGGCTCTTCTTCATAAGGAGAAGACAGGCAATGTATCCTGTCCCGCTTACAATGACAAGAAAAAATGGGATTTTCCCTGCGAAAGATCCTCCGAAATTGGCTTCTATGTACCTGTAAATAATAATGACATCCGGAAGTAGGAAGGTGAGGATGGCGATGAGTAACCAAAGAACCAAAGATGGTATTTTGAATAAATATTTGAAGTTTTTCAGTTTGGTACTCATTATTGACACTGGATTTTTCCTGTTGGTGAATTGTGAGCTTTCGTGTTCATCGAGTTTCCACTAATTCTACCGGGATTAGCATTACTTTGATATGTTCAATGGGTTTCCACTCTGTAGAGATCCCTATAACCTGTGGCCCTCATTTTTTGGTAACAGTAAACAGAGCATCTCCATATCCAAAGATCGGATTGTATACATCTCCAACAAACAAATTTGTAAATCCATATCATCTACCATTCCCCGTATAAACGTCGATAATTAATTGCGTATGGGTATGTCTCACCCTTTTATCAATACTCCAGAGATACCGACCAACCGTCTTCTAAAACTAGGGATTGTAGTTTTAATCTGCCTCATCTTCACCCTGGCATTGAGATCCCCGCAGGACCACGCTAGATCATTCCAATCAGATCGTAAAATGATCCGGGTGGTTATGGACAATAATTATCCTCCCTTCACCTTCCTTGATGAAAAGGGTGAATCGCAGGGGATTCTGATCGATTACTGGAGACTCTGGGAAGAAAAAACCGGAATAGAGGTTCAGCTTACAACCATGGACTGGGGGAAAGCCCTGAGTGAAATGGAAACTGGTAAGTATGATGTGATCGATACGGTATTTTTTAATGAAGAGCGCGACAGAATCTATGATTTTGGTGAATCCTATGTGAACATCGATGTTCCCATCTATTTCCGGAACAATATCAGTGGATTGACTGACGCCGCCTCACTGAAAGGTTTTCAAGTAGGCGTTAAGGTAAAAGATAACGCGATTTTTTATTTAAAGAGCTTCGGGGTCACACAATTCATAGAGTTTGACAGCTATGAAGCCATCATCCAGGCTGCCAGAGATAAGCGCATCCATGTGTTTGTCGTGGACAAACCACCCGCGGAGTATTTCATTTCGAAATATGGTATCCAGAATGAATTCAACTCTTCTACCCCGTTGTACACCGGCCAGTTCCACAGGGCGGTGAAAAAAGGTGATCAAAAGTTGCTGGCTACAGTTGAAGATGGATTTAGACTGATCAGCGCAGCGGAATACAAAGCCATTGATACAAAATGGTATGGTAGTCGGATTCTTCTTCCCGGTTATTCTAAGTACATCCTGTTTGGAACCAGTGGTATTTGCCTGGTAGTTCTGGTTTTGCTGATATACAACCGTCAGTTGCAGCGCAGGGTTTTAGAACGAACCTCGGAATTGAACACCCTCTTTGGTGCCATGAAAGACATGGTTGTTGTAACTGATAAAGATGGTATCTGCCTGGATATTCCCACCAACACTTCGTTTGTTCCCAACCGGTCCCGAAAGTTTATCGGGAAAAGCATCCTCGAATTGATCCCGGATTCCTCTGGTGAATTTGCCGTAGATTTGATAAAAAAGGTGCTAAGGAATCAGTCAACAGAATCCGCCGATTTTTCGATCAGGGTGGATAGCAGGGTGAACTGGTTTTCATGTGTTATCTCTCCCCTGGACAAAGCGCGAGCACTGATCGTCATTCGCGATTTTACACAATGGAAGAATACTCAGGAAGCATTGTTGGAAAGCGAACAGCGTTTTCGTATCATGTTCGAAAACCGCGATGTGGCCATGGTTCTTATCTCTCCGGAAAATGGCCGCATTATCGATTCCAATAAGGCGGCCGCCAGATTTTACGGTTACCCTCTGAAGAAGATGCGGTCTCTGGATATATTTCAGTTGGATACACTCTCGGATAACATCCTAAAAAAAGAGATCCAAAAGGCCATCAATGTGGAACAATCCAAGTTCATTCAAATTCAAAAAATGGCCAGTGGAGAGTTGAAAACTGTCGAAATACATACCTCGCCGGTGAAGATCAACAACAAAGATCTGCTTTTTTGCATCATTTTTGATATTTCAGACCGCAGAAAAGCAGAAGACGCGGTGCTCGATAAAACTCGTGAACTTACGGATGCCTATGAAGCCACCCTGGAAGGCTGGTCAAATGCACTGGAACTACGTGAACGTGAGACAGCCGGCCATAGTAAACGCGTTGTCGAGATGACACTGGCAGTCTGCCGGGAATTGAATATCCCGGAAGAAGAGCTGATCCATATTCAACGTGGCGCCCTGCTTCATGATATCGGGAAAATGGGCATTCCCGATAACATCCTGCTTAAACCCGGGCCGCTTTCAGCGGATGAATGGGTGATCATGCGGCAGCACCCGATTTACGCGTATAAGCTTCTTTCAAAGATACCCTTTTTATCCCCGGCGCTGGATATTCCCTACTGTCACCATGAACGCTGGAATGGCAGCGGATATCCGCGGGGTCTTAAAGGAGAAGAAATCCCTCTGGCAGCCAGGATTTTCGCCGTTGTGGATGTTTGGGATGCCCTGATTTCTGATAGACCCTATCGACCCGCTTGGACGGAAGAAGCCGCGCTGAATTATCTGTTGGAAAACACAGATACCTTGTTCGACGCTCGGATTGTTCAGATATTTAACACAATTTATCAAAGATCCTATGCACTGAAACCGATGCAGGTCAATTTTGACCTGATATAGCAGTTCGATTTTTACATCTACCTTAAAGTGATTCCATTTCTTCGCGGGGATATAAGCATTTTAAGATGTAGATTAAATAGACAGATCACCTCTATGATTTGATATATTCGATAGAAATAATAATATTGACTATTTGGAGTTGTTTTCGCTTGACAAATAATATTATTCCAGTTAGTATATATAATATGTAATATTAGGAGATAGACATGACTGCCCGTCTTGTAATTTTAGGTCTTCTTCGCGATCAGCCGCTTTATGGTTACGAAATCAAGCAAATCATCGAGGAACACATGAGTGATTGGACCTCGATCGCATTTGGTTCGATCTATTTCGCGCTGGATAAATTGGAGAAGGAGAAATTTATTGATAAGGTTGGAGTTGAGCAGGATAAAAAACGCCCGGCCCGCAGCGTCTTTCAAATCAATGATAAAGGCCGAGAGGAATTCTTGCGTCTCTTGCGTGAAAACTGGCAGCAGGCAGAACGCCAGTATTTTTCTCTGGATGTTTGTCTTTTCTTTTTGAACAGCCTGCCGTCAGCCGAAGTGACAAGATATTTACACACTCAACAGTCAGTATTGCAGACTACACTCGAGCATCTTCAAAAACATCAGGCAGAACAGATGTCTAATCCGAATGTACCGCGTCAAGCATTATCCATATTTGACCATACCGTTGTACACACTCAGGCTGAATTGAACTGGGTATCCAGTCTGATCGAAAAAATCGAAAGCGGTGAGTATTCATAATCCTTTCTTTTTTTTTCAATTATTCCATATTGTATATTCTATCTAATATAAAGGAGAGAAAATGAAAAAAGCAAGAATACCCGAGACTAACGATGGTATCCAGGGCGAATTAATTGTGGCCCAGTACGACCAGATGCAGCGTGATTTCCGCGACAAGGGCTGGATGGAGACCAGTTCTTTGATCGCAAGCGGCGTTACCAGGGGGCACGCACTTGAAATTGGACATGGCCCCGGTTATCTTGGACTGGAATGGCTCAAACATACTGAAAACACCACCCTGACCGGATTTGACATCAGCCCGGATATGAGTGCACTGGCACAACGCAATGCAAAGGAATACGGCTTGACCGAGCGCAGCGAGTACCGGCTGGGCAATTGTGACCACCTGCCATTCGAAGATAATTATTTCGATGCGGTTTTTTCGAACGGATCACTGCACGAATGGGCAGAACCGAAATCTTCTTTTGAAGAAATCTGGCGGGTACTTAAACCCGGTGGCCGCTACTTCATCTCTGATTTACGCCGCGATATGAATTTTTTCATACTTGGCTTCTTATGGCTGGGTGTCCGTCCAACCGCTATGCGTTCCGGTCTGTTAACGTCGGTGGGTGCAGCGTATACACCGTCCGAACTTTACGAGCTCCTCGCATCAACCCACTTGAAAGCGGCGAAGGTAAGTGGAAATGCCATTGGATTGGAAATCTCAGGCATGAAATAGATGGTAATCCAATGATACATTTCAGGTCACACAATATAGATAACCACAAAGAGGATCTTTCTTGTTTATAATTAATCCCAGTGATGAACCGAGATACAATCCTCATCAGCCAGGCGGTTCAAAACCGCCGGCTTTTATTTTTTTTCTGGTTATGTACCGCCGAATCGCTGTTTTCCGCGGGCTGGCTGATCAGCCTGCCGTCTGATTCAGGCACATTTACAGGATTATCCCCTTTTCGTTTAGTTCTACTGGCCATCATCCTTCTCCCGGGAATGCTCTGCATGCTACTGGCATTCCGTGGTGGAAAGCTGATCGGGGGAAGATCGTGCACAGATTTACTGGGCACTGATGCAACCTGGCTAATCCCGGCTTGTCTGGCCGCCGGAGTGTTAGGTCTGACGGCTCTGGCTTTACTGAATGACCTGTACGCGGGCACAGGAGCCACCTCTTATAAAGCGGTTGCCGAACGCCTCGCACCGCTGCTGGTCTTTTTCTCTCTCCTGGCCTTCCAGTTCGCCGGATTGAAGATCATTGCTCTTCGAGATAAAACCACTCAGTTCTTTCGCATCAACCGGTCATTCCTGCAAACCTGGGGATGGGTGTACGGTGGTCTTCTTTTGCTGGTTCTACTAATTGGTACCACTCGCCTGGGGTTGAATGCCGATCCGATCGGCTGGGGAAAACCTACCGTTCCTCTGCTTGAATGGCAGATCTGGCTCGGTGTTCTACTCTGTTTGATCATGCAGATCACGCGTAACTCGGCATTCTTTCAAAAAGCCGCCGCCTGGCAATCCGATCATCCTGCCGCCAGCGCCGGTTTGATCTCTTTCGCGATTTGGGCACTGGCAATGCTCGTATGGGCAGGCCAGCCGGTTCCACCCGGATTCTTTGCCACTCCTCCGCGGGCACCAAATTATGAGATCTACCCCTTCTCGGATGCAGCTTTTTATGATTTTCACGCCCAATCGCTGTTGATCGGTCTTGGATATCGCGGTGAGGCCATTCCCCCACGCCCGCTATATATCCTGTTTCTGGCAATCAGCCATCTCATCGCCGGACAGGATTACACGCGGGTGATCTTTTTACAGACCACCGTACTGGCCTTCTTCCCGGTGACGGTTTACTGGATCGGAAAAACGTTGAACGCAAAGACTACTGGTCTGCTGGCTGCCTTCTTCATCATCATGCGTGAATGGACATCCATCATCAGCACACCTTTTACTTCAGATGTATCCAATTCCAAGTTGTTGTTCGCCGACCTGCCGGCTGCCCTGGCTATCAGCCTGGTTTTATTATTCAGTCTCCGCTGGCTGTATGAACCTCAAAACAGAAAACTGGGATTGCTGACCGGTGGATTACTTGGGATAAGCCTGCTGATTCGTACCCAGATCATTATCCTGCTACCGGTGATCCTTCTGTTCTTTCTATTCACCATCATCAAAGATAGGATATCCTTTCGGTCGATCGTTGCACCTGTGATTCTTTTTCTCGTGGGATTTATTCTAGCAGTTGCTCCCTGGTTATCCAGAAGCTACCGAATCACCGGGGAATTTGTGTTTGACCACCCCGAATCGCAGACCAGAGTGGTGGCACAGCGCTATTATCCCGAAACCGAGTTAACTGACTTCGACCGCAAACCCGGGGAATCCACGGCAGATTACACTCAGCGGCTTTCCACGGCCATCCGCCAGCGGGTATTCTCCGATCCCGTTAGTGTGATCCAGTTTGTGGCCGCCCACTGGCTGAACAGCGAGATCGCCAATTTGCAGATCTTTCCTGTGCGTTTCAGTATCACTTCACTGTCAGAGTTGATTAAACCGGAGCATGCCTTCTGGGAAGATTGGAACGGGCAACCCACACCCCGGCAGACTGTGATCTTGTTGTTGAATCTAGCCGTTCTTGCAGCCGGTTTTATTTATTTCACGCGCCGAAAGTTCTGGATCGGTCTTCTACCGCTGTTCTTCAATCTGGCTTATCATTTCAGCAATGCCGCCGCCCGCAACTCCGGGTGGCGGTACCTGCTGCCTGCGGATTGGATATTCCTGTTGTATTTCGCCGCCGGGATCACAGGTCTTCTATCCCTGTTCTGGCCGGGTAGACAGGCCACATTGCAGGACTCGGTCGCGGTCGAACATAAGAACCGGCCGATCGGTTTGATCGGGCTTCTAGCCATCATGCTGGGAATTCTGAGTATCGGGTTTACACCGCTGGCCGCAGAGAGCGTTTTTCCAAATATCTACCTGCAAGGCACGAACGAGTCCATCCGGGATTTAATCACCTCTTCATCGAGGCAGACTTCCCCGGATGTCCAGGCGGGCATAGACACGCTGATTCACGATCCTGAGGCGGTCATCATGAACGGGCGGATGCTCTATCCCCGTTTCTATGATGCCGGAGAAGGGGAAGAAAAGACGGGAAAAACCGGCTATACATCCCTACCCTACGCGCGCTATGTATTCCTGGTGGCCGGCGAGCCTGAAGGCACGGTGATCTTCCCGCAGACTCAGGCAGACCTGCCGCTCAGAAACACCGGTGATGTTATTCTGGCCGGTTGCATGGACGGATTGGCTGTAAAAGCGCGCCTGGTACTCCTTCCCGGTCCAACACCGCACATCTACCTCGCAAATCCACCAGTGTCATGGGATTGTAAATCAGCGCCATGACAGGCCTTTCAATACACGTCGAACAAACCCCTGATTTTTACATAGGGAATATCCCTGTTCATGGCAGATTGATACTCGCGCCGATGGATGGGTACACAGACCATCCCTTCCGCCTGATCTGCCGGCGCTGGGGATCCGCCTGCTCCTATTCGGAATTCATTAATGCCATGGATCTGGAAGGCAGGCATCCCCATATCGGCGATCGCATGGCGTTCACCGATGATGAACGTCCTTTCGGGTTTCAAATCCTTGACAATTCTCCAGAGCGCATACACATGGCCGCCGGTATATTGCGTCAACGCAATCCGGATTTCCTGGACTTGAACCTGGGTTGCTGCAGCCGATCTGTGTGCTCGCGGGGAGCCGGCGCCAGCCTGATGCGCGATCCGGAAAAGATTACCAGAATTGTGCAGATGCTGGTGACAACCATGGATATTCCTATTACGGCCAAAATGCGGCTGGGATGGGATGAGAAATCACGCAACTATCTGGAGGTCGCTCACCTCATAGAAGACGCGGGGGCTTCCGCTCTGGCCGTTCACGGGCGCACCCGGAATCAACTCTACAGCGGCTGTGCCGACTGGGATGCCATTGCGCGGATAAAACAGGAATTGAAGATCCCGGTCATCGGCAATGGCGATGTCACCAGACCGGAGGATATCCACCGGTTTTTCACACACACCGCCTGTGATGCCCTGATGATCGGGCGCGGCGCGGTCGGTAATCCATGGATTTTCGCATATAAAAACCGCTCTGATTGTTCCCGTCAGGAGATCTTCCAGACCATCCGTGAGCATCTGAAAGCGTCCATTCGATTCTATGGAGAAGAGCACGGGCTGATTGTGTTCCGCAAACAGGCCGTCAATTACCTCAGGGACCTGTGGCCTTCAGAGGAATTCCGCCGTGAGCTTTTGACCACCAATGATCGCCCTGCCTTCATGGAGAAAATCCAATCTCTGATCGAAAATACCTCATCCCTCTGCTAACTGCTTCTTGAAGGCTTCAACATCGATTGCCGGATTGGGATATTCCATTTTCATGGCTTTCAGGGTGTCAACTATCACGGATGAGACCACCAGATTGCGGTACCAGTTTCGGTTGGCCGGAACCACGTACCAGGGCGCCCATTTCGTGGATGTCTTTTGAATGGCTTCTTCAAAGGCTTTCATGTATTCCGGCCAGAGTTTACGCTCAGCCAGATCACCCGGATTGAACTTCCAGCGTTTCTGGGGCATTTCCAAACGTTCGAGAAAACGTTGCTTCTGTTCTTCCAGGCTGATGTTTAGGAAGAATTTTAGTATGGTGGTACCCTCCTCAGATAACTGGCGTTCAAAATCGTTGATCTGTTGATACCGTTTCTTCCAAACTTCCCGGGGCACCAGATTGTGCACTCTTACCACCAGCACATCTTCATACTGGCTGCGGTTGAAGACCACGATCTCCCCTTTCCCAGGAGTCTGGGAATGGATTCGCCACAGATAGTCATGATCCAGTTCCATTTGAGTGGGGGTCTTAAAACTGGCGATCCGCACTCCCTGCGGATTTACACCTTCGAATACTGACCGTATGGTCCCATCCTTGCCGCCGCCGTCCATAGCCTGCAGAACAATCAACAGGCGGTGTTTATGCTCGGAATAAAGCAGTTCCTGTAATTCCACCAGATCTGCCCGGTTTTCGGCCAATTTTTCATTTCCTTTTTGTTTCTTGCCATCAAAATCTCCCAGGTCATCAGCAGAAAAATCGGCGAGTTTGAATTTTTTGCCGGGTTCAATACGGTATTGTTCCATTGGTATCACTCCCTGGTATAAAACCTCAGTATGATGAAAGACCTGATCATTATCCCTCAATTATGTTTGAAAGAAAAATCAAACAAGACGAATAGACAGGTATTGATTAGTCAATACCCGTCCTTGTGAATCCAGACCGGTCGATTTATAATTCACCGGTTATTTTGGATGAAAAGAGGAAAGAAACATGATTGATGTCAACGATTTACGCAAAGGTGTGACCTTTGAATTGGACGGCAGTCTGTATAAAGTTCTGGAATACAGCCACCACAAACCCGGTCGGGGCAATGCCACCATCCGCATTAAAGCCCGGGATTTGCGTTCCGGCACCACCCTGGAAAAAACCTTCCAGTCCGGTGATCGCGTTCCTGAAGCCCGCCTGGATTTTCATAATGTTCAATACCTGTATAAAGACGGCGACTTGTACTACTTTATGGATATGGAGACGTTTGAACAACCCGCCATTCCGGCAAAAGTCGTGGACGAAGCAGCCGGTTTTCTCAAAGAGAATATGGAAGTCAAGATTACTTTCTACAACAATGAACCTATAGATATCGAACTGCCTACTTCGGTTGATCTGAAAGTGACGCATGCGGAAATGGCCGTCAAAGGCGATACTGCCACCGGCGTAACCAAGAAGGTGATCACTGAAACCGGACAGGAAGTTCAGACCCCTTATTTTGTGGTAGAAGGCGATACCATCCGGGTGGATACCCGTACAGGATCGTACGTCACGCGTGTCTGAACCTCAGACATTTAGCTGCCTGTAACAGATCAGGCAGATATACTATTTAAATAATCATGCGCACACCGGCTGGATTTGACTGCAGTTATTTCTTTGGTGATTATTACCGCGGCAAGAACCATGAGGAATGCCGCCTTATCGGAAATGCGGCTCCACCCCACAATTGGTCAAAAGATCTGTGCAAAATATGCCCGGTCCCCGAAATCCAAAGGGCGAATTCCTGCCCTGATATGATCCTGACCGCCACTGTCGAAAGAAGATTTCTTGGCCTGCAGAAAAGGGTGGTTATCAAAGCCTACTGCCAGAAGAACAATCGGGCTGTGGCGGATCCTCATATTGGCTGTGGGAACTGCCATGCATTGCCGCAGATATTTCTGGGGGAAGAGTAGCCATGCTTTCTGTTCTGTTTGATCTGGATGATACCCTGATTATTAACAACGCTGAACAATTTACGCGAGTGTATCTCAATCTGCTGGGAAAACACTTGCAGGACCGCGTCGAACCGCAAAAGATGGTTCAGGCTCTTTGGGACGGTACTCGTGAGATGGTTACAAAATCAACCATCGCGGGCACACTTGAAAGCGCCTTTGACCGGGTATTTTATCCGGCCATCGGATATTCAAAAGAAGACCTTTCTGCCACATTGACGGATTTCTATAAACGGATTTTTCCGTTGCTTAAAAACGAAACCGCACCCCAGCCTGAAGCCGTTGGTCTGATCGAACGCTGTCTGGCGAATGGCTGGAATGTGGCCATCGCCACCAATCCATTATTCCCGGAGATGGCCGTGCATCACCGCCTTAGTTGGGCCGGGCTGGATTCCGGGCGTGTGCCCTTCGCGGCTATTTCTTCCTATGAAACCTACCACTTCGCCAAACCGCAACCGGCCTATTTTAGGGAAGTGGCTGCCCGGATATCTGCATTTGACCACCCTGCCGTAATGGTCGGGAATGACCTGGAGAATGATATCCTGCCGGCTGGCCAGGCCGGACTCCCCATTTTCTGGGTTTCCGAATCCGATGCTGTCTTGCCGGAGGGTTTACCCGCGGGTAGCGCCCGCGGGAGTTTTTCCGAAATTTTTACGTGGCTCCAGGAAATGGATACAAACCAGGATCAACCTCAAACCAAAACTATCCCGTCACTTCTGGCCGACCTGCGCGGCGGCGCGGCCGCCATCGACGCCATTGTCAGAGAATTTCCGGCAGATAGATGCACCAAACGTCCAGGCCGGAAAGAATGGAGCCTCAGGGAAATCATTTGTCATTTACGGGATGTGGACAGGGATATCAACCTGGTGCGCATCAATACCATCCTCCGGGAAAAAGAACCTTTTGTTCCCGGGATCGATTCGGACCGCTGGTCAGTTGAACGGGATTATATCCATCAGGATGAAATGAACGCGTTGAACGAATTCATCTCGACGCGGCAAGAGATCGTCGATCTGCTTGAAAATACCAATCCAGGCAACTGGGATCGGCTTATCCGCCATTCGATCTTTGGGCCAACATCCCTGAAAGAACTCGCCGCTTTCATTGTGGCGCATGATAATAATCACATAAAACAGATCAGAAATCTATCGAGTTGATATGGCCGCGTAAATTCCGCGTAAATTTCAACATTGAAACAAAATACGGGCAATAATCCTTTGACATGATAAATTCAATCGAATAGAATAGGTTTGAAATCGGTTATTTGAACGCATCCAGCATAGCAGACACAGATTCAGGGGAAGATCATGGCGCACTCTCATGGATCTTTTTGAACAGAAAAAGACAGGTTCGCATAATTCAGAGTTGGCTCTCTGGCGAAATAAAACCATTGACCTGCTTTATATTATCGCTTCCCTGTGTGCGACTGTAGAGATGGGCTTTCTGGTAGGGTTTTTCAATACCAATGAACCCTACTCTATCAACCTGGTTTTTTATGCCGTTCTATACCTCCTGATCCTCCTTTTCGCATTTTTCAGGAAGATCGGCTATCCAGTTCGGGCTGTCGGATTGGCGGTTATCGTCTTTTGTATTGGGCTGGTGGACCTCTTCTCAACGGGTCTTTCCGGAGATGGACGTATCTTTCTTATCGCCGCTCCGGTGATTGCCTTGTTTCTTGCCGGACCCAGGTGTTCCGAGATTTTGACGGTAGCAGGTTTGATCCTGTTTTTCGTAGCCGGTTTCATCCCCTATCTCGATTTTGTTCCCATCCAGTTTATTCCGCAGGAAACTACAATCACTGAATACACCTGGCTATCTTCGGGTATCCTTTTCGGAACCATAATGATCGGTCTGGTAACCCTGGTGTGGCAATTCGCCCGCCTGGGATCGCGCACTTCCCAACAGAATAACCGTCTGGCATCGGAAGGTAAGGTCCTGCGTGAGATCATGAGCGATCTGCAAACCCGTGAAGCAGAATTGCAGGCTCTGCTGAA
Organism: Leptolinea sp.; assembly: GCA_012798535.1. GTDB lineage: Bacteria > Chloroflexota > Anaerolineae > Anaerolineales > Anaerolineaceae > Leptolinea. Next base: position 26,492 of record JAAZMZ010000035.1, read on the forward strand.
TGCGGTGGGTGACCAGGTTCTGGTGATTGATCAACAGGGTAGGATCTTGAAATCTGCCGACGGGCACACTCGTTCACCGGCTTTTATAGATGATACGCGAAGTAAGAATATCCTCCGGATTCTTCCCCGTACACAGGCGGCAGATATGCTGAGTCAGATACAGGAAGCCCTGAACCGGAAACAAACCAGAGTAATGGATTATTGTGTGACAGAAAATGGACAGGAGAGATGGTTCTCTGGAACCATCTCTCCTTTTGAAACAGATAAAGTCGTACTGGTCAGCCGTGACATCACCGAAGCGATCAATTCCACATCCCGTGAACGCGATCAGCGTGCTCTGGCCAACGCCCTCAAGAACGCCGCCTCTCTGTTGAACAGTCCTTTGGAAATTGATGAGGTGCTGACCCGTGTTCTGGCTGTAGTGAGCGAAGTGGTATCCGGGGATTCAGCCTGCATAATTTTGCTCGGAGATCGTGGAAGATTAAGCTGTCTTGGAAGATCAGGATTGATCACCTACCAGAAGAAATACGAAATGCTGAACCAGATGACCATCAATGAATTACAAACCCTGCGCACAATGAAACGTACAGGCCAGCCGCTGGTCATTCCAGATATCAATCTTTACCCCGCCTGGATTGACCTGACCAGCGAACGACTAACCCGTTCATTTTTAGGCAGTCCCATCAAAATTAAAGGCAAAGTCACCGGATTCTTGACGCTGGAAAGCGTTCAACCTGATTTCTTCACGCAGGATCAGGTAGATAAATTGCAGTCATTTGTTGACCTGGCGGCCACCGCCATCGAAAACGCCAATCTTCAGCGCGAAACACAGAAACTTGCCATATCCGATGAATTGACCGGTTTATTCAACCGGCGCGGATTGATGGACCTGGGACGTCGTGAATTCGACCGCGCCAGGCGGTTCAGACATCCGCTTTCTGCCGCCATTATCGATCTGGATAATTTCAAAACCATAAATGATACCTACGGACATGTGGCCGGTGATCAACTTCTAAACCAGGTAGCGGATTGCTGCCGGGCCAGCTTCCGTGAAATTGATATTATCGCTCGCTACGGGGGCGATGAAATCGTTGTTCTACTACTGGAAAATGACACCGATCAGGCATTTCAGATCGCTGATCGGTTCCGGCAGATGATCGCTAACCGGGTTTTCCGGACAGAAGTGGGTAACCTGACCACCACGGTGAGTATTGGTATTTCCGCGTTGAACGAACATACAGAAAACATGACTCAATTGATCGATCAGGCTGATCGGGCGTTATATCTGGCAAAGGAAGCCGGACGAAACCGGATAATGACAGTCTAATTGTGGTAACATCGGTAAATTAAACCATCTGCTGCATAAGCTGCAGCGAGAGTCATACCCTCGATAACTTCGGGATTAATTTCATATCCATTCATCAATCCTAATGTAAGGAATCCGTCCATGACACGTAAATATACCAACCGCAAATATTTAGACCTGATACAAAAACAGATAGTGGTATTTGACGGTGCCATGGGTACCAATTTACAGATCCAGAACCTGACCGCTGAAAATTTCGGCGGTGAGCGGACGAATGGCTGCAACGATTTTCTGGTGATCAGTTACCCGCAGGCCGTGGAAAAAGTTCATCGTTCTTTCCTCGAAGTCGGAGTGGATGTCATTGAAACCTGCACCTTTCGCGCCAACCGGCTGACCATGACTGAATACGGGTTACAGGACCGGATTCTGGAGATCAACCGGGCAGCGGCATCCCTTGCTCGAAAAGTTGCAGACGAGTACAGCCGGAACGATCGTCAACGATTGGTAGCCGGTTCCATAGGGCCTACCGGGAAGCTTCCTTCCATGAATGATCCGGAGCTTTCAAATATCACTTTCGATGAGCTTGCGGATATTTTCCGTGAACAGGCTGTCGGTTTGATCCAGGGCGACGTCGATCTCCTCTTGATTGAAACATCACAGGATATCCTTGAAGTGAAAGCGGCCATCCTCGGCATCCAGCAGGCCTTTGAGCAGACAAATACATGGTTGCCGATTCAAGCCCAGGTGACGCTGGATACAACTGGCCGTATGCTGCTGGGAACGGATATCAGTGCGGTGGATACCATTCTCGAGGGTTTTCCCATTGATGTGATCGGCCTGAATTGTTCAACCGGACCGGACTTCATGCGTGATCCAATTCAACTATTGACAGAACAAACCGGTTTGCCGGTGTCCTGTATTCCCAACGCCGGCCTGCCGTTAAACATCGATGGACAGGCTGTCTATCCGTTGAAACCTGAGCCTTTCGCAGAGGCGCTCACCGAATTTGTGACTAAATTTGGCGTGAATGTGGTTGGCGGCTGCTGCGGCACAACACCGCAACATCTTCAGATGCTGGTTCAGTCTGTGAAGGGAATCCAGCCAGCCGCAAGACAGGTCACGGGAATTCCACGTCTGGCTTCGTCTGTGCAATCTTCTTCCATGCAACAGGAACCGGCTCCATTCCTAATTGGAGAACGATTGAACTCCCAGGGCAGCCGTAAATTTAAACAGGTGCTCATCGCGGAAGATTACGACTCCATGATCACTATTGCACGCGACCAGATCGAAAGCGGTGCGCACGGTCTGGACTTATGCGTCGCTCTGACCGAACGTGCGGATGAATCGACGTTGATGCGCAATGTGATCAAAACGCTGGGACCGGTGGTAAAAGTTCCTTTCATCTTCGATTCGACCGAACCGGAAGTATTGGAAACAGCATTAAAAACCGCTCCCGGCCGCAGTCTGATCAATTCCACAAACCTGGAAGCCGGCCGGACAAAAGCGGATAAGATCTTCGCGCTGGCAAAAAAATACAACGCGGCTGTGATTGTTTTGACAATCGACGAACAGGGTATGGCAAAAACGGCTGACCGCAAGCTGGAAATCGCCCGCCGAATCTATGATATCGCTACGAAAGATCATGGCTTACAGGCCGGTGATCTGGTATTTGACGATCTCACGTTCACCCTGGCCACCGGTGATCCTGAATTTTCTCAATCCGCCATTGAGACTCTGGAAGGCATCCGGCAGATCAAGACAAACTTGCCCGGTGTATTAACCTCGCTGGGTGTGAGCAACATCAGCTTCGGTTTGAAACCTGCCGCGCGTGCTGTGATCAACAGTTCCATGTTGTATCACGCCGTCCAGGCCGGTCTCGATATGGCCATTGTCAACCCTGCCCAGATCACCCCTTACACCGATATTCCGGAAGAAGAACGTGAACTGGCCAATGATCTGATTTTCAACCGCCGCCCCGATGCCCTGCAGCGGTTGATTGAACACTTTGAAAAAACCGGTGATGACCTTCAAAAAAGCCATACTCAGGTTTCTCCCATGGAAGGCCTTTCAGCCGCGGAACGGATTCACTGGAAAATCCTCCACCGCATCAAGGATGATGTGGAGGTTGAACTGGATGAATTGCTGACGGAAACCGGGGGAAAGAGCAAATCTGATCGGGCAGTGGAGATTTTGAATAGCATCCTGCTGCCCGCCATGAAAGATGTGGGCGATAAATTTGGTGCCGGTGAATTGATCCTTCCCTTTGTGCTGCAATCCGCCGAGGTGATGAAAAAATCTGTATCTTACCTGGAGCAATTCCTGGAGCGCAAAGAAGGTGCCGGGAAGGGCACTCTGGTTCTGGCCACAGTCTATGGCGATGTGCATGATATCGGCAAGAACCTGGTAAAGACCATTCTTTCGAACAACGGCTACACCGTGCATGATCTGGGAAAACAGGTGCCCGCGGAAACCATCATCTCAAAAGCTGTGGAGTTGAAAGCCGATGCTATTGGGTTAAGCGCGCTGCTGGTAAGCACAAGCAAGCAAATGCCTCTAATCGTCAATGAATTGCAGCGCCGGAAATTGGATTTTCCGGTTCTGATTGGCGGTGCCGCTATCAACCAGAGGTTTGGGCGCCGCATCCTGATGACCGATACCAATGAACTCTTCGAACCGGGTGTCTTTTACTGCAAGGACGCTTTTGAAGGTCTGGCGACCATGGATACCCTGATAAACCCAGAGGAAAAACCTGCCTTTCTTGAAAGGATCCGTGAAGAAGCCAGGTATGAACTGGGTTTGACGCGTGACGTCAAAGAAAAGGCTTCTCCAGCCAGTTCTTCAAACGTTTCACCGGCGAAATACATCCCCCGGGTGGATGAATATGGCCCGAAACTGGTCAAGAAGATGCCCCTCGAAGCCGTCTACCAGTGTTTGTCTCGTAATGAATTGTTTCGCCTGTCCTGGGGTGCAAAAAATGCCCACGGGGATGACTGGACAAAATTGCAGGCCGATTATGAAGCCCGTCTGCAATCCATGATCAAACAGGCGCAGGTTGAAAACTGGCTTCAGCCGCAGGCCATGTATGGATACTGGCCCTGTCAGGCGGAGGGCGATTCCCTTGTAATTTACCAGCCGGCTTCCGTGCGGAACGGGAATCCAATGGAGATCACCCGCTTCGACTTTCCGCGTCAGATCGGCAGTGAGAATTTGTGTCTCGCCGATTATTTTGCCCGTAAAGACAGCGGGCGGATGGATGTGGTGGCCTTCCAGGTGGTCACCGTCGGGCAGGAAGCCACTGACAGATTCGATCGTTTACAGCAGGCAGCAAATTACAGTGAAGCTTACTTCACTCACGGGCTTGCCGTACAGATGGCTGAAGCCGCGGCTGAATACCTGCACCGTCATATCCGCCGTGAACTGGGATTGGATGTCGATCAGGGAAAGCGTTACTCCTGGGGATATCCCGCCATACCGGAGCTTTCTGATCATGCCAAGGTCTTTTCTCTGCTTCCGGTTGAACAGGAGCTGGGTATGAGTCTGACCTCCGCCTATCAGCTTGTTCCGGAACAATCCACAGCGGCCATCATACTGCATCACCCTCAGGCAAAGTACTACAATACCGGGGAAAGCCGCATTAACCAGTTGATGAAAGAATAAAAACTGAGATGGAATCATCATCCCTTGAAAAACGCGGGCGTTTGACCCGTGATGAACTCATTAAGTTGAGATCGCCTCTTCTGAGCGACGGCGCTATGGGAACGATGCTGCATCAGAGAGGCATCAACTTTGATGTTTGCTTTGATGAGTTGAACCTCCTCAATCCGGCTTTGGTTGGCGATATCCATCGTTCTTATATCGAATCCGGCTCACAGATCATTCAAACCAACACCTTTGGCGCCAACCATTTCAAACTCTCCCGTTTTGGATTGGCCGATAAAGTTGAGGAAATAAATACCACCGCTGTTGATCTGGCCAGACGAGTTGTGCTGGGGTCCTTTAAGAGTATTCTGATAGCCGGGGATGTGGGTCCTCTGGGCGTGCGCCTGGCTCCGTATGGCCGGGTGAAACCGGAAGAAGCCCGTGCTGCCTTCCGTGAACAGATCTCTGCCCTGCTGAAAGCCGGAGTGGATCTGATCCTCATCGAAACCATGACCGACCTTCTGGAAGCCCGCGCGGCCGTTAAAGTTGCGCGCGATCTCGACGATTCCATTCCTATTGTCGCCTCCATGACATATACCCGCGATGATCGAACATTGCTGGGTGACGCACCGGCAAAAGTAGCCCGTTCGCTGCTGGCAGAAGGCGCGGATATGGTGGGCGTCAATTGTTCTGGAGGCCCCGAACAAATCCTGCGTATTTTACGGCAGATGCGTAATGCAGTGCCCGATAGCGTTTTTTCTGTCATGCCCAATGCCGGCTGGCCGGAACAGGTTGCTGGGCGCATTATGTATCCTGCAGCTCCCGAATATTTTGGTGAGTATGCCCTTTCTTTTTACCAGAACGGCGCACGTATCATCGGCGGCTGCTGCGGCACAACCCCGGAACATATCGCCGCCATGCATAAGGCTCTTTCCGAAGCTCCCCTGTTGGAACCCGCGGAAGCCGCTCAGACAGTGGATGCGGAAGCTGAAAGCCAGTTGCAGAGTGAAACCTTTGTTCCGACGGAACTGGCGCGGAAGATCAGCACGGGCAAGTTTGTCACAGCTGTGGAAATGGATCCCCCGCGCGGGCTGGCCACGCAAAAACTGCTGGCCGCCGCCAGTCTGCTTTCGGAAGCCGGCGCGGATGTCATCAATGTGGCAGACAGTCCCATGGCCCGCATGCGTATGAGCCCCTGGGCGGTCTGTAATCTGATTCAACAACGCATCGGCATCGAGACTGTTCTGCATTTTCCCACCCGGGGACGCAATTTGATCCGCGTCCAGGGAGATCTGCTGGCAGCCCATGCACTGGATGTGCGCAATGTGTTTGTTATCATGGGAGATCCCACCTCGATCGGCGACTACCCGGACGCCATGGATAATTATGATCTGGTGCCTTCCGGACTTATCAAGTTGATCAAACAGGGATTCAACGCCGGAATGGATCATTCCGGTGCGGATATCGGGCAGCCCACCAGTTTTTTTGTGGGATGCGCTCTCAATTTGAATCCGGTTTCACCCAAAGATGAGATCAAGAATCTCTCACGCAAGATCAACGCAGGCGCAGATTTCGCGTTAACGCAGCCGGTCTTCTCTCCAGAAGCCGCGAGATCATTTTTAAAAACAGCAAAAGAAGAACTGGGCGATTTATCACTGCCGATTCTAGCGGGCATCCTTCCTCTGGCTAACAGCCGGCATGCCAGCTTTCTCGATCAGGAAGTTCCCGGCATTACCATTCCGGCTTCTGTGCTCGAGCGTATGCAGAAAGCCGGAGATAATGGGCCGGATGAAGGTGTGAGAATAGCCGTTGAACTGGTGGAAGAACTGCGTCCAAATATTCATGGCATATATCTCATGCCGGCCTTTAATCGATTTGACCTGGCAGCCGGGGTTATAGAAGACATCAGGGATTAGGAGAATGATTTGAACACATCCAGGCAACTGCTCCACCGGATCACCCTCATAGTCATGCTTGTCCTTCTGGCAGGACTGGCTGTCTACTCTTCGATCCATGAATATCAAACAGCTTCAGCCGCCGCCAACGAAGTCAAGGGAGACGATATGGTAACCGCCTGGGACAGACGCTTGAGAAAAATCCGTTCACTTCTGCCCGAATCAGGTATAGTTGGTTATGTAGCAGATTGGGACATCCCCGGATTCACCTATGGGTCAAGTGATCAGGAAGTCGAATTTTTACTGGCGCAGTATTCTGTATCGCCGGTTGTGCTGGAAAGAGGGGTAAACCACAAATTGATCCTGGGAAATTTCAGTGACAATGGGGATTCAACAAAGATCGAGAAAGTGCAGACTTTACTCGGGATCAAGCTTCTACAGCCTTATACAAATGAAATCTTTCTCTTCGAAGGACAGGAGAAATGAGCTATCTCGTTTACCTCACTCTTCTGCCTCCATTTTTGATCGGTGTTTTACTGGTGTCGTGGCTTTTTCTTCCATCCCGTAAGGGGAACATTCTTCTTTTTCTATCACTGGGAATTCCACTTGGATTCGGCATCACAGCCTGCCTGTTCTTTCTCTGGGCATACCTTTTTAATCCATCTTTTCCAGGGTATTGGCTGGTTGAAGTAGTTCTTCTATCTGCATTATTCTATCTGACCTGGAAGCAACGCCAGCATTTGGTAACGGTGCTGCCCGATTTCAAGAAATGGCAGAGGATCGACTGGATGGCTGCTGGTTTATTCACGCTTGTCGCACTGATCGCACTTGGTTCTTTTATCGCTTATACAACGGCTAATCCCCACGGCCGGTATGACGCCTGGGCTATCTGGAATGTCCGTGCCCGCATGCTGGCCCGCGGTGGGATTGATTGGAAGAGCGTCTTTGTCCCGCAGATATTTCATGCCGATTATCCGCTGCTGGTTCCGTTGACCATCGCCCGCTGCTGGGTACTGGCTGGTACAGAATCCATACGAATCCCATCGGCGGTCGCCGGTTTGTTCACCTTTGCACCGGCCGGTATATTGATCGGGACATTGCTCAATCTGGGGAAGAAACAGATGAGCTGGCTGGCCGGCATCCTGTTCCTCAGCACACCCTGGGTGATCTATTTCGGCTCATTGCAGTTTGCCGACCTACCGCTGGCAGCCTGCATAGCAGCAGCCGCTGCCTGCCTGAGCCTTGCACTTACCGATAGAGGCAACGCGTCGCGCTGGCTGGCATTAGCCGGTCTTTCCTCCGGTCTGGCTGCCTGGACAAAGAACGAAGGACAGCTTTTCCTGGTTGTGTTTGTGCTGGTCTCTATTCCGGCCATCTTTCTAGTCTTCCGCCATCGGAAACCCCTGAATCTTCTGTTAAAAATGGGAATCGGACTGGCGCTGCCGTTGATCGCCCTTCTGTTATTCAAACTCACGCTGGCGCCGGCCAATGATGTGGTGGACATGGGAAATCTGAATCCGGCATTTTCCCAGCTCCTCTCCCCTGCCCGTTACGTAGAGGTCATCAAAGCTTACCAGAGTTATCCCAAGGGATTTGGAAGTTGGGTGGTTCCCATTCCGCTGGTGTTTCTGATCGTCTGGCTGCTGCTCAAACCGCGTGTTAATAACGAAAACAGATCGGCCGTTCTGGTATTGGCCGGTTTGTTGATCTTCCAGTGGTTGGGCTACTTTTTCATCTACGTCATCACCCCGCGGGATCTGCAATCGCATATCAACCAGTCATACGACCGGCTGTTGATGCAGCTTTTCCCCACGTTCATCCTGTTCATGTTTCTTTTTCTTACCGCACCGGAGAAAATTTTCAAATCGGCAGATGAATAGAAAGTAGGCCTGCGGTATAATTTTTTTATGCTGCTGACTATCGATATCGGGAATACCAACATAACCATCGGCTGCTATCAGGGAAAAGATCTGGGTTGCCGATGGAGACTGGCGACCGACCATGAACGTATGTCGGATGAATATGGAATTCAGTTGATCAGCCTGCTGCGTCACGGCGAGATCAAGATACAGGACATTGAGGCTGTCAGTCTGGCTTCGGTCGTCCCACCTTTAACCGGTCGGATTGTTCAAGCTTGCCGGCAGTACCTGAAACAGGAACCCTTCATCGTGGATTCAACGGTCAATACCGGTATAGCAATCATCATGGATGAACCTTCCTCTGTGGGTGCCGACCGTCTGGTGGACGCTGCTGCTGTGCAGAGGCTGTACGGAGGGCCAGCCTGTGTCGTGGATTTCGGCACAGCCACCACCTTCGATGCTCTGGATAAACAGGGTAACTATCTGGGGGGCGCCATTGCCCCGGGGATCGGCATTTCGGCCGACGCCCTGTTCCAACATACATCCAAACTCCCCCGCGTCGATCTCGTCCGGCCGCCATCGGTGATCGGAAAAAATACTATCCATGCCATGCAATCAGGTTTACTTTTCGGGTATGTTGCCATGGTGGAAGGTATGGTCAACCGCTTCCGTGCGGTTCTGGGTAAAGACATGAAGGTCATCGGGACGGGCGGTCTGGCTGAAATTGTTGCCCGGGAAACTGAAGTTATTGAGATCGTGGCACCCTGGTTGACACTGGACGGTCTGCGCTTGATCTGGGAGATGAATAACAACCATGAATAATCCCCTGCAGGATAAACACATCATCCTGGGAATCACGGGATCCATTGCGGCCTACAAAGGCGCCGACCTGGCCTCCAAATTGACTCAGGCGGGTGCAAACGTGGATGTCGTGTTGACGGATTCGGCCTGTAAGTTTGTATCACCCCTGACATTTCAGTCGGTAACCGGCCGAAAAGCTTCCACAGAAGCTGATCTTTGGGGGGGTGAAGGGCATGTCGTGCATGTGGCGTTGGGACATCAGGCTGATCTGGTGATTATCGCTCCGGCATCTGCCAACACCATGGCCAAACTGGCTCACGGATTGGCAGATAATCTTCTATCGGTTACCGTGCTGGCATCTTCTGCGCCGCTTATTCTGGCACCCGCCATGGACGCGGATATGTACAACAACCCGGCCACCTGTGAAAATGTGGACAAATTGCGCCAGCGCGGTGCCATCATTGTGGGACCCGAAAGCGGCCATCTGGCATCCGGGCTGGTGGGTCCGGGGCGCATGAGCGAACCGGTAGAAATCGTCAACCAGGCACGTTACGTGCTCAGCCGCGGCGGCAAGCTGAGTGGCCGGAAAGTTGTTGTCACAGCGGGTGGTACCTCAGAACCAATTGACCCGGTCAGGGTTATCACGAACCGGTCCTCCGGCAAGCAGGGTTACGCGCTCGCTCAGGCGGCACTGGATATGGGCTGCGATGTAACGTTGATCAGCACCACGCATCTACTTCCTCCCCCCGCCGGGGCGGTGATGCTTTATGTAGATTCAGCCAGACAAATGCTGGATGAAGTTATTAAAGAAACCGGTCAGGCCGATCTGCTGATTATGGCTGCCGCCGTGGCAGATTTTCGCCCCGTACATTCCGC
>JAAZMZ010000036.1 GCA_012798535.1 Leptolinea sp.
CGAAGCTGTTTCCAAGATGGCTTCCCTCACCGGCTCCCTCTCCTCCTCCATCCAGCAGGTCGCCGGTAATGCCAACGCGGTTTCCGTGGAATCAAACAACGCCGCCACCGCCGCCCGTGAAGGTTCCACCACTGTGGCGGAAACCGTCCAGGGTATGGAAACCATCCGTGAGAAAGTCGGTTTCTCCGCTCAGAAGGTCCAGGAGATGGGTAACCGTTCCGACCAGATCGGCGCCATCGTGGAGACCATCGATGATATCGCCTCCCAGACCAATCTGCTGGCTCTGAATGCCGCCATCGAGGCGGCCCGCGCCGGAGAGCACGGCAAGGGCTTCGCCGTCGTCGCGGATGAGGTACGCAAGCTGGCCGAACGCTCCAGCTCGGCCACCAAGGAGATCGGCGACCTCATCAAGGGTATCCAGATGACGGTGGCTGAAGCTGTCAGCGCCATGAATGAAAGCGCCTCCGAAGTCGAAACCGGCGCCGAACGGGCTTCCCGCGCTGGAAATGCCCTGGAGAATATTTTGAAAGCTTCCGAAGCGGTGAATGAACAGGCTCAATTGGCCGCGGACGCCGTTTCGCAGATGGGCAGTCTGTCGAACGAACTGGTTGCCGCTGCCGACGATGTCTCCGCCATTGTCGAGGAGAACACTGCCGCCACCGAAGAAATGGCTGCCGGTTCCTCCGAGATCACCCAGGCCATCGACAATATCGCCTCGGTCAGCGAAGAGAACTCCGCTGCCGTGGAAGAGGTATCCGCCTCGGCCGAAGAGATGAGCGCCCAGGTGGAAGAGGTCACCGCCTCCGCCCAGTCGCTCTCTGATATGGCCAATCTGCTTCAACAAACGGTGGACAAATTTAAACTAAGTTGATTTCTGTTGACAAAAAAACTGCTGCCCTCATTCGGCAGCAGTTTTTTTTTAGCGGAGAGGGAGGGATTCGAACCCTCGATACCTTTCGGTATACGCGCTTTCCAAGCGCGCGCACTAGGCCAACTATGCGACCTCTCCAGCTCGAATTGCGACGGCTATTTTACCACAGGTTATCATTTCAGAAATCATCTCATTATAATTTTCGATGAATAATAACGTCTGCTGATTTCTTGTCTTTTCTGGGTAATGGCTTTATAATACAAAAATAATCCGGGCGGATAGCTCAGTTGGTTAGAGCACACGGTTGACATCCGTGAGGTCGCAGGTTCGAGCCCTGTTTCGCCCACCAGATCGCAGGTCACTTTCAGGTGACCTGTTTTATTTCAGGAACAAATTCCTCCATTTCTTCGTCATGTTATTGCGTTATACAATTATTCTGTATCCATTGTACGGATGAGAAAAAGAGGGATCTGCAATGACAAAATTATCTATGCTTTTTTCTTTCAGTATTATGCTGATCTTTTGTCTTGCTCTGGCAGCTGGCTGCTCTATGTTCCAGCCCAATCCGCCAGTTGAACTAGATGAACATCAAATACCTGTCGAAAATCAAGCAAACACTCCTGGAGAGCAATCCGCTATGGAAGAGAATGTGACACAACCTATGACTTTGGCCGAAGGCCAATCGCAGCCTCTTTCGGAAGAATCATTGCCCACTGCTGCCACCCAACCATTGAAGGATGAAGAGATCGAAGCCATTCTATCGAGAATGCCAACCCTATCACCAGAAAGAACCGGTGCCAGTGATTTTAAACTCGCAGGGGGATTACTTCCTCCACCGCGCACCGGTGAAACTGTTCAGCAGCCTTTTCCCCCTGCTGCAACGGCAGAACCGATAATTGAAACCATAGCCGGGCCGCTGGAGGTTCTGCGTTTTTCCCCAGAGGGTGAAATTCCGGTGGCACCTTTTATCAGTGTCACCTTCAACCAGCCGATGGTTCCAATCACTACGCTGGCGGATCTGGCAAAAGAAGCCATTCCGATCACACTGCAACCCGATCTACCTGGTATATGGAGGTGGATTGGTACAAAAACTCTGACATTCAACTACGATTCTAAGCTGATCGACCGGCTGCCAAAGTCGACAATCTATACTGTCACGATCCCGGCCGGAATAAAGTCGCAAACCGGTGGTACTCTGGAAAAGGCTGTCAGCTGGAAATTCACTACCCCAACCGTCAGGCTTGTTAAAAAGTACCCCGAAAATATCAGCCAACCACCAGATCCAAAAATATTCCTGGCGTTTGACCAGCGCATCGATCCGGCTGCCGTTATCAAGACCATCACACTGACCGCCGATGGAAAATCCGTTCCCATCCTTCTTTCCACTAAAACGGATTGGCAGAAAAATAATGCTGTCAGCCGATTAGCAGAAAATGCCGGCGAAGACCGCTGGATGGTCATCCAGCCCGAAACTCCCCTGCCGCTGGCATCCAATGTACAGGTCACGATCGGCCCGGATACTCCATCAGCGGAAGGTCCCTTGAAAACCGCTGAAACTCAATCCTTCAATTTTCATACTTATTCGCCCCTGAAAGTGGACGAACACGGCTGTACCTGGGGTGGAGAGATCTGCCGTCCATTGACACCTTTATTCATACGATTCAATAATCCACTTGATCCAAAAACCTTTCAGGAAGGCATGTTGAAAATATCGCCTGAACCGACCGATGTTACTGCCAATGCGGTTGGTCAGGTTATCACTATACAGGGAGAAACCAGAGGTCGGACAACATACACCGTAACGCTGAGTCCCGATATTCAGGATATTTACGGGCAAAAACTGGCAAAGAACCAGAGCCTGACATTTAAGATCGACCCGGCAGAAAAAGTCTTGACCGGTCCAAATCAGATATTTATCACTCTTGATCCGGCATCTGGCGATCCGACCGTTTCAGTGTATTCCATCAATTACAGCAAACTTGATGTACAGGTCTTCCGTGTAGAACCCGCGGATTGGCCGGCTTATCTGACTTATCTGCAGAATTATCAGCGTACAGATAAATCAGCCAGGCTACCGGGTAAGAGAGTATTCGACGATACCGTGGATATCAAATCAACGGCGGATACTTTGACCGAGACCGGAATTAAGCTAAAACCCTATCTTATTGAAAAATCAGGCCAATTCATTGTGATTGTAAAACCACATCTCGGATTGTTTGAAAAAGAAGAATACCGGCGGACGATCCATGTCTGGGCGCAGGTGACCCGAATTGGCCTTGACGCGATGGTCGATCAAGGAAAAATGACAGCCTGGACGACAGATCTTCTTGACGGAACTCCTTTAGAGGGAGTGCACATTTCATCCGATGGAAAGGTGATTGATACAAAAACCGGAGAAGCCGGACTTATAACGTTTGATATCCCTTCCGGAGCTTCGTATCTCACAGCCGCTTTAGGGGATGATCTGTCTATCCTGCCGCGCTCAACTCATTACTGGGGAAATGAGACATGGAATCCTTCCCCGGTGACTGACGAATTGCGCTGGTATGTTTTTGATGACCGCCAGATATACAAACCGGGAGAAGAAATCCACATCAAGGGTTGGATGCGCCGCGTGGGTGGACCACAAACCGGCGATGTGGAGCTTGTGGGTGACAATGTATCCGAAATAAATTATCAGGTCATCGAACCGCAGGGTAATGAGATCGGAAATGGACGGATAAAAGTCAATCCACTGGGTGGATTTGACCTGGCATTCACCATTCCCACCGGAACCAATCTGGGGAGCGCGCAAATCATCCTGAATGCTTCCGGGAAAATGAGCTTTCTATCGAACACGAGCACAGTGCATACCTTCCAAATCCAGGAATTCCGCCGTCCCGAGTTCGAAGTCACTGCCCGCAACGAAACCTCAGGGCCATTTTTCGCGGGTGAATCGGGAACGGCGGTCGTGGAAGCCAAATATTACGCTGGAGGTGCACTGCCCAACGCCGAAGTTACCTGGCAGGTAACTTCCACCCCGGGAAGCTACAATCCGCCCAACTGGCCCGATTTTACCTTCGGTTACTGGACGCCCTGGTGGATCAACCGCTCCTATTCTGAAGATGGATATCCCGATTCTTTCGCAGGTTCATCGGGTAATATGGAAACCTTCTCGGGGAAAACAGATGCATCAGGCACGCATTACCTCAAGATCAACTTCGAGAAGAAACAGGATGGACGGCCGGTGAGTATTTCAGCACAGGCCACGGTGATGGATGTAAATCGGCAAGCCTGGACAGGTTCAACGAATATGCTGGTTCATCCCGCTGATCTATACATCGGGCTGCGTAGCGATCATTACTTTGTAGAAAAAGGTACTCCGCTGCAAATCGATTTTATAGTCACAGACATCGACGGAAAAGCTGTGGAAGATCGTTCAGTAAGCCTGCAAGCAGCCCGGTTGGAATGGAAATTTGTGGAAGGCCGCTGGACTGAAGTGGAAAAAGATATTCAGAAATGCGATCAACCCTCACGACTTGAGCCTGTTACCTGTTCATTCGAAACCCCCGTCGGTGGATCCTACCGCATAACGGCTGAAATCCGGGATAAAAAAGGGCGTCTGAATAAAACCGAATTGACTCGCTGGGTAAGCGGTGGAAAACGCCCACCAGCCCGAAAGGTCGAGCAGGAAGAACTCACCCTTATACCCGATAAAGAAACCTACCAGCCCGGTGATATCGCCCGGATTCTGGTGCAGTCGCCATTTTCACCGGCTGACGGGGTTATGACGATCAGCCGCAGCGGCATCCTGTATTCCGAGCCGTTCCACATTGATGAAGGTACGATCACGCTGCAGGTCCCGATTACAGAAGCGCATATTCCCAATTTGAATGTGCAGGTTGGTGTGGCCGGAAGCGCTCCCCGTCTGGATGATAACGGTGAAGTTTTGAAAGATGTTCCCGATCGCCCGGCATTTGCCACAGGCGAATTGAATTTGAATATTCCTCCTCTGCAGCGAGAACTCAACCTGACGGCCATTCCGGTCGAACCAGAAACAGAACCCGGAAAAGAAACTACTGTGCAGGTTACTTTAAAGGATAATCAGGGAAATCCGGTCAGGGATGCGGAAGTCTCTGTAGTCGTCGTGGATGAAGCCATTCTGGCCTTGAGCAGCTATTCGCTGGCAGATCCTATATCCATCTTCTACGCCGATCGTCCTTCCGGATTTACCAGTTTCTACAGTCGGTCCAATATCATTCTGGCAGACCCACTAGCACTGGCACAGGACGCCTCGTTAATGGTGCAGGAAAAATCAATAGCGGAAGATAAAGCCTTTTTCGGTGGTGCCCCCATGTCCACCTCCGCTATGATGATGGCCGCTCCGGCCATGGAAGCACCCCCGGCACCCAGGCAGGCGGCTGCCCAACCCATACGGATTCGATCGGACTTCAATCCGTTGGCGGCTTTTTCCCCTTCTGTGATGACAGATGCTGCCGGCAAATCTAGTATCCCCGTAAAACTGCCGGATAACCTAACGCGCTATCGCGTCATGGCTGTGGCCGTCGATAACAGTGGTCGACGTTTTGGTATTTCTGAAACAAATCTGGTCGCCCGCCTGCCATTGATGGTCCGTCCATCTGCTCCCCGCTTCCTGAATTTCGGTGACCGTTTTGAACTGCCGGTTGTTCTGCAGAACCAGACCGACGCCGATTTGACCACCGAGATTGCCATCCGGGCTTCCAACCTGCAATTCACGGCAGATCATGGATACCGGGTCATAATCCCGGCCCGAGATCGTGTTGAAGTCCGTTTCCCGGCAAATACCCTTTCAGCCGGAACAGTACAATTCCAGGTGGCGGCTGTCAGCGGCCCATTCAGTGACGCTGCCTCAATCTCTCTGCCGGTGTATACGCCGGCCACAACAGAGGATTTCGCCACCTACGGTGTGCTGGATGAAGGCACGCTTTTTCAGCCGGTAGGTTCTCCTTCGGATGTCTATCCGCAATTTGGTAGCCTGGAGATATCCACCTCATCCACAGCGTTACAGGCGTTGACAGACGCTGTCATCTATCTGGTCTCCTATCCTTTTGAGTGCAGTGAACAATTATCTTCCCGTATTCTGGGTGTGGCCGCACTTCGTGATGTACTGACGGCCTTCCAGTCTAAAGATTTGCCTTCACCCGAAGCGTTGCACGAGGCCGTGCAGCGCGATATCACCCGGCTGCAGGGAATGCAGAACAATGACGGCGGCCTGCCGTACTGGCGGCACGGTGAAGAATCCATCCCGTTCAATACGATCCATGCGGCTCATGCCTTGCAGCGTGCAAAATTGAAGGGATTTTCCGTTCCACAGGATATGCTGACTTCTCTCCTGACTTACCTGCAGCAAATCGAATCCCATTTTCCCAACTATTACAGCACACGCACTCGCCAGGTGCTCACGGCGTATGCCCTGTATGTCCGTGAATTGATGGGAGACAAAGACACAACCCGAGCCGCTTCTTTGCTGGATGAAGCCGGGATGGACAATCTTCCTCTGGATGCCATCGGCTGGTTGTGGAAAGTGATGCTCGATTCGCCTGAACAGATGGGCAAAGTAGACGCTATCCGCAACTATGTGGGGAACCGGGTGGTCGAAACAGCCGGTGCGGCCAATTTCGCCACCACATACGATGACCAGAATTACCTGCTGCTTGGATCCAATCGCCGCACAGATGCCATCCTTTTGGAAGCTCTGATGTTGGATAATCCACAATCTGACCTTATCCCAAAAGTGGTCAATGGTTTGCTCGCTCACAGGGTGAAAGGCCGCTGGAGTAACACACAGGAAAATGTCTTTGTTCTGCTCACGCTGGATCAATATTTCAATACCTATGAAGCTCAAACACCAGAATTTGTTGCAAAAATCTGGCTGGGAGAAACCTACGCCGGCAGTCACCAGTTCAATGGAAGAACAACAGAGCGGCAGGAGACAGACATTCCCATGAAGGTACTGGTAGAGCAGATCCCGCAGGGTGAAAGCCGCGATCTGATCGTGAGCAAGGAGGGAACCGGACGGCTGTATTACCGTCTCGGATTGAACTATGCGTCGGTCAGCCTTTCTCAAAACGCGCTCGATATGGGGTTTGTCGTCCAACGTAGTTATGAAGCTGTGGATTCACCGGATGATGTCCACCGTGATCCGGACGGTACCTGGCATATCAAAGCCGGAGCGAAGGTCAAGATTCATCTGACGCTGGTTGCGGATAACCGCCGTTATCATGTGGCGCTGGTGGATCCACTGCCCGCCGGTCTGGAAATCATTAATCCTTCTCTGGCTGTCACTGGCACAGAAGGCCAGACAAAAGGATCACAGGTTCCCCGTTACGGATGGTGGTGGCATTGGAACTGGTTCGAACACCAGAACCTGCGCGACGAACGCGCTGAAGTTTTCACCACACTACTCTGGGATGGTGTGTATGAATACACCTATGTTGCCCGCGCCACATCCCCCGGGCAATTTATCGTTCCACCGGCGAAAGCCGAGGAGATGTATTCCCCCGAGGTGTTCGGCCGCAGTGCCAGTGATGCAGTGATCGTGGAGTAATATCTCTTCCCTGAAAGATCGTTTCTTATTTCTTCAGGCTTCCACAGTTATTCACATGCTCTGCATCGCCAGAATAGCGATGCAGAGCGTAATATCAGGTATGTCCAATACGCAGATCATTGTTATCTCGTCATAATCAGCGGTCATAATTTGCTATAATATTGTGTTAGTAAAATCACGCAATAAAACAGGACCTCGAACCACCATGAAAAAGAACCTGATTCTTCCAATTCTTTTCGTAATTATTTCCGCAGGTTGCGGACCTCAGCCAACACCTGCCCAACCCACAGAGGATATCAATGCCATCGTTGGCACGATGATGGCCACAACGTTGACCGCCATCGCTCCAACCCCGGTTCCTCCGACCAATACTCCCCCGCCCGAACCAACCGCCGTTCCTACACAACCAGGAACATTAATGGAAGAATTTGGTGCAGGCTTTACCTATCCAGATCCGGATTGGTTAGCTCCGGTCGAGGCGTCACTGGTAAAACACAAATATGAAGTTGCAGCTGTTCCGGATGCCCTGCGGTATGTACTTCAGGAATCGGAGACCTATCTTTACACTTTCAATAAAAGAGAAATGCCGGCTGATGTAGCCATCGAGACTACTTATTTAAATCTGGAAAGATCATCAGAACCTGCCCTTGTTTGCAGGGTAGATCCTGCCACGCAAACGAAGTGGTACGAATTTAGAATTGTCCCGTATGAAAATGCGGGTACGATTTATTATTTTGAACGCCAGGATGTATATCACAATCCATATACTCGGCTTGCGTATGCGAAATTAACAGTCGAACTATTCAGAGACAAAGAAAATCGTTTACTGGCGACCTGTAAAGGAAATAAACTGACCTTAAATCTAAACGGCCAGGATGTTGTAAGCGCAGAGGATACCCGATTACCCGGTGGCGGCTTAATAGGAATGGGTGGTGTTACCCATTCAAAAGTCCCGGTAACCATGGATTTCCAATATATTAATGTTCAACCGCCACAGTAGATTTAGTTTTCCGATAATAACCGAAAAACAAAAAAAGCATTACAGATTTTGTAATGCTTTTTTCTATAACATCTCAAATCATCTAAATATTATTGATCACATTATTGTAAGCTGCATTTACCCAGGGAGCAAACAACGGGAGCAAGACAACCACAATTAAGACGACCAGAACAAAAATTAGTGCATATTCAACAAGGCCTTGCCCCTTTTCACGTACGTGAAAATACATCCCTTCCCTCCTTTCTAAAAGCGGAGTGAATTGTTTCTACTATAACTTTTACCGCTTTTTTTAAAATAAGGTATAAAAACAGGATTAATATTCAGTACGTCTTTAACATACAACTTTGCAAGGTTCTTAGCAATTCAGCTATCAAAAATGTAAAGACTTCAATTGACAATGACTATGCGCCATTTGCTTGAAAGTGGTTTTTCAGATCAAAGGCAGAAAATACACCTGATGATGTTACTACCCCGCTGATCAGAGTGGGCGGGGTGATATCGAAAGCCGGGTAGAAACCCTTCACACCTTCTTTGACAATCCGTGTTCCCAGAGCCATCAGGCTTTCCTCAGGGTTACGCATTTCGATTTGCACTTCGTTGATGTCTGGTTCAGAAATGGATGGATTCCGTAAAATGTAACAGGGTATTTTATGATAATGCGCCGCGATAGCCAACTGGTATGTACCAACCTTGTTCACGGCATAACCATCCAGAGTTACCACATCCGCTGCACAGGCAAAAACGTCGATCATACCCTGTGACATCATGAAAGCCGGCATATTGTCGGTAACTACTGTCACCGGTATATCCATCTCCCGTGCCATACTGGCTGTCAGGCGCGCACCCTGTAAGAACGGCCGTGTCTCCGGACATATCAGTGATACCGCTTTACCGGCTTTTCGGGCTTCAAGGAGAGTGTATCCAAGGAGTGTTTCGGCAAAACAGTGCGTCAGCAGCTTGACTTTCTCGGGGAACAAGCCGGCCGCAAATGAACCGATCTTCTGGTCTTCTTCATATCGTTCTTTTAATCTTGTGTATACAAAATCCAGAGTCAAGCGTTCCACATCACTGCCGGACTTGATCGCCTGTAATGCAACCGCCAGTATCTGCTGCATATGACGTACCTGAAAGGCAGAAGTGGTCGGGCGGGCACGTCCTAATTCATCGGCTGCCCTAGATAAATATTCCATTCCGCCTTCCGGCTTCATGGTGCCGGCCGTACGCGCTGCCAGCACCATGCCATACGCCGAAGCCAGCCAGGGGCCCATGCTCTGCGTAACCATGTTGCGGATGGCCTGGACAACCTCCTGGTACTCCCGGCATTCCACAAAATCCACCTTCATGGGGTAATTTCGCCTGTCTAGAATCCTTACCACGCCATCTTCATAGCGTGCTACGTTCTGTGGGTGGATCAGGTATCCCAGGCCATCAGCATAATCGAATTGCATAGAGGGTATTTCTCTTTCCTTTGCTTGCTTTGCCTGTTGTTACTTGTTTTCTTTTTCGTTCAATTTCGCCAGCATCTCTTTGTTGGGGATCACACACAGAAATCCCATCGGTTCATCACCAACAGCAGCCAGGTCATGATGTTCCCACGGTTTGATAAAGATCAGATCACGTGGATTTAGATCGTAAACCTGATCCTCGATCGTCACGCGAGCTTTTCCATGTAAGATCATAACGCCATGCACATGCTCGTGATAATCACGGGTGGCAGAATGACCTCCCGGCTGGATGAGGAAGTAACGAAAGACGAAATGTTCCGCGCCTTCATCCCTGCCAATAAGGATCTTACCGCTGGCACCTTTGGCCGCACCGTCATCATACTTCTTTGCATGTACATTTTCCCAATCAAATGCCGTCTCTGTTCCAATAAAACGATGTACTACAGCCATATTTTCCTCTCTTACTCTACATCTAAATGAATGTGAATATCTGTTGTTTTAATGAGCATATGAAATTTGTTTCACTTCATAATATTTTGTGCAAATTTATTGAGATTATATTATTTTCAAGTATTTTGTACAAGCCATAATCTACTCTTTTCTGAAACCAGTCATATATGCAATAATTGACGGAAGAAATTGAAAAAAACACTCCGTTTGCCGGAGTGTTTCTCATGCTTTATACATTTTCACCAAAATTCGTGTTGATCAATTCCTGGATGGCAGCGATCACATCCGCTTCTTTTTCGCCGCTGGCATTGATCAATATCTCGTGCCCCGAATCAACACCGAGCGTCAAGACAGAAAGGATGCTCTTCGCATTGACCAGCGCGCTGTTAGTTGTCACATTTTTTACTTTAATATCACAGGGGAAGGAATTGCACGTCTTTACAAACACTGATGCCGGGCGGGCATGTAATCCGGCTGGATGGGACACGATAAATTTCGCCTCAGACAAGGTAAACCTCCTACTTTTTATTAATTTCGTGCAGTGAGTTTAAGATAAACTCCCGTGGAAATAGCTCGCGAATCAATTTTCCGGAAGCGAATTTTGGCAGGAAATTACCGGCATTCGTTAATAGAGGTAGAAAAATTTTCTTGCGCGCCTTATCCCAGGGTATTTCAATATCTTTTGAATGCCTGTTGATCTCAGATTTGCTCCACGATTTTACTTTCGGGGAGAGTTGTTCCGTCATTGAATCAATCAGAAATTGTTTGATACTCTGATAATTTTTCCATGAGGTGTAGATCAACAGAGCATACAGGAGGATCGCCCCATTGATCCACAGGCTGTTTTGGTAATACCAGTCTCCCACCTTCATACCCCATTCCCCGATAAAACCACGGATGATACTCTGAACAATACTCATTTATGCAATCCTGGTGAAAAAATTGGGCGCATCAATGAACAGATGCGCCCAATTGTATCTGATATTCAGAAAAAGTTTCTGAATAATTTTATTGAATATTACGCTTTTTCCTCTACAGGTGCTCCAGCAGCCTTTTCCCAGCTCTTGGTATTCTTCGAGAAGAAGAAGAACAATGCAGCAATAGCGGCCAGTAAAATGACCAAACCAACAACGCCGAGTGCCGCAACCAGGTTGGTGAATACAAACGGAGGCCAGAGGAAGCCATCGCCAATGGAGATGATCTTGACAGCATTGGCCGGCATTTCGAACTTGGCAGCCATAGCCGCGCTGGTGAACAGGTCAGCCATGCTGGTACCGAAGTAGAAGCCTACTCCGAGCGTTATTAAACCAGCGAGAATGATGCGGACAACATTCCCCTTCATCAGAGGCGCACACATGGCAACCACGAATGGAATGATGGCCAGGTCAGCGAACAGCAGGACATGATTTCCGGGCAGGATGAAGGAAAGCAAGATCACCAACGGAACCAGTACCAACGATGAGGAGATGGCGGCCGGGTGTCCAATCAAGATGGCGGAATCAAGGCCGATGTAGAATTCGCGACCACCGTAGTGTTTCTGCATGAAAGTGCGGGCAGCTTCGGAAACGGGGATCAAACCTTCCATCAAGATCTTGACCATGCGGGGCAGCAGAAGCATCACAGCGGCCAGGTTCATACCGCATTGCAAAACTTTGGAGATGACGGTCGCAGCATCACCGGCATTATAGTAACCGATGATTCCCAGGATCAAACCAATGACCAAACCCTGGATGATAGGCTCGCCCAGTACACCAAATTTCTTCTGAATGGTCTCGGTATCAGCATTCCAATCACGCAGACCGGGGATCTTTTCGATCAGCCAGTTGACGCCGATGGCAATCGGGACAACCGGTGCGGAGGTCAGGTGAGGAATGGAAATGCCGGGCAATCCGTAGAAATGCTGCACAGCTTTGGCCGTCCAGTCAGCCAGGAACAGAGCGAAAGCAGCGGCGATGGCGGCAGCGACAAGGCCGTACCAGAGTTGACCGGTGGCAGCTACGATCAGGGAACCGATGAAGGCGAAGTGCCAGAAGTTCCAGATGTCAACATT
Source organism: Leptolinea sp. (assembly GCA_012798535.1). Classification (GTDB taxonomy): domain Bacteria; phylum Chloroflexota; class Anaerolineae; order Anaerolineales; family Anaerolineaceae; genus Leptolinea. The sequence continues at coordinate 12,385 of JAAZMZ010000036.1, forward strand.
CAGGGTCTTGGTTACATTGGTGAACAGTAAAACCAGGTTGACGAGCAGCGCAATCGGGATGACCCAAAGACCAACGGATGAACCGAATGCAATGGCGGCAGCAGACGGCCAACCAACATCAACGGTATCGAGTTTGATGCCGGTGTTGGTAACCATGGCCTGGGCAACACCTGATAGGCTGGACCACATCAGGTTAATTACCAGATTGATGCCAATGAAAGCGATTCCAATGGTAACGCCGGCGCGGAAAGCACGAGCCGGTTTGGCTCCCATGGCCCAGGCAAGCAAGAAGATAAAGATAGGCAAAACAACAGTTGAGCCAAGACTATCAATTACGGTTTTCAATCCAGCTAAAAATGCATCCATCGAATCCTCCAAACATCATTTGATTTTTTGTCGAGAGTTCTCAGATTCAACTACGCAGTATTTTCTCGATCTGGTTTAGCACCTCCTCCTTTCCAACGCCGGTAAGGAACGCCAGCGTCTGGATAACCGGTTTTCCAAGATTGGCGGGAACAGGTGTAGTCGTCACGATCAAATCAGCAGACGCTGCCAGGCTGGGAACTTCCATCGCCTTGCACTGCTGAGTGGTCACCTTGATTCCACGTTCTTGCATGGCTTCTTCAATTCCAATAGCGACAACTGTTGAAGTAGCGATCGCTGTGCCGCAAGCTACCAGAACCAGTTTCGTTTTCTCTGCCATATCCACGACCTCCTAGTCGGTGATTATTGTTTTCAGGTTACGCCAATGCGGCCTGAACATCTTCGAATGTAGCGGCGGAAATCAACTTATCTACAGTCTCGGGCTTCTGGAGAACTCCGGCAATCTCTTGAAGCATTTCAATTTGAGATTTTGGTTGTTCCAAAGATAGTAAGAATACAAGCCTGACTTTCACTTCTTCGTCCGGTTGGATCATATTTTTAAAGACCACCGGTCTTTTTAATGTGGCCAACGCGACTCCTGGTTTAAGTACGTGAACGACATCAGTATGCGGAATGGCGGCATTCACTTCTCCCCCTAGAGGGAGGCCGGTCGGTAATTTTTGTTCCCGGCTCAGTGCGGCATCAACAAAGGTATCTTTGACATAACCATCGATGAAAAGTCGTATTCCCAGATTTTCTATTACATCCGTCGCATCTCTGGCATCCATTTTAAGACAGACAGCATCTCGATCTAAAAGTTGAAGCAGTTTATTGCTCATATTTACAGTAACCCGTCCCGGTAAAATTAGTTGCAGATTAACTAAGATTAATTTTACATTATTATACAGTATTGCCGGTGAACGGCAATATGATTTAATAGCGATAGATGAAGAAATATGGTATGATTCCCTCGATTTATCAAAAAATCAATATTTTTATGTACCCACAGGAGTAGACTATCAGCGCCAATAATTATCGAGTCAACGAGACAATTCGGGTTCCAGAAGTTCGCCTGATCGGAGCAGATGGTGAGAACGCAGGCGTGGTCTCAATTGAACAGGCTCTACGCATGGCCAGAGAAGCCGAACTAGACCTTGTTGAAGTTTCAGGAAATGCCTCGCCGCCTGTCTGCCGGATCATGGACTTCGGGAAGTTCCTTTACGAACGGACAAAAAAGGAACGTGAAGCGAAGAAATCTCAAACCAAGATAGAAGTCAAAGAGATTCGCCTTCGACCGAAAACCAATGAACATCACCGCTCTTTTAAAACTCGAGATGCCCGACGCTGGTTGAATGATGGGATGAAAGTGCGGGTGACGGTGCGTTTTCGCGGCCGCGAGATCACCTACCCTGAGTTAGCTCTGGAAGATCTGCGGGAAATTGCGGCTGAACTGGCCGATATATCGACGGTGGAACAGGTGCCAGCAATCGAAGGCCGCGTGATGACCATGGTTTTAGGCCCTTCTAAACCCGGAAAAAAGAAGCCAGCCACGGATGCTCATAAATCCGAAGATGCGGCATCACCGCAGGATGCCGTCAGCGATTCAACACAAATTTGAGGTAAAATAAAGGTTTGTATTTTCCAGGGATTCTTATGAATTCTTGGTTGATTCTGCAGAGAGGAGTTTTACTGTGCCACGCAAGGTTAAAGCAGGTAAGATCAAACTAAAGACCCATAAAGCAACCTCGAAACGGTTCCGCCTGACCGGGTCCGGTACTTTGATGCGCACAAAAGGCGGAAAGAGCCATCTTCGCCGCCGTACATCGAAACGCACAAAGACCTTACTGTCAGAGATGGTACCAGTGCAGGGCGAGAAGATCGTCCAGCGCGTCCGCCGTCTCGCCCCTAACATGAAATAGGGGAGTGTCTTTTTTTGGTGCGGCCGTTGGGTGTTCATAACTGACAAACTGTCGACGCCCAGGGGTTCGCGAAGGAGTACTGTATGGCAAGAGTAAAAGGTGGCCCCAAAAGCCATCTGCGCCACAAGAAAATGTTGAAAATAAGCAAAGGCACTTTCGGCAGCCGCCACCGGCTTTACCGCCGCGCGAATGAAACCATGCTGAAAGGTCTTTGGTATGCCACCCGTGACCGCCGCAATCGCCGTCGCGATTTGCGCCGCCTGTGGATCGTTCGTATCAACGCGGCTGCCCGTTCCCAGGGCATGTCTTACAGTCGCTTGATCGCTGGCATGAAATCGGCCGGTATTTCCCTCAACCGGAAGATGCTGGCTGATCTGGCAGTCCGAGATCCCAAGGCATTTGCGGCAGTGGTGGGAAAAGCGAAATCAGCGTAATTCCCCCTCTCTCTGCGAGAAACAGGATGGTCAATCGCCATCCTGTTTTTTTTAGATGTAAAATCAATATCGAACTGACTATGTCGACATATCTGATCAAGGATCTGACAATCCAAATCGAACAGGGTGATATTACGCTTCAAACTGTGGATGCGATTGTGAATGCCGCCAATAAGTTCCTTCAACATGGCGGTGGTGTGGCCGGTGCCATTGTATCCAGAGGAGGAAATGTCATTCAAAGGGAATCAAATGACTGGGTGAATCTTCATGGGCAGGTCACTCATGACCATCCGGCCATCACCGGGCCAGGAACTCTGCCCTGCCGCCATATCATCCATGCCGTTGGTCCAATCTGGGGGGAAGGTAATGAAGTTTATAAACTTCAACAGGCTATCACAGCCAGCCTTATGGTAGCCAATGATCTGAAATGCACATCAATCGCATTTCCGGCTATTTCGACCGGAATTTATGGTTTTCCCATGAAACTGGCAGCCGGTTGCTTTTTCCAATCGATTGCGGATTTCGCTTCTAGTGATTCTTTACATTTTCTTCAGATTATAAAAATCATCCTTCGAGAAATGGAAGACTGTCTAATTTTCGATTCGGAATTTTCCCGGGCGGTTGATTGATCGGATGATCACTTCGAAAAAGAATCCCCGTCTACAGTTGGTGCGGGCTCTCCTGCAGGATAAAAAGAACCGGGATGAATTCGGTCAGTTCGTCATCGAAGGTGTTCGCCTGCTGGAAGAAGCCGCTGCTCATAAGAGCACCATCCATGATTTATTCTATACGCAATCCTTATCCGAGCGTGGAAAGAAAGTCGTAGACCTGCTTCACCAAAAAGGTATCCCCACGGAAGAAGTGGAGGAGGGTATCTTCCACAGTCTCATGGACACGACCAACAGCCAGGGAGTAGCCGCCATCTGTCAAATTCCCGCTGCCCATCTACCAGAAGACTTGAATTTTATTATCGTGGCAGACCAGCTTCGCGATCCCGGTAACCTGGGTACGCTTCTGCGCACGGCGGCAGCCTCAGGTGCTCAGGCGGTGATCACCACACCTGGCAGTGTCGACCTTTTTTCTCCCAAAGTTGTCCGATCCGCCATGGGAGCACATTTTCACCTGGTGTGCGCCGAGATGACTTGGATCGACCTTAAATCTTTCGTAAATGAATCCAGCCGAAAGTTTTATTCTTATGTTGCCGCAGCCGACGCGGAAAAAGTGTGCTGGGAATGTGATTTCAATCAGCCCACAATACTGATCGTCGGCAGCGAAGCGGATGGCGCATCACAGGAGGCTTATCAATTCGCAGGTCAAAGGATCTCAATCCCCATGCCCGGGAATTTCGAATCGCTCAACGCGGCAGTGGCAGCCGGAATTCTCATCTATGAAGTCGTCCGGCAGAGATCGATCTCGAATCATTGACAGGATTAAGTAAAAAAAGGAGATGGTGTCTATGAAACATTTTCTTATTGATATCCAATATCTGGTTCCAGTGGAAGAACTCGGCGATATCCTTCCAGAACACCGGGCATTTCTTAAAACCGGGTATGAAAAAGGCTTGCTGCTTCTATCCGGCCCTAAAGAACCCCGTATTGGCGGTGTGGCCATTGGACGGTCTCAAACGCGGGAAGAGATGGAGACTTTCTTCAGGGATGATCCGTATCATTTAAAAAATGTGGCGACACATACCATTATTGAGTTCAACCCCGTGTTGCATCAATCCTGGTTGGAAGATTGGATTATGGGGTCGTAACTTTACTTGATCTGTTTGAAATTCACGATCACCAGATTTTTAGTACAGTCGCTGCTGGTATCAAACGTGAAACGTGGAGATAGTCCTCGTCCTGACTGATCCACCAAGCGAATCTGATACTCGCCAACCGTATCTCTTGGCGAGTCGGTCAGAAAGACCTCATACCCGCCCATCCCGTATTGCGGCGCCGATCCGGTGATGCTCAGTAGTTGAATATCTTTGCCATAGGTTGGACCGGAAACCTGAACGGTGATCCCGGGTATCGGCCTGCCCTGAAGATCGAAAGCCTGTCCGGCGATACCGGTCCATGTGCAGGTGGCATCAGGTTTAAAAAGTGTAGCTGAAATGCTTTCAGGTTTGGCCTGCAGGTCAAAGACATAATTGGATGAATCTTCCTGAGTGGGAAGCGATGTCTCGGTTGGGAATATTGAAGGTTGTGCCGTTGGAAGAGATGGTCTGGTTGCCAATAATGCAACTGTCGGTGATGGATTGACCTGCCCGGTTTCAACTAGACGCGGTGCGGGGGTTTGTTCTATTTGACTGCCAGTGAATCCGATTTTCCAGATAAACCATCCGGCCAGCGCTATTGTGACCACACCCAGAAGAACGGATAACACGTTCCACAGGCCGGATAAGGCTTTCAGTCTTTCACGGCGGCGTTTTCTGCGCTCATATCTGGCTCTGGCAGGACCGTATTTCACCACGTCTCCTGTCAGGGTACCAGTATCTCGATTTGCGCCTGCGTTTTTGCCTGTTTGACCCAGTCTTTTAGAGCAGTACTTTCCAGGATAGCCCTGGCATCAGGAGAAAGCGGTCTGGCCGGATCTTTCTCGATGACCTGGATCAGGTGGTACCCAATGGATGACTTAATCACCTGACTGACCTCACCGGGCTGCAGGGAAAAAGCGGCAGCTTCCACCTCGGGTTGAAGCAGGTATCCTCTGGGAAACCAGCCCAGGTCTCCGTCGGTTACCGGATCAGCTTCTGTGGCAAGGGTGGCAAAATCAGAACCATTGTCGACTTTTTGCCGGTAATTAACAGCCGATTCTTCTCGCACAAAAAGGATCTGCCGGGCGTGAATCTGTTCTGCTGTTTCAGGCAAAGCCTTGATGATCTGGTCTCGTTGCCAGGCAGCACCCAGCGATCGGGCTAACGATCGATGGAATGATTCGATGGAATAGAAATTGTTATGCAGCCATGTATTGAAAACGTCATTTCCCCCCGCTGATTGTATGAGTTGGGCGATACGCGCTTCAAGATCGGTGTCAGACAGCACATAACCATTCTTGACGGCAGCCTGATAGAGCAACTCCGATCCGATTAGATCATCCAGAATTCGTGTTTTGCTATCTTCTGGCGATATGTTTTTTCCAAGGGTCTGTCTGGCAGCTTCGAATCTTTTGCCTTCTTCTTCATAATCCGAAAGTAGTATGCCTGCGCCATTCACCCGTATAGCCATCGGCAGTGAAGTGGGAGTCGGTGGAAGAGGTGTTGGAGTTGGGGGTTCAGGTGTAGGTGTTGGAGTCGAGCTCACAATAGAACAACCGGTAAGAAAAAATACAACCAGTAAGGGAATGGTCAGAAATGTATTGATTGATATACGATGGTTGAACTGTGACATTCAAAAGATTATACCCAAAAAAAATAAATAAGGCTGTCCGGCAAATTCACGGACAGCCTCATTTTCAACAGAAAAATTTTAATATTCAGGAGGCGGCATGGGTGCCGGTTTTTCTTTTTCCGGTACATCTGTGACCAGGGCTTCGGTGGTCAGGATCATGGCCGCGATGGAAGCAGCATTTTCAAGAGCGCCGCGGGTAACCTTGGCAGGATCGATGACACCGCCCTTGACCATATCCATGAACTCATCACGCAGAACATCGTAACCCATATTGTGATTCTTCTTGGATTTCTGTTCCTGACGGACATTCTCGACGATCACAGAACCGTCTTTACCGGCATTCTCGGCGATCTTGACCATGGGGATCTCCAGGGATTTGCGCACGATCTTGACACCGATCTGTTCGTCTTCGTTTGCCATTTTCAATGTATCGAGTGAAGACATCGCATTGATCAATGCAACACCACCACCGGCCACAATACCTTCCTCAACGGCCGCACGGGTGGCGGAGAGGGCATCTTCAACCCGGTGTTTCTTTTCTTTCAATTCGGTTTCGGTGGCAGCACCGACACGGATGATGGCCACACCACCGGAGAGTTTAGCCAGGCGTTCCTGCAATTTTTCGCGATCATAATCGCTGGTGGTCTTTTCGATCTCAACCTTGATCTGTTCGATGCGGGCTTTGATTTCTTTATCATCACCCTTGCCGCCGACAATCGTGGTGTTGTCTTTGTCAGCAACGACCTTTTCAGCTCTACCCAGGTCAGAAATGACTACAGATTCCAGTTTACGGCCGGTTTCTTCAGAGATTACCTGACCACCGGTCAGAATGGCAATATCCTGCAGCATGGCTTTGCGGCGATCACCGAAACCGGGTGCTTTAACGGCCAGAACATTCAGCATACCGCGCATCTTATTCAAAACGAGAGTCGGCAGAGCTTCGCCGTCAATGTCCTCTGCGATGATCAACAAATCGCGTTTGCCGATCTGTACGAGTTTCTCAAGGATCGGAACGATCTCAGCCGCGGTGGAGATTTTCTTGTCGTAGATCAAGACATAGGGATCAGGAATGACTGCTTCCATGTGTTCGGTGTCGGTTACGAAATACGGGGAAATATATCCGCGATCGAACTGCATACCTTCCACATAGTCTTTTTCGAATTCCAGGCCTTTGGATTCTTCGACGGTGATAACGCCATCTTTACCAACTTTGTCCATAACCTCAGCGATCAGCTCACCGATTACGCGGTCCTGCGCAGAGATCGTGGCTACATTGGCGATCTCTTCTTTGGTGGTGACTTCGATGGCATTCTTGGTGATCTCGGCAGCTACAGCTTTGGCGGCAGATTCAATACCGCGTTTAAGCAGCATCGGGTTGGCACCAGCAGCCAGGTTCTTCAGGCCTTCGGTGACAATGGAATGTGCCAGCACGGTGGAGGTGGTGGTTCCATCACCGGCGATATCATTGGTTTTGGTTGCGGCTTCTTTCAATAACTGGGCACCCATGTTTTCAAAGGGATCTTCCAGTTCGATTTCTTTCGCCACCGTAACACCATCATGAGTGATGGTGGGGGATCCAAATTTGCGGTCTAAAGCAACATTGCGGCCTTTCGGGCCAAGAGTGGTCGATACTGCGTTAGCGACAATGTCAATGCCGTTCTTCAATTTACGGCGGGCATCATCGGAAAAGATAATTTGTTTAGCACCCATTGTTTTACTCCTTCATTATTAAAAAGAATGAATTCTACTCAACGATTGCAAGAATATCGCTCTCTCGCAAAATGAGGAGTTTCTTGCTTTCCACTTTGATTTCTGTGCCGGAATACTTGGCGAAAAGGATCGTATCGCCTGCTTTAACATCCATGGCGATCCGTTTTCCATTTTCGTCACGATCACCCGCTCCAACAGAAATGATCTTGCCTTTCTGGGGTTTTTCTTTGGCGGTTTCGGGAAGCACGATACCACCGGCAGTAATATCTTCCTGCTCGATGGGCTCGACAACCACGCGACTGCCTAAGGGTTTGAGAGTCATTGCCATATGTTCCTCCTGTTGCAGTATAAATTTCATTTTTTTAGCACTCAGTTTATTAGAGTGCTAACACAACAAAATATACCTGCCTTTTTGACGCAAGTCAAGGTTTGAACCTAAATTCTTATAAAGTTTTGATAATTACCCACCGGAATACACAATTCCATAAGAGGCGCAAATATCTTCACTGGCCTGTACAATGGATAGAATCGTCTGGTCCTCGGGAAAACCCTGCCTCACCTTGTGCAACACTTTTACGGCTTCATCACAGTAAGGCTGAGATTTGCGATGCAGACCGGCAAGCACAGATCCATAAGTGTAGTAATAGACGACCGTGTTGGGACTTAACGGCATTCCCTGAATGGTGATTTTTTCGTCCTTTTCAGGGTCACACTCACGAATCGTACAACTCACATCAGCGTCGCATCCATAGATGGCGCATTTTAATGGATCGATGGAACCTTCATAATTATGCGATTTGAAATAGACAATCCCCAGTTGACCGTAGACATCCGGGCTGGTCGGATCATATTGAATGGCTTTCTTCACGTTTCGGGCGGCAATGAAGAACTCTCCCATCTGGGTGTATGTTTTTCCGATAGCCAGGTACGGAAGAGAATCCCGTACACCCAGTGATTCATTGATCGTGGCAGCCTGGGCGAAGTACTCAATGGCCCGGTCATATTGCTTTAGCTGCCGGTAATTCAGTCCAACGGATAGGTGCAGAAAGGTTAAATTGGGCGTTATCTTAAGCGCTTCTTTATATTCATTGATCGCTATATCATAATTTCCCAGAGATTCGTTCACGTAAGCATTAACGCGGTGCACATCCATGATTTGCTCATTACGTTCATTGGAACGACTGACTGCCTGGGTGATAGTCTGCAGTGATTGATCCCATTTCAGTTGATCTACAAGGATTTCTGCATAATAGGCCAATGCCAGAATATTCTGGTTGTCAAGTTGCAGAGCCCTTACTGCGTTTTGTTCCGACTCGGTCATGTAACTGTCTTTGAATTCAATGTTGAGCGGATTATTGGCATTCCAATCCAAAACAAACGCGCGGATCGCCCATACATTGCTGATATCCGGCGATACTTTGGATGCCGTGTCAGCAGACTGAAGTGCCTCCGCCAGTCGTTTTTGCCGGTCCTTATCGGTGGTTAATAGATTTGACGAATACGTTTGGATACGTGCCAGTTCTGACCAGAGTTCCCCGTTATTTGGATCCAGCCGGGTTGCGTTATTGTAAGCCGCAATGGACTTATTCAAATCGCCGGCAATAAAGTGTGTTTCACCTTCCAGGGCAAAAGACTGTGCCGTGCGGGTCGGCGTTAATGTTGGCGAGAATAACGGCTGTATCTGTCCAATATTGACCGCCCGGAAAAGTAAAATTCCGCCGATGATTAACACTATCCAGATCATCATGCGGTAAGGGTCTGATGTCGGTCTGGCAGGCCTGAACTCAGGTCTTTTGTCTGAAAGATACATGGTAATAGTTATTTATTCCCAACGGCAGCGGGTGTGACTTTCGCCGGATTGGGGATTGCGTTTCCCGTGGACTCAGAACCGGTACCTGTTGCTTCCGGATTGATATCCTCTGGTTTGGTCGGGTTACCCGAGCAAATATTCACGATCTCCTGCGCGTTGAATACGGAGACTTCATCATTTTTGACTCCAGCCATAAGAGTCTGTGAAATTGGAAGAGCATCTCCACATAAACCCAGGTTGGCCAGAGCCAATCCGTAGGTATAGTAATACTCCGCCACCCGCCCATAATCCAGCGGAAGTCCACTTACCTGTTCCCCTGAATCTGCAACTCCTCCGGTAACTGCAATTTTCAGAGGCTTTATGGCGTCTTCATACTGGCGGTTTTTATAATACATGGTGCCCAGATTTCCATACATATATGGATCCGTCGGGTCGACTTTAAGGGATTGTTCGGCGAATTGTATGGCTTTGGCATATTCACCAATGGCAGCATAGGTTCGGGAGATGTAGAAGTTAGGCAGCGGATCTCCGGGATTCAAAGCATTCGCCCGGTTAAACTCCTCGACCGCTCTGTCATATTGTTCCAGATATCGGTAGTTGCGTCCAAGAGCTAAGTGCAAGTCCGCGATATTGTTATTAAGGGCAATAGCTTCTTCGAATTCCCGGGCCGCATCCGCATAATTTCCTGTTAATTCCAGGACAATGCCGCGCGCCCGGTGAGTGGAAAGTCCATTGGGAGCAATCGTTTGGGCGTTGCGGGAGGCTTCCACCGCTTTATCCAGTGTGCCGATAGAACCCGTACCTGCCTGAGTCTGGGCAGCCAGGATCTCCGCCCGATAAGCATAAGCGTCGGCATTATTCTGATCAAGCTCTAGTGATTTAGTAAATGCACTTTCGGCAGCGAGATAATCTCCATCCAAACCCAGAGCCCAACCACGGATGGCATGTGCTGCCGAATTATTGCCATTCAACAGAAGTGCATTTTCAGCGTTCTTGACAGCTTCTTTATATTCGCCTGTGTAAATCAACAACCGCGCCAACGCCACATAGGTGGATGGATTCTTCGGGTCAGATTGGATGGCCTGTTTGTACATGGCTATGGCTTGCGTGAATTTGCCTTCATTTTCCAACCGCTGGGCTTCGGTTATGAACGATTCGGGAGCCCGGGTGGCCGTGGGTGTTGGAATGAATAAAGGCGGTGTTGCCGGTACGATGACCTGGTTCACATAGACCAGCGCACTGATCAAAGCGAGCAGCAACAGTATCCGGCCGAACTTAATCGGTCGGCGGCGTTTGTTCATACTCCAATTACTGCCGCGTAAATACATAGACGCATCTTACCATCACTGGAAAATCCCGGTCAAGGTGACCAGACGTATAATTCAACCATGAGATTCGATATTTTTACCCTCTTTCCGGAAGTATTTCAACCCTACCTGGATGCCAGCATCATAAAACGAGCCAGGCAGAACGGTTTGATCGACATCAACCTGTATAACATTCGCGACTGGGCGAAGGACCGCCACCACACGACCGATGATACTCCCTATGGCGGCGGCGGCGGAATGGTGATGAAACCTGAACCGGTTTTCGAGGCAGTAGAAGCCGTGCTGGGAACTCAAAGACAAATCCCTTTGATTTTAATGACCCCACAGGGACGTCCATTCACACAGAAGATCGCGAAAGAACTGTCAACAGTTCAACATATCGGCCTGCTTTGCGGACATTATGAAGGTATTGACGAACGCATTCGGGAGCACCTCATAACCGACGAAATTTCCATTGGAGATTATGTATTGACGGGAGGAGAACTCCCGGCTCTGGTCATTATGGATGCTGTTTCCCGATACATTCCCGGTGTGCTCGGGGATCCAACCGGGGCGGAAGACGATTCGCACGCTTCAGGATTATTGGAATATCCCCACTATACACGCCCACCGGTTTTTCGTGGATGGCCGGTTCCGGACATTCTGCTATCCGGAAACCATGCAGAGATTGACCGCTGGCGACACGAACAGTCCATGAAGAGAACCGCTGAAAAGAGACCGGATCTTCTGGACAAATTTCAGTCTGGTCAGGACGACGAATAATCCGAATGGATGATTTTCAGGGAAATCTGGTTTCACATGTAGTAATAAACAGAATCTTGATATACAATAATCAAAGTACCAAATCTATCTTCAAGAGGAGAACTATGAAAAACAAAGTTTTTGCTGTACTCAGTTTGGTTGTAGTTTTTTGCATGGTTTTCACAGGAAATGTCTTTGCGGCAGCACCAGCGGCCACCGATGTTGATTGCACCAAAGAAGGTACCTTCTGTGTTGGATTAGTCACTGATGTTGGCAAGATCGATGATAAATCCTTCAACCAGTCAGCATATGAAGGTTTGAAGCAGGCAGAAAAAGATCTGGGTGCAACAATCAAATACATCGAAACGACCGACTCGAAAGATTACGCCAAGAACATCTCCACTTTTGCTGAGAATGGCTACAAAGTCATAGTTACGGTTGGTTTTGCATTGGGTGAAGCGACCATCGCCGCCGCCAAACAATATCCGGACATCAAATTCATTGGTGTGGATCAATCTCAGTCTGAGACCATCCCCAACCTGACCGGTGTCATCTTCGAAGAAGACAAATCTGGTTATCTTGCCGGTGTTCTGGCCGGACTGATGACCAAGTCGAACAAGCTGGGTGGTATCTTTGGTACGGATGCCGTTCCAGCCGTCTGGCGCTTTGGTGAAGGCTATCGTGCCGGTATCCTTTCTGTGAATCCCAAAGCTGAAATCAATATTGTCTATCACAGCGATGTCGGTTTTGACAAGACTTTCACCGATCCTGAATGGGGAAAAACCACCGCCATCTCCATGATTGACAAAGGTGTGGATGTCATCTTTGGCGCCGGCGGTAAGACCGGTAACGGTGCCCTGATCGGCGTTGCCGGCAAGAGCACGACAGCCAAACCAGTCTATGCTATCGGTGTCGATACCGACCAGTACCTGACCGTACCGGAAGCCCAGAAAGTCCTGCTTTCCTCTGCTATGAAGAGCATCACCCCGGGTGTCTTCGACACGATTAAATCCGCAAAAGACGGAAAATTCAAAGGTGGCAACTTCATCGCCCCCGTCGCCCTGGCTCCCTTCCATGACCTTGAAAGCGCGGTTCCCGCTGATGTCAAGACCAAACTGGCAGAGGTCGACAAAGGTTTGAAAGACGGATCCATCAAGACCAACGTATCCGCCGCCAAACCCGAGTAAATAAAAACACCGCTTACGAAATTCAATATAGAGAGAGGGTATCAACCCTCTCTCTTTTTTTAATGAATTATTTAAGAAGAAACTCATTTCCATTTTTTGTCCTTTTTAGTTAGAATCAACCATCGATCAGCATTTCTTTTTGTGCAAATCTGATCTGAAGGAGAATTTCCCTTATGGATGATGAAGGCAAGAAATCTGAGGAAAAATCCAGGCAATCTTCTTTTGATTATTCCAATCTTGTCAATGAATATGTAGTTCCTTTACTGGCAGTCGTCACAGCCATCGTTATGGGCGCCCTGGTGATCTGGAGTGTTGGCGGCGATCCCATTTCCGCGTACATCGGGCTGGTTCAAGGCGCCTTTGGATCGGTCCGGGCGCTCAGTGAAACCACCGTCTGGGCGACACCGTACATTTTTGCCGGACTTGCCGTAGCCGTAGGATTTAAGGGTGGTCTATTCAATATCGGAGCGGAAGGACAACTGGCCTTTGGTGCCGTAGCCGCAGCCTGGGCCGGGTATGCCCTTCCCTCGTTACTCAACATCAGTATTCCTCCCTTCTTGCATATCATCCTTACTGTTGGAGCTGGTGTCCTCGCCGGTGGAATCTGGGCGGCTATTCCGGGTTACCTGAAAGCCAAAACGGGCGCGCACGAGGTCATCAACACCATTATGATGAATTATGTGGCGCTCAACATCACCAGCTATCTGCTGAACGGTCCGATGAAAGATCCCAATCCATTAAATGTGGTCGCGAGAACGCCGAAGATTGCCGAATCGGCGCAGATCATGCCCATTTTTTCCGGTTTCCGGTTCCACTGGGGTTTCATTCTGGCGCTGCTCATTGCCTTTGCCACATGGTGGGTTCTGTGGAAGACCAAACTGGGTTTCGAGATCAGAACAACCGGTCTTAATCCGGATGCCGCGAAATATGCCGGAATCAATGTTGCCCAAACCATTGTGATAACGATGGGTATTTCAGGAGGATTGGCCGGGTTGGCCGGCGCAATAGAGGTTGCCGCACTCAACCACCGCCACGAGCTAGGATTTTCCACCGGATACGGCTTTGACGCTATTGCCATAGCTCTGCTGGGAAAAAACCATCCACTGGGAGTAGTACTTGCTTCCCTGTTATTCGCCGCCATGCGGAACGGAGCCACCAGAATGCAGTTCCTTACCCAGATCCCGGTCGATATTATTTCGATCATTCAGGCGTTAATCTTGTTGTTCGTGGCCGCCGATGCCATTGTTCGTTACATATTTCGCATACGTGCCAAACAGGAACGCGTTGTATTTACCCGTGGATGGGGAAAATAGGAGCAGGCAATGGATCTCAAACGTTCAATTTTTATCGCGTGCATAATTGCCATTCTCTATTCGGTGGTCATCCTGATCGGCCAGGTCACAACTTCCCCCATGGTGATTCTGGCATCCATGATCGCCACAACGATTTCGGTTGCCACCCCTCTGACCCTGGGCGCTCTATGTGGTGTTTTTTGTGAGCGGGCTGGCGTGGTAAATATCGGAATTGAAGGCATGATGCTGGCATCCGCTTTCTTTGGCTGGCTGGCTGCCATCTACCTAAATACAATTTTTCATGTGGAAGCTATGACCAGCCTGTGGCTCGGTGTGTTGGTAGCCGTGTTAACCGGTGGATTGCTGGGACTTTTACATGCCTGGTTGTCAGTCACATTTAAAGTAGATCAGATCATCAGCGGAACGGTGATCAATATTCTGGCCACCGGTGTCACCGGTTTTCTCAACCGCCAGCTTTTCTTCGAGAAAGGCAGCGTCTTTGGCGGGAATGTGCCGCATGCCCCGGGCACCCTTCCGCTCATTGCCATTCCCGGTCTTTCACAGATTCCCGTATTGGGAAAAATTTTCGAGCAACAGCCCATCGCCTGGATGGCGATCATTCTGGTAATTGCGGCAAACTTCGTGATCTTCCGCACACGTTGGGGGCTTCGCACCCGCGCAGTAGGTGAACATCCGAGAGCCGCCGATACCGTAGGCATCGATGTTTCTTTCATGCGCTATATAAATGTCATTATCGGCGGATTGCTGGCGGGACTAGCCGGAGCATACTTCACTCTCGAATCTGTACCTTCCTTTGAACCGCTAATGACCAACGGCCGCGGTTTTATTTCGCTGGCCGCTATGATCTTTGGCAACTGGACTCCTTTCGGCGCCTGGGCAGCCGCTCTTGTATTTGGTGCCGCACAGGCTTTGCAGATCAATCTGCAGTTCTTCCGGGACTTGATCCCTCAGCAATGGGCTTTCTTGCAGCAGTCCTATGTTGTCGGCCTCATTCCCTATTTACTCACCATGTTGATCCTTGCAGGATTGATCGGGCGTACTGTCTCCCCGGCTGCTGACGGCACACCTTACGAGAAATAAGCCACGGAAAGCGTTCAGGAGAAAATTATGGGCAATGTGCTTGAAGTAAAAAGTATTACGAAAAAATTCCCGGGTGTTCTGGCCAATGACCATGTGGATTTCACTCTGAAAAAGGGAGAGATCCACGCGCTTCTCGGTGAAAACGGTGCCGGTAAAACCACATTAATGAATATTATCTATGGTCTGCTCGCACCAGATGAAGGTGAAATACTTGTCAATGACACAAAAAAGGTATTCCATTCACCAAAGGACGCGATTGCCTGTGGAATCGGGATGGTTCATCAGCATTTTATGCTGGTACCAGTCTTCACAGTTGCCGAAAATATCATGCTGGGAACAGAAACTCTGAAGAATGGTGTTCTGGATATACCCAGAGTGAATAAGGAACTTATTGAGCTTTCCGCCCAGTACGGATTGGATATTGATCCCACGGTGCTTGTGCATGACCTGCCTGTAGGCATTCAGCAGCGTGTCGAGATCATTAAAGCGTTATACCGCAAAGCAGAGATCCTGATCTTGGATGAACCTACGGCGGTGCTAACTCCTCAGGAGGTGGAAGATCTGTTTGTCATCATCCGCAAACTGGTTGATCAGGGTATTTCCATAATTTTCATCACCCATAAATTAAAAGAAGTTCTCTCCATTGCCGATCGGATTACCGTCATGCGGGCTGGAAAAGTGATCGCCACAGATGATCCGGCAAAGACAAATGAACAGGCACTGGCATCCCAGATGGTAGGACGTACGGTCATTCTTAAAGTGGATAAAGAACCCGCCAAACCCGGTAAGACGGTAATGAAGGTAAAAAATTTACATGTACAGGACGACCGGAGGATTGAAACCGTACGCGGTGTGAATTTTGAGGTTCGCGCCGGTGAGATCCTTGGAGTTGCCGGTGTCCAGGGCAACGGCCAGACAGAACTGGCGGAAGCATTAACCGGATTACGGCGCGCCTCCGAGGGAGAAATTGAGATCATGGAACATAATCTGCTCAATCACCCTCCCAGAGAGTTGGTCGAAAAAGGATTGGGACATATCCCGGAAGACCGCCAAAGACACGGCTTCGTGATGCAATATCCGGTTGCCGATAATCTGGTACTCTGCACGTATTATGTATCACCATTCTGCCGGCATGGAGTCTTACAGAATGTTGCCATCGGATCGAATGCCGAGAATTTGATCAAACGGTTTGATATCCGCACTCCCAGCGCGTATGTACCTACCTCCACACTTTCCGGCGGCAATCAGCAAAAGGTGATTGTTGCGCGCGAGCTTTCTCGTAAGATCAGTGTGCTTGTCGCCAATCAACCCACCCGCGGACTGGATGTTGGTTCCATCGAATATATCCATCATGAAATTGTGAAAATGCGGGATTCCGGAATCGGTGTTCTGCTGATCTCGGCTGAATTAGATGAAATCCAGGCTCTTTCCGACCGTATCGCAGTGATGTACCACGGCCAGATCGTTGCCATCTTGCCCGCCAGCCAGGTAACCAGGGATGAACTCGGTTTAATGATGGCCGGTTCGTTAAAACCTGAAGTGGTTGCAGGCTGATATTCAGTAATATTATTTAATTTGTCAGGCTAAGGTTAATTAATCACCATAGCCTTATGGTCTATTCCTTGCAACGTACCCGACTTTGAAACAATGTATAATTCGCAAAACGAACGGATTTTTTCCATATAGGCAAAGGATATGTCCATGACAAAATCACGGAGAATTGCAACCGCATTTTTGATAGTCTCACTGCTGCTGACATCCTGTGGTACAGCAGAGGAAGCTACTCCCGATACGATGGAAGTGCAGAATAAAATCAATGCGGCAGTAGCGCAAACCCTCTCCGCATTGACAACGCAAATTGCCGAAGTCCAGCAGACCAAAGAAGCTCAACCGACCGAAACGCAGCAGCCCACGGCGACACTGGAATCAACCGCGACACAGCCACCAGCACAAACAGGCAATAGCGGAAGTAACGTTTCTATTCCACAGACGGCCGCACCGGGCAGTTGTACGGATTATGCGGCTTATGTCAGCGACGTGACGATCCCTGACGGAACCATGGTTCCACCCGGGACAAGTTTTGTGAAAACATGGGCTATCCGGAATGCCGGAAGCTGTACCTGGACGCCTAATTACAAGATGGTCTGGGTAGGTGCTGATCCCATGGGCAGTGAACATAGCGTTCAAATGACAACTCAGAATGTCGCACCCGGACAAACAGCCTACGTTTCTGTTACCCTGACCGCTCCCACCGAGTTGAAAAAGCATGTCTTCAGCCAGTGGAAGATGATGAACAGCAATGGCCAGGTTTTTGGAGCCATGGGAAATGATGGTGTGGAACGTTACCTGTATTCGGAAATCTACGTTGGTAACACCTATAACTTCGTTACCAATTTGTGCAGCGCGACCTGGTCCACTTCGGCAGGAATACTTCCCTGCCCTGGAAACAAAAATGATCCGAGAGGATTCGTGTTACTCAACTCCGCGCCAGCCATTGAAGGCGGTGTAAAGGAGAATGAACCGGCCATTGTCATGCACCCGCCAGACGAAGCAGACAGTTTTATTGTCGGACAGTACCCGCCAATCGTGGTCCCTGAAGGTTCTAATCTTGTTTTGCATTTCGGTTGTCTGGAAGGATACACCAAATGTAATGTACGTTTCAGGATTGCATATTCTATTGAAGGTGGAGCCGAACAGGAATTGCTTAATCGCGTGCACGGTTTTGGTGAATGGGAATATGTTTCCATCAACCTGACTCAGAACAACCGGTTTGCCATGATGAATAAAGCGGTTTCCTTCCTGTTCTATTTCTACCCGATGGAAGGCAGTTCGGATAATTACGCTTTCCTGTTTAGCCCGATCATGACACCATAAGTTGCGTCCAGATTTCAAGCGGGATGTTCGCAAGGGCATCCCGCTTTTTTATTTCTCTTTTCTTGCCAGTAATTCAATTTCTTATAGAATTCTTGTACAAAGAAAGGATAATTCTTTTCGCAGGCAAATCAAATCGGCTATAATTACGTCTGAAAAGGATACTGCATTTACTCAAGATAAAAAAGAGATTCTTCGTTCTTTATTAAGTAGAGTTATACAGGACAAGTTGAATTATCATTTTGAAAAAGCCCCTGTAGCGCAATGGACAGAGCACCAGCCTTCTAAGCTGTTGGTTGTGGGTTCGACTCCCACCGGGGGCGCCTGATCGAACATTGAAAAGAGGAGGTCAATATGCTTGAACGCAAAGGTCTCGTCCAATTTGGTACAAAAGAGGCGACTGTGGTTGGGGAAGACATCAAAGTTGGCCAGCAAGCCCCTGCATTCAAAGCGCATCTCCAGGATTGGACTTATCTTGACCTGCTTAAGTTAACCCGCGGAAAAGTCCGCATAATTGCGGCTGTCCCCTCATTGGACACTGATGTTTGTGATCGGGAAACAAGGAAATTTAATGAGGAAGCAGCCGGTTTATCGAAAGACATTTCAATCATTGTCATCAGTACAGATCTGCCATTTGCTCAAAAACGTTGGTGTGGAGCGGCCGGGATCGATCAGGTTATGGTGGTTTCCGATCATCTGAAAACCAGTTTTGGCAAGAAATACGGATGTCTGTTAAAAGATCAAAGGATTTTTAGGCGAGCCGTGTTTGTTATCGATCGAAAATATAAAGTGGTGTATGCCGATTATATGAAAGCGTTGGGCGATGAGCCAAATTATCAGGCGGTACTTGAGGCTGCCCGAAAAGCTCTTTAATTGGGTGCTAGATCATTTCTAAAGAAATGATCTAGAAGGTCCGCATTATGTTCGAATATCCAAAATCAGGAATGTTCAATCTTCGTGTATCGTATCATTCAAACCTGTATCGTCCTCCTGTGGATGTTGTTGAATCGCCGGAGGACTTCCTGGTACGCATCGAGATCGCTGGAGTTGAAGAGAAAGACTTTTCTATAGATTTTGACAGGAACAGGTTACTGGTCAGCGGGATCAGACATGATCCTTATAAGAATCGGTCTTTTCACCAGATGGAAATTCACTTTGGGGAATTTCAAATTGAAATTTTGATCAATCAACCCATTAACCGGGATGAGATAAAAGCGGAATATAGAAATGGCTTTCTCGAAGTCTCATTACCCAAAGCCGCTCCGCATGATATTTTTATAAAAGATAAGGACGCCTGATCATCGAATGGTTGCCTCACGATGGAATGCCAATCTACGCGAAATCTTGAACTGGTTTGAAGATGTGAACATGACTCAAAATCTGAGTGATCTTTTTATCGGTTTCTCTCTAGATGACTCGAATAATCTAATGAAACCGGAAGAGAAAAAAGATGAAGAGAATCCGGAAGTTGGTAACGATAATATATTAACTATCCCGGAAGTCCTGCCTATCCTGCCACTGCGCGGGCTTGTGGTTTACCCGCAAACGGCCGTTCCGTTGACGATTGGTCAGCCACGCTCCATCAAACTGGTCGATGAAGCCATTTCCGGCAACCGGATCATCGGGCTGATCACCGCGAAAAATCCCGAACTGGAGAATCCCGGACCACAAGATCTCTATACAGTTGGTACAGTGGCCATAATTCACCGGTTATTCCGTACGCCGGACGGGACCATTCGAATTCTGATCCAGGGACTCAATCGCTTTCACCTGGGTGAATTCACTTCGCTGGATCCCTATCTGGTTGCCAGGATCACCCCGGCCGTAGAAATCCAGAATCCCAACCTGGAAACCGAAGCACTGGCCCGCAATGCCCGCGATCAATTTGAACATATCGCCAAGATGATCCCCTCCATCCCCCGCGAGTTGGTGGATTCGATCACCAGCATAACCGATCCACTGCAGACCGCGTATTCCATTGCCAATTTCGAGCGTATGGAACTGGCAGACGCTCAGGCAATCCTTGAGCTGGATTCGGTGGAAGAAAAACTGCGCAAACTGGTTTCCATTCTGGCTCGCGAAGGTGAAGTGCTCGATCTTGGGCAAAAGATTCAAAACGAAGCCCGTTCTGAGATCGAAAAAGTTCAACGGGATTACTTCCTACGTGAACAATTGAAAGCTATCCAGAAAGAACTGGGGGAAGGTGACGAGCAGACCGAAGATTCCAATGAGTTGAAGAAGAAAATTGAGGAAGCTCATCTCCCGGAAGAGGCGTTAAAACAGGCCAACCGAGAACTGGAAAGACTATCCCGACTGCCAACTGCCGCCGCGGAATACGGTGTGATTCGATCGTACATCGAATGGTTGGCCACTCTTCCCTGGAGTATCGCGACGGAAGACAATCTGGATATCAGCAACGCGCGCAAGGTTCTCGATCAGGATCATTACGGCCTTGAGGATGTCAAAGAGCGCATTCTTGAATACCTGGCTGTACGAAAACTGCGGCTCGAACGGAAATCCAAACTGGAAGCGGTAAAGAGCGAAGATCTAATCCGCAAAGAACGCGAAGGCGTGATCCTGTGTTTTGTCGGACCTCCTGGTGTAGGAAAGACATCTCTTGGCCAGTCCATCGCTAGAGCGTTGGGCAGGAAATTCATTCGCATTTCGCTGGGTGGTATGCGGGACGAAGCTGAAATCCGTGGACATCGCCGCACGTATATCGGCGCGCTTCCCGGCCGTATTTTGCAGGCGCTTCGAAGGGTAGAATCAAACAATCCGGTATTCATGCTGGATGAGATAGACAAACTCGGTTTTGATTTTCATGGTGACCCGGCTTCTGCATTACTGGAAGTGCTGGATCCCGAGCAAAATTTCGAATTCCGAGATCATTATCTTGAAGTGGCCTATGATCTCTCGCAGGTCATGTTTATCACAACGGCCAATACGCTTGAGACCATTCCCGCTCCGCTGCTTGACCGTATGGAAGTGATTCAGATCGCGGGGTACACCGAACGTGAAAAATTAATGATCGCCCGCAATTACCTGATCCCCCGCCAGAAGAGAGAAAACGGCCTGATCAAGAAAGAGATGGATCTGGAGGACGAAGCCATTCTCTCGATCATCCGTGAATACACCCGTGAAGCCGGTGTACGCAATCTTGAACGTGAAATCGGCGCAATCTGTCGAAAGATAGTCACTCAGATATCAGAAGGCAAGAGACATAAAGGCAAGATCACCGTAAAAGCTGTACACGATCTGCTGGGACGGCCAAAATTTATGGGCAATGAAGAAATAGAACGCCGCACGTCCATTCCTGGAGTAGCCACGGGTTTGGCCTGGACGCCCACAGGAGGCGATATCTTATTTATTGAAGCGTCCAAGATGCCAGGTTCAAAAGGATTCCAGATCACCGGTTCGGTGGGTAATGTCATGCAGGAGTCCGCGCACGCGGCTTTGACCTATGTGCGGGCGCATGCTAGAGAGATGGGGATCGATCCACAGTTTTTTCAGAATGAGGATATTCATCTGCACATTCCGGCAGGCGCCACCCCTAAAGACGGCCCTTCCGCCGGTGTCACCATGACCACAGCCTTGATCTCCCTGCTCACGGACCGTCCCATTCGACCGGATCTGGGAATGACGGGAGAAATCACGCTGCGCGGGCAGATACTTCCCGTGGGCGGGATCAAGGAGAAAATGCTGGCGGCTCATCGTGCCGGATTGAAGACCATCATCCTCCCCAGACTAAATGAACCGGATCTGGATGATATACCCAAAGAAATCCGCGATCAACTGGATTTCCATCTGGTGGATCAGATGCGGGACGTGGTAAAAATTGCCATTCCCAAGAAAAAAGCAAAAAAGTGATGGTATGGCTGAAAAAAAGAAGATTCTCCTCCTTGAAGACAATGCCATGATGCGCTCCTTACTGCAGACCTTGCTGGAATTGGAAGGTTTTAATGTAAAATGCGCGGTATTTCCTTTGAATAATCCATTGACTCAAATCCGGGAATTCTCTCCTGATGTAATATTGATGGATATCAACCTGCCTGGAATTAGCGGACTATCCATTCTGGAGGAGATCAGAGCCTGCAACGAAACGAAAAATATCAAGGTAATAATGAGTTCAGGATCAGACCGTAAAAAAGAGAGTCTGGATGCCGGAGCGAATTCATACCTGATGAAACCCTATATGCCTGATGAATTGATCCAATTGATCAAGGTGTTACAGTAAATATTTAAGGAGAAATCCTATTGAAAAAAATTAAAATCCTGGGGAAAAAACCGCCAACATCCAATCAGTGGGTGACTGTCGATCTGCATATTCACACACCGGCATCCAGTGATTTTCAACAACCCGAAATAACCTACCTGGAGATCATCCAGCGGGCGGAAGCGCGGGGAATGGACATCATCGCGTTCACCGATCATAATACGATCGCCGGGTACCGCACAATGCGGGATGAGATTGAACAGTTGGAATTGCTGGAAAAACTCAACCGCATTTTGCCGGAGGAAAGAAATCGACTAAATGAATACCGCCGGCTTCTGAAGAAGATGCTTGTCTTACCCGGCATCGAATTCACCGCCACATTCGGGTTTCATATCCTCGGCGTTTTTTCAGCCACCACTCCGGTGCGCGACATTGAGCACCTGCTGCTCGATTTGAAGATTCCCGGCCATTTACTGGATGATGGCTCTGCCACGGTAGGCGCCACGGTGGATGTACTGAGTGCCTACAAAAAGATTCAGGATGCCGGAGGGATTGTGATCGCGGCACACGCCAATTCAAGTAACGGCGTTGCCATGCGGGGATTTAATTTTGGCGGGCAAACGAAAATCGCTTATACGCAGGATGAAGCCCTGAACGCTCTCGAAGTCACCGACCTCGATGCCCGCACTCCCCGTTCAACAGCCGCTTTTTTTAATGGCACCAAACCGGAATATCCCCGCCGTATGCACTGCATTCAAGGCTCCGATGCCCACCGGTTGACAGCCGATCCGGTGCGTAAGAAAAATCTGGGCGTTGGCGACCGGTCTACCGATGTTCTCCTGCCGGAGATCAGTTTTGCAGCCCTTCAGGAGTTATTTCGCTCCAATGATTTCTCGCGTACCAGGCCGCACCGGATGGAGGAAGAACCGGTTTTTGATTTCATCCATTCCTCTCAGGAGGAAGGCGCTAATATCATCCAGGATTTCCATGAAAGCATGACGGTGCGCGGTGGTAAGCTTTATGCCATCATTGCAGATATCTGCGCCTTCGCTAACACCAACGGCGGCACATTATATATTGGCACCTCGGCTGACCCTCATAAAAATCCAATCGGCCTATCTGATCCCGAACAGAGCGTCAATCTGTTGGAAAAAGAGATCTCCAAACGGATCAGCCCGCCATTGACATGCCAACTGGATGTTCAGGAAACCCGCGGGAAAAAAGTCATCCGGGTGATCATTCCCCGCGGTGATGATCCGCCTTATGCCGTTGAAGATAACAAGATCTACGTTCGGAGCGAAGCTGAAACCGGCCTGGCCGTGCGGGATGAAATTGTCGGATTAGTTACCAGGGGAAAAGGCAGGCAGGTTCCAGTTTATATTGAACCGGGAGTCGACCTGGTTGTGGAAGCGCATCCGGTGGAAGAGCAGGAGACCATAAAATCGGATGAAACTCCTCCCCGTACAGGTGTCGAAGTGGCCAGCGTGGAGGAACGCCAGGGAACCAGGTACTTCACCATGCGCGACCTGCGCAACGGCTCCATGGTTAAAAATGTGACCCAGCGTTCCGCTCGCCGTTTGTGGCATTACGCCATTAATCGCTACCTTGAACTCGAAAAGGATTTCGATCCGCGAACAGCCTACTGGAATGGTGATTACGGACTGCTTAAACGCTACCAGCAGGGAAAAACACCAACATTTGACCTGGTTCAGAGATTCTCCGAAGAATATAGATTCTTCTTTGGCGTCACCCCCAACGGGATTCACGGTTTCTGGAAAACGATCACCGAAGAAGAAGAGAATTCCACAGACAATGGTTGAAATCCCATTCTTTCGCTCGACCTATGGATAAGGCAGATATTGTCGGGGATATTCATATTCGGAATTATCGGCATCCTGATGATTATCAGGCAGTTTATGCCGTCTGGGAATCAGCCGGTAAAGGGATTCATATTGCCGCTTCCGATTCATTGGAAGAAATTGGGAAACTGGTAAAGAAGAGCCCCGGGCTTTTTTTCGTGGCAGAGTTAGAAGGCAGGATTATCGGTACGGTTATGGGAGGTTTTGACGGTCGTCGTGGATTGATCTATCACCTGGCAGTCCATCCCGAGTACCAGAACAAGCACATCGGCAGCCGACTGCTCCTCCAGGTGGAAGAGGCTCTATATAATATCGGTTGCACCAAGGTTTACCTGTTCCTTGTCCCCGAGAACATACAGCAGGCTGGTTTTTACCGAAAACTGAATTACGAACAGATGGACGTGGTCCCTTTCACAAAATACCTTAGAGAACAGCCTTCTATGGATAAGTGACCGACCACGATCAGGTATAGATTCTGAAACAACGAATTGAGAACTCGCTACAGGATCGCAGACAGTGAGGTCAGTGAATCTCCATAAGCAAAATGGTGGCAGCGAATGCCCCGCCAGTCCGTGGTGGAGCGTTTGAGGTATTGTTCTGGTACATAACTGGCACGATTCACATGGATCAACCGCAGATCGACTCCTCTTTGTTTGATCAGGCGGGCAGCCTGGATCAGTTCAGGTGATTCTTCCGGCGTCACCAGAAAACAAATATTCCCCGGGTTAAGCTGAGATGAAAATTCAAGCAACATGGCCGCCAGCGGTATCTGGGATTGCGCTTGAATAAAGGTGAGCAAATTCAAGATCTCGGTTTGCTGCCTTACTCCGAATCCGGGCAGAATGGTCTGTTCGGGTAAGTTGTTGGTTGCCAGACCCACGGCTATTCCGCGATTTAACCAAGTGACCGCCAGTGAACTGGTGATCGAAACGGTTGCTTCGACAGTATCCGGTGGGAGAGCATATTGTGAACGAGCTTTCACCGCGTCGATGAAATCCATGCGCTCCTGTTCCTGGTTATTTAACCGACAGACATGCGCGTCGCGTTCGCAGTCCATACATATCCAGACCATCTGCTGGATATTCACATCGGCCAGTCTGGTGTGCAGACTCCCCCGGCGGGCTGTGGTCGGCCAGTGGATGCGATTAAAAGGATCGCCGTCGATATAATTACGGACAGAAGCACTGATCAGGCTGCTGTTCTGCAACGTCATCCGCACCGATTTCCCTTCCTCAGATGGACGATTCTTGATCTTCAGAGATGACAGATCGACCCGGTAAGGCAGGACTATAAGTTTCCCCATTGTGGAGATTTTCTGGATCGAATAGAAACAACCCAGGGGATCGGATGTCTTGATTTCGATCGGTGTCAGGTTTATATTGCCGCGCTTTTGCAGCAGACTGTCGAGACGAATAATCCGTGTTTGACGTGGACCTAGAAATCCGATGATACGGTTGGCATGATCCCTGTTCAGCTCTGAGAGATCGCGAATTTGCAGCCAGAAAATGGGCAATATCGACCGGTTGGAAATCAGAAGATTTTCTTCAAACAGATCACCCACCTGACGGCGTAGATATCTCGATTTTCGGTCAATGGTGATGCGGTCCAGCGCGAACGCGATGTATATGAAAGCCAGTACCACATAGATGATCACAGCGTAAAGGGAATTCAGAAAGAATGGTTCATCAAACAGCCAGCGGGTGATGAGTAAAAAAACCGCAATTATCAATAGGCTGAAGAAAGTTGTTCCCGGGTGAATACCCGGGTTAATCTTAATGTTTAACCGTTTCATCACGCAGCGGTGCCCGCACGTTATCCAGAATTTCATGAATGACCATACTGCCGCTGATATTACTCATTCGGGCTTCAGGACTTAGGATCAATCGGTGGGTCAGCACCGAACCGGCCAGCAGCTTAATATCATCGGGAGCAACAAAGTTACGTCCCTGCAGCGCGGCTGAAGCCTGGGCGGCACGGATCAGTCCCAGGCTGGCCCGCGGGCTGGCACCCAGAAGCAGATCGTTGTGATTCCGAGTCGCCTGGATGATACCCAGTAAATACATCCGCACACTGTGGGAGACAAATACGCTGCGGATAGCGGTTTGCGCCCGCAGGATTTCCTCTGAGGTGGCTACAGGTTTTAGCGTCTCAATGGGGTGTTCAACCTGCATACGTTCCAGAATGGATTCTTCCACGGCCATTTCCGGATATCCAATACCGGTGTGGAGAAGAAACCGGTCCATTTGTGATTCCGGTAACGGGTAAACGCCTTCATATTCGATTGGATTCTGGGTAGCAATGACAAAAAAGGGCCGGGGTAGTTCGCGGGTAACATTGTCTACACTGACCTGATTTTCGCCCATGGCCTCAAGCAGCGCGGATTGGGCTTTGGGAGTAGCGCGATTGATCTCATCGGCCAATAATATTTGAGTGAAAACCGGTCCCGGACGGAATTCAAACGTATTCTTTTTTTGATCAAAAACAGAGACACCGGTAATATCACCGGGCAACAGGTCAGGTGTGAACTGAATACGGGCGAATGTGCATCCTGTGGATATCGCCAGGCTGCGTGCCAAAATTGTTTTACCTACTCCCGGAACATCTTCGACGAGTATGTGTCCCCCGGAAAATAAACCTGTTATCACCAGTTCCAGTACGGAGCGCTTTCCGAAGATGACTTTTTCTAGATTTCCAAGTATTCGCGTTCCCAGTTCCTGGGCATGGCGCAGCTCGTTGTCGTTACTCATCGGGAACCTCCAGTGGGATTCTTAACATAAAAACCGAGTATTGTGGTGGCAAATAAACCAATAGTGGTGAGGGCCAGTCCGGCAGTAAAAGAAACCGGTTGAAAATCCAATTCTATCTGATGATTACCTTCCGTCACTTCCACCGCCATAAAAACATAGTCTGCCCGCAGAAGCCCGGCTGGCTGCCCGTCCAATTTTACCTTCCATCCCGGATACCAGGTATTGGTAATCAACAACCAACCGCCGGTTTGATCCGCGTGAACCTGATATTCGTGATGCATGGATCTCGCTGATAGATCTTCCACGCCTACAGGAGGTTCCTGGATCGCGCCGCAACTTTCCTCATCAAGGGATTCTCTTTCCACGACAATCGAATTGACCAGTCTGCCGGACCCTGCCGCTGACTTCACCCACCGCAGAGCGCCCTCACCATCCTCAACGATTTCGGCACAATGGACCATCCAGGCGCGCGGCAGAGTTTCGACCGGCTCCCAGACAATGTCGCGCAGGCTATCAGGATTGAGAGTGGCTGATCGTCCCACACCGGCCAATGCCAGGTATTGCCCGCGTTCTTCAGGTGCCGCCAATTCCATTTCGATCAGAAAATCGCTGTAGCGGTCGGGCACCATCGGATCGAAATTGTTCAGCATAGAAACACCTGACAACAGGTTGACATTGGGCAGCTTTGAATCTACCAGGTTCCGCCAGTCGACCGATGGACGAATATTTGTAAATAGAAAGAAACGCTTGAAACGCAAGTCTTTTTCCAGAGAACTGGAAATGTAGTATCGGTCAGTGCTTTTCTCCAGTGACCGACCTGTTGAGTAGAGATCGGTGGATACGGTGGGATTTAGTTTGCTGCCGGCCCAGATCAGGTCGACGGCCAGCCAGCAGGCAATCCAGAAACGCCAGCGCAACGCAGCGCGGCCTTCTGAAGATTCAGGCTTGAGGAGAGCCAGAACTAGATACCCCGCCAGGAATATCCCGGCTGAAATAACTGCATATTTGAATGAAACCCGGATGGATGGCAGGAACAGCCAGGCAGCTGCGGCGCTCAGAATCATGGCGATTACACCCGTCAAACCCAGGTTTACCCACTTGCGCGGCAGCATACCGTGCTTGATCCACTCCTCTGCTCCCAAACCCGCCAGCAGGATCAATCCGATATCGAAAAAGATCATCCACCGCGCCGGACCGTTGAAGAAACCAAAAGTCAGCACATGCTTGAACAACCAGGGAAAGACCGGTGTGTTCCATCCCAGTGCCATGAGTAGAATCACGATGGAGGTGATCAGGCAGAACCAGAACAACGGTTGATATTGATTTTCTTCATTTGTATGTTTCTTTCTGATCTGACGAATCACATAATAGAAAGCCAGAACGAATGGAAGCAGGCCGATGTAAACCGCGTCCTCCCAGTAGCTGGCATATCCCCAGTAATCACCATTTCCCGGATTACCGAAAATATCCGGGAAGATGAAGGTGATAAACCGCCACGGCCAAAAGGAGTATGAAAGGGCGGTCTGATAATCCAGAGCGCTCGATCGCTGCGATTGGGTGAAATACTCCAGGGTTGGAATCAATTGAATAGATGAAACGCAAAATCCGATCAGGCCGGAAACCGCCACCGGCAGCGCGATCTGCCAGAGTCGCTTTACGCCGCCGTTAACCAGGGCACCTACTATGATCCATGCGAGAAAGAATAAGAATGTATACCAGGCTAACTGGGCGTGTCCGCTTAACCACTGCCCCGAAAACGCCAGAGCCAGTCCGATTATTGCTTTACGGGTATATGGTTGTTTCTGTTCTGGAGCACCTGACCGCACAGGCGCGGCAAACTGGCTGGCTGCCAGCAAAACCCAGGGTATCCACGCGGCCGCTTGAACCATGGTGAGAAAACTGCCCCGCGCTACAGAGTATGCACACAGGCCATAAGCCAGACCGCAGATCAACTGCGGAACCGGGCCAAATCCGAGCTTCTCTGTAAGTTTCTTAATCCCCCACCCGCCCCAACTGAGATGTCCGGCGATCAACCAGCCGTGCGCCCAGGCCATCAAGGGAAGACCGCCGATCCAGCCGGCTAGAAAAGTCAACCAGGTTGGCGGGTAGAATAGGCAGGATTGATAGTTCGCGGCCAGCGGCGCGCCCATGCCGTTCAATTCGTTCCACAGCGGGATTTCTCCCGCCCGGAGCAGCTGCAAGGCTTCCCAGTGCCAGGGGATGAACTGGATGGAAGTGATCCCCCAGAATAAAGAGTGTCCGGGGATCAGCGCCGGCAGGAACAGGATGATCGGGGCCAGGTAAACAGGTGAATAGAACCACCAGGGGCAGTTTTTATCTGGCATTTTGGTTTCAGTTCCCATCGATCAACTCCGCGGAATACAACCGGTATACACCCCGGTCGTAAACTGTTTTGTACATATCACCGAATTTCTTCTCCCAGTCACCCAGCGCTCTTTCGGCAGGACCACACACAATGAAATCGATGCGGTTTCGTTCGATGAAATTTTTCTGCCATTCAGGATCTTTGTCGCCGCTGTAAAAAGCCCGGATTTCCGGGAGTACCAGTTTTAAATTCGCGCTTTCAGGACCATGCCCGGCCAGTACAAATACGGCATCCCAGGCTGGCAGGGCATTACCGGTCGAATAATCCGCCAGGATGACATCGCCGGGTTGGATAAGTTCTGAGATGGTCGTGAACATGACAACTTCTCCAGCCGGCCGATAAACGGGTGTACCAAGATTCCAGACACCCTGACTGAATATCGATAGAACCAACAGCGGGGCGATCAAGGTTGAACCCAGCAGAACTTTATAAGCAGCGACCCATGTGCTTTTCTTTATCGCTTCCAGGCTGACAAACACCAGAAGGATAAGCGCTATCCAGATGCCGTCAATGAAGCGGCGCTGCACATTGTAGGGGAAATAGGCCAGTGCCGCCGCGCAGATAATCCAGGCAGGGAGTATCAGACTTCGTTCGTCCTTCTTTCGCAGGATATGGATTATTGCCGGGATCGATGCGGCCAGGAAAAGTCCATACGACCAGAGATAATCGATCAGGGGTGGAGAGGAAATGATATTTTGTGCGTACCAGGCTTTCAAATAATCATCGGATGCGAAGAAGAACAGATTATAGATGACCCACGGCGACGAAACTGCGGCCATCACAGCCATTCTTTTCATCGCTGACAACAGGTCTCGCCGGTTGTTGGAGCGGTCAATGAGCAATCGTAACAGGAAATACACTCCCAAAATTCCATACCCAACTACGATCGATAACGGTTGAAAGAACCCCGCGGCCAGCCAGCACAATCCACCTGCGGCAGCGTTCCGCAGCTCTTTGGATGGTTCCGGTGTTCTCAGGAAAAAAACCAGTCCCAGTAAAAGGAAGGCCCGGGCGGCTGCCAGATGGGGCAGACCCAGCAGGGAGAGAAAGCCGAAAGCCTCAGGCGAATAGATTTCCAGCGGCATTCGGCCGGACAAATGGCCGGGCAGCAACCACCCAAGCCAGCCAAACCCTCCTCCCGTTAAAATTATCAGAACGGCCAAACGTTGATATCGTTTTTCTTTCAAAAACAGTCCGCAAAATAAGAATAAAGCCCTGACAAGAAAACCACCTGCCAGCCAGCGGAATACCTGGAAAAGCGCCACCAGTTGATCATGAATTTCCGGTGGATAGGCCAGCTTGCCCAGAAGAATATAGGGTAGAAAAGCCAGCACACCATTCTGCGGCAGGTTAGAATACGGTGACCGGAACAGCCAGCTTCCGTAGGAACCTGAGAGCATCTTGGCAATATAGGAATTGCCGTCTTCCACCCCGAAAATGAAACCTGTGAAATGCCAATCCGAACCTTGACGGAAATAACCAAGCAAATAGGGGATCGAGGTGATACCCAGAAGAATGACGGACGTGATGACGATCCAGCGTCGATCCTGCCTGTCAACCATAAATCAGCTTTCCCTTCAGCCGAAGAAAGATCAACAGGCAAGTTAAAACGCTGACGACCATTCCGATTACAGGTGTGAACGGCTTGAATTGGAATTCAATGCGGTGAGTTCCCGCATCCAGATCGATTGCCCGGAGAATCTCATGCGCGGGTTTTATCTCAACGGACTGTCCATCCACCCAGGCTTGCCAGCCTGGATAGTTGATCTCCGACAACACCAACTTTCCCGGTCCACTGGCGTTCAACAAAATGCGATCCGGTTCACGGATTATCCCTGTCACATTTTCACTTAGGCGCTGGTCTTCAATACCATTCGTTTCGATCCACGCCCATCCCCTGGCGTACCGGTTGTGGTACAGATAATTATTTTTTGTCTCTTTAACCAGGTCCCAGTCTTTCATAGAGATGGGGAAAGCGGAGACCAGATACTGCACATTCAACAGGCCAAAAGTCCGGGGATCCGGTTGGATGTCCAGATTATCTTTTGCCAGGTCGCCAGTTTTGAATGGTGGAAGGGTGACAGAATACCCTTCCCAATCCAGGTTTCCGGCCTGCCGCACAAATTGAGAATAAGCCCGTAATTGAAGAGGATCGATCCCATCCGCCAGTTCAAGCTGGTTGTATGCCGCGGTGTGCTGGGGAATGGAATAGGATGGTGAAAAAATCCGACCTTCTGATCCTGCACTCTGCAGGTATTGCACTTCCTCACTTCCCTGCGTTAATGCTTCTGATGAAGACAACCAGCTGGTTAATGTGAAATCGAAATAGGACAGGTCAATCAACGAGAGAACTGAAAAACAAATCAGAAAAGCATGCGAAGAAATCTTCAAGTAGGAAAAACTTAAGATCAATCCGGCGACCGCCAGCCAGATGATCACATATTCACCCAGCATGGCATTTTTCTGTGGATTGGAAAGGATCACAAAGACCTGCAGCATAACGATCAGAATGGTCAGAAACAACGTTCCCAGCCGCAGGAATACCACCTTTTGCGGTGGATTCTTTACCAGCACGTCGAGGCTTATCATGGCGGTCACCAGAAGAGACACACTGGAGAAAAAGACACCGCGTGCCGGAACACGCAGCAGATCAAAGCCGGGAAGAGCCACCAACCAGCGATTAATGGTCAGTCCATCTCCCAGCGACCATACTATGAAGATAACGGCAGCTCCCAGCCAGAAAGCCAGTTCTCTGCGTTTCTTTAGAAAGGAGAAAGACAGGCACGCCAACAGCAGACAACCAGCGCCGGAATAGAGAATCCACTCTATGGAAGCGGGGTGGCCGGGCACGACCAGGCCGGTCAATTGCACGGGCGGTAGACTGAGAAACAACGAATCTTCGATCGTCATCAGGCTGCGCGTGCTCAATCCGGTGTATTCCATCAAAGGGAGCCAGACAATGGCGCTCAATCCCGCAGCCGCCAGAGGAACGATAACGCATTTTCCAACGGAACGCATCCAGCCAAATCGGGAGCCTTTTGAAGAGTGCAGAATTATATTGAATATCAGGTAGGCCAGCCAGAGAATCGCGCTGTAAGCCGTAAATCGCAGATCTACCAGGGCTGTCACTCCAAAGAAGAAGCCCGCCCGAATAATGGTTTTCCACTCTCCACTCAGGCTTTCCACACAAAAGATGAGCAGCCAGGGCAGCCAGGCGGAAGCGCAAACCCAGGTGAAATGCCCGGCCGTCATGTGCGCGTACCCGGCCGGAAGCCAGCCGTAGATCATCCCGCCCAGGGCGGCAATCCGGTTGTCGAGCTGCATCCGGCAAAGCAACCGGTAGAAACCCAGACAGCCGATGAATATGTGCATCGCCATCACCAGGTTGATCCCCAATGGTAGAGGAAACAATAGACTCAGCCAGGCAGGTGGATACCACAATGTGGAAAGTGGATTGGCGGTAAAAGGATATCCACTGAGAATCAACGGCGACCAGAGGGGTATTCCCTGATCCGAAGCCAGTGATCTTTGTATGAATAACAGGTTGGGATAATGTGTGATCAGAATATCCGAAACACTTGTTCCGGCCGGGACAATAAACCGATCCCATGCGGCCAATATGGGGATGCAGGGTACGAGGAATAGCCACCAGGATTGCTGTTTTGTCACGGAATGAGCTCCTTCACATAGAATAGACCAACCGAATCCATCTGTCTATGTGGCTGCTTTCCGTTCAGGATGACCGGAAGACCGGCTGCCTTTTCCCGCGGCCCATACAGTATCCAGTCCACATCGTTGGAAATCAGGTATGTTCTTGATTCTTCGAGCGACATCGTTCCGGAATAAAAACTATCAACGGCATCCTTCTCCTTATCGGCGTCGATCGTCTCGAAAGGGTGGCCGTACAACACCCGCAGGCGGCTGAAAGCCGGCAGCAGGCTGCCCGTTTGATCAGAGGCCAGGACTAATGCCCGGCCATTTTCCTGACCGGAAAGCCACTGGATGGCATCCATTTCGTCTCTTTGTATAAAATACAACGGTGATCTGGCAGCAATAGCCGAACATGTCATCACCAGCAGCAATATCGGTGTTGGCAGCACCAGGATCAAACAGGCAGTATTCATTTTTTGCATGGAATAACGAAGTTTCTCGGCGGCATACGGAAGCGCGAGCATACCCAGGCAGGTCACCGGCACAGACAGGCCGAACATGAACCGGCGCTGCAGGTTGAATGGGATGATCGTCAGGATCAATCCAAGCAGGAACCAGACGATCAATCTGCGGACCACCGGTGCTTCGGCTGATCGGATGAGTTCGCGCCAGCAAAAGACAATAAGCAGCAGCCAGGGGGAAAAAGATAAAATAACATCCCAAACCTGCGGCGATGGGGTTTGATTCTGAGCAGTCCAGGCGGCCAGTTGCGGGGTGGAATTCACCGCCCAGTACTGGTAGATGCTATATGGCGCGCCGGACAGAATAACAGTAAGCACGGGCAACAAAGAAGCGGACATTTTTTTCAGTTTTTCCCAGAGCCAGCTTCCCCCCATTACACCGGCAGCCACAATATACCCGAAAGGCGATAGAACAGATAACAGTAATCCGCAGAATGACAACAAAATCAATCTCCAGGCAGTATTCTGATTTTGCCGGTCAACAATGATTACGAGAAATAAGCCGATAGCCAGCGGGAAATGGGCATTGGCCAATCCAGATAAGAAGGGGAAGGCTTCAGCCACCCAGAAGTCAGCGCCGAATTTTCCAAAAGGCAGCAGAAGCCATCCCAGTCCGCCTCCCACAGCCATCAGAAAGAAAACCGACGACTTCAATCTGTTCCCCACGGAGAAGATTGCGCTGGTCAGCCTTTGTAACATAAACAACAGAAAACCATAACCCATCAAACGTAAGAGATTAAATCCAATCGGGATCGAAATATGCAGTAGGTTCAGTATGTGACCGGCGGTAATATAAAATGGATAAAGCAGCCGGCCATCGCCTGCCTTTGCGGTGAATGGCAGCGTGAACAACCAGTCACCGCTCCAGCCGATTTGCATCTTGGCAAGGTAGGTATATCCGTCGATCGGGTTGAAAACCACGCCGGTATAGATTTGCTCCGGATTTGTGAATAGGAATCCTGCCATTGAGGGTAAAGCAGCCGCCGCAAGGAGAAGAATGAAGAGAATTACGATGTTCCGATTCTTCATGGTAATATAATTCTATCGCTCTTCTCAGACAGCCGCTTTGCACCCGCCTTCCAGAAAGCTCATGATCCATTATGAATCTTGCCTTCCAACTTTCGAGACTACAAAAAATTGATACGGAATTGGATCAAATCTCCCAGCGCCAGAAGGATTTGACCCGGTTGATTGAGGATCAATCTATTGTGGATGAAGTGAAAAATCGGCTTGATGACGTGAATGCAGAGCTGGCATCGCGGCAAAGAACATTAAAGGGGATCGAAGACAAGAACAACCAGCTTCAGATGAAACTCCAGGAAGATGAACACGCTCTGTATGCCGGCAAGATCCGCCTGCCCCGTGAATTACAGGATCTGCAAAATGAGATTGCTTCATTAAAAAAGCAGATCTCCACCCAGGATGAATCACAGTTCAATACTATGATGCAGGTGGAAGATCAGGAAAAACAGCTATCTGGTATTCAGGCTGAACTGGCCGAGGCGCAATCTACTTTTGCCACGCGTGTTGCCGGATGGAGAGGTGAGTTTTCGTCTCTTGAAAAGAAAAAAGAAAACCTGTTGACAGAACGAAACGCCGCTGAGCAGAACCTGGACACAGCTTCCATTCAACAATACGAAACCCTGCGCAAGACAAAACGCGGTTTGGCCGTCGCGCTGGTTTCGGAACAGGCTTGCGCAGCTTGCGGCGCCACCCTGACACCGGCTGACTGGCAGGCTGCCCGCTCTCCCCAGCGTCTGGTATTCTGCACTTCTTGCGGGCGTATTCTTTACGCCGGATGACCAATTCTTTATCGGCGTCTTTCGCAAAGTAAGAGCTGTTGATGATGCTCTACTATAGACCGGATGCCAGTGACGCCGTCACAGATTCCAGAATCTGCAGGACAATGATCAACACCACGGGGGAAAAGTCCAGGCCGGCAATGGCCGGTACGACCCGGCGAATGGGATTCAACAGCGGCTCCACGATCCTGTCCAGAAAAGAACGGATGGGGTGGTAGGGCGACATGAAGTATGAAAGCAGAACATCGATGATGACGATGAAGGATAATACCCGAAAAAAAATTGATAATGAAGTTGTCAGAATTAGTCCCATTTGTCCTCAAATTGATATGTTTTTCATCGGCCGATGTCCCATGATGGCCGTTCCGACGCGGATGAAGGTCGCGCCTTCCTGAATGGCAATCTCAAAATCAGCACTGGTACCCATTGATAATTCATTCCAGCGCTGTCGGGGGAATTGTACTGCAAGGTAGTCTCGCAGGGAGCGCAATCTGGCAAAAAACGGGCGAACATCTTCCGGATGATCGAACAGAGGGGGCATGGTCATCAGACCGTTGATCTGTAGATTGGGATATTCACCGATCTGCGCGATCTGTTGCAGAAGTTGCTCCCGGCTGGATTCTTCCCAGGCGGCGAAACCACCTTTGGTTTCTTCTCCGCTGACATTCATTTCCAGCAATATAGGGAGCTTTCTTCCAGTCTCCTGCAATTCCCGATTCAACTTTTCGGCAATCGAGACCCGGTCAATGGAATGTATGTATTGAAACGCTTTCGCCACAATACGCGCTTTACGGCTCTGTAAATGACCGATCATGTGAATCTGAATATCCGGCAGCGTCTGGATTTGTTCCAGTTTCTCTGCTGTTTCATCCGGATAATTCTCGCCAAAAAGACGGGCACCCGCCCGATAAGCTTCCATGATCTTGTTCGCAGGTTGACCTTTGGTGACAACCAGCAGCTTGACCGAACCTTGAGGTCGGCCTGCGCGATAAACAGTATTGTTAATCCGTTCCAGTATCCGGTTGTAACGGATGGCTATGCTTTCTTCTGTGTCAGTCATCAGTATCCTTCTTCATCGCCAGCAGCGCTCCAAATCGGCCCGTTCTGCCATGTTCAGCACGATGTGAAAACCAGTCCGTTGTGTTACAGGCAGTGCAAATCCCCGCCAGTTCTATCTTTTCCACACCGCTTTCCTTCAGAATCCGTTTATTGGTTTCCCAGAGATCAAGACGGGTGCTGCCGTCCTTCGCTCGTATCACCAGGCCATCCAGTTCTTTAAAGCAGGTGCGCGCATGTTCTATTACATCTTCCCTTACCTCGTAATGGTCCGGTCCAATGGAAGGTCCGATGCCTGCCATGATATCCGCAGGTTGGGAACCATATCGCGTATTCATTCTTTTCACGCAATCCTCGGCAATACGGTTCAATGTACCGATTCGTCCGGCATGCGCAATTCCAATAACCCGTTTTTTCGGATCAAAGAAAAAAAGCGGAACGCAATCCGCGAAACGCATGAACAGCGTAATATCTGGATTATCCGTGAAGATGGCGTCGGCTTTTTCATGGTCTTTATTCAACGGACGGGGAGAATCGGTACAGATGATCGTATTGCTATGAATCTGCCAGACATCAAAGATGGAAGGAACCGGCAGATCAAAACATTCGAAGATGCGCTTCCGGTTCTCGATGACATTCTCACGGGTATCCCCATTGATATCGCTCAGATTCAGCGATCTCCAGGGTTCCGGGCTTACGCCGCCCCTTCGCATGATAATCCCCTGATGCAGTGGATATCTGGAATAGGATTCAAACTCGAACCACGACAGACCGTTTTTGTGTCGTATCGTCATGCTTACTTCTCACCTGTTGTATTTAGTTGACTGGCAATCATTATTTTTGTTCCCAGCAAAGTACGCGTCTCTTTCATTGAATCTTCCAGCAAAGGAAAAAGATAAGAAGCCGTCGTTCCACCGAATAACACTCCAGTGACTACACGCAATAGGGGAGAACTTTCGCGCACCGGAAGCCAGGCGGGTAATCCACTGGCCAGTCCGGGTAACTGCGAAAAGCCGTCCAGACCTATGGGAATCAATCCGATGGTCAACCAAACATACCAGGGTATGGGTTTGATCTTTCGTCCGGTCAGGGAGAAGATCAGTCCAAACAACAGCATGGCACCGTATATCGCCGTATCCCGCTCACACAGGGCGACCTTATACCCGACTTTTTCATCTCCCAGGTAGGCGCGCGCATCCAATATCTTGTTGGCCGTAATGCCGGTCGCTTCTTCGAATGTTTTTATGTTCGCGATACCCGCCAGTTCACGCGGATAAAAAAATTGTTCGCCAAACAGGAACCATGACCGGAAACCAAGTTGGTGGCACAACGGGGAATACATGGCATAAATCACTCTGGCTGGTCCTGCCAGATGGACCTTCATAAGCACCGGTGCCAGGAAGGGCAAGCCGACATACAGAAAGATGAACAGGTTGATCACCAGCATCAGGTGTTTACTCAACCAGTAAGAAAAACGGTCCGTTTTAGTGACAGTCCGTCCTCTGGATAAGCGTGTCTGGTACTCTTTGTCACCCACAGCTTCAAGATGATGGGCCCGGTCGATCGAAGCGCCCAATGCCACCTGCAGGTCGGTCTTTCGAACAGGGGTATGTAAAACATACGGACCGATTTTTACATACGGATATTCGATCTTTCTCTCTTCAGCTCCACCATTTTCCAGTTCATCCACATTGACAACTGCCACCTGATGCGGATGAGACATTTGCAGTTCACCCAGGAGCTGCAAAATTTCATCACATTCGTTGCAGACATCCTTTCGATACAGAGTCACTGTTACCATGCGTCAATTCCGATCGTTTTCAGGTTTTCTTTCAGCATCTTTTCTGTCATCTGTCCAATCTGTTGATGTTGAATGATACCTTCTTTATCAACAAAAAAGGTGGCCGGATAACCAAAAACGCCGAAGGTATCCGCCACTTTACCCTCAGAATCCAGCAAAATATGGAAGGATTCATCTGTCTTCAGGACATGCGGCTTGATCTCGTCTATAGTCTCTCCCACATTTACCGCCAGTACGACCAATTCACCATTGTGTTGATCAGCCGCCGATTTGATCAACGGCATTTCCACCTGGCAACCGACACACCAGGTTGTCCAAAAGTTGATCAATACCGCTTTCCCGTGGAATTGATTCACGGCTTTCTTTGAACCATCCATCGCAGGCAACTCAAAATCCGGAACAAATGATCCGGTTTTTGGTTTGGCTGCCAGGTTGGCAAACGGATTTCCCGCCGATTGGATTGTCGCTGATTTTGTCATCGACAGCCGGACATTTTCTCCGATCAATACTAGCAGGATCAGAAGAATGATGATGACAAACCACTTTTCAAAGATCTTCATAATACATTCTGCAAACCCGGAAGTATAAAAGAACCAAATCTGGCGATCTGTTCATACTGACTGAAAAAAAGCAGACAACCCGCAATGATCAATATGATGCCCATGATGATTTCGATCACGCGCGTTGCCCGTGAAAGTCGTTTCATCCGGGTGGCAATCCATTCGATACTCAATGCGGTAATCAGGAAAGGGATGGCAAACCCGACAGAATAAGCCGAAAGCAGGAAAAATCCCTCGTAAATTGAGCCGTCATTGACAGCAAGCGTGAGGATCGATCCCAGGATCGGCCCGACACATGGCGACCATCCAGCGGAAAAGCAAATACCCAGGATCAAAGAAGAGATTAGACTGCGGCTTTCATCTCGCTGCGTCTGTGGATGGACATCATTGTCCAGCCATTGGATATTCAGAATTCCAGTCAACTGTAAACCGAAAATTACAATAAAAATCCCGCCCAGGCGCGCCAGCCACTCGCGATAGTGGAACAGGAGAGCACCAATGGCAGATGCCGCCAGTCCAAGCCCAATGAACACCAGGCTGAATCCCAAAATAAAAAACAGACCATGCAAAAAGATGATCCAATGCCGCGAACTTCTGGAGGTGGCAGTGTTTGCCGTCGAACGGCTGCCAAGATAACCGATGTAAGCCGGCATCAGGGAGAACACACACGGTGTAAGAAAGGAAGCCAGGCCGGCGAGGAAAGCCAGACCTATGGTCACGGTCACTTTGACCTATCCGTCATTCACGTTGACAACGGTTCCGCCCGGCATCGATACGGTCAGATCACCCGGATAATACGCAACATTGGGGGTTGTCCAGCGGAAGATCCATTTTGAGTCTTCCGGGGATGCGTTGACACAACCGTGCGAAACTGGCATACCGTAGTTGTTATGCCAGAATGTGGAGTGGATGGCCACACCTTCGCCTGAAAAGAGACTCGTCCAGGCAATCCCCATCGTATCCCAGCCATTGCCGGTTGTGCCGCCGGCCATGTGGATGGATAGGAGTTTTCGCCAGATCGGGTGCGGTCCGGGTGGTGTCGCCCAGTTGTCTACCGGATTTCCACTCGCGTCATATTTCGCTCCGGAAGAAATCCGGCAGAAATACACTTCGCGGCTGCCTTCAAAGCAAGAAAGCGTTTGATTGGCGACATTGACAACTATCTGTTTATCAGCAACCTCCGGGCTGATCGGGGATAGTTCCTCCGCTGTCAGCGGACGGAAGGCTTCTGCCGCTGCCCAGAAAATATCACCCGGATTACCGTACTTCTCGTTCAGGCGGTATTGCACTTTTCCATCAGAGGTAATGCGCATATCATCCACCCAGACTACCTGACTGTAGTAGATGCGCGGAACCGGTACAGCGTCGATCCAGCTTCCGCGGGCTGGCGGATTATCGAGGATCAGGTCGGCCGAAGGTACCGTCACCTCCACCCACATACCCTTTTCTGTCTCATTGGCTGGCAGTGATGTGACCGGCTGGTTGGGAATGTTCTTAACAGGCTGCACACTCCCCGCATACAGGTAACCATTAGGGGTTTCAACCCAGGTTCTGTTCATCAGTCCGGTCGGCAGTTCACCGATGATATCGCGGTTCCACTGTACCAGTTGATCCTGGTAGAGTTTTCCTACCGAAGCGGCATCGGCGGAAGGCCGGGCACGCAGATTTACCATACCCACACAAATCCGTCCTAAGCGCTCACCCTGTGGAATTTCCTGAACGGGCTGCAACCAGTCGAGGCGGGGCTTTATGGCCACCAGGCCAAAACCGGCCAATGTGTATTTGAAGAAGTCTCTGCGGTTGATGTTGTTTGCCATTTCACGTCCGGTACAGGCTGATTCTTCTAAGCAGCCAGTTCTTTATGATCTATCATCGATTTGATGGTGACCAGCGCCGGTCTCCAGTAGGTATCACCGACTTCATAGGGCACCTTTTCGCGGATCAGCCCATAATTATATCCTGTACCGACTCCCAGACAGGTCTGTGGATTTTCACGCAGTCTCTGAGTCAGGGCCCGCGAGGCGGTGAAGAATTCGGTGGCCAGAATATGTTTCAAGTTTTCCAGAATGGTGCGTGCGTGCCGGGCGGCATTCATCGAATTGGCGTTGTGATCTTCCTGGTTCGCGGAAGTAGGCAGCGAGAAAACGGAATCGGGGGTGGCCAGCGCCTGATTTTCCAACACCAACGAAGCCGCCGTGTATTGCAGCATCATTAAACCGGAATTCAAACCCGCATCCATCTGCGAATCCACCAGCATGGAAGGCAGCCCGCTGTTCAAATTCCCATCCAGCAGGCGGAATATGCGCCTTTCCGAGATCGCCCCTACTTCAGCAGCGGCGATCTTTAAGGCATCCATTGCTTGAGCTACCGGTTCGCCGTGAAAATTACCGCCTGAAATGGCACCACCGGCTTCAAATAACAGAGGATTGTCGGTCACCGCATTGACTTCGGTCTCCACTGTCCGGCGGACATACGCCAGCGCGTCGGCGCCGGAACCGTGCACCTGCGGCGCGCAGCGGATGGAATAGGCATCCTGAACCCGCCCGGCCGCATCCACCAGGTTACTGCCTTGAAAATTCTCACGGATACGCCGGGCGGATTCGATTTGCCCACGATGGCCGCGCGCGTCGTGCAAACGTTCATCGAAAGCCGATGAACAGCCCTTTACCGCTTCCAGTGTCATGGCTGTGGCGGCATCAGCCAGCTTCAGGTAATACTCCAGATCAATGACACACAATGCGGCAACCGCCGCGGAGAATGTCGCACCATTGCTTAATGCCAATCCTTCTTTGGGTTGAAGGATCAATCTCTCAAGCCCGGCCGCCTGCATGGCCGCCTTACCCGATTGGATCTTCCCCTGATAGACCGCCTCCCCGGACAGGTTCTCGGCATCCTCTTCATCGCGGGTCAGGATCAAACCCAGATGGCACAGGGGTGCCAGATCACCGGATGATCCCATGGAACCTTTTTCCGGAATTAGCGGCAGGACTCCGGTGTTATTCAAATCCAGTAGACGGTCGATCAACAGGGGACGTACACCGGAATGTCCCTTTGCCAGCGTATTGGCGCGGATGACAATAGCAGCCCGTACAACATCCTCCGGAAAAGGATCTCCTGTGCCCACGGCATGGCTGAGCACCAGATTTCGTGCCAGCTTGCGGGCATCCTGTTTGTTGATCCGCCTGTCAGAAAAGATACCGTATCCGGTGTTGATGCCGTATACCGGTTTATCGGCATTGACAATCTCTTCCACCCAGGCGCGCGACTGGTTTACCTGTGCTAACGCCTTTTCCGAAAGATATGTCTTTTCCCTGTAACGTGCAACCTGCTCGATTTGTTCAAGGGTGAGATCGCGACCGGTAATTTCTATCATGCCGAGATTATCCTTTCGGAAGTAACCAGTATCCTAAAAACAGGGCGGCAGTGGGAACGGTGACATTATCGTACTCTTCAATCGGAAGAGATTCAACAGCGGTACACAACAATCCGATCAAGAGGACGGGCAAAATATACCCGGAGAAAGGCATTCTAAATATACCTGCCTGGATGAACACAAGAATCACAACCAACGAGAAAATTACACCACCGATGAACATGGCGGCGGAACCGGCCCAAGATTTGCCCGGTGACCAGGACAGGCGGGTTTGGCCAAATCGCTTTCCGATGATATCAGCCAGACCATCTCCCCCGCTGAGCATCATCAATGCCACAATTCCGATGGGCGATTCCTTCCAGTAGAGGATCGTTAATGCCACAAACGCGATACCGTAAATCAACGGGCCGCGCAGGATCTCCCGGCGGTCTCCCTTCCGGGTCATGGCATCCACAGCCGCCTGGTCTTTCATCCACCCCAGTCCGACCAGCAGGAATTGCACCGAGATCATCAGCGGGATCAAAGCCGCCAGATAGCGGGAATATGGCTCTTCTGGGAAGAACATCCAGCAGAGCACAAAGATTGGCCCGGTGCCAATGTGAATGATCTTGCGGCTGGTTTGTCCGCTGATCCATCCTTTGTGCGCGAAATAATCATTCAATCGCAGCCAGCAGACAGCCAGCGCCAGTGTGACCACCATGGCGACCCACAGGTTCATCATAATATCCCTCTAATCATTTTTTCCGGATTGTTCACGCCGGATTTCGCGCTCGGCATCTCTTTTGGCCATCACTTCCCGTTTATCATACAGCTTCTTTCCTTTGGCCAGGGCGATCTCAACTTTCGCCCGGCCTTCTTTTAGATAGACCTGCACGGGAACGATCGTAACCCCTTTCTGGCGCACGGCATCAAACAACTCGCGGATCTCGCGTTTGTGCAGCAGCAGCCGGCGCGGCCGTTTGGGATCATGGTTGAAGCGGCTGGCCGCTTCATAGGGTGCGATATGTGAATTGACAAGCCAGGCATCATTCGCTGTAACTTCGACATAAGCTTCCGCCAGGCTGATCTGCCCGGCGCGAATGGATTTGATCTCTGTTCCGGCCAGAGAGATACCGGCCTCAAATCTATCCAGAAGGAAGTACTCAAAATGAGCCTTGCGGTTATTTGCTACGACTTTGACGCTCATTTTTCCATTTTAACATACTAGCCAAACCAGAAGAGTGCCAGTCCGGCTGCCAGCCTGCCGCCGGCAATGACCCACAGTGCGATATTCAAATTGGTGATCTGTCCCAGAGCAGGGCCACCTAGCGAGCCTGCCAGAATACCGGCATTGTATATCAGGTTATACCAGGAAAGATACCCGGCTCGCCCGCCGGCCGGCGCTGCCTCCAGTACATAGTTGTAAATCGTTCCCCCGGTAAATCCCCAGGCAATTCCTCCAAAACAATTGGCCACAAGATACAGAGCCGGGCCGGTGCTCATGGTGAGAAACGCCGGATACAATGCCAGCAGTCCCACACCAATCCCCAGCGCTTTTCGATACCCGATCTGCCGGGTGATCTTCTCAAGACGGATGGAAACGAGAAAAACCAGTACATAAAAAATACCGTTTCCAATACTGATCACCGAATCGGAAATATGAATGATATTGACTTGGTAAATAGGAAATAATCCGATCCCCATATATTGTACAAGATGAAATAGGAAGAGCAGGCTGAGCTTTGTCCCATACCGTCCTCGCAAAACATCGAAACGCAGGAAACCTTTGATCGCACCTTTACGGTCATCTATGTCCATTGGAAGCTGTTCATCGATATGATCCGCACGGAAAACCGGTTTTACAAATTTTAGATGCAGCCCGCTCATAGCGGCACCAAGGAAGCCTATGCCAAAGACGATCTGGTAATTCACCGGAAATACAATCGCCGTAAGAATTTGCCCGCAAATCAGTGTGGATACAATGGTGGCAATGGATAGCACGGCATAACGAATCCCGGCCACCCGCCCGCGGTTTTCCACGGGTATCGAATCGGCAAATAACGCGTTCTGCCCGATGGCCAGAGATGTTCCCGGAATGGACATGACGAAGGTAATGGCCAGAATGGCTGTGATTTGTCCCTGTGGTTCAAAAAACAACGGTATAAGGATCATTACCCCGTAAAAGATTCGCTGACCGATGGCAGACAGAAATACCATACGATCCACGGGACGTTTAGCCAGAAAATGTCCCGCAGGAAGAGCCACCAGCAGATTGACAATGGCCTGTGCGCCGTTGATCATGCCCACCTGAAAACTGGAAGCGCCAATCCGCGCGGCATATATGGAAAGAAAAGATAGTGTGCTGCCGGTCAGAACTCCAAACCAGAGCATGTCGAAATAGAAGTGTATGCTGTTATGTGCCAGGGTATTTCGCCGCGCACTGGCAATGACAGGAATATTCAATTTCATTGAGACACCTTTAATACACGAAGGTGTAGTATACACTGTATGAGCGGTTTAATATATTGAAATGGATTGGTTATAATACACAGGCGAACTCATTGTCTACCTGGAGGATTGACCATGCCGGATGTAGCAGTTGCTTTGGGTGGTGGTGGAATAAAAGGGTTGGCTCATATCGGCGTTTTGCGCGGTCTCGAAAAACAGGGATTGACGATCAAGGCCATTGCCGGAACCAGCGCTGGCGGAATAATCGGCGCTGTGGCCGCAAAAGGAATCTCGATGGAAGACATCGAGAATCGCGTCATCCATCTGGACCAAAACGA
Organism: Leptolinea sp.; assembly: GCA_012798535.1. Taxonomy (GTDB): domain Bacteria; phylum Chloroflexota; class Anaerolineae; order Anaerolineales; family Anaerolineaceae; genus Leptolinea. The sequence goes on from JAAZMZ010000036.1 coordinate 57,252, forward strand.
GTTCTTTAAATTGAGTTTTTCGAAGACTCCGGCATTACTGGATTTTTCTGGTTTTGCCAATGTCCTCGTCGAAATGCTGGGTGATAGTTCTTTTGAAGAACTGCCAATCCCTTTCGCCTGTACGGCGGTCGATATGAACGCCTATCAGGAAGTGATCATCAGCAAAGGCAAAGTTCTGGACGCCGTTCTGGCCACCATTGCCATTCCGGGAGTGTTTCCACCCAAAGAAATGGGAGACTGCCTGCTGGTTGACGGTGGTGTTCTGGATCCCGTTCCGGTCAGCGTGGTACGCTGGCTGGCTCCCACCCTTCCGGTCATCGCCGTAGTGCTTTCCCCTACCCCTGAAGGCTGGGCGCATGTTCCATCACCCGGGCTTGAAAGTGTGGCGTCTTTACCCAAACCGATAGCTGAGACTTTTTCGAAACTGAAGATCGCGCAGGCAATGACCATATATACGAATTCCATGGATATCAGCGCCCGCATGTTGACAGAATTGCGGCTTCAGATCGATAAACCGGAAGTCGTCATTCGTCCCAAAGTGGATAAATACAACATTCTGGATAACGTGGATGCCGCTGAAATGATTCAACTCGGGGAAGATGCCGTACTCGAAAACCGGGAGGAGATCTTCAAGGCCTTGAACTGGCCGCAGGCCATTTCCCGATATTTCCGAAAAGTGGAACAACCCGCCCGCCTGGTGGGTTCTGAAGAACATGAGGGAGAAGATTGGACGAATGACGGATCTTAAGAAATTCGATTCGCAAACGGTCACCCGCCTGATCATCGGTGGAATTCTTATCCTATTCATTGTTGGCGATGGTCTGATTTTTTTCATCTATGGCGCTGGTGCGGCTGTAACAGGCCTGATTTGCCTGGGAGCCGGCATGTTACCCATTCTTTTGATCATGCTGGTCATCTGGTTGATGGATTGGATCGTCAAACGTGCAAATAAAGACGCTTGAAGGCACCCGCCTGATCGAAACGAATAACTGGATCGCACGGATCCGTCCACCGGAGGGTCAATGGAACGGTAGGCTTGTGCTGCTGCTACATGGATGGACGGGAGATGAAAACATCTCATGGATCTTTGCCCACAAGGTTCCGCGCGATTGCTGGGTGGTGAGTCCCCGCGGGTTGCTGAAATCACCGGAAGGCGGCTATGCCTGGGCAATCCCGACAAACGGCCGGCGGCCGGATATTTCACCTTTCCTGGATAAAGCCGCCCGGATTGTCGAACAGTTACCCGCCTGGGTCCCGGGATTCACTCTGCGAAACCGTCTGGATGTGGTCGGATTCAGTCAGGGCGGCGCCATGACGTATGCCATGTGCCTTGTGACCAATCCAACCAAAGCGGCTCCCCTGGCCGGTTATCTACCGCCCAGATTTGTTGAACACCTGAGTGGAAAAAACTTCTCAGATCTGCAAATGTTTATTGCTCACAACACCGATGATGAAATGGTACCTATCGAAGAATCCAGAAGAGCCGCCAGACTTTTCGAGGAACAGGGAGCCAGCGTGAAATTCTGCGAGAGTACAGGTGGACATAAATTGAGTTCCACCTGTTTCAACAACCTGAACGCTTTTCTGCGTGATTAACGCCGCTGGGTGATTGAAACAATTCCCAGCAATCCACCGATAGTGATCAGGGAAATGATGATCAACCCTGGTGGAACACCTGATTCGCTTCTTGCGCTTTCAACAGCCTGAAATGTGGGGATCTGCAGCGGCGGCGGCGCCGTATAAGTCGGCAGCCGGGTAGGTACACTGGTGACAATGAACTGCGCGGCCAGTGTTGGATTGATTGTAGCCGTCAATAGAGGTGTGGGAGTAGGTGGAGGTTCGATTACTTCCAGAACGCTGCCCGGAACAAGGTCGACAAGTGGAGCATATAACCAGGCTGTGCCGCCTTCCACTCCGGGGTAATCCACCAAAATCCAATCACCGCCCGGAGATTTTCCTTTGGCCGGGATGACCTGTCCGGCCAGAAGAACACCCACCTTGGGATACAGGGTTCCCGGTCCGGAACGTACATTGATCTGTTCTTGATCTAACTTTACGGTTACCGCGGCACCGATGGCGGTACTGGTCACCGTTGGGATGGACACCGTGGGCAGTTGGGGAAAAGCACTGGCTTCAACCGGCGTCAATTGTACCGACAGCAGAATCAACAGCAGAGAGCCGATTCCACCCGTTATCAACAGACACCGAAAAACATTACTCTTCATAAAGGCTCACAACCACAAATTCAATACCTGCGTATATAATATGAAGTCAGGGATTACAAATCTTTTAATCGGGCTGATTATAACCTAAACATGGAACAGAAGATTTATCACGGAGCGATCTCACCAGAAGACATTGCGGTTGTCCTGGACGCGCAATTCAATCGCGGCTCCTTCAGAGTGATGAAACAGGGCAATCCAGACCAGATGGCCGTTCAGATAGCCAACGACGAAAACAATTCTGGCGGGCAAACTGCCCTGACGGTCATTGTACAGAAAGTGGAAGACGGCATCTCAGTTAAGCTTGGCCAGCAGGCTCTCTTCGGAGTGGCAGCCAGCCTGGGATTTTCGATTTTCACCGCGCTGCGCAATCCCTGGAATATTCTGGGGCGCCTGGATGATATTGCCACTGATATTGAATCATTGCAGCTCAGCCAGCAGGTCTGGGATACGATCGATGCGTATGCACGGTCGGTAGGAGCCAACCAGGAATTATCCCTCCGGCTGCGCCGGCTGGAATGTGATTATTGCGGCAGTGCCAACCCGGTGGGGGAATCAAACTGCATGGCCTGCGGCGCACCGCTGGGCAGCCAGCAGCCCAAAACCTGTGCCAAATGCGGGTATGTCTTCAAAGTAGGTGAAAAATTCTGCCCGAATTGCGGCGCCGCCATCGGCGAATTGAATTAAGCAGCAACTTCCGGTTCCCGCCAGCGCCGCCCGTTGGTATGGATGAACTCATCCGCTCCCGGCGGGCCCCAGGTACCGGCTTCATATACCGGCAGGTTCTTGACCGGATTGTTCTTCCATCCTTTCAGGATGGAACTCGTGAACATCCAGGCGGCTGTTACTTCATCTGAACGGGTGAAGAGCGTCGCGTCGCCAGCCAGACTATCCTGCAGCAATCTGACATACGCCTCGGGAGGATTTCCCCCAAAGGCTTTCCGGTAGTTGAATTCCATTCTGGCCGGGGCGATCTGGTTGACCGGACCCGGCAGTTTCGCGCCGAAAGTTAGTGTGATTCCTTCATCAGGTTGAAGGTTCAACACCAGCACATTGGGAGCATCACCGGCCATGTTTTGCCAGTTGAACAGCGGCAGGGGTACCTGTTTGAATTGGATCGCAATTTCTGTCAGGAAAGACGGCAATCGCTTTCCCGAACGCACATAGAACGGTACTCCTGCCCAGCGCCAGTTATCCACGTACAACCGGGCTGCCAAATATGTTTCCGTTGTCGAACCAGAAGAGACACCACTTTCATCCTTGTACCCCGGAACGCGCTGGCCGTCTATCAAACCGGATGCGTATTGCGCGCGATATGTGTTCGATAAGACATCTGCATCTTTCATCGGCCGTAATGAACGCAAAATCTTGACCTTCTCATCGCGCACACTCTTATCATTGAAGGCTACCGGCGCTTCCATGGCTGTCAGACTGAGCAGTTGTAACAGGTGGTTCTGAAAGATATCCCGGATCACCCCGGCTGATTCGTAATATCCCGTGCGCGTACCCACCCCGTTCTTTTCGGCCACGGTGATTTGCACGTGATCTACATAATGATTGTTCCATAGCGGCTCAAATATACCGTTCGCGAAACGGAATACCAGAATATTCTGGACCGTCTCTTTCCCCAGATAATGATCTATGCGAAATACCTGGTTTTCCTGAAATACCCGATGCACGGCTTCATCCAGCCGTTCTGCGGATTCGAGATCCCGCCCGTATGGCTTCTCGATGACAATCCGCACCCACCCTTTTTTCATCTCCATCAGACTGCTCCGACCAATCTGGTCGATGATCACTTCATACTCATCCGGTGGTGTGGCCAGGTAGTACATCACATTACAGATCTGCCGCTCCCTGATTAACCGTGCCAGTTCTTCATAGCCATCGGACCGGTTGAAATCGGAGGATATATACACCGCGTTGGCTAAAATCCGGTTGACAAATTTCGCGTCAACAGGTTTTTCGCGGGCGAACTGGTTGATTCCTTCGGTCAGATTCTGGATTAGAACCTCATTCGTCCAATCCCGGCGGGCGAATCCCACCACCTGAAATTGGTCAGGCAGCCGGTTTGTAGCCGCTAGTTCATAAATCGCCGGCATCAATTTGCGGCGGGTCAGATCACCGGTTGCGCCAAAGATCACGAAAGCGGTCGAACCTGTTTCTTGACAACTAAACTCCTCAAACATAAAAATCCCTCAATTCGTCTTTCATCTCAAAATTTTCCGGATTCAATGATCATAGCTCTTTTATTATGATGCTTTAAATACTCAGTAGTTTTATTCTAGATGATTATATAATCTTCATAATTCGATTTTATAGATAGGACCTGATCATGAGCCAAATGTATAACCTGCTAACAGATGTCGACGGTATAAAGGTTGGTCACGCCCAGAACCTGGACGCGCTGACCGGTTGCACTGTCGTCCTTATTGAAAAAGGAGCCGTGGGCGGTGTGGATCAACGCGGTGGTGCTCCAGGGACCCGCGAGACCGATCTGCTGCGCCCCATGCACATGGTGGATAAAGTACATGGGATACTCCTGACGGGCGGTTCCGCTTTTGGACTGGATGCGGCGACCGGCGTGATGAAGTATCTGGAAGAACACGGTATCGGTTTTAATTCCGGAACGGTGAAAATCCCTATCGTGCCCGCCGCCGTTCTTTTTGATCTGGCGATTGGCGATCCATCCGTCCGTCCGGACGCGGTGATGGGTTATCAGGCCTGCCAGAATGCCGCCTCCGGTTCATTCAAACTGGGGAACGTCGGCGCAGGAACGGGGGCGACAGTCGGCAAAATTTTGGGTATGAAACAGGCCATGAAATCCGGGATCGGATCGGCCAGTCTTGAAATTGGAGGCGGAGTGATCGTTGCCGCTCTGGTGGCAGTGAATGCTTTTGGCGATGTTGTAGATCCGGCCAACCGGCAAATATTGGCAGGTACCCGCCCCATGCAGGCTGGGCCCTTCACCATTGGCGGAAAGAATCAGTTTGCCGATACGCTGGAAATCATGAAGAGTCTGCCCGGACGCGCCATTATGAGTTTCGCTTCAGCTGCTTCCAATACCGTGATCGGTGTGATCGCCACCAACGCTGATTTGAACAAAGAGGAAGCCAACAAGCTGGCGCAGATGAGTCACAACGGTCTGGCATTGTCCATCCGCCCCGCGCATACCATGTTTGACGGTGATACGATTTTCGCCCTGGCCACTGGCAGACATAGAGCGGATATTAACATCG
>JAAZMZ010000037.1 GCA_012798535.1 Leptolinea sp.
GCCGTGGTGATCTCTCCGGGGTCGGCGGCACGCAGAAGCACCACGCCGTTCAAAGGGGAACGGATACTGCCAGAGGATGTTCCCGCGCCCTGCTTGACCACAGCCAGCAGTTGGTCCTTTTTCACAGAATCACCCTCGTTCACCAGCACGCGATCCACGATCCCGCCGGTTACCACACCGAGCCGGACCTCATTGGCTTCGATCGTACCGGAAGCAGTGGTTCCATTTCCGAAAATGGTTGTCTGGAAAAGGTAATAGATCCCGTAAATCACGATACCGAGAATGATGATAAATATCGGGATGAAACGTTTCATATTATTGGGCATACTTTACCTTATTCCAATCATTTAGAAATTTGTCATTTTATCAATATCATCGTGAGACCAGTGACATGAACATATCTTCCATGGCGGGAGCGGCAGACACAACGGTGACGGTATGAATCCCGTGACTTGCCAGCCGTGTGACCAGGTCGCGCTGTCTGACCGAATCTCTGGCCAGCACCCTCAGATAGTCGCCGGCCAGACTGGCGCGCAAAACGCCAGAGGTTTCTGCCAGAATATCCAGAATCGGCAGTAGAAGATCGGTACGTTCACTGCTTTCGCCGGTCAGAAAAATCTCCCACATGCGTCCCGGCAGGGCGGCTTTCAAATTGGTCGGCGTATCCAGCGCCAGCAATCTTCCGCCGTTCAAGATTCCCACCTGCCCGCAATATTCCGACTCGTCCATATAATGAGTGGTCACCATGATGGTGATACCTTCGGCCACCAGGTTATAGATCATCTCCCAGAAAGCCCGCCGGGCGGTAGGATCCACCCCGGAGGTCGGTTCGTCCAGCAGCAGCAGTTGCGGATGGTGCACGATGGCAGCCGCCAGCGACAGACGCTGCCGCCAGCCTGCCGACAGGGTGCGAACAAGCTGCCCACTGACGGCCGTCAGGCTAAGCTGTTCCAACACTTCATCTACACGCTGCTTATCCTGCACCTCATAGACCCCTGCATAGAAGGCGATATTCTCGCGCGCGGTCAAATCGTTGTAAAGGGCGAATTTCTGTGACATATACCCGGTTTGGGCGCGCACCTGTTCAGACTGGGTGGCCGCATCAAACCCGATCACCCGGGCGGAACCCTCACTGGGGCGGATCAATCCCAGCAGCATGCGGATGGTGGTGGTCTTGCCGGAGCCATTCGGGCCCAGGTAGCCGATCACCTGACCGGGTTCGATGTCAAATGAGATATGGTCAACGGCCGTGAAATCACCGAACCGCCTGGTCAGGTTTTTAACCGAGATGATCGGCGTCATAAGACCGCCTCGTTTTTGCCTGAACCGGCCAGTTCAATGAACACATCTTCCAGCAGGGGTTGGATCTCCTGTATGGTGTGAACACTTCCACCTGAGGTCTTTATACTGCCCACAAGGCGCCGCCGTACCACCCTTGCCTGTCCGGGAGCAACACGCAGATGCAGGCGGTCGCCGAACCGCTGGGCATCCTGCACACCGGCATCCTCTCGCGCCATTTTGAAAAGCAAAGGAAGCGGACTGCCGGAAAGCTCGAGGATTCGGCCGGCCAGCAGCTGCCTCAACTGGCTGGGTGTACCTTCGCGGATAATCTGTCCGCTGCGCATGAATCCCACCCGGGAGCAGCGCGAGGCTTCATCCATGTACGGTGTACAGACCAGCACGGCCATCCCCTGAGTGCCTGCCAGGCGGATGACCAGCTGCCAGAAATCCTGCCGGGTGACCGGATCCACGCCGGTAGTTGGCTCATCGAGCAGCAGCAGGCGCGGCCGGTTGACCAGCGCGCAGGCCAATCCGAGATTTTGCTTCATGCCGCCTGATAGTTGTCCGGCAAGCCGATTCTCGAAAGCATCCAGCCCGACAAAGGCCAGGTTTTCATGAGACCGGGGCAACCATTCCTGATCGGAGAATCCTCGGATCTCCGCCAGAAACCGGATATTTTCCAGGACGGTCAAATCCTCATAGAGGGAAAATTGTTGTGAAAGATAGCCGATCTGTTCGCGCGCCTGTTCTGGCTGCCTGTCCAATGAGAATGCCCCGATGCTCACCTGGCCCGCATCCGGTTTGAACGCCCCGCAGATTAACCGTAATGTTGTGGTTTTTCCGGCGCCGTCCGGTCCCACCAGACCGTAGATCTGGCCGGGAAAGAGGCTCAGGCTGATATCGTCCACCGCTTTAATGGCGCCGAATGACCGGGAAAGATGATTCACAGAAAGCAGGGGATCGGTCATGGTCAATCCAGTTGTTTGCGGAAACGCAGGGCGGTGGCGGCCATCACCAGCAGGGCAAAGAAACACAGCGCCACAATTTCCGGCAGCAAAACACCGGGGCCGGAGCCTTTAAGTACTATACCCCGGGTGATGATCAGAAAATACCGCAGGGGAATGGCATAGCTGACCACCTGTAGAAACGTGGGCATAGCCGCCAGCGGGAACATAAAACCGGAAAGAAATATGGAAGGCAGCAGGGTGAACATGGTGGTAAGCATGGCTTCCTGTTGGGTGTTGGCGACGGTGGAGATGAGCAGCCCGATACCCAGAGTGGTGATCAGAAACAGGCAGGACAGAATGAGCAACAAGACCAGGCTGCCGTTGATCGGCACATTGAATAGCAGAACGCCGATCACCAGAATTTCGATCATGTCAAAAAAGGCGATCAAGACATAGGGAAGCATTTTCCCCGCCACCAGTTCCCACGAGCGGATGGGGGTGACGATCAATTGCTCAATGGTGCCGCGCTCCCGTTCGCGCACGATGGAGGTGGCAGTGAGGAACGTGGTCAAGAATTGCAGAATCATGCCGATCAACGCCGGGATCATGTAATTTGCCGTAACCATGCCCGGGTTGTACCAGACCTGCGTGCGCACATCCACCGGAAGCTGTGTCACGGCGGGTTTCATCGTCCGGCTGGCGACGATCTTTGTGGCCTGAGACTGTCCCACCATGATCGCTGCAGTAAGCGCGGTGCCGGCGACATTGGGATCCGAACCATCGATGATGAAAGCCACATGTCCCACTCTTCCGGCCACAATTTCCTTTCCATAATCCGGCGGGATGATGATGGCCGCTCTGGCCTGGTTGCTTTCCACCAGGTAATTCAACTCATCTTCAGAAGTAATGTAATATTCGAGCTTGAAATAGTCGGAGGATCGGTACGCATCCAGCAGCGTCCGCGACTGGCTGGTGTGGTCACGGTCTAAAACCGCCAGTGGGATGTTGCGCACATCGTTGGTAATGGCGTACCCGAGCAGGAACAGCATGGCAACCGGATACAACAGGGTTAACACCAGGGTTCGCGGATCGCGCACGATCTGGATGAATTCCTTGCGAATGAGGGAAAGCAGGCGCTGTTTCATGCAAAGGTGGGCAGCACGGCATTCTGTTCATTGAGGATGCCGTGCAAATAAATATCAATGAATTGATCCAACGCGGTTTCATCGGAAGTGACATACGGCATATTACTGAGTAATATGCCGGTAACGTAGAAAGAAAAGAACAGGCCGATGAAAGACCTCAGTAAAATCGCGGCCGGGATATTCCGCAAATTCTTCTTTTTTTCGTCGAGCTTTTGCATAAAAGGGACCGCCATGGGAACGACGGCATCATAGAGGATCGGAATGTGAGCGGCATTGAATTCCACGATCTCGATGAACATTAAATTGAAAAAGTCACGCCGGGTCATCATCTGATGAACCATGATCCGCGCAGCCGAGCGGATGATATCCGCTGCATTCTCTCCTTCCACCGAATTGAGGAGAGGAACGATCTCGTGATATACGTGTTTTTCAGTGATGACCGCCATCCAGATATCCTGTTTGGTCTTGAAATGATTGTAGATCGCTCCCACCGTAACCCCGGCCTGCTGGCTGATGTCCCGCATGGCGGTGGCTGTATACCCGTTGGCAACGAATAGGAGGTGGGCGGTGTCCACAATGCGGGCACGAGTCTCGGCGCTTTTTTCACGACTTGAACGCGGCATAGATCATCCTTGAAGTAATTATAAATAACGAATGTTCATTATTTATTATATTGACCCGCAAGGATATCTTCAATAGGAATTTCGTCATACCCTGCCGGATTTGACTGTTTCTTCTGCGGTAGAATCTACTTCATTACTATCCTGAAAACCAACGGGGAGCCGGCTATGAATTATCCACGAAGTCAGTCTTTTGATCCGGGCTTTGTCAGGGCGAATATGATGGGTCCCAATTCCATGAAATTACTGGAAGAACTCAGCGGTTCGCTTTCGCTCCAGCCCGGAATGCGCGTTCTGGATCTAGCCTGTGGGAAGGGATTGACATCCATTCTTCTGGCACAGGAATTTGGGGTTTCCGTTTTTGCCACCGACTTGTGGATCAGCGCCACTGAGAATTATGACCGGTTTCTCCGGATGAATCTTGAGGATCGGATCATCCCGATCCATGCCGAAGCGCATGACCTGCCGTATGCTGAAAATTACTTTGATGCCGCCGTCTGCGTGGATGCCTACCAGTACTTTGGCGCTGATCCCGCTTTCCTTGACGAACATCTGGCCCGGCTCGTCAAACCGGGCGGGCAAATCGGTGTCGCCGTTCCGGGTTTTTTGCAGGAATATGGAGAGAACATCCCGGCGGATCTACAGCCTTATATCAAGCCGGAATACAATTTCCATTCCTGCGGCTGGTGGAATGATCTATGGTCTTCATCAAAACTGGTGAAGATCACATCCTGCCGCAGCCTGGATTGTTGCAAAGAAGCCTGGTCTGACTGGCTGGCCTGCGATAATGAATACGCGGTGGCCGATCGTGAGATGATCAAGGCGGAAGGTGGCATGTATTTTAATATCGTCGGAATAACCGCCGAACGCGTTTGATGCGCGGGTAGCCATCCTGACACTACTTGAAAGCGTGAAATGGACCGTGGAAAGACATGCAGGCCAGGATGCGTGCCATTTGCTCGGGTGATTCCCGGCAGCCCCTTTCCAGCCAGGCTTGCATCACCCCCATATGAGCGGCAGCCACATACGCGACCAGGTATTCGCCGGGAACCAGCAGGTCGGCCATTTTCTTTTGAGTGAAGATCCCCCAGTCGAAGATATTCTTTTCAATAGCCGTCTTGACGCGGTTTTGAAAGTTGGGATTTGCCTTTAATCCAAGAATGGCATGCATTAAGCGGGACTGTTCTTTTATGTAAACAAACAAAGAAACCATCACAGGAATGGGTTCATCAGACTGGCTGTAGGCATCTATGTTCAATCCGCCGGCATCTTTGAGAATTTCCCGCAGATTTTCGATGATCTCTTTTTCGGTTTGATCCAGCAGATCATACTTGTCATGGAAATGCAGATAAAAGGTGCCGCGGTTGATATTCGCCCGGTCGGCAATATCCTTGATGGAGATGGCTTCAAACCCTCTTTCTTCGATCAGATCGATCATCGCGTCACGTATGGCTTCCCTTGTACGCAACACGCGCCGATCAGTGCCAGCAGTTCCCCACATTTGACCCTCCTATTTCATCAACACATTGAATGAGTGTGTTGAATAATCAACACACTGAGTTTTTCTGCGTATTGATTGTCTTTTTGGAAGATATTATACTGTTGAATGAAAAGATAATCAACACGGTGTCTAATATAATAATCCACTGTGATTGAAACAAATGACCACAATATTCGTATACAGAAATGACAGGGGCAAAAATGAGATTAGGTGTGAATAACAAACTCGCTTTAGTTCTTAGTGGTGGCGGAGCGCGTGGAGCGTTGCAGGTAGGCGCGTTACGCGCTTTGCTGGAAACCGGCTATCAGCCAGAACTGGTAACCGGAACATCCATCGGCGCGGCCAATGCCGCCTTCCTGGCAATCCACGGTTTTGATCTAAAAGGGATCAACTACCTAGAAAGCATCTGGCAGACCACCATGCACGAGGAATTGCTGTCGTCCAATCTCTGGTGGGAGACAATGCGTATTCTGTTCAAGCAGCGCAACGGACACTCTCTGCAAAAGATTCGTGAATTTGCCATTCAAAGCGGGATCAAACCCGATATGCGTTTCTGCGATCTGGATGGCGTGTACCTGTATATGATCGCCGCTGATCTGAATTCCGGTGAACCGGTGATCTTCGGGGCAAATCCGCAGGATTTAGTGCTCGAAGGAGTGCTGGCATCCATGACACTACCCCCCTGGCTGGTTCCCCAGGAAAAAGACGGCCGTTACCTGATGGACGGTGGCGCCGTCAGTAACCTGCCGATCGAAGCCGCCCTGCAACAGGGCGCGACCGAGATCATCGCGCTGGATCTCTTCGACCCCAATGAAAACAGCACATCGGCCTCTCCGGGTATCCGTCCATTCTTCAGGAAACTGGACCGCACTGTGGAAAGCCGGCAGGTTGAATTGGAGATCAAACTAGCCGAAGCCAAAGGTGTTCCGGTCAAACGGATCACCCTGACCAGTGATCCGCCTGTGGCCATGTGGGATTTCCGGCGTTCCGTCGAATTGATGGACCAGGGATATCATATCGCCCGTCAGGCCATCGAACTCTGGGAACCTCTACCTCAGGCGGCCTGGTGGAGCCCCAGGCGGGTCAGATCGGCACTGGCAGGCCTGGTCAATATCCTGGATTAATTCTTCCGGTAAGTAAAGACAGGCTCTCTGGAACTAATGGCCGTCTGTGATCATAATCAACAGCGCCTGCTATAATGGTCTTGTCTACATACTGCCCGCATCGGTGAGCACCTCTTTGGCGCACTGAGGGACAAACCTGTCTTATCACCGAGTATTCTCCATTATATTTTCAACCATGGCCTCCCCCACCGGGCGCCGAATTTCAATCGGAATTCGCGGTGTACAGGAGGTCATTCCATGTCAGAGAAACTGTTTTGCCGTTTCTGCGGCACAGAGATACAGGCGGATTCTATGTTTTGTCCGCACTGCGGAAAACCCGTGCCAGAAGCGGGCGGAATGCCCGCATCTACTTCTGA
>JAAZMZ010000038.1 GCA_012798535.1 Leptolinea sp.
CCCATAACCGGGCAACGCGGGCATGCTCGGCTGCGGTTTGAGCCAGCCTATCCATGCGGTATAAATCATCCTGGGTAACACCGGCTTTATGGTCCGGCAGGGATGGGTCCTCAAAGATGGTTCCCACAGCATCCAGGCGGAATCCATCCACCCCCATATCCAGCCAGAAGCGAACCGAATCCCACATCGCATTCCGCACATCCGGATGATGCCAGTTTAAATCCGGTTGTTCCTTGAAGAAATAGTGATAGTAATACTCTCCTGTTGTTTCATCAAATTCCCAGGCAGACCCGCCAAAGGCGGACAGCCAGTTATTGGGAGGACCATGTTTTTGACCGGGATGCCAGACATACCAATCCCGCTTGGGGTTGGTTTTGCTGGAGCGCGACTCGATGAACCAGGGATGCTGGTCAGAGGTGTGATTAAGCACCAGGTCTAGGATAAGGTACATACCGCGCTCATGGAGACCATCGAGAAAGCAGCGGAATTCATCGAGGGTGCCATATTCGGGGGCAACAGCAGTGTAATCGGCAACATCGTAGCCGCAATCCACCTGCGGAGATGGATAATGGGGAGACAACCAGATGGCATCCACGCCGAGGTCTTTGAGATAGTCCAGCCTGGAGATCATACCCGCCAGATCGCCAATGCCATCGCCGTTGCCATCGGCAAAGCTGCGGGGGTAAATTTGGTAAAAAACTGCTTTTTGCCACCATTTCATCTTCGTAATATTCCTAGATCTGTTCGTTTTAAATTGTCCGTAAAGTCATCCGGGGCAATATTTCGGTTATCTATTCATCAAGGGAGTTGTCTATAATCGTTCCCCAAAAACCATCAGACGTCCATTCCAAAAGTTGCACAAGCGAAATCTGGTTGGTCAACCGCTCCGGTGAATTTATGGCTACGCGCAGATAATGATCCGTTAATCCATGGAGTCGCCAACCATATTTTCCATAAGCATCTGTCGATTCCCACAACACAGACACCACTTCACCAAGAAATTGTTGCTGGAACTGTTTGGCAGAGACAGCCAGCGTTTTCCGTAGGATGGCATTTCTCTCCTTACGAACTGGCATTGGCACAGGATCAGGCATTCTTTCCGCAGCCGTTCCCGGGCGTGGCGAAAAGGTGAAGACATGCCCCCCTGAGAACTGTACTTGTTCTAAAAATTGCAGCGTCTCCTCAAATTCGGCATTCGTCTCGCCGGGAAAACCCGCAATCACATCCGTTGTGATTGCCATTTGTGGAATGGATCTGCGTATGTCAGAAATCATCGCAAAAAACGATTCCGGAGTGACCTTGCGTGCCATTCTTTTCAATACCGCTGACGAACCAGATTGAAGCGGCAGGTGTACATGCCGGCAAATCCGTCCATTTTCCCAAAGAGACCAGAAATCTTCTTCCAGATCCCATGGCTCAATAGAGGAAAGCCGGATACGGGGAATATCTGTTTCAGCCAGCAGGAAGCGCACCAACTCCGCCAGTGTGCCGGGTTCAGGAAAATCGCTTCCCCAGGATCCAAGGTGAACACCAGTGAGAACAACTTCCTGGACACCCCCCGCCTGGGCAGCCAAGACATCTCTCAGGACATCACCAGCCAATCGGCTGCGCCCCTTCCCCCGCGCCAGCCGGGTGATGCAGTACGTGCAGAAATTATCACAACCATCCTGCACCTTGATAAAGCTGCGCGTGCGCGAGTGGGCACCGGGGAGCGGCTGGCGTGCGATGGGTTCCTGATCAAAAACAGATGATTCCAAATCCAGCACCTGGCTGACCAGGTCGTCCTTATCGAGGTTATTAATTACCCATTCCACATTTGGAAGTGTAGCAGCACTGGACGGGTCCAGGGTTGCCCAGCAGCCGGTTGCCACGATTCTGGCGTTACTCCGCCGGGCTGCATTCCGAATTTTACCGCGGGAGTCCGAAGCAGCTTCTCCAGTCACAGCACAGGTATTCACAATCACCAGGTCGGCTTCCTCCGGGGAGGGAACCAGGTCATGCCCCGCCATACGCAACTGGGCGGCATACCTCTCCAGTTCCGCCTCATTCAGCTTGCAGCCAACCCAGTCTAAATATACTTTCATTGTGAGAGAAGATTATACCAGTCCATGTGTTCAGGGCTGTATGACAATAAAATGATCGAACAGGATCTTCACGTCACCATCCGCAAAGGTTCCAGCGAGCAAGCCAACGTCCCCCGAAATGTACGTGTCATCTGTCACCTGCCTGATCAGTTTTCCGTTCACCCATAGGGAAAGTTGATCACCCACACAATCCACCCGGATGGTATTGGGAAGGTCACCCTGTTGGGCTTCTGGAATAAATTCCAGCACCTCCCCACCTACCACTTCCACACCATTCTGGGTTTTCTTCCAGATACCACCATATCCATCACTACCTATTGTAAATGCGTAAAAATGACTGTCGTCCTGGTAACGGCAAAGGATGCCATACTGGTTGTCATCTGGTCCCAATTCCTTCTGTCCCACAACCAGAATAATGACATCCTTGTACGACTTTCCTGCCACCGTCCACTGGTCAAGATAAGCTTTTTCCACTTCCAGTGACAATTTACCCTCGGAAATTTCCACCCGGCTACCGTCCAGGCTGGCGGTCTTCCACCCGTTGGTTTGAAGATCAAATTCATCAGAAAACAAGACAGTCCCAGGTGCAGGTTGAGTCTCTGCCATTGGGTTAGTGGAACTGCATCCTCCAACAAGCAGGAACAATCCCAATATCCCAAGCAGGAACCATCGCCGATTCAATTGCTTGATCATCCCTAGTTCTCCATTTCCTCCAACAGACGGGCAGCCATCCAGCCAATGGAGCCACCCTCCGAAAGTTCCACCGAGCGGTTGAATGCCTGATTCGCATCCCCACCTTTTTGATCTTGTAAATAAAGAACCCCAAGATAATAAAAAGCAGTGGCATTTCCCGGATCCAACTCGATTGCTTTCCTTAAGAATTGTTCCGCATTGACAAGATCTCCCGATGTCAACAATCCCCACCCCATCAAACCTTGTAAATCTGCATTCTGCGGGTCCAGTTGCAGTGCGGTACGCGCAGATGGGATCCCCAAGTCCTGGACCTGGATGCCGGTATGAAAACAATACGCAGCCAGCGACTGCCAGACGGATGGATTCTCCGGCTCCAGTTCCACAGCATTCAGGTAGTGATTCAGCGCAATATCCAATTTTCCCATCATCTGGTAGGTTGCCCCAAGCTCCACCTGCCAAATACCGAGCAGGGGCTGCTCCTCTGCCAGGGATTGGAGATATTCCAGCGCCTTATCCGGTTTACCCTGGCTCCGCCAATACGCTGCTGCCGATGAACGAACAATCGTTGAATCGGGTGACAGTTTCAGTGCATATTCCAAAGCAGGTGCAGCGTCCCTGCCCAGCTTCTGCTGAACCTGGCTAAGCAGCGCCCACGCTTCCGCTGCTTGTGGAGCAAGATGTACCGCCCTGTTCATGGCTTCCTCTGCCAGGTCCCAGCTTTCGATATACGCCAGTGCCCGCCCAATCACAACCAGTTGATAGGCTTGATCCTCGTTTCGTTTTGCTGTTTCTGCCGCATCCACCAGCTTGATGGATCGGGTCTGGTAGACTGGATCTAGGCTCCCGGCTGCCTGCAGCCAGATCATTGCCCGGTCAGGATCCGCAGCCAGGTGGACCAATCCCGCATAATAATTTGCCTTTCCCGAGGTTGGATACTGCATTACCCATCCCTGGGCAGCCTCCCGGGCAAAGTCGAAATTCCCCTCCAAACGCTGATACCTTACCAATTCCAAATACAAATCTTCTGACAGGTTTTCTTGAGAAAGCAATCTCTGCCAGGTTTGCTCCGCCTGGTCGATCTGTCCATTTCTTAAATAAAGTTCCGCCATCTGGAACAACATTTCCGCATCCAGTGATTCGATGCCCTCAAGATGTTCCAATGCCATCACAGCTGCCGCATCGTCACCAGTATCTAACGCTTCTTTTGCCAGTTGATGCCACAAATCAACCCGCCAGGGTTGATATTTCAACAGGTTTTCCAATGCTTCCGTCCGGCTGTCCGATCCTTCTGTGCTGCCTACTGCATTGATAACCCGCCAATTTTCCAGTACATCCTGTGGCAGCGGTTGTGGTTGGATAACCACCAGCATGATTAGAAGGAGTAAGGATATCAGCCCAAAGACAGTCCGCCCGGATTGCATCGTGTTACCTGCTTAAAATAACCCCGCCAAGAGTGGAGATGGAAAATCCGCCTTTGGATCGGATAATCCCTTCAATTTCATTTTCCAGTTTTTGCATTTTTTCTTCCGGGACTGCTTCCATCATCCAAGTGGAGCGAAGGTATTCCATCAGGGCATCCGTTTCCGTCACCCATAATTGATTTGGGAATGGATGGATTTCCACAGTCTCAAATACTGGGGAAAGATATCCCATCGCATTTTCCAGGGTAAAACGCTCTGATCCCTTGGCAAGGGGATAAGAATCCGGGAGATGCATCCCGATAAAGTCATGCAATTCCTTCATATGACCCGCCCCATTGGTCGCAGTGCACAGCCACCCGCCTGGTGTCAATATTCGTCGAAATTCCCGTACAGCCAGATGGATATCCGGCACGTGATACAGCATGTGATTGGCAAGAATCCCATCCATGCTGCCAGATTTCAATGGAATCGACTGGGCATCTGCTTCCAGGAAAGCGAACCGTTCATCATCCACCAGGGCAGCCCTGGCATCCCCCACCATCCCGGCAGAAAGATCAGCCAGCAGAATATGGATGTTCCGTGGAAGCAGCGCCCAGTTTTCCAGCCAAAATCTACCCGCACCACATCCAATATCCAGAACTGCTTCCCCCCCTCGCATTGGAATCGTATCGAGCAGAAATCGAAACCAGTTCCGATCCTGCTTTCCAAAACGGACATGCAGGGATGTCCGTGCATTCAACCTGTCTGCCCGGCGATATTGTTGATTCTTCAAGTAAGTCTGGTCATCGATCTGGCTCAAGGTCACATCCTCCACCATTTATTTTACCTTGACAGAGAGAATAATCAGTGATAAAAAAGAACACGTTGGGTGGTGATTGCCATTCTACAGAATATTATGAAAGAGAGAGTAAGTAGGAATGTCAGAACGTATTGTTGGAACGGTTAAGTGGTTCAATCCAGCCAAGGGTTTTGGTTTCATTGGTCGGGATGATGGGGATGATGTTTTCGTCCACTACACCGCCATCCAGATGGATGGATATCGTCAGTTAAAAGAAGGTCAGCGCGTCGAATTTTCGGTAGAAAAAGGACCCAAGGGTCTGCAGGCTGCCGATGTCCGACCGGTGGAATAATTTCCCCTTCAACAAAAACTGAATACCATGAGCGGGTCGCTGCCACGACCCGCTTCTGATTTAAATCATCCCCCCCTCACCCCAAACAGGAGTGCCACCAGTTTGCTGTATTCAGAAATGGTCGCTCTCCACCCGCGGGTGCTGAAAAACCAGGTGGCTGGCTTGTACCAGTGATCACCGGCTGGTTGAACCAAAACACGGATCCCACTGCCACGAAACACCTCCCGGAATAGAAGTCTGGTTCGGAATACATGATAAGGATCCGTAATTACCAACGCAGATTCCAATTCATTGTTTATCATTGCTGTCAACACATGCCGGGCTTCATCATATGTGCTTGTGGACATCCCCCGGGTAATCAGGATGTCATCTTCATCAACGCCCCGCTTCAATAATTCTTCCCGCAAAACACGGACAGCAGCGATGTTGCTCCCTGGATACACATCACCAGTGTCTGTCAGTATAAGAATGTCTCCCTTGCCTTGTCCATAAAGATTGAGGGCTTCACCAACCCGCTCGTTTCCACCCCCACTGAGCAGCACAATCGCATCCGACGACCTGACTGGATCCGCCACAACCAGTAGAGAACCAGTTGCAAACAAAACCAGCCAGGCTGCAACAGGGAGGAGAAGCAGGCATCCCCAACCATACCTCCACTTGGGAATCATCCTGCCGTCAGCCGGTAGGACATTCATGCCCGCTCCAGTGCCGCTTTCATCCGGTCCAGACCTTCCTTCAGTACGGAACGCGGGCAGCCAAAGTTGAGGCGCACAAATCCCTCGCCACCCGGTCCAAATTCCCTGCCATCATTCAAACCAACCCGGGCATGTTCCAGGAAGAAGTGATATGGATCCGGGATTCCGGCAGTGCGGCAATCCAGCCACGCGAGATAGGTACCCTCTGGCGTGGGCATGGAAATTTGCGGCATCGCCCGCCGCAATGTTTCCAACAGGAAATCCCGGTTATTACGCAAGTATTCCAACAGCGAATCCAGCCAGGGAGCACCTTCCCGGTAAGCCGCTTCAGCAGCCACCAAACCAAGCAGATTCACCCAGCCAACTAATCCTTTGCGACCAGCATTCAATTTCCTGCGCAATTCAGGATCAGGCACAACCGCAAACGAACACTCCAGCCCGGCAATGTTGAAGGTCTTGCTGGGTGCCATGAAAGTGACGGTATTGCGGGCTATCTCCGGGGAGATGGTGGCAGTCGGGTAATGCTCGCAGGGTGGGTACACCAAGTCGGCATGGATTTCATCAGAACAAATGGTAATCCCTTGTCTCAGGCAGATTTCACCCATCCGTTCCAGTTCATCCCGCCGGAACACCCGCCCCAGTGGGTTATGCGGACTGCACAGGATGAATAATTGCGGCTTCTGGGATGCTGCTGCTTCAAATGCATCCCAATCCACTTCATACTGACCTCCCGGACCTGGGACCATGGGAGTGGTGATCAATTGATTGCCGGTATTCTTTGGAGCGGCAAGGAAGGGGGGATAGACCGGCGTCTGCACCAACACTCCGGCACCCGGTTCCGCCAGGGCATGGCACGCCCAGTTGATGCCTGTCACAACACCGGGCACAATCAGCAATTCCTCCGGATGCACCTCCCAATGAAACCTCACCTGGAGCCACTGGAGAATTGCCTCCGTCAGCCCGGGAGACTTCCCCGGATAGCCAAACACACCATGGTCTATCCGTTCATGCAGGGCGCGCAGAACCGGTTCCGGTGAGATAAAATCCATGTCCGCCACCCACATGGGTAAAACATCCTCAGGGTAGGCATTCCACTTAACGCTTTCCGTGTTACGTCGGTGTATGACTGTATCAAAATCGTAGCCCATGGTTTTCCTCGCAGTTGATTTGATCCTGGTTGGATTGTACCATTGCCACGCGGGAATACCCTGCAAGGAATTTGCCCCGCCATTTCCTTTGGCAGTATAATCATCCCATGCTTAATGCTCCCCATCTCCACATCCTCGAATCGCCGGACTGGCAGGAGTATGCCCTCCTGGATAGCGGAAACGGTCAAAAACTGGAACAGTATGGTCCATTCCGCCTGGTTCGTCCGGAAGCGGAAGCAGTCTGGGAACCTGGTCTGCCCCTACGGGAGTGGGATTTGGCGGATGCCATATTTCACCCAGCCCCCGAGGAAAATGGCGGTCACTGGGAACCAAATCGACGTACCATGCCGGACCGTTGGAAGATGCAATACAGGTCATTAAAATTTTGGGCGGCAGCCACCTCCTCCCGCCACCTGGGGGTATTTCCCGAACAGGCTGCCCAGTGGGATTGGATTGAATCACAAGTGAAATCGGCTGCACAGCCATCCCGGGTTCTCAATTTGTTTGGCTACACGGGGATTGCCTCATTAGCTGCAGCACATGCCGGGGCACAGGTCACACACCTGGATGCTTCACGCAAATCCATCACTTGGGCAAAGGAAAACCAGCAGTTAACCGGTTTGCCTGAAACATCCATCCGCTGGATGCTGGATGATGCGCTCAAATTTGTTCAAAGGGAAGCCCGACGTGGATCCTGCTACGAGGGAATCATCCTGGACCCGCCCAAATTTGGGCGCGGACCCAAGGGGGAGGTCTGGGAATTTTACAAACTGCTGCCCAACCTGTTAAGCGCCTGCCGGGAGATACTCTCACCCAATCCCCAATTTGTCATTTTGACAGCTTATGCCGTTAAAGCATCTGCGCTGACCCTCCATTACGCCCTGTCTGATATGATCACCGACCGAAAGGGTACCCTGGAAGCAGGTGAAGTGGTATTGACAGAAAAAAGCCGCCGCCGCCTTCTTTCCATGGCAATTTATGCCCGCTGGTCGGCAGGCTAATTTTATATATTCATGACTTTCCAATCCATTCCACTCATTCAGGAGGCACCCCATGTTTCAAAAAATCAACAATAGTTGGGAACTGGTGAAAACCAGTGCCCGTGTCCTTGGCAAGGACAAGGAACTGATTATTTTCCCCATCATTTCTGGAATTGCCCTGTTTCTTGTCTCCCTGACTTTCATGATTCCAATGTTTATGACGGGTTTCCTCGAATCTTTAAGTGAAAGCTTTGAGATTATTGGAATTGTTGTGCTGTTTCTCTTTTATGTGGTGCAATACACCGTCATGTTTTTCTTCAACACTGCGCTGGTCGGTGCCGCAATGATCCGCCTGAACGGCGGGGACCCTACCGTTGGAGATGGGTTCCGGATAGCATTCAGCCGGTTCAGCACCATCATCGGTTATGCGCTGATTGCTGCCACAGTTGGGGTTCTCCTGAAGACAATTTCGGAAAAGAGCAAGGGACTCGGTAGGGCAATCATCTCAATGATCGGATTGGCATGGAACATTGCCACATTCCTGGTGGTTCCGGTGCTTGCTGTTGAAAAAGTGGGACCATTCGATGCAGTAAAACGGTCGGTGGCTTTGCTTAAAAAGACCTGGGGGGAACAAATCGTGGGGAACCTCGGTTTGGGAGCCTTCTTTGGGCTGGTGACGTTCCTGGTTATTCTTGTTTTCGTTGGGGCAGCTGTTGGTCTCACCATCTGGCTGGAATCCGCACTCCCTGCAATCATTATTGGCATCGCCCTGGTACTGATACTGGTTGGAATTAACCTGGTGCAATCCACGCTGAATGGTGTGTACACGGCAGCAGTCTATCAATATGCCACCGGCGCCCAACGAACAAGCGAATTTGCACCCGAACTGGTAGAGGGTGCTTTCCGCACCCAGTAGCACCATCCCGGAAAATCAAAAGAAACACCCAGGGAACTGAATGGAATTATATCCATGCCCCCGTTTTATCGCGTCACAAGAATTGTCTACCAGGAAAACAGTGGTATAACACATGTCCGAACTTCCTCCATCAAAAATTAAACCTCCATCCATCAGACAACTCCCCCGCAACGTTTGGGCGGTTGGGTTCACCAGCCTGTTCATGGATATTTCCTCCGAGATGGTGATTAACATCCTGCCCTTGTTCCTTGCCAACGTATTGGGAGTGCAGACAAGCATCATTGGGTTGATTGATGGAATTGCTGAAGCAACCGCCAGCCTCTTAAAAATGTTTTCCGGATGGCTTTCCGACCGCCTGGGTGCGCGCAAGTGGCTGGCAGTTGCCGGGTATGGTTTATCTGCATTGGTTAAGCCGTTTTTCTACCTTGCCAATACCTGGGGACTGGTGGCAGGCGTACGCTGGGCAGATCGAATCGGCAAGGGAATTCGCACAGCCCCCCGTGATGCCCTTGTGGCAGATTCTGTCACCAAGGAAATCCGCGGACTTGCATTCGGCTTCCACCGGGCAATGGATACCGCCGGCGCCCTGGTTGGTATCCTGATCGCAGGTTTGGTGGTCTGGCTGACCCAGAAAAATGGGCTAAACCTGGCCCGGTCCACCTTCCAGACGATCGTCCTGGTGAGCCTGGTGCCCGCCTTCCTGGCCGTGTTGACCCTGGCATTCGGGGCAAAGGATGTTGCAGTTAGCAGCCAGCGGGCAGCGCCGAAGTTCTCCCTGCGCAGTCTGGGTAAGCCTTTCAGCATTTTCCTTGTGATCGTCAGCATTTTCACCCTGGGGAACTCATCGGACGCGTTTCTGGTGCTGCGCGCTCAAAATTTAGGAATCTCGGTGATCGGTATTTTAGCCATGCTGATTATCTTTAATCTGGTATACACTCTGATCTCTACACCCGCCGGGTCATTATCTGATCGGATTGGAAGACGACGGTTGATCGTCGGCGGCTGGCTGGTTTATGCAGCTATTTATTTCGGTTTCGCGTTGGCGCAGCAAGCCTGGCAGGTCTGGATTCTCTATGTGGCATACGGTCTGTATTATGGGCTGGCATACGGCACGGCAAATGCCATGGTGGCGGATCTGGTTCCGGATGACCTGCGGGGAACAGCCTACGGCACGTATAATGCGGTCATCGGGCTGCTGGCATTTCCATCGTCACTCATTGCCGGGCTGCTGTGGCAGGGTGCCGGAACATGGAGCGGATTCGGTCCATCTGCGCCTTTCCTGTTTGGAGGTTCTCTTGCATTGACGGCTGCGCTGCTTATGATTTTATTCATGCCTAGGACCCAAACCGAATAAGATCTTGTGTTTCCATCCTTAATGGGGCAATTAATGGAAAAAAAGAAGGGCTTTCCCATTATTCGTACCAAGATCATGATCCCCGCTTTGCGGCCGGGAATCATCCATCGTCCTCATCTGATCCAACGGATAGAAAACGGGATTGAGCAGGGATTCGTGCTGATTTCCGCACCACCAGGGTATGGAAAGACCACACTGGTGGCGGATTGGGCACACGGGAAAAAGACACCGGTCTTCTGGTTGACGCTGGATGAACAGGATAACGATGAGTTGACCCTGAAACGATATTTCTGGGCGATGGCCAATGAAGAAACCAGTTCAGGGCAAGCCGAGCCTGCGGTTTTCTCTATTCACGATCATTCGGGGGAAGGAATTCACTCATTGCTGATCTCACTGATTAACGGATGCGTGGAAAGTGATACTGAATTTTCTCTGGTTCTCGATGATTACCAGACCATTCAGAATCCGGAAATTCACAGGGAAATACTCTTCCTGCTGGATCATTTTCCGGCGCATTTCCGGTTGGTCATCATCACGCGCAGCGATCCCCCCTTCCCATTAGCTCACCTGCACGCCGTCAACCGCGTCACAGAGATTCGCGCCGCAGATTTGAACTTTTCCAGAGCAGAAGCCGGTGAATTTCTCAGCCAGACTATTCCCCTTGAGTTATCCGGAGCGGAAATCCAACAAACCTACGAACAAACAGAGGGTTGGATTACCGGATTACAGTTGAAAGCCATTTCTTTGAATGAGATTCACGCCGTTCGTCTTGAAGGAGCCGCTTTGTCAAGTAATCCCCGGCTCACCATGGAATACATGATCGACGAGGTGCTATACAGGCAATCTCCTGATGTTCAGGACTTTTTGATACGAACATCCATCCTGGATAACCTGAACGGTCATTTATGTGATTTTGTCATAAACCAGGATAATCCACAACTCAACAGCCAGGAACTTTTACACAGTCTGTATCATTCGAATATTTTCCTTATTCCCCTGGACCAGGAAGAACTCTGGTTTCGTTATCATCCTTTATTTTCACAGGCTTTGCGCAATCTACTGCTGGAAAAACATCCCACCGAGGTGCCAGTTTTATACAGCCGGGCCAGTCAGTGGTGCGATCAAAACGGGATGTTCGAAGAGGCGCTGGCCTATTCGAGCCACGCCGATGATAAACAACAGTATCTGACTCTGGTCGAAAAATATTCCATTTTTGCCGTCAATAAAGGCAATATTCTGGACACTCTGGCTTGGATCAAAAGGACCGACCAGAATTTGATAGAAACCAGCCCGCTGCTCTGCCTGATCTACGCATGGGGGCTGATGATCCGATTTGAATTGAATTTGAGTGAGTATTGGCTGGAGAAGACCAGAGATTTACTCGCCAATGAACCGGTGAGCAAGGTGCTTCTACCATATAAAAACGACCTTTTGGGGCTGGTCTTCGCAGCCCAATCCATGTTATCGATCATGCGAGGGGATATCGAACAGGCGCTGGTTTTTTCTACTCAGGCTCTCCAAATCCTACCGGAAGAGAACAGCTTTTCTCATTGTTTCGCGCTACTCAATCAGGGACTTACCCTGGCCATGAATGGCAACCTGGACCAGGCGATTGAGGTGTATGAAGAGACAATTCTGATAAGCCAGAGATCCGGAAACTGGATCACGCTCATGATCTCCCGCAGCAACCTTGCCGAAGTGCTCATCGATAAAGGAAAACTCAGCCGGGCGCTGATTCTGTTCCAACAATCATTAAAATATCTTCCCTCCTCTGAGACTTCATCCGGTTTTAAGGGCTATCTCTACAAAGAAATCGGCGAAGTATATTTGATCCGCAACCAGTTGAAAGAAGCCGGAAAATTTTTAATGCAGGGAGTTGATCTATCCCGCGACTGGCTTCCATCGATCAACCAGTTGGATACTCATATCCGATTGGCAAATTATTACCATTGCCAGGGAGACTATATTAATTCGAAGAATGAAATAAACCTCGCGCGGGAGATCGCTGATGTAAGCCAGGGACAAATGGATGACCTGATAATCGATATATCGGAGATTAAGCTGTCTCTTTTGCGCGGTCAAACCTCTCAGGCGATCAACTGGGTGCAAAGAATGAAACTTACCGGAGACGACTATCCAACCGTTCTGGGGAAAATGCCTGTCGCTCTGTCTGTGCCAACCGGATTGCTGCTGGCGCGGCTATCGTTTGTGCTTGGCAGACAGGGAAATGATCACTCTCAAATTGAACGCGTGGAAAAAATTCTTCTGCCTATCCTCCCCGATCTTGAGAAAATGGGACAGGTGTCTTATTCCCTCGAAGGCTGGATGCTGGTGGCTCTGGCTTATCATGAATTGAACAGATTAACGGAAATGTTTGCAATCCTGGAAAAAGTTTTCCGCATTGCCGAACCTGAAGAGATACGCCAGGTATTTATCAATGAAGGTATTCCTATGTCCCGTCTGATCACCCGCTACCTGGCACATATTAAACAAAATCCACCGGCGGATGGAATTCCCAGCCGCGCTTTCCTTTCAGACCTGCTGTATCGTATGTCCAACCGGAATGATGAACAGATCCCGGCCTCAGCGGAGATTGTTGATGAAGGGGTGGAAAAACCTATCTCACCAGACATGCTTACGCAGCGTGAGATCGAGGTGATGACGCTGGTAGCCAGCGGCCAGACAAACGGGGAAATAGCCGGACGTTTGCATCTATCCATCAATACGGTGAAGAGACACCTGAATAATATTTTCTTAAAACTCGGCGTGGCCACCCGAACACAGGCTATTCTGGTCGCTCGAAAACAGGGTTGGATCCGTTAGCGCACTTTTCAATTCATCTGTTGAAAATAACACCAAAATAATACTTCCGGTACAAGACTCCCTTCTGTTAAGGGATTAATCTTGGGTTGTAATGGAACGCCCTGAAAGACCGGGGAAAAGTCCTGTTATCCGGTGCAATCAGGTCGTGACCAGACACAGGATAAATGGTGTGCAATGAGAATCTTTTTCCTTTCCGAAATGAGTACCCTGTTCGTGGATATATTCGCCTGGGTGTGCTTTCATCTGGGTATTGGTTACACATGTTCGAGAATTCCGGTATCCTTTTTTGATCCCGATCAGCCTTTATATCTGACCAAAACATGGGAGAAAGGTGGTGAGATCTACGAGAAGATTTTCCACGTGCGCTCGTGGAAAAAATGGATTCCGAGCGGCGCCCGGGTCTATTCCGGCGCATTTGAGATCAAGAACCTGCCCACCTATACTTTTGAGTATCTTGATCGCTGGCTGAAGGAAAGCTGCCGGGCAGAATTCTGTCACTGGATCATGATCTTCCCAGGCTTTCTTTTTTTCCTCTGGAATAGTGTGGAAGCTGCCTGGTGGATGATGGCGTATGCGGTGGCCAATAATATGGTGCCCATCATTATGCAGCGATACAATCGTCCACGTGTTCGCCGAATGCTGGAACACTTGCAAAAGAATTCATCTTCACGAATGGAGCACATGATCAAGCTTGATGCCCAAGAAGCGCTTTCTCATTCTTACCAGTGATTCGGGATTTGGGCACCGAAGCGCGGCAAATTATGTCGCCAAAGCTCTATCCGAAGCACATCCTTTGGAGGTCATAACCCGGATCGTCAATCCGGTCAAAGAAAAACAAACGCCGGTCTATCTGCGCCAGACGGAAAGGAATTATGACCGCAACGTTCTGCGTAATCAGCGTTTTTACCGGTTTACCTATGAGATCAGCAATTCACGGTCCATCAGTTCGCTGGTGGAAGGCACTTTAATTCTGTCTTTATATCAAAGCCTTCGGCGGATTTATCTGGAAACCTACCCGGATGTTATTCTGAACACGGCTCCTCTATTCAACGCGCCCATGGGAGCCGTTCTGGATAATCTGCACAGCACGACCCCGTTGTATACCGTGGTAACCGACCTGGCTGATGTTCACACCATGTGGTTCAATCACAGCCCTGACAAATTTTTCGTGGGGACAGAAGCGGTCAGAGAGAAAGCTTTGGCCTGTGGTATTCGGGAAGAAGACATCATCCTCAGCGGAATACCGGTTGATCCCGCCCTGGGTGCAAATCGATACACAAAATCGAATCTGCGCATCTCTCTGGGATTACAGCCAGACCTCACGACTCTGCTGTTCGTGGGTAGTCCCAGGGTAAACGGAATGATCCACCATATCCGGGTACTGGAACAGGCTTCCTTTCCTTTTCAGGTCGTGGCCATTGCTGGCGGGAATCGGGAATTGTATGCCAATCTGAAGCAGCATTCCTGGAATTTTCCCATGCATGTTGAGGATTTTGTTCAGAATATGCACATCTGGCTTGAGTGCGCGGATATTCTGGTGACTAAAGCCGGTGGATTGATCCTTTCTGAAGGTCTGGCAGCCGGGCTTCCAATAATTATAGTTGATCACCTCCCGGGGCAGGAAACCGGCAATGTCGAATTTGTCATCGGTAACCATGCGGGAGTTTGCGCTTACTCCCCACAGGAATTCTTAACCATCGTACAATACTGGAGTTCTTCTGATCGAAATATCCTGCACCAGATTGCAGGAAATGCCGCTCGGATTGGCTTTCCAGGATCCGCCCGAAACATCACCGCTGAGCTCTGGAAAGCCGCCTCAAGAAGAAAACCTGCTTCATAACGAAAGCATTATGTCTGAATCGGTGTTGGATTCCTTTGGGCTTTTCCTGAAAAACAACCGGGAAAAGGTCATTCGCCTGTTATTGATGGCAGTGATCATCATCCTGGTTTCCTATGTGTTTTCAACCCGCGGTTTTTCCTCCCTGCAAAAATTTATCCAAACCCACCGCCAGTTCAGTATTATCATCTCACTGGCCATTTACGCCGTACTCGGTGCCACTCCTATCCCATCAGAACCCCTGACAATTTTCATTACCTCTCTGGATGGTCCCATTTACGCCCTGCTGATGGCCACTGTGGGAAATACACTGGCGGCGTTGGTCGAATTTTATATCGGTGGTAATATCGGCAACCTCGCCGATTTCGAAGAAAAGAAATCCCGGCTGCCGTTTCACCTGGGTGATCTGCCCATTAATTCTCCTTACCTTCTGCTCCTCGGCAGAATGTTGCCGGGATTCGGACCGAAATTTATCAGCATCATCTGCGGTGTTTATCACATATCCATGTTCACCTATGTGTGGACAACGCTTGTATCCAACCTTCTGGGTGCAGCCATTGTGGCCTATGGTGGATATGGTCTGATCAACTTGTTCTGAACGTGTCATTGAAAAATAATACCAAAATGGCACTTTTGAAGCACATATCATCCCGCACCCGATGGTAAGCTGTAACTATCCTGAAAAGCCAGAATCAGCACCATCCTTCTTCAAGAAACCACCCGGCAAATCGGGATTAGCCACCTAATCAACCGGATAATTATCAAGGCATATTTTAAAAATTATGCATAATCTTCTTGGTTACCGCTTCGATCATTTAATGCTGGAAAATATCCCAAAACCTGCCGCTCCCAATTCGTTGTGCCAGATGTTGTCAGTCCGCATGACGGTTGACGATGTTGCAGCAGAAAAAGCTTTTTTCAAACAAATCCTGGATATTGTTCCGCTCGTGGAAAATGAATACCAGGTATTGCTTCCATTGTCTCAGGGTTTGACCTTAAATTTATTATCCAGGAATGGGCCAGATATTGAATCAACGGACTCTGGTGCATTGCCTGTCGCCAACATAGAACTGGATTTTCTCAGTGAAAATATCATGAATACACTTGATCTGATCAGGCAAATATCCGGCAATAAAGATGAAAGCCTGACCACGGCTGGTTCCCGCCGGATGATAAAAATAACCTCACCCTCCGGGATCACCCTTCGATTCTGGGAATAACACCAGATCCAGGTATTCCGGGAAGAGCTGCATATCCCAATGCAGCTCTTTTTTTGCGTTAATTTAACCACACCTGATTACTTGTACCGTTATGAATATACTATGAGAAATGCAGGCTGATTTGGATATAATGTTTATCAGAAAAAACAGCAGAACATGTCACAGGAATTTTCGATCATCCGGACAAGAATTACACCACCCCGCCGCCGGGGTGAACTGGTAACGCGTCAAAGATTGATCGATCTGCTTAATGAATTGTTGGAAAAACGTCTGGTGCTGGTTTCAGCTCCGGCAGGTTACGGGAAAACTTCACTGCTGGTCGATTATGCCAGTTGCAGCCCACTTCCGGTGTGCTGGTATACCGTGGATACGCTGGACTTTGATCCACGCCGGTTCATTTCCTACTTCATTGCAGCCATTCACCAAAGATTCCCGGCATTTGGAGAGCGGTCTAAAACAGTTTTGAATGCCGACCAGGTGAATCTGGATGTGGAAACAATAGCCAGTATCATCATCAACGACCTGTATGAGCACGTGGCCGAACATTTTGTGATTATTTTGGATGATCTGCATCTGGTCAATGAAAGCGTCCCGGTGCGTAATTTTATCAGCCGGTTCCTGCAAGATACTGAAGAGAACTGCCATGTATTGATCACCTCGCGCAGCCTGCTATCGCTGCCTGTTTTACCCATGCTGGCTGCCCGCTCTGAGGTCGGCGGTTTCAGTTTCGAAGAGCTGGCTTTTCAACCGGATGAAATCCAGGCTCTTTACGAACAAACCCGGCAAAAGGAAATAAGCAAGGAAATCGCCGAAGAAATTTTGAATCAAACGGAAGGCTGGATCACCGGTATCATTCTCACCAGCCAAATCACCCGAAAAGAAGTAAAAACCAGGAGCCTGCTGGAACGTCTGACTGGTTTTGGTATGGAAGAATACTTCCTGCAAATCATCAATGAACAACCGGCCGAACTGCGTTCCTTTCTGCTTTGGTCTTCCCTTCTGGAAGAGTTCAACGAAACCATGTGTTCCAGAATCTTGGGTAAAGCTCTGAATCTGCCAGATGCTCCCTGGAGTGCCTGGATGGATGCCGTACAGCGCAATAATCTATTTGCACTGCCGGTAGGAGATCAGGGTGATTGGCTGCGCTATCATCCCCTTTTCCTGGAATTTCTGCAGACGCGGGTTTTTCGGGAATGTTCCATGCTGGCCGCCGAGATCGAACGCTGCCTGGCGACGGACTATATTGAAAACAGGGAATGGGATCGTGCGTTCTCCATCTACCGGCGGTTGAATTCGCAGGATGATCTTCTGCGGCTGATCGAAAGAGCCGGACCGGATATTCTGGCGGCAGGCCGGATTTCCACTCTATCTGCCTGGATCGATGTCATTCCAGACGATGTGGTTCGGGAACATCCCGTCATTCTTGGCCTGAAAGGGAAGATTGCCTTCTCCACGGGTGATACACCGATGGCCATGGACTATTACAATCAAGCGGTGAACGGCCTGCTATCTTCTGAAGACATACCCGCCCTTTGTCAGGTTCTGGTTTGGCGCGCCAACCTCCACCGGCTGATGGGCGACCTGGATTCCGGACTTAAGGATGCCAATCATTGCATCGAATTGGTGGAGCATCACCCGCAATTGGAAAGAATATCGGGGGATGGCCTGCGTTGTATTGGCCTGTGCATCTATCACAAAGGGAAACTCAAATCAGCGCTCACCTGGCTGCAAAAAGCCTACAACACCGTTCAATCCCTGTGTGACCGGAAAAATGAAGCGGAAATCCAGATGGAGATCGGCATCATCTACGAGAATATCGGTCAGTATGACCGTGCCAGAGACGCTTATGAGGCAGCTCTGAACTACTGGAAACAAACAGAGAATCAAATCAATCAATCCATTCTGTTGAATAACCTGGGAGTTTTACAGCAGATGATGGGGGAATATGAACAGGCCAGCGACTCATTCAAAGTTGCGCTGGAGCTTTCTCGAAGCAGCGGTTATACCCGTATGGAAGCCTATATCTTGACGGGTATAGCCGATATGTATACCGAGTTGCAGGCAGATGATCAGGCGGCTGAGGCATTCGATATGGCTTCTGCTATGGCTGACCGCCTTCAGGAGCATTTCCTGCAAGTGTATATCGGGGCTCGTTCCGCGGCTCTGGCCGGTTTGCGGGGTGATATTTCCCGTGGATACCAGATCTTGCAACAGACGCAAACCTTGATCAACATGGATGGCTCGGAAATGGAGAACCAGCTCTATGCGCTGGAACTGGGAGGATTGAAAGTACTGGATAAAAAACCCCACGAGGCCATACCCTTGCTGGATAACGCCTGCACGTACTTTGGACGTGAGGGTCATAAAATCCAATATGATCGCGCGCATCTTTATCTCATCCTGGCTTACCATGCTTCAGGCCAGGAAGAAAAAATGCTTGAGCATATCCTGCACATTCAAGCCAGCATGGATACGGATTATCCACCCATCGCGTTGATCGCCCTTTCTGCCCGTTTCAAGGTAGAGCTGAATACCATACGATTTGATTATCTCCAATCGGAAATCACACGATTTCGCGCCCTTCTTGAGACCTTTGAAGAAAAATTGCCTGTCTATCGACGGTATTTGCGGGAAAACTCACAGGTCATTCCTTTTGCTCCACCAACCCTGTTCATTCGGGCGCTGGGACGCATGCAGGTTCAGGTCAACAATCACAAAATCACGAACGCGGAGTGGCAAACACAGGCCGCGCGGGAACTCTTCTTCCTGCTGCTGGCTCACCCTGAAGGTATGACGCGTGAAGAGATCTGCGTGATTTTCTGGCCGGATGCCTCCATAGATGAGGCAAAATTTCGCTTCAAGAACACGATTTACCGTCTCCGGCGGGCGGTCGGCAAAAACAGCGTGTTGTTAGACCAGGAGATATACCGGTTCAACAATAAGCTGGATTATGAGTATGACGTGGAATCCTTCCTGAAAGCCAACGCGCTTGCTTCTCAGGCGAACGATCCGTTGAAGAAACTTTCACATTATCGCGAGGCGATTAAATTGTTCCGGGGGAATTATCTGAATGAGATTGAAGAGACCTGGGCATTGAATCCGCGGGAATACCTACGCCAGAACTATTTGAATATTCTGATCAATGCCGCTGAAATCTACCTGAAACTGGCCAAATATGATCAAGCGTTGGAATACTGCCAGCGCGCGCTCGAGGAAGACAACCTGTTGGAAGATGCCTACCGTTTGGCATTGCGGGCATTCGCGGGTATGGGAAACCGCGTGGGAATGATCCGGCAATATCAGCGGTGCGTCGAGGTGCTGGAGAGAGAGATCAATGCTGCTCCATCCCAGCAAACCCAGGCGCTGTATCAAGAATTGTTACGCTGATCTGATCTTAACCGGGCAATGTTCTTGCAGCCGGTGTAAGCGCCGGCTCGAGCGGGTACCTGCAACTCACCAGGATTCGTATGGGGGTTTCCCGACCGGGTATTCCCTCTTTCGTCATTTTTGGAAAGTGAATACAGATTTGTAAAGAACCGTCAAAACTGCCGGTGTTGAGGCTGGTTTAATGCCTGTTTTGAGACCGATCTTAATAATAATAGAACCAATATAAAACTTTCCAAATAGCTATCCAAGGAGTGAGCCATGTTATCAAATCTTGTGAAATCTGCTAAAACCGTTGTCCGCCCTGTTGATGTTCGGGTTGTTCTGTTCCTCATCTCTGTGGCTCTGTTCGTTCTTGGTGCAGGCGCCCCCGCCGCCACTGGTGGATAAAAAGCATACCGCGTAAAAATTAACCCCTCGTTTTACCACTCATCCAGGGAGGGATGAGGAAATGTGTAAATCGGAACGGATTCCAGTTTTAAAGCTAACATACATATGATCTTACTATATGCTGTCATCGTGGGCCTGGCTGCAAGTATTTTGCGTGCCAGGCTCACTCATCGAACGTTACAAATACCACAACTGCGTTGGGAATGGTTGATGCTCATTGCGGTCATTCCCCAGATTCTGGTTTTTTATCTTCCTGCCATCAGTCAATATATTCCCAATTCCATTATTCCAACCGTTCAGATACTCTCTATGCTCGGGCTGATTGTCTTTATCTTGATGAACGCATTGTCACCGGGTTTTTGGGCATTAGGTCTGGGACTGATCGCTAATTTTCTTGTCATCATCAGCAATGGCGGCTGGATGCCAATAAGTATAGAGATCCTGCAACGCCTGCCCGCGGCCAGCACCCAACAACTCTGGACTGTCGGTGCACGTCTTGGTTATACAAAAGACATCATTATGGCTCCGGCGAATATCCGCCTGATCTGGTTGTCAGACCAGTTCACTCTGCCATCAGGATTGCCGCAGAATACCATTTTCAGTCTGGGTGATATTTTCATCGCCATAGGAGTTTTTTTTCTCATGTGGTCGTTGAGCCAAAATACAGATGAAAAGGAGAAAAAATGATAGCCATCTCTTTAGATACTGACCTGCCGAAAGCGCATGTTCCGGTTTCTAACACACAGGCCGCGACCAAAGCGGAACTCGGCCGTCTACTTCATGCCGCCATCATAAATACCCATTTTCGAAAATTGCTGCTTGCTAATCCTGTCGCCATGATCGATAGAGGGTACCTGGGGGAGAGTTTTCAATTCCCCGGCAGTGTAAAGGAACAGATTCGGCATGTTCATGCTGAGAGTCTCGAAGAGTTTTCATCGTGTGTTTTAAAAATTATCGAAACCCCTTCACTTACTGAGATAGCCGTGCTGCCCTATTGTTAAGCAATGCATATTCAGGTTTAAAATGAACCGTCATTCGTCCTATACCAAACCAGGTACTGATATTGTTCCCAATAACAAGGGGGATGCAGGGAGGGTTGAGGAGCAATTTAAACCTTTCCAGGTAATGATTCCCATGGAATTGGATCGAAAAAACCAGATATTTGGTTTCTTTGCCCTGGATAATGGAGAATTGCCGGAAGGGAGTCAAAAAAACCTGAATGAAATCACCGGCACGCCTTTCAAAGCTGAACTGGCAGGGCTGACAGTTTATGTCGGCCCTGTCGTTCAGAAAATGCAGGAAAACTATTGCAAAGCATTGTTTATGCTGGCAGACTCCATCGATCGCTGTGATCAGAGCGCTCACAGCCGGGTTACCGCACTCTGGGCAAAACGAATAGCGGAGTATATGCGTTTGTCCGAAGAGGAAATTGATGAGATTACGCTGGCTGCCCGTCTTCACGACATTGGGAAAGCGGTTGTGCCTAGAGAACTTTTGACTAAACCTGGTCCACTGAATGAAAGAGAGTGGGAAATTATTAAACGACACGCTGAATATAGTGCCGCGTTGATGGAACCTTCTTCCAAGCTTCAAACCATAATCCCGTTGGTTCGTGCTCATCACGAGCATTTCAATGGTAAAGGATACCCCCACCAGGCAGCAGGTCAGAAGATACCTCTGGGAGCCAGAATACTTTCTGTGGCAGATGCCTTTTCTACCATGACAACCGGCAGAGCATACCGTGATCCGATGGATTACAACCAGGCCAAGCAGGAGCTGATGCGCTGCAGCGGAACTCAATTTGATCCGGAAGTTGTAAAGAATATCATCCTGCTTCTGCGTAGATTCTGATTGTGTTCAATATAGAATAAATCGAAAGGCCACCTTTTATCCAGTCTGTGGATTTCAAAGGCAGCCTTTCCGGTGTTATCAACGGAAGATCCGTTTATTTCACGTTTTCCAAACCTTCAAGGTATTTCTTGAATTCTTCCTTCGGGAGATTACTGTTTATCAAAACACAGGTCTTCTCAGATTTTTCCACAAAAGCGGTCATGTAACTTTCACTATCTGAAATTCCGTCCTGTTTCAAAAGTTTGATTGTTAATCCGTTTCCGGTTGTGAAGGTCTCGTCTATGCTGTCAACCATTTCATCAGGGAGCATTTCTACCGTCTGGATCACAAGATAACCCTGGTTGGAATTTCGGTAACTGGCGGTATAGTAAAAGCTTGATTCTTCGGTCTGGCGGGGTGGAGCAGACAGCGTCAATTGGAAGCCAGTTGGAATTTCTTTTAAGAGAAAACCATCTTTTGTATGAGCGGCCAGTTCCTGCGGGGTGATCTTTTCGGGCAGTAGATCTCCTTTTGAACGATCCGTATCATCCACTAATTTTATACCGGTGAGGTCTGAAAAATCCCATTCTACAGGTGACTCTGCCGGCAATACCTCATTTGTTAAATATTTTGTTGAAGAAATAACAAACTCTTTATCATTCTTTTTTGCCGTATTGGTGATTTCCAGCAATTTATATGTACCTGCATCGAAAATCATTCTGCTGGAAATCCGGTCAAAGGTAATTTTGTTCTTTTGTGTACTTGAGCTTTCAGAGATCGCCAGCGAATGAGTCGATAGAAGGATAATGGTTTTCTTCCCATTCAAAAGCTCCTTCGGGGTTTCAAGCTTCACATCAGGAGCTGAACGAAACTGTTTGAATAATTCTTCTGCGTCTAATGTTCGTTGACCGGCATCCAGATCAACCACTTTTTCGCGGCTTTGAGGACTGCGGTAAACCGTCAGGATGTCGGCCGCTTTGCCATTCTCAGAGTGTTGGGTTGAATACGTGTATTCGCCATCATACCCGAAAACGTCCACGATCTTCTTCTCTGGCAGAGCATATTGCACCGTACGCAGGTTTCCCGTTCCAAAATCAGTATATGTCTCCCTCAGCATCCTTGTTCCAGCATTTTTCCCTTCTTCCATGGTGTTGTTTTGGAAGATCTCAACAACCATATGAGATATACCTTTGTCGAGCACTTCCAGTTTGTTGGCTTCGTACGCCTTCTCCAGAACTTGTTTGGCCGATACAGGCGTTACATTTTTAGTGGACAGGAAAAATCCAAAAATCCCTAAGAGTAGAGCGCCAGATAGTAACACAGCACTTCGACGTAACATTTTATTTTCTCCAGATAGAGTGATTTTGTGGTTTTGCATCCCTCCCGGCGCCAGGCGGGAAAACCAGATTGAGAACCAGTTTCGAGATGGATCTGCTTCTTCCGCCATCTTTTGCTGCAGGCGGTTCCAGGCCTGCGGTGATGGTTGGGTTTTTTCAGACATGCTCTGCAGAGCAAGTCCGGTGAGTTGGCGGATTTTCCGGAGGTCAGCCAGTTCTTTTTGGCAGTCCTTACATCCGGATAGATGTTGTTCAACTTGCAAGTTTTCGACAGGGGATAATTCATGATCCAAAAATGGGATGATTTTTGATTTGATTTGTTTACAGGTCATAAAACACACTCCCATTCTGGTGATCTTTTACAATCAGCAAATTTTCAGAGGTTCGGATATTCTTTTCGAGGGTATGTAGTGCCAGATCCAGCCGCGACTTCACGGTCCCTAAAGGTATGTCGAGAATCGACGCAATTTCTGCATAGGGCAATTCCCAGTAATAGCGTAAAACAATGACGGCCCGCAATTTTTCTGATAGTTGCATGATCTCTTTCTGAACTTCACGACGTGCCGCAGTCGATTGGATTCGCTTCTCTATGGATTCCTCTGATGCCAATGATTGGTTCTCATCCAGAGATTCGGGCTGGAATTTCTGCTTTCGTTTATGCCCAAGGCAGTAGTTGATAGTGATGCGATGCAGCCAGGTTGTAAGTGCTCCCTTTTCTGGATCATATGTACCAAGTGAGTGGAAAACCAGGAGAAATACTTCCTGCAGAGCTTCATCGGCATCATCTTTATTCCCATACATCAGGTACGCGGTTTTAAAAACAAGGTTCTTTTGTTCTTCAAATAATCGGCCAAAGTCGACTTTTTGAAGCCATTGATTGTTCTTTCCAGACAAGTGATTCTCCATTGTTATTTCCATTGTCATTCAAGAAAACTATATGCAAAAGTTTGCGGAAAAGTTCGGTGGAAAAATCCAAATTTCGAATTCTCAATAAATCCACAGGTTCCTCATGGAGTCCTCTCAGATTCAAACCATAGAATAAGAACAATCAAATCTTGAAAGGATACTTACTATCGATCAACACAAGCGCCAATCCAATCTATACCGATTCGGAACAAGATATGAAGAAATTTCTTCCAGAAGTTAAAACCTGAACTGGTAAAAGATGAGACTTCTGGACTATCACCTGGAGGTACCATGAAAAAATTTGTATATACCCTGCTTATTCTGATCGTTTTGATGTTAACCGCCTGCGCAGGGCAGGCGCCGGTTGTCCATTTGACAACCGGGCAGTCAGCCGATCAGTTGATTTCATATAAAGGTGCATCCTTCGCGTCAGCATCTTCATCCGCGAATAAAAGCGGCATCACGACCGATTTTGAAAATGCAGAATCGGTGATCAATCAAATGATCCTCGGTTTGTTAAAACTGGACGGCTCGAAACTGGCATTGACCAAAGATCAGGCCACCTCAATTCTACCGCTCTGGGATGAATATCAGAAAGCCGTACAATCAGCCATGCCTTCCGGTAAAAAACCATCCAGAGAAAACCCCTCCGGGACACCGGCAGCGCCGCCTACTCCGGTGCCCGGTTCAACCCCGGCCGCGGCCGCTCAAAACACCGAACTCACAACCAAATTGGACACACTGACATCGCAAATGGTAGCGGTGCTAACGACCGATCAGGTGAACGCCATTGCTGAAATGAAGATCACCCATGACATTGCCACAACCATCATGAAAGAAATAGGTATCGAACAGCAGAACGGCGGCCAGCCAGGCGGAACTTCGTCTGACAATGGTCAACCGCAGCCCCCCGCCAGCGGACAGGGAAACGGTCGGGCTGCTCCGCCAGACGGTCAACCCGGTCAGCAGGGCGGTCAACCCGGTCAACAGGATGGGCAGCCCGGACAGCAGGGTGGCCAACCCGGACAGCAGGGTGGGCAGCCCGATGGGCAGCAGGGACAACCTCCCGCCGATGGTGTGCGCCAGGGACAGGGAATGATCCAACCAGGATTGATGAAAGCTTTTACCGCCTTGCTCGAAAAAGCAAGCGGAACCAAATCAACAGTAGC
Organism: Leptolinea sp.; assembly: GCA_012798535.1. Lineage (GTDB taxonomy): Bacteria > Chloroflexota > Anaerolineae > Anaerolineales > Anaerolineaceae > Leptolinea. The sequence goes on from JAAZMZ010000038.1 coordinate 25,318, forward strand.
ATTTGCTCCGGCCGGGTTGAACCCGGCCGGTCAATTTCATGCCGGAAAAATAACAGGTGGTCCCGGGCAGGGTGGACAGGAGAATTCAAACTCACAGGTTGTATATACGGCAGCCTATAAACAACAGGGCGGAAGCGAAATAAAAACCGGTCAAACCATCACCGCTTCAGAAAATGACCAATCCGGGATACTGGTCACCGACTCAGGAACACTTTCCCTCTCCAATTCGAAAATTACGACTTCCGGAAATACATCTTCACAGGATTCCAGCAGTTTTGCGGGTGTAAACGCCGCCGTATTGGCCATCAATAACTCCACGATCCATCTTGAAGACAGCACAATCACCACAACCGGTGAAGGTGCCAACGGGGCTTTCGCCGTCGGGAAGGGATCAACTGTTGACCTTTCAAATGTCGTCATCGATGCCACCGCCAACGGCGCGCACGGTGTGATGGCAACCAGGGGTGGAGTCTTGACTCTCAAAGATGTCGACATCACCACCCGCGGCGAAAGTTCGGCCGCACTGGCGACAGACCGGGGAGGCGGTACGATAACCGCAGTGGGTGGAAACATCGCCACAACCGGCAACAATTCTCCCGCCATCTACTCCACCGGAAATATCATCGTCAAAAACATGCGTATGTCAGCCACCGGCTCGGAATCCGCCGTCATCGAAGGAGCCAATACGATTACGTTGAATGATTCTGTATTGACCTCCAGTATGGAGAACAAATGGGGTGTTATGATCTATCAAAGTATGTCAGGAGATGCCGAAGGCATTCAAGGCACATTCAGCATGTCAGGCGGTGAACTTACCAACACAGCATCCAGCGGCCCGTTATTCTTTGTGACCAATTCAATCGGTGTGATCAACCTTTCAGGTGTCACCGTGGTCGCCAATTCTGGTGAATTGATCGATGCCAGTGCCAATCGCTGGGGAAACGAAGGTACTAATGGGGGTACGGTCATTTTCACGGCGGATAATGAGACTCTCTCGGGTTCCATTACCGCTGATAAGATTAGTTCGATCAACATCTCCCTCATGAATAACTCCTCATTGAAAAGCGCGATCAATCCCACCCATTCGGCCAAAGAAATCAACCTGACTCTGGATGGGACAAGTCACTGGACTGTAACAGCCAATTCTTACATTTCCAAATTAATCAATCCTGCCGGAATTTCCGGAACATCCATCACGAACATCACAGGAAATGGTTTCACGGTGTACTACAATCCGACGAACTGTCCTGATCTGGGTGGAAAGACCTATTCCCTCGATGGCGGCGGTGTCTTAACTCCCGTTTCATAAGTATTGAATATCTGGTTCTTCAATCCCCTGAATCTTCAATGGTTCAGGGGATGTTTTGTTATAGTTAAATGGTATCTTTTTAACCGCATGGGTTTGTATCGACCAGAAAAAGGAAAATTTGGAATGCACGAGCTTCCCATACTGATCAATATCACCATGGCGCTGGTTGTGGCTTTTATCGGGGGGATCGCCGCCAGGCGGATTGGCCTACCATCCATTGTGGGATATCTCTTCGCGGGTATCGTCATCGGACCGTTTACTCCCGGTTTTATCGGTGATGTGAACACCATTCAGCAGTTGGCTGAACTGGGAGTGATCTTCCTCATGCTGGGAGTGGGGTTGCACTTCTCCTTCGAGGATCTGTGGAAAGTGCGCGGCATTGCCATCCCCGGTGCGTTGATCCAGACAGCCCTGGCCACCACCGCCGGTTTCTTCCTCAGCCGCATATGGGGGTGGTCTTTCTCGGCCGGTATTGTGCTGGGATTGGCCATTTCTGTAGCCAGTACGGTCGTTTTGCTGCGCGGCCTGATGGACAACTCATTACTCAACACAGAGCACGGCCAGGCGGCTGTAGGCTGGCTGGTGATGGAAGATATCTTATCGGTCATCATTCTGGTTTTCATGCCGGTGTTTTCAAAAGGAGGCCCTTTTGACTGGTCGATCATCGGGATAACCCTGATAAAAGTCGCCGCTTTTGCCGCGCTTATGTTCTTTCTGGGAACGCGTTTTATCCCCTGGCTGTTGGAAAAAATCGCCTTTACGCGTTCCCGGGAACTATTTATTCTGGCCATCCTGGCAATCACTCTGGGAACGGCACTGGGATCGGCGGAGCTCTTCGGTATATCACTGGCGCTGGGCGCATTTGTCGCCGGCGCCATTATCGGTCAATCCCATCTTAATCATCAGGTCGGTGCGGATATCATCTCCTTCCGCGACGCCTTCGCGGTTTTGTTCTTTGTTTCGGTTGGCATGTTGGTCAATCCGGTATTTCTTTGGAATAATCTGGGACACGTTATTTGGCTTTCCCTGTTGATCATTCTGGGCAAATTAATCATCACGTTGTTGATGTCCAGTATCTTCCCACAATCCATTCAGACTTTCATCGTGGTGGCTGTCGGTTTGAGTCAGATCGGCGAATTCTCCTTCATTCTGGGGCAGGAAGGATTGAGATTGAATATGCTCAACAACGATCAGTATTCATTGATACTGGCCGGCTCAATGATCTCCATATCCATAAATCCGCTGATGTATAGACTGATCCCCTGGTTGGACCACCGGCTGTCCGCCATCCCTTTAATTCAGAAGAAAGAAACGAAACCCGCAGTGATCGAGAAGCCTGAAGCCAGGAATTTAGAAAACCATGTGGTCATCACAGGTTACGGCCAGGCAGGTATACACCTTGTGGATGTATTGGAATCGCTGGGTATTCCCATGCTCGTCGTAGATTCAGACGTCGGGCAGATCAAAAGGCTTAACCGGCGGGGTATTCGATCGCTTTATGGAGACGCCGCCAATTCGGAAATCATCAAATTCGCGGCCTTGAAGAAAGCTTCTCTGCTGGTCATCACACTCCCTGACGAGACGGCAGCTTCGATGGTGATTGCCGCCGCACGGGAGATCAACCCGGAATTGCGGATCATCAGCAGAACATCTACGATGGAGGGAATCCGTTACCTGCTTGATCGAGGCGCCAATCACATAGTCTACCCGGAACTTGAGGGTGGATTGGAGATCATTTATCACTCCCTGCTCGAATTGGGTTATCCGCTGCGGGAAGTCCATAAATATGCGGAAGCCATCCGTCACGACCAGTATGACACCAGCCACACATCAAAAGAGGAGTACTTTTCATTGCAGGCGTTGTTGAACGCCTCAAATGACATAGATCTCACCTGGACGGATATTCCGGCAGGCAGCAGTCTGGTTGGCAGATCCATCCTCGAGGCCGATATACGGGCTCTGACAGGTGCATCGATTGTGGCGATCCTTCGCAATAGCCAGTTGATCGCCAACCCCAAATCTGTGACAATTTTCGAATCGGGTGACCAGATCGGATTGATCGGAGATGCCCATCAAATTGGAAGCGCACTCGAGTTCATCGAAAAATCGAAGATCGCACCTGTTTCCACTGAAAAAGAATGAAGGATGGTCGAGTTTCTTCTTGACAATCCAGGCAATCTCACTATAATTGAAAAACACTTTCAATAACGAAGGTATAGGATGACTTCCCGAAATTCACTTGCCAGCGAATGGATCAGGCTTTTGCAAACTAGCGGCTGCCGTCAAACGGAAGCTCGCAACACGATTGTCGATGTGATCCTGGAAACAAACCGGGCACTGGAACCGCTTGAGATCTTTGAGATCGGCCGGAAACGGCAGTCCGGATTGGGACTGGTCACCGTATATCGCACACTGGAACGCCTTGAGGCGTTGGGGCTGGTACAGCGGGTCCATCAACCGGGTGCCTGCAACACCTATCTGCGCGCGCCACAGGGACACCAGCATCTGCTGATTTGCACGGGATGTGGTAAAACAGAATTTTTCCAGGGTGATGATCTGACTCCTCTGATAGAAACGGTTGCCGGAAGGTCAGGTTATGTGATCACTGAGCATTGGTTCCAGTTATTTGGTCTGTGTTCCGACTGTCAAAAGTCTACTGATTAGTTCAATTTCCGCTTTTGTAAAGCGGTATTTTTGGAGGACTATATGAAAAAGAGTTTCATTATCATTTGGTACGGATTGCTTATCGCCAGCCTTTTATTATCCGCCTGTTCCAGTACTCCCGCCGACCCTGGAAAATCTGCGCCGGGGAGTAACCTGAAAGTACTGGCTGCCGAATCTTTTTTGGCAGACATCGCACAAAATGTTGCCGGTGAACGCTTCATCGTCGAATCGTTGATGCCTCTGGGAATGGATCCACACGCATTTGAGCCGGTTCCCAAGGATGTGACAAAAATAAGCGAGAGTGACATTATCATCATCAACGGCGGCGGGATCGAAGGTTGGCTGGAGAAGGTGATCGCCAATGCCGGAGGCACTCACCAGATTGTGGAAGCTTCCGCCGGCCTGACCAGCCGTACCGCCCGTGAAGGAGAGCACCTGGAAGATGAACACGAAGGCGAAGAGCATGAGGGACATTCTCATGAAGAGGGCGACCCTCATTACTGGCTAGATCCGATCAGCGTGATCCACTATGTCGAAAACATCCGCGACGGCTTTATCAAGGTTGATCCACAGGGGAAAGTCGCATACACTTCCAACGCAGAGACCTATATCCAAAAGCTCAAAGAGTTGGATGGCTATATCCGTGAACAAACCGATATGATTCCGGCAGAAAAACGCCTGATTGTAACCAACCACGAGAGTTTCGGTTATTTCGCCGACCGCTACGGTTACAAGATCATCGGCACGATCGTTCCCAGCGTTAGCACCGGCGCTTCCCCGTCGGCGCAGCAATTGGCCAGGCTGGTGGATGATATTAATACTAGCGGGGCTTCCGCCATTTTTCTCGAAACAGGCACCAATCCGCAGTTAGCCGAGCAGATCTCGCATGAAACCGGAGTCCGCGTGGTAACTGACCTCTTCACACATTCCATTACAGAAAGAAATGGGGAAGCACCCACCTACATCGACATGATGAGGTACAACATTGCCAGGATTGTCGAAAACCTGAAATAAAACTATTAATACTGCGTTGTGGTACCGGTGAGGATGAGAGGTTTTTATCCTCACCGGTTTTCAATTAAAATGAAGGGGAAATGCAAAGGGTATTATTGGATTTCCAGTGGATTGTTCTCATCCATCACAGGATGAAGCGTGGTATCCAAAAGAATTTCTTGCCCACCTGAGAGGAGTGAATATGAAAACAAATAAGGCATTGAATTACTTGATCCCTTTGCTCTTTTTATCAGCTTTGATTTCCACCGCTACCGGGCTTTTCTCATCAGGCGGCCCGGGAACGTTCACCTTTACCAGCCTGCATGGCAAGCAGGTGGAAATGTACGGATATGGGGTTTACCAGTATGATACGCATTTTCGCGCACCCATCTCGCGTGGTACAGATGCGATTACCCTGTTCGTGGGTCTGCCGGTCCTTCTGGTTGCCTTTCTAAAATATCGGAAAGGGTCTCTAAAAGGTGCCTTTCTCCTGGCCGGCATTCTCACATACTTTGTCTATAACTCGGCTTCCATGGCGATGGGGATCTCCTACAATTTTCTTCTTCTCGTCTATATCATCTATTTCTCAAGCAGCTTCTTCTCATTGATTCTGGCTATTTTCTCGATCAAATTTGATGAATTGCCGGAACACATCACTCCGGCATACCCTTACCGGGGAGCAGCCTATCTATTGTTCTTCGCCGGCCTCTCGGTATTTGTCTGGTTAAGCGAGATCCTCGGTCCATTATTTGCGGGAACCATATACCCGGCCGGATTGGATACATACACTACCGAGGTCACCTATGTGATAGACCTGGGGTTGATCCCACCGGCCTGTTACATTGCAGGGTTCTTTCTCCTCCGGCGAAAGTCCGCCGGATATGTGCTTTCATTTATGATGCTCACACTGTTGACCGTCATCGGATGTGTGGTCATCAGCCAATCCATCTTCCAGGCTGCGGAAGGCATTTTTCTCTCACCCGGCCAGTATATTGGTTTCACAGGCATCTTTACCATCATGGGGATTATTGCATTCCGTCTCTTGTTTTTAATGGATAAGAACACAATGGAAGCCAAAATGAAAGCTTGAAAATTTTTAAAAAATTAAAGGAATATTGATGAAAAATCAAAAAGCTCTGACCTGGATGATCATCCTCATCTTTGTACTGGCGTTGTTTGCCGCCTCGATGGGTTTATTCTATTCATTTCCCGGACAATCCATGGAATACAAAACCCTGCGCGGCGAACAGGTGACCATCAATATGCAGGGGCTGTACTGGTATGACACGGTAAGCTCGGCAGCTCAGATGCAGGGTAATGATCTCATCACGCTGGTAGTGGGATTGCCGTTGCTGCTGGTTTCAACTCTACTGGCTTTTCGTGGATCACTTCGCGGGCATTTATTACTCACCGGAACGCTGGGATTTTTCCTCTACACCTACATGTCCATGTCGATGCTGACTGCCTACAATGATCTCTTCCTGGTCTACGTGGCGCTCTTCGGTCTCAGTCTGTACACTTTCATCCTCAGTTTGTTGTCGTTCAATCTATCAGATCTGCCGGCACATTTTTCAAACCATCTGCCGCGCGGCTGGATAGCCGCTATGATGTTCATCACCGGCGCCTTCCTTACCCTGGCCTGGTTAGGCCGGATCATCCCGCCCCTGTTAAACCGCACCACACCCGCCCTGGAAAACACCACCACACTGGTCATCCAGGCCATGGACCTGGTGCTGATCGTTCCCCTGGCAGTGCTCGCCGGGATTCTGCTGCTGAAACGCAGCGCCTGGGGATACCTGCTGAGCTCGGTTTTCATTCTGAAGTCCATCACCATGGGGCTGGCCGTCAGCACCATGGGCATCAACATGACTCTGCGGGGTGTGCCG
>JAAZMZ010000039.1 GCA_012798535.1 Leptolinea sp.
CGGGCGGTTCGACAGGCTCACCGACCGGATGGTTCCGTGGACTGAGCCTGTCGAAGTCCACAGAACGAATTTGCTGAAGTCTCCTCCGATTCGACAGGTTCACCCGACGAATACTTACACCATATCCGGCAGATCGCTTTCCACATGCCTGACGGCCGGTGAGGCATACCCGAGAATGGCGGTCAGCAGGCCTCCCAGAGCCGTACAGGCAAACATCAAACCCATACCGGCACCCGGACCAACTCCGCTGATCCAGCCGAACACACCAGCCAGGTTGCCTTCCACCGACATGGCCGGTTCAAAGACGCAGTCAGCCAGCGGTCCAGCCGCCAGGTACCCGACCGGTATGGTGATCATCTGCAGCATTCCGCGCAGAGCGAAAACCCTGCCCTGCAATTCCGGTGGGGTCTTGGATTGCCAGATCGACTGATTGGGCGCGGTGATAAAAGGGACGGTCATGTTGGAGATAAATCCGGCGATGATCCAGAACGGCAGGCTGCGCCCGAAGGCGAATGTGCCATCTCCCGTAATAAAGGAAACAGCGGTTACCAGCAGTAGTAATTTCACCCGTTGTTTTGGGCCACCCCAGATGGAAAGAAGCAGACCGCCGGCAATACCTCCCAAACCAAGAGCGGCTTCCACCCAGCTCAATGCCAGAGTACTGTTCCCTGAACGCGCCAGGATCATGGGAGAAATGATGGAGTAATAGGTAAGTCCGGCGAACAGATTGATGAACGCGAAAACATAGATCAATCCAACCAGTCCAGGACGCTCGCGGATGAAATCCCAGCCGGCTTTCAGACTGGCTTTCTTTCCGTCTGCAAGATCATCCGCCGCTCTGTCCGGCTGCGGGATGGTCGAGAAAACCAGTGTTCCGAAAGCCACGAAAAAAGTGGCCAGGTCGATCAACAGGATGGGTTTTATCCCTGCCAGCGGCAGCAGCAGGCCGGCCAGTACGGGCGCGATCACCCGTGAGGAGGATTCCGCCAGCCCGTTCAGACTGGCCGCCCGTGTGAAATCATCCCGCGGCACCAGCAGCGTGATCGAAGCCTGGTACGCCGGGTACTGGAACGCCTCGAACATACCAGAGGCGGCTCCCAGCAGATATAGATGCCAGATCTGCAATTGGTCGGAGGAATATAGTAGAAGGATAACCGCGCTCAAAAGAGCCGCGCAAGCATCCGCCAGCAGCATGACCTGCTTGCGTTTCAAACGATCCACCACAACGCCGCTGAAAGACGTGCAGATCACCAGCGTTCCATAATTAAAGAAACCAAGTAATGCCAGCGTTGTGGCTGCATGAGTCTGCTGGTATGCCCAGATCATCAAAGCGAAGCGGCTCATTGCGGTCCCGATCAATGAAACGATCTGGCCGCTCCAGACACGAAGAAAGGTTTTCCATCCGGGAGATAGGTATTTCCATTTCATAAGGTTTTTCCTGATGATAAATAATAAGAAAAAATAAGCGGACGATGGGATCGCCCGCTTTACATTAGTAGATAATAGACCTTAGTTATCTATTAATGGCAGGCATGTAGAAAATCCCCCGTACCTTTGCGCTCATTAACGGTTACCTTCAGAAAAACCAGGTAATTTACCATGCCAGCAATTCTACTCCCGGAGCCTTCAATCGGCAACAATTTCCATGGTTTACAGATCTTCTTCAGTTTTTACGGTGATGCCGCTGGCTATACACGCAGCGGCAAACACGCCATCGCCGGGAACACGCCGGCCGGTGAAACTGCCGTCATAGATCGAACCGCACCCGCAGGAAGGTGAATCTGCTTTCAGAATGGCCGTTTGTGCTCCCACCAGCCCGGCCAGAGCCAGGCACTCTGTGGCGCCGCGTGTGAATTGCGCCGTCACATCCGTGCCATCCCGGCGCATCACCCGCCCGTCCTTGATCTCACAAGGCAGCCGCGGGGTGGTCAATCCACCCAGTTGTTCAGGGCAAACCGGAATGGCCTTTCCCTCTGCTACAAGTTGTTTCACAGTATCATTTGTTTTTTCCCCGCCGTCATAACGGCAGTGCAGCCCGGCCAGGCAGGCGCTCACGATAATCATGGTCAACCTTTCTCAGGAACAATTCTTCGGCTCGCTCCGGTGATTTGCGCAACTGACAGGTCTGATAAATAATCAGGTGAATCTGATCGCAAACGGCGTGATCCAGGCTCGAGAGAAAGCATGGAAACCCTCTGTTCACTTCCGATCATTTTAACGCTTCTGGTCATCATTTACCTGATAGAGAAGACTTTTCACCGGGAAATACAGGAGGGCCAACAGGCAGATGATGATGAACTGTTGGAAGATATCGTCATGCTGGATATGATCGACGATGAATGGCAGGACGATCGAGAGACGCAATAATAAATCTTTAATACAATTCGGTGCCGGTTCACCGGAAAAAGGTTTATCATGGGTGACAACCTTATTACCGGAAGAAATCCATGACCGAACAAAACCTGATTTTCCAAAACACCCTGTCTGTAAAAGCCTTCGAATGTGATATCAACCGCCATTGGAAACCGGCCGCATTTTTCCAGCATTTGACCGAGACTGCCGGAAGGCACGCCGATCACCTGGGCTGCGGTTTTGAAACCATGCTGGCGCGCAATCTTTACTGGGTGCATTCCCGGATGAAGATCAAGTTCCTGCGCTTTCCCGTGGATGGCGAGCGGATCACCATCACCACATGGCCGAAGACCATCCAGCAGAAATTGTTCTTTGTCCGTGATTACGAAATCCATACTGAAAGCGGAGAGAAGCTGGCGGCTGCCTCATCCGCCTGGCTGGTGATCGACGCCTCTACCCGGCGTATGGTTCCCCTGCAGGCTGCTTCTTTAAACATACCCGGCCTAGCAGAAAAAGTGGGATTGGATGAACCTCTCGAACGGCTTTCGGTTAAAGACGGCGGCCAGGAGCGCCTGAAGCGGTGTGCGGCCTACTCCGATATCGATATGCTGGGACACGTCAATAACAGCCGGTATGTCGAATGGATCTGCGACACGCTGCCTTTTGAAATGCACCAGAAGCACCATCTGGATTGGATGCAGATCAACTACGATAAAGAGATTCGCCCCGGGGATGTTGTATCGGTTCTATCTTCTGTCGCGGAGAATGATCCACTATTATGGTCGATGCAGGGCCAAAACCTGTCAAATCAGACGCGCGCGTTTGAAGCCATCTTGAAGTGGAAAGATAGCTAAAAACAATTCGTTGCTTTCGAATAATCCTTATTCTGTGGCCAGATCCAATAACACCGGCCGGGCGGCCAAAACGGCGCGTGCCCGGTGGCTGAGGGTATTCTTCTCTTCCAGGGTCAACTCAGCCATGGTCTTCCCTTTTCCATCCACCAGAAAGATCGGATCATATCCAAAACCGTTGGCCCCACGCTCTTCGGGGATGATCTCGCCCTGACAGGCACCATCCAGCGTAAATAATCTACCATCCGGCGCGGCAACGACCACCGTGCAACGAAAAGCCGCCCGCCAGGGCTGTGGATGTCCCTTCAGCTTTTCCAGCAGAAAGGCCCGGCGTGAAGCATCGGTGGCGTCCGCTTTCCCTGTGAAACGGGCTGAATGCAATCCCGGTTTTCCGCCCAACGCTTCCACTTCCAGACCGGTATCATCGGCCAGGGTGACCAATCCGCTGGCACCGCAGTAAGCCAAGGCTTTCTTGCGGGCATTTTCGGCATACGTTTCGCCGTCTTCTCTGACATCCAGATTCAAGCCGATATCCTTTGGAAGAAGAATTTCCACCGGCACATTCTTCAACAGATCTGCGATCTCTTCCAATTTCCCTTTGTTACTGCTGGCTAATAGAACTTGCATGCGACCACCAATTTTAATGAAAGTCTTAATTAGGCGTTGACTTTAAGATTCTGCGTGCTATAATTGCGTATATCTTATTAATTAAAATTATTGGATCCACCTTGACACAAGACCGCTATCCCTTACGGATCAATGTCGGTTTTCTGATCAATGCACCGATCAGTACGAGTCGCGAGATCAACTTTGATCTCCCCGCCATGAACATCGGCAGCGACCTCAACCTGCAAGGTCTGATCGGAAAAGTAGAGTTGACCAGAACACCCAAGGGGATCCTCATCCAGGCGAATTTTTCTTCCAGCATTATAGCCGAATGTGTACGCTGCCTGGATGAATACGAACAGCCATTAAAGACCAATTTCAGCGAATTGTACGCCTTTCACGCGAATTCCGTGACTGATTCCGGTCTTATTGTTCCGGAAGACGGAAACATCGATCTGTTGCCTTTGTTACGCGAATACCTGTTGATCGAAGTCCCGATCAAAACGGTGTGCAGGGAAGATTGTAAAGGCCTGTGTACCGTGTGCGGTGAAAACCTCAACCACCAGATATGCGAACACCAGGCCGAAATAAATCGGTCTGGTCTGTGATCTGGTGAAGCCATAAAGAGGAGGAAAGGGCATGGCAAATCCAGCAAGACGGCGTAAGAGTACCCATATACTCGGTATGCTCCTCGAAAAAGCAGACGTTCAGGGATATCTGACCACCGAAGACTTGATGGAAGCCTATCCGGAAGTATCAGCAGACGCAGAACGATTGGAAGCTGTGATGATGGCTCTGCGCCGCAGGGGTGTGGAATTTTTGGATGGCGATTCTGAAGCTGTAGAAAACAGTGAAGATCTGAACGAATCGGACTTCGATCCGTATTCCGATCTGGCGCCACTCTCCAGCGAAGATACCATCGGTCTGTATCTCAAAGAGATGTCCCGTGTACCCCTGCTCAACGTAGAAGAGGAATTAGATCTGGCCAAACGCATCGAAGCAGGACTGGCCGCCGCGAAGAAATTGAGGACATTCTCAAGTAAATCCGCGCCTGAAATCAAAGAGGAATTGGAACGCATAGTAGAAGACGGCCTGCGCGCTCGCGAACACCTTATCAAGGCCAACACCCGCCTGGTTGTGTCGATCGCCAAACGTTACCTCAGCCGTGGAGTACCCTTCCTTGACCTCATTCAGGAAGGAAACCTGGGATTAATGAAAGCTGTAGAGAAATTCGAATACCAGCGCGGCTTTCGTTTCTCCACCTATGCCACCTGGTGGATCCGCCAGACGATCACCCGATCGATTGCCGACCAGGGCCGCACCATCCGCGTTCCTGTGCACATGGTAGACCGCATCCGCCAGTTGTATAAATTGACTCACGAAATGGAACAGAAACTGGGCCGCATCCCCACCAATGAAGAGCTGGGAGATCAGATCGGCGTCAGTTCCAACAAAATCGACTGGATGATGCAGGTTTCCTGGCTGCCACTCTCTTTGGAAAGCCCCATCAACGACGAGGATGATTCTGAGCTGGGCATGTTTGTTGAGGATGAGATCACCCCCACACCCATGCAATCCGCCTACACGAATCTGTTGCGGGAAAAGATCGAGGAAGTACTGTCCACCCTGCCCCCCCGAGAAGCCCGGATTTTAAGGTTGCGCTTTGGATTGGATAACGGGCGCACCTATACGCTGGAAGAGGTTGGCAGAAAATTCGGTCTGACCCGCGAACGCATCCGCCAGATTGAGGGTAAAGCTCTCAGCCGGCTGCGCCATCCTCGCCGCGCCCGTCAGTTGAAAGATTACATCCAGTAGACCGATTAGCACCCTGCTTTTAAAACTCATATACAAAACAATTCTGGAACTGTTACCAGCGCTCGTTGTGAATACGTTCCGGTTTGAATCGATGTGGAGGCAGTTTCTTTTCATTTGGTCTGCCCAGCGCGACGAGCGATAGAGGGTGAACTGTATCAGGCATATTGAAAATCTTCTTAATGGCATTCAGCCGTTCAATTTCAGGGTACAGGCCGATCCACACTGCTCCAAGACCCTGAGCATGTGCGGCCAGCAGGATATTCTCGGTGGCAGCGGCGCAATCCTGCGGCCATCTTCCGGGGTGATTTTCCAATTTTTCATCGGCGCAAACCAGAATGGCTGCCTTGGCCTGCGGGAGCATGCCGGCGTAGGGATGACAACGGGCAATCTCATTCAACGTTTCCTGATTGCGAACAACAATGAAGTGCCATGGACGGGCATTACCGGAAGAAGGAGCAGCCATGGCTGCCTGTAAAAGTATATCGATTTCCTGGTCGGTGACGGGTTCTGAAGTGTATCTGCGGATACTTCGCCTTGATAAAATGGCTTCCAGTATGTCCATCTATGCCTCCGATTTCTTGATGGCTTCCGCCGGGTCGATATTTCCATAGATCACAGATAATATACCTGCCAGATAACGATCCATTGTCCACAGGTTGGCATAAACCAGGTTTCGAATGATCGGGCCGGAAAGCTGGTCATTCTCTACATTCAGGCTGGTTTTGTAACGGATCTCCCCGTCGGAAAAATCCATTTCAAAGTTACCAACTTTCAATCCGTAATTCGCGCGGGTCAAGAATTCTGCCATTTTCTGACGTTTATCCTCCGGAACATTGACCGGGCAAATGGAAAAGAAAAAGAAAATTGGCTGTTCTTCATGGATCTGTGCGTAACAGGTCCACTTGCCATTCTTCCCCTGAAAAGTCATTTGCAGAATGGGCTGGTTGCCCAGTTGGATAAAATACCATTCGTCATCGGTAAAAAATTTCTCAATGATGGGAAATAACTCGTTCATGCCGCTCCGAAGGGGTGTATGGATCCTCTGATTGAGTTGATTCTATCATACAGGTTTATAAGACCGTAAAATAAACGATTTATTCTGCGCCGCGATTATTAAGAAGAAAATAAGAATCGAATGAGAAAGTGGTTATATCTCCGCAAGCTTCTCTGAATCAACCGCCAGTATGGTAACATTCACCTATACTGGTACCAGGGTTTAAATAAAGGATGGTTTTGCAGGTGAAAACACCGCATGCTATAATTCCCATAGGTCAGGTAAAAACACTCCAATTTCACTGAACTGACTGTGCGGTTTCATTTTGAAGACACAAACCCCATTTTACGCGTAAATCTAAAACAATAGCCTCTTGCCTTTACTTCTCGTACGGCAATAGTGTGTCCGCATGTTCTATATATAAAAGAGATTCATATGACCCTGAATATTGTAGATCTGGAAAACACGCCTTTGGTAAAGCTCCGTCAAATCGGGTCGGATTTCAATGTGCCCAATGCCTCCCGGTTAAAGAAAGAGAATTTGATCCTGCGTATCCGCCAGAATGAAGCGGAACGAGAAGGCCTGGAAGTGCGTGGAGGTATTCTCGAAATCCTGCAGGAAGGCATCGGATTTTTACGACAGAATTACGCCATCGGCCCGGATGATGTGTATGTTTCACAGGCCCAACTGCGCCGATATGACCTGCGCAGCGGTGATTTTATTCTGGGGCAGGTGCGTCCACCCCGCGAATCCGAACGGCATTACGGTCTTCTAAAAGTGGAGACCATCAACGGTATTCCCACCGAAGACCTGCACACCCGGCGCCGCTTTGAAGATTTGACACCAATTTTCCCGGATAAACGCTTCGACCTGGAAACAGATCGCGATATCCTGTCTACCCGCCTGATCAATCTGGTGGCGCCCATCGGCCGCGGCCAGAGGGGGATGATCGTCTCACCGCCCAAAGCGGGCAAGACCACCATTCTCAAGCAGGTGGCCAATGGCATTTCGTCAAACTATCCAGATGTTCACCTGATCATCGCCCTGATTGGAGAACGCCCCGAGGAAGTGACTGACATGGATCGCTCGGTGGATGCCGAGGTGGTTGCTTCTACTTTTGATGAACAGGTGACATCCCATGTGCGCGCCGCCGAGATTGCGCTGGACCGCGCCAAACGCCTGGTTGAGATGGGGCGCGATGTGGTTATACTGATGGACTCGCTGACCAGGCTTGCCAGGGCTTATAATCTGGTGGTGAATCCTTCTGGAAGAACCCTTTCAGGAGGCATGGATCCAACCGCTCTATATCCACCCAAACGGTTTTTCGGGGCGGCCCGCAATCTGGAAGAAGGCGGTTCACTGACCATCATCGCCACCGCGCTGGTCGACACCGGTTCCAGATTGGACGATGTGGTCTATGAAGAGTTTAAAGGTACTGGAAATATGGAGTTACATTTATCCCGCCGACTTCAGGAAAGACGGGTGTTCCCGGCAATCGATATCGAACGTTCATCCACCCGCCGGGAAGAGCTCTTACTTGGACCGGATATATTACAGAGGGTTTGGCTGATGCGGCGTATGTACCTGCAAATGATCGCTCCACCGCCGCAGGGGGCCGGTATGGATCCGGCCGTGGGCACGGAAGCCATCTTGCAACGCCTGACCCGCACCCGCACAAACCAGGAATTCCTGGAAAACTTGACGGAGGATTTGTGAAACTAAAATTCGCGACCCGTGAAAAGTCAGACGGCGAGAGGGAAGAATTCTCTACACCGGCAGGAATCTGGCTGTCACGCATAGGCTGGGGGGTTGCGTTGATCATGATTGGCCTGACTATCTTTGTGGCAATACAGCGGGTACCGGGATTGATCGCTGCTGATGTTCCCGCGCCTGCACCTACAGCCGTCTCTCCCATTCCGCAGGGAAGCGGCGGTGCTCCCCATATGCCAGATATTACCGCCAATGCGCTGGTTTCGTTAACCCGCAAAGCGGATTCACACACAAACAAGCCGGCCAGACAATTGGATAAGATCGAACATTATGTGGTTCAAAAAGGTGATTCGGTTTTCGCGATCTCACGAGAATTTGGACTTCAACCCGAATCCATTCTCTGGGCGAATTTTGACACCCTGCAGGATGATCCACAAAATCTTTCGGTGGGCATCACTCTGAATATTCCACCCACCGACGGTGTTTATTACAAAGTAACGAAATACGATACGCTCGAAAAGATCGCCTCAAAATTCCGGGTTTATGTGGAAGATATCGTCATGTGGCCGGGGAACAAACTCGATTTTCTCAATCCGAAAATCGAGGTCGGCAAGTATCTGATGATCCCCGGGGGAACCGGTGAAGTGCGGCAGTGGATCATACCCGATATTGCCAAAGGCAAGAGCGGTACGTTGGCCAATTCAAAGATCCTTGGACCGGGTGCCTGTGACACCGGCGAGGGCGGCGCTGTTGGTACCGGCGGATTCATCTGGCCCACAGGCAATGCACATAAGATTTCGGGCAACGATTACTGGTCAGGTCATCTGGGAATCGATATTGCCGCTTTGACCGGCGACTATATTCTGGCCGCAGACAGCGGCGTTGTGGTCTACGCCGGCCCCATTGGCGGCGGTTATGGTAATTTTGTAATGATCGATCATGGAAACGGTTACCGCACAGCCTACGCACACAACAGCGTCGTAACCGTACGTTGCGGCCAAAGTGTAACCAAGGGACAGACCATCGCCCGGGCAGGCAGCACCGGCAATTCCACCGGACCTCACCTGCACTTCGAAGTCCGTTTTTATGGCGGGTTCGTCAATCCCTGGGCAGTCTTGCAGTAAAACCGGCTAATACAAAAACAGACCTGAAGGAAGTTCCTTCAGGTCTGTTTTATAACAGATCAATCGGGTCGATCTGCACCCGGCAGTTGCTCAACGGAATACCCCGCAACACTCTGACGGGATCCGAGCTGCGCAGGATCACCTGATATCGGTAAAATCCCCCTTCGCGTGTGAAGTAGCAGGGCAGCGCACCACCCACTGAAGAGGCACCCAGGTTTTCTTCTTCAATGCGGTGAGCGATCAAAGATTGAACTTTTTCAGCCTGGATTTTGCATAACTCCTCGTTGAAATTTTGAAATATGAGGCGCGCCAGCCGGATGAACGGTGGATACATCAGACGCCTGCGTTGATTTAACTCAATATCCACAAAACTTTCCAGGTCATACTGTGAAGCTGTTTGAATGGCATAGTGTTCCGGCCGGTAAGTTTGCAGCACGACCTTGCCGCCTTTTTCACTGCGCCCGGCCCGGCCGGCCACCTGGGTGATCAATTGGAACGTGCGTTCCGGCGACCGGTAATCCGGCAGATTCAGGCCGGTCTCGGCCAGCAGGATACCCACCAGGGTTACCAGGGGAAAATCGTGTCCTTTGGCCACCATCTGGGTTCCCACAAGAATATCCGCGTGGTGGGCGGTGAAATGGCCCAGAATGATCTCATGCGAATCTTTCTCCCGGGTTGTCCCGGCATCCCAACGCAGAACACGGGCGGCAGGCAATAGATTCTTCAATTCAGTTTCCACGCGTTCCGTTCCAGCGCCGAAGCTCCGCAGGTTTTCGCTCTTGCACTTGGGGCAAGATTTTGGCAGCTGGCGCTGGTAGCCGCAATGATGACAGAGCATGCGATTATCTGAAGAATGGTAGGTCAGGGGAATTTCACAACGCGGGCAGGCAATTGAGAATCCGCAGTCATAACAAAACACGAAGGTGGATGTTCCCCGCCGGTTCAAGAAAAGAATGGCCTGTTCACCGGCATCCAGGGTTTGCCGAAGCGATTGTTGAAGATTGCGGCTGAACATGGAACGCACGCCTTCTTTCAACTCTTTCCGCATATCCACAATCTCCACCGGCGGCAATCCCGGATCTTCTTCTGTGGCCGTCATTTCCGCGCCGGGAACGACGCGTTTGGAAAGAAAGATGTGTTTCCAGTCTCCCTGGCTGGCGGCGTAGAACTGGGTGATATCCGGGGTGGCTGATCCCAGAATGACTCCGGCATGATACAACTCTGCCAGTTTGATAGCTGCTTTCTGGGTGGAATAGATCGGAAGCGGTTCACTCTGGTAATAGGAATCGTCGTGGCATTCATCAATCACGATCAATCCCAGGTTTTTCAACGGGGTAAATAACGCGCTGCGCGGCCCGATGATCACCGGCAAAACACCGGCGCGCGCCCTCCGCCATGTATCGTAACGTTCCCCAGGTGTCAATCGGGAATGCACCAGTCCAACCTGCCCCGGGAATCGGCTGAGGAATCGTTGTACGGCCAGGGGAGTCAGTGAAATCTCCGGCACCAGAACAATAGCCTGGCGGCCGGCGGATAAGACATCCTGAACAGCACGCATATAGATTTCCGTCTTGCCTGATCCGGTCACACCCTGCAAAAGGATTGGTTTTTGCAGATGATCATACGCATTTGCTGCAAGTTCATCGTGGATCATCTGCCAGGCGGCCTGTTGATCGGCAGTCAGCGTGGGAACGGTAAGATTCAACAGTTGGACGTTCTTCAATGGATCGCGCCAGATTTCCGTCTCACTCAAGACGATCAAATCCATCTCCTGCAAGACAATCAAATCGCTCATGTTGCAGCCGCTGGCGGCATACACCCAGGTAACCTCGAGCGGATAGGTCTCGTTAACCAGGTATTCCAGAGCACGTTGACGGCGGGCCTGAACGGCAGGAAAGATGCTGAGGGTCAGTTTTTTCTTTTCAATAACCTCGATCGGGCAGGCCAGAGCGGCTGTCCGCACATATTTCGGCCTCACCCGGGGTGGAAGCAGGATATATCTCGCCGTGATCTTTCCGGCAGAATGTAACGTCTGCAGCGCTCCCTGCAGTGACGTATTCGGAATAGCCGCTTCAAGCTGGTGCAGCCTCAGTCCTCCCCTGTTGATCAACTGCTGCATGATGCGAATTTCTGTCTGTTCCAATCCGTAAAGTGTGTCATTACCGGGTATCAATTCATACAGAATGTCAGCCTGGGTGGAAAGGCCGGGTGGAAGCATCAGATCGATACAAATAGAAAGCGGAGTAAGAGTCTCCTGCGCCATCCAAGCGGCCAGTTGAAGCTGCTCGGGAGTCATCACGGGGATGGGATCGAATAGTCGGGTAACAGGTTTAACCTCCGGAACCTCCGGCACATCCACAAAACGCGTGATCACCCCCTGGATGGGCCGATTATTAAAAGGGATTTCGATCAGACAACCAGGACTTAATTTCCCCTGAAGTTCATCCGGTATGCTGTAATCAAATTCCCCGATAATTGAAGGTATATTGACCGCCACCCTGACATACTGCGGAGTACTCATTTATCGATTCTATTCGAATTTGGATTTTTTATGCAATTCAATTTCTAGGATTTTAGAATAGCCACGGCACCATACCCGACCACGGAACGACGATCACCGGTTTCATCCGCTGATGTGCTATGACGCAGCAGCACTGCCTTATCGGCGTTCAGAGTCAAGGAAGCCCACAATACGGCGCTTATTGCTCCGGCTCCACACGCGAATCCCTTTCCGCTGATATCCGCATCCAATACACCTTCAGGGGAAAGCTCCAGAATCTGTTTTTCCAGAAAGGCATCCAGAATTTCTGCCTGAGACTCAGAGTAAAAATGAGAAAGGTCGCTGCTGGCCACCAGCAAAGTACTTTGCGTGGCAGCAACTTTCGCCAGCGCTTCACCCAGTGCCCGCATATCGCGGGCGTTTCGCGAACGCACCATCACAGGCAGCAGTGTGAAGGCGCCCGCCAGGCTACGCTGCAAGAAGGGTAATTCGATCTCCAGCGAGTGTTCTGAGTCATGGCTGATCCGCCGGACAGTCGTGTCAGTCAGGTGTTCAATTTCTGAATCAAGCACGGCCAGCGCCGGCTGATTCACTTCGATTACTCCCAATGGTGTCGCGTAAGCTTTGTGCGAGGTGGTGATCAGGGAACCGGGGTAAAGATCATGAAATGGCGCCACCACCACAACCAGATCATATGCATTTCCCCGGACAGTTTTGAAGGCATGGGCGGCCGTCAGACCGGAATAGCGGTGCCCGGCATGCGGCGCGACCAGACCGATGACCTCGCCGGAAAGCGGTGGAATCACGGCCTCATCCAAAAAGGCATCGATCTGTCTGGCCAGGCGATTTGGATTGGACTCATACCAGCGGCCGGCTATTGGCGAAGGACGTACATCCATTTGTTCTGTCATACCAGAATCCTTTCCCCATTACCGAATCGTGTACGGGCAAGCACATTCTAGCACCGCTTACGGTCAATGAAAACTGTCTTACTGCAAAAAGGCTTTCGGATCGACTCTTCCGTAGGTATCGCTGCGCATTTCAAAATGCAGGTGCGGGCCGCTGGATTTTCCGGTCGAACCCAGTAAACCGATCACCTGCCCCTGCGAAACAGATTGCCCGCAGGCAACGCTGATTGAATTGAGGTGGGCATAGAGCGTCTGCCAGCCATTGCCATGATCGATCACGACCACATTACCGTAACCGTAATCGTTCCAGCCGGCATATACGATCACGCCGCCGTCTGAGGCGAAAACCCCGTTATTAATCTGGCCGCCGATATCGATGGCATAATGACCGGTTTCCGGTGAATAATCAAAACCGGAAATGAAACGGTCAGGTGCCGGCCACAGGAAGATTCCACTGCCAATAGTCCCATCGACCACGCTTCCGCAGGCTCCCGGACCGTAGATCTTGGCAACAGCCGGATCGCTGCGCGTGATACGCGGTGCCGACCACACCACAAATTCACGCTGTCCGCCGGGAACGATTAGCATTTTCCCGGGTTCGATATTAGGATTGGAGAAATCACCCAGCGTTTGCCGGTTTAACCCATTCCCAGGATAATCCACGATCACATCCGGCGAGACTCCATAGAACTTGGCAACGCCATTCAAACCTTCCCCGGCATGCCACTGGTGATATACACCATCGACCGGCAATATGGTCAGATCTTGACCGGGGCTCAAATAATGCGGATTGTCAGCCAGCACTCCATAATTACCCCACAGGATGGTTTGCGGCCTCAAGTTGAATTTTGTAGCAATGGCAAAGATGGTATCCCCTTTTTGAACGATGTAATGGATGATCTCGGTGCGCGGTTTGGCTGGCAGAGACGTGTGCGCATCAACCATTCGCGTGATACTATCCACTGGAATGAAAAGTGGGAATTTTATGGAAGATGGATTGGCTTCTGGAGGTATGGTTGGAGTGGTTTTTGGTGGGATGAAATCCGTCTTTTGTGAATTGGTCAGATTGCCGGTGAGGAAGAAGCTGTTCATCACCCAGACAGAGATCAAAATCAGGGATACGGAAGCCAGACCGGTTCCCAGGCGCATGGCCTGCTCGGTCAATTCATGCTGTTGAACAACCTGCCATACTCGCATCCAGATAGAAAGCGGCTCATCAGGCTGTGTAGATGACGTACGGGTATTCTCGATTTTTGAAAAACCGTCCGGCAAATCACTGGCCTGGATCGGATTGGATTCGTTCATTCGTCCTTCTTATTTATGCCGCGCATCATAACATGCGGCAAAACGACCGTCAAGCAGGCGTATTTATGCACGAATTTAGATCGCCCTCATTGTGGACTTCCAGTATCCATTTGAGTTTCCACCTGTCCGGTTGGAAAAGGCAACCTGGATAGAAGTTCGAGCGGGCTGTCAATGATCAGGTCGGCTCCTGCGCTGCGGAGTTCTTCTTCTTCACCGAAACCGCACAACACTCCCACGGTTTGTGCGCCGGCTGCTTTTCCGGCTTTAATATCCACCACCGTATCACCTACCATCAGACAGTGGCAGGGATCGACGCCCAGTTGAGCTGCCGCCCAGAGTACCGGGTCGGGAAAAGGTTTGGTGTAATAGCATGTCTGAGAGGTGGCTATCGCCCGAAAATGCGGATGTATTTCAAACGTGTTGAGAAAATTGACGGTTCCCGCGTGATCCCGTGAACTGACCACAGCCAGCGGATAATGCTGGCCAAGTGTAATTACAGCCTGTTTTGCACCGGGAACCATAAGAAATCTTTTCTTTTTTGGGTGTAGCACGCTGCGGTTGATCCACATGTATATCCGGCCGGCAAACGCATCCCATCCCAGACGATCCAACAGATAATAAAGATAATTACCCGGAGTTTCCAGATTCATAATCAGACGGCGGGTCAATCTTTCCGGTTCCATTTTCGGAAAAATATGTTTGAATGGCAATACAAATGGCAGGATCTTCTGTATCCACAGGTCATCGGTATCACTCAGGGTACCATCAATATCGAAACAAATGGCTTTAATAAGGTTGGCGTCAAATGTCATGGTTTTATCTTTACTTTATTCGTTAAATGGGGGCAATACCGCGAGGATCTGCTTTTGAACAGTCTCATCCGGAGTGATCAGCCACAGGGTATCCGTCCCCTTCTGTTGGATAACGACATTTCCATTGTTTGTCTGCTGCCAGTGTAATCCGCCATTCCGGCCGTTTGCCTTTCCCCAGCGTGCCTGTCCATATTTCCCCATGTCTTCAAAAAAATCACGTGCATCCGCCTGACTATCCCACCGGGTGTACAGCAGGAATACAACAGCTTGATCTGCCGGACGAACATAGATGGCAAAACGATCTCCACCCCAGCCTGCGGCGGCTTGCCGGGCAACATTTTTCGGAAGCTGGTATTTAGCGTCAAGGCCGTCGGATAAGACCAGGTACGTGTACCATTCCCCCAGAATATTCGACTCCACTTCCTGCCAACCATCTACAAGTATCTTTTTTAGTTCGGGCAGTGTGATCTCCAGTGGTTTCTCTTCCGGATATTTATCGGGATGCATGATCTGCTCGGTCGTGACGGGTGGCTCTTTAAAAGCTTTATCGACCAGGTCATAACTACCGCGGTCATTGAGTGAATACACAAATTCCAATCCCTGCTGATAAGGAAACATGAAGTCATCTTTCAGGTACTGGGGGGCGGAATCAAAAACCGGGCTGGCATATGATGTATAGAACGCCTGAAGGTCAGCCCGATCTGTGTCAGAAGATGATCTGAAAAGCCACTGTTGTTCTGTAAAAACAGCGTCACCTTCCAGTAATGCGGTCACTGCCGCGCAGTATTCCGTGTTGACCCGGCAATTCTTCGTGTTGACTTTTAATCCATTCTGAAGATCATAGGTTTGATCCTGCAGGGTATGGGTGTACTCATGGGCGTATGTCATGCGCTCGATTCCGCCAAACGTCTGACCTTGCACAACGTACATTTCTTTGGTTTCACTGTCGTAATACCCGGCGATCTGTTCAGAGTAAAGGCGGGTATACAGGTTGATCAGGTCATAATCTCGCGGAAGCAAGCCGAGTGTGGAAAGCAGCAAACCGTCATCTTTCGCGTCCTGCGCGGAATAGTCTTTGAAGAATTCCGTCTTTACTTTTTCTTCCAATTCTTTTGTGGTCAATACAGCCCGGTTGATCGGGTGCAGGGGCTGCAATCCGCGGATTTCGGATACTTGTTCCTGGATCTCATTCATCTGATCGGCAAGACTATTGGAAAGATCGGAAGACGGATGGCTTGCCTCACCGCCATGGGGATTAACCGGGAGGGGAGTATCCAGAGGAGCAGGTTGAGCCGGTATGTCATTATCAAATGAGGGTGTTGGCGTTCCGCCAGATACAGAATCAATACCTGTGGAAGGCATCTGTGAGACAAAATACAGACCTGCCAGTATGACAAATACACCCAGGCAGCATATCACCGCGAGTACAACTAAAGAAATGATGATCCGTTTATTCATATAAGGTCCGTCATACAGGTCTATTGAGGTGGATTCGTACGAACATATTCGAGCGCGTATTCCGCGTCGGCGTAATCAGGGCGGGCATCCAGTGCTTTCTGGAAATTTTCGAGAGCACTGGAAGCATG
Organism: Leptolinea sp.; assembly: GCA_012798535.1. Taxonomy (GTDB): domain Bacteria; phylum Chloroflexota; class Anaerolineae; order Anaerolineales; family Anaerolineaceae; genus Leptolinea. Next base: position 16,564 of record JAAZMZ010000039.1, read on the forward strand.
TCCCAGGCGGTATTGCGCCCAACCTTCCCACAGCAGGGCTTCTTCAGAGTTGGGAGTACGCTCAAGGGCGTATTTGGTCATCGCCTGAAGGTCGTCAGTGCGCAGGGAGTGGAAGTAGGCGATGAACGGACCAAATTGGTAACGCAGCATACGCTGTGGGAAACCGATCTTACGGGCCTGATCATAAGCCGCGGCTGCTTCATCGTAGCGGTCAAAGTACACCAGATTCGAACCCAGATTGAACCAGGCATACACATTGGACGGATCGGATTGCGTTTCCGCCAGGGCGGTATTCAGCGCCCGCTTGCGATTTACATCCACATCCCAATCTTCCCCCATCAATTGTTTCAACTCTTCCTCTTTTTCGGCCGGATAAACCAGGATATATACCCGGTTGAAATTTTGCCAGCGTTTGTCAAGGTCGGTGTATTTCACCTGCACATCCGGGCCGGAGAAAACATCCTGTGTGAGAAAAGTGCCGGCTACATCATCATACCCGTTGATTAAAAGGTAATGGCCGGCCCAGCGGTCGTCATTCGGCCAGTAGTTTTTATCGATGGTATAACCTTCTTCGATCATTACCGGAATGCCTGTGGCGATGATCTCTTTAAGCCGCTGGATGGTTCCGCCCACCCGGTATTCGGTTTTCAAATAACCGGCATAATTCCGAACATAATACTGCAGCTCTTCCACGTTTACATTACGGTCGCCAGTGATCGGTTTGATCTTCTCCGATATGGTGAATTGATCACCCTGCCAGCCGAAAAACTTAAGGTTCATAGCCAGAGACGCCGGACCGCAATTGTTCAGATCTTCTTTTTCATAAGCCGGAGAATCCAACCGGACCTGGGCGGGGATGGCCGTGGGAGTAGGAGTCGGCGCAGCGGTGGGTACTACCGTTTGAGAGGGATCGACACGCGTGGGTGTGGGTGGGGTTACTGTCAGGGTATCCAGCGAAATGGACAGAGTCTCCACAGCGGCGGAGGTAGGAACCGGCGGCACCGGATTGATCAATCCTTTAACATAGATCCCCGCATATTCAACCCGCCAGCCTAACCGGTGGTTGACTGCCGGAATCTGGAAAATAAAAACCCCGATGATGAGAACGATGATAAATCCAAGAAATCCAACAAGCATGGGCGGCAGCGATGGATTGCGCTTTGGTCGATATTTCATCCTCGAATTGTACCCTATCAAAACGGACTTGTTTGGTGTTAATTAGACGATATTCGTCCGGTTTATTTGTTATAATCGCGCCATGAAATACTATGTCTGGACAGAAGGCTGCCAGATGAATGTGGCCGATTCACAGCGCGTGTCATCTGGATTGGAAAGCCTCGGTTACACGGCCACCACCAGACCCGGGGAAGCATCCGTGATCGTCTTGAATACCTGTGTGGTGCGCCAGTCAGCAGAAGATAAAGCCTGCGGTCGGTTGAATTCGCTGGCTCCTCTCAAGAAAGCCAACCCTAATCTGGTGATCAATCTGATGGGTTGTCTGGTGGGCATCCGCACGCCGGATAAATTAAAAGAACGCTTTCCATATGTCGATGTGTTTTCTCCCCCTTCCGACCCGGGGCCATTGCTGGCTTTTTTGACGCAGGACGAAGTGCGCGCCCGCCAGGAGGATGAAACCCGGCAGCGCCATGCATGGATGGATGAAGACCTGCCGCTGCCGGCCGCCGAACACGGCCATCTGGTTTCCGCGCACATCCCGGTCGTGCTGGGTTGTTCGCACGCATGTACCTATTGCATTATTCCCTACCGGCGCGGTGCGGAACGCAGCCGCCCGGCGATGGAGATTATCAAAGAAGCCCGCTCGCTGGTGCGCCAGGGTGTCAAAGAGATCACCCTGCTGGGGCAGATCGTCGACCGTTATGGATTGGACGATCCCTCCCTGCCCAATCTGACCGGCCTGCTGACCGAATTGAACGCCATCGACGGCCTTGAGCGCATTCGTTTCCTCACCTCGCATCCCAACTGGATGACCGATGAACTATTGGAAGCCGTAGCGTCTCTTCAGAAGGTCTGCCCGCATATCGAGGTGCCCATTCAGGCGGGTGATGACGAGGTTCTGGCCAATATGAAACGCGGCTACACCGTAGAGCAATACCGCCGGCTGGTCGAAAAGCTGCGTACGGTGATCCCGGGCGTATCCATCGCCACGGATATCATCGTCGGTTTTCCCGGTGAGACGGCTGAACAATTTCAGCATACCCACGACCTGCTGGCTGACTTGAAAATGGACGTTGCCCACCTGGCACGGTATTCTCCGCGAGAAGGTACGGTTTCCGCCCGGCGCATGATAGACGATGTTCCGGCAGAAGAAAAAATGCGGCGCTTTCGCCTGCTGGAAGACCTTCAGGAACACATCGCCGCGGAGATTCATGCCCGATACCTCGGTCAGACCGTTCCCGTGCTGTTTGAAGAGAAAGTAAAGAATCGCTGGCGCGGGCGAACGACCACCAACAAACTGGTGTTTGTGGAAAGCAGCGCCGACTTGCGCGGACGGGTCATCCCGGTGCAGATCACCTGGACAGGACCGTGGTCTATGCAGGCGCGCCTTCCAGTTGGAACCGGTGGCGTGGAATGAAAACCGGTGCCAAACTCCTCCTGGCGGCAGTCGTGGCCGTCGGCGCAGCGGGTGGTTATTACCTGTATCGTTCCCGTATATACGCCATAAATACCATAAGGGTCATTGATTTCATCAATCACCCGGAAAACCATTCAGATTGGATCATCAAAGCCGGAACCCGCTGCGGCGGCGCTCCCTTTCAAATGCCAGCCGACGGTTTTATCGGCTACCTGTGGGACGATTCTTGGAGCATCGGCCACCGCCATCAGGGAATCGATATCTTCGGCGGCGAACAACCGGGTGAAACGGAGATCCACGCTGCGTATGACGGCTACCTGACGCGCCTGGCAGACTGGAAATCCACGGTGATCATCCGTATTCCGGACGATCCACTTGAACCCGGCCGGCAGATATGGGTGTATTACACCCACATGGCGAGACTGGACGGTACCTCCCTGGTGGACGCCGCCTTTCCCCCCGGCACAAAAGATGTGTTCGTGAAAGCCGGCACTGTGCTGGGACGCATGGGTAACTATTCCGGCACACCGAATAACCCGACCGGTGTGCACCTGCATCTGTCGATTGTAAAAGATGACGGCAGGGGATCGTTCAAGAATGAGTTGGATATCAACAACACATACGATCCGTCACCGTATTTCGGGTTTAACTTGAACAAGAATCGGCAGAAGGACGAAATCCCCGGCTGCCGGTGAAACACCCCCCCCTTCCGGACGGGAAAAGCACCGTCCGGAAGGGGGCAAAATTCGAGCAAAAAGCTGTTGTTTTTTTCTCTTCTCCGTGAAGAGTTTTTCGTGGAAAAAGCAAAACGGAGAGCAAGTAAAAAGTTTTCTGATGTTGTTAGTCCCTCTTCGTGAAGAAGGATTCGTGAAAAAATCGATACGCAAAGCATAGATAAAGTTATCTGATTTTCTTAGCCCCTCATCGTGAAGAGGGATTCGTGAAGAATGTGATATACAAAGGTAATTTGACGTTCTTTGCCCCTCTTGGTGAAGAGGGGTTTGGGGAGATTCCTATCGTACAATTATCCTATGTCCCCCCGATTCTTTGACTACAACAAAGCTCTTATAAGCCGGGCAAAAGCCAATCGCAAAGAAATGACTCCGGCGGAGCGCCGGATGTGGTACGACATCGTTCCAAACCTGCCGGTAAAAATCATGCGCCAGCGGGTGATTGGCAACTACATCGCGGATTTCTATTGTGCGTCTAAGAAGCTGGTCATCGAAATGGACGGCGATTCGCATTACACGGATGAAGCGCGGGAATATGACCGCGAGCGGACTGCTTTCTTTGAGTCGCTGGGTATCCGGGTTGCGGTATCCGAATAACGAAGAGATCGAGAATCCGGCGGGGGTGTTGGAAGATCTGATACGAATTCTTGCCGGGTGATAGAATCCCACCCCTTCCAGACGAAAATAACTTCGTCAGCAAAAGGGGTAAATAAACCTCTCTTCGAGGATAGTTTTTATCCCCTTCGAGAAGGGGGACAGGGGGAATTCAGCGGGTCAGACTCCTATATTTGATCCGCTTCGGTTGATCGGCATCCGTACCCAGGCGTTTGTGCAGGTTGGCTTCGTAATCCGACCAGTTGCCAACCGACCAGACGATATTGCTGTCGCCTTCAAACGCAAGAATATGCGTGACAATGCGGTCGAGAAACCAGCGGTCGTGCGAGACGATGATGGCACAGCCGGCATAATTTTCCAGCGCCTCTTCCAGCGCGCGCAGGGTATTAACATCCAGATCGTTGGTCGGTTCATCCAACAGTAGCACGTTCCCCTGACTCTTCAGCATTTTCGCCAGATGCAGCCGGTTGCGCTCACCACCCGAAAGCACCCCTACTTTCTTCTGCTGGTCCGTCCCCTGAAAGTTGAAAGCGCTGACATACGCCCGCGAATTGCGTTTCTGGTTGCCCAGGGTGATGGTCTCTTCCCCGTTGGTGATCTCCTCCCATACCGTCTTCTCCGGATCGAGCGTCTCGTGACTCTGGTCCAGATAAGTCAGTTTGACCGTCTCACCGATGACGATCTGCCCCGAGTCGGGTTTTTCCTGTCCGGTGATCATCCGCAGGAGCGTGGTTTTACCCGCTCCGTTCGGCCCGATGATTCCCACAATGCCTCCAGCCGGGATGCTCAAGTTGAGATTGTCGATCAACAGGCGTTCTCCGTAGGCTTTGGTCACACCCGTAAGCTCGATGACCTTATCACCCAGACGCGGGCCGGGTGGAATGTAAATTTCCAGCTCTTCGCGGCGTTTTTCGGTTTCCTGGCTGAGCAAATTTTCATAGGCGGTATAGCGCGCTTTGCCTTTAGACTGCCTGGCTTTGGGCGACATGCGGATCCATTCCAACTCACGTTCCAGCGTACGCAGACGTTTGGTTTCGCTCTTCTGTTCCTGCCGCAGCCGTTCTTCCTTTTGTTCCAGCCAGGAGGAGTAGTTACCCTGCCAGGGAATACCGAAACCGCGGTCCAATTCGAGGATCCAGCCAGCGACGTTATCAAGAAAATACCGGTCGTGGGTGACGGCAATGACTGTTCCTTTATATTGCTGCAGATGGCGCTCCAGCCAGGCCACCGATTCGGTATCCAGGTGGTTGGTCGGCTCATCCAGTAGCAAAATATCCGGTTCGGTGAGCAGCAGGCGGGTGAGCGCCACACGCCGGCGTTCACCGCCAGACAGGTTCTTGATAGGCGTGTCGCCCGGCGGGCAGCGCAGGGCATCCATGGCCAGATCGAGGCGGTTCTGCAGGGTCCAGGCATCGTGTTTATCCAACTCTTCCTGCAGTTTGCCCTGCTCGGCGATCAGGGCGTCGAAGTCGGCATCCGGTTCGCCGAACTTTTCGCTGACTTCGTCGAATTTCTTGAGCATATCCACCAGCGGCTGCACGGCTTCTTCCACCACCTGATGCACGGTCTTGGCCGGATCGAGCTGCGGTTCCTGATCGAGCATGCCGACTGAATACCCGGGTGAAAAGACCACCTGCCCGTTGTACTGGTCGTCCTTGCCGGCAATAATGCGCAGCAGGGTGGATTTACCCGCTCCGTTCAGGCCGAGCACGCCGATCTTCGCGCCGTAATAAAAACCCAGCGAAATATCCCGCAATATCTGGCGGTTGTTCGGTTGCACGATCTTGCCGACGCGCACCATGGAGAAGATCACCTGTTGGTCTGACATGGGTCACCTGTAATACTGATATGTTTGGTTAAATTCTACCCGTTGAGAGAGATTTGTACAGCCACATATTGGATTGACAAAACACCCTGAGGTTCTTTCAATCCTCAGGGGGTTTTGCCAATAATAAATTTATACAAAACACTGCTAGGCTGCCATCCAGCCGGCGTCCGCCGCAATGACCGCGCCGTTGACCATCTTCGCATCATCCGACGCCAGGAAAAGCGCCAGGTTGGCAATATCGATGGGCTTCAACATAGCGGGGATGATCTTCTGGTAAACCTGCGCTCGCGCGGAACCGGCCGGATCCATTTTACTCAGGTCTACGCTGGATACAATGTTGGTCTCCACACCGCCGGCCGCGATGGCATTGCAGCGTACCCCTTCCAGAGTGTACCGCCAGGCTGTGTTGCGGGTGAGACCCACCAGCGCGTGTTTCGACGTGGTGTATGCTGCACCGGCCGCGCCACCCTCCAACCCGGCAACAGATGCGATATGGATGATCGAGCCGCCGCCCTGCTTCACCATCAACGGAACGGCGCGGCGCGAAGTGTACATCGGCCCGTTCAGGTTAATGCCCATCACCCGTTCCCAGATTTCATCGGTCATCTCCCCAACGCCCTGATTGAGGTCCATCACACCGGCATTGTTCACCAGAATATCCACGCGGCCAAACGCCTTGACCGCTTCATCGATCAAACCTTCCGCCTCCGACTTACGAGATACATCCATCTTCTTCCCGATCATTTCCCCTCCGGCCTGGAGCACTTCTTTTTCCACTTCGCGCAGCGTCTGCTCGTTCCATTCACCGCCCATAATCTTCGCGCCTTCTCCGGCAAACAGAAGGGTGATGGCACGCCCAATTCCGGAACCAACACCTGTGATCACAGCCACTTTCCCCGGGAGTTTCATTTTTCCTCCTGAATTATTCTTATTATTACCTTATATATCTTATTATAGACAGGTTTATTTGATTTCTATAAGAATTGCGTTCATCGGGTCAAGTTGTGTGTAATTAACCCTGTAGAGAACGGGTTTATCTGATCAACCCTGTATCTTTCCTGGATTTCCAACATCTAATTAAGTAGACTGAATCGTAAATTGACCAAGTGGAGAATGTATGGAAATCCTTAACGGTGTAAAAGAGCAGGACATGGTTGAGAATCAGACCGCCCTGTACGATGTGATCATCATCGGGGGCGGGCCGGCAGGAGCAACTGCCGCCATCTACACGGCACGGGCAGGCCTGAACACGCTGGTCGTTGATAAGGGATTGACCGCCGGTGCACTGGGGATCACCGGCAAAATTGCCAATTATCCGGGCGTGTCTGAACCCATCAGCGGGGCTGACTTGCTCGAACAGATGCGCCGGCAGGCAGAATCTTTCGGTGCGAAATTTGTCTTTGACAGGGTTGTTGGGGCTGACCTGACATCACCGGAAAAGATCATTTTTGCCAATCAGGGAACCTATTCCGGCCGTACGGTGATCATTGCCACCGGTTCAATGGGACGCGGCTCTCGCATCAAAGGAGAAGACCGGCTGCTGGGAAAAGGGGTGTCATACTGCGCTACCTGCGATGGGGCTTTCTTCCGCGATAAAGAGGTTATCGTGGCCGGAAGCACTGATGAGGCTATCGAAGAAGCTCTCTTCCTGACACGCTTTGCCAGCCGGGTGCATTTTCTTTCCCCCACTCCTGAATTGAAAGCTCCCCGGAAAATGATTGACGAATTGGAAAAGAACATCAGGGTCAACCTGGTTAAAGGCGTCAGCCTGTCGGAAATTCTGGGCGAGAATAAAGTGGAAGGCGCACGCTTTGCAAAACGCGGTATGCCAGAAGAGATCATCCAGGCAACCGGAGCCTTCATTTATCTGCAGGGCGGGAAACCGGTGACGGATTTTCTGATGGGACAATTGGCATTGAGTGAATCCGGCTGCCTGTCTGTTGACGCCGAATTCCAGACAGCCATCCCCGGTGTATATGCCGTGGGGGATGTGTTATGCGATCACATTAAGCAGGCGGTCGTCGCGGCCAGCGAAGGAGCCGTCGCTGCTATCGCCCTGGAGAAGAACCTTCGCGGTCGGAGCAAGATGACGGTGGACTGGGCGAAATAGGAACGACACGTTAAGGGTGATGCATCCGGTGCGGGGTTATGGGTACGGGATTGGAAAATCTCCGGAAACATGGCTCCTGCAACTGAATCTATTTCACTCCGTCCACAGGTCGGTACTCAGGTATTTCAACCCCGAATCACTGAGCAGCACCACCACGGTCTTTCCCCGGCAGGTCGTCTTGAGAAGTTGCACGGCAGCCGCCACATTGGCTCCTGATGAGAATCCGGCAAAGATGCCCTCTTCCTTCGCCAACCGTCGTGCGGTCAGCATAGCTTCTTCGTCCGTCACCTGCAGATACCCATCGATCAGGTTTTTATCGATTAATGGCAGGTCGGTCATGGAATATCCACCACCCTGAATGCGATGATTCGGGTTGGTTACCGCCTCACCTTTGAAGGCTGCCGCTCCGGTCGGTTCCACCACAAAACATCGAATATCGGCGCGATAGTCTTTGAACGCTCTGGCACAGCCGTTGAATGAACTGCCTGTTCCAATAAAATCGCAGTAAGCGTCGAACCGGCCTCCGGTCTGTTGAATGATCTCGGGACCAGTATGCAGAAAATGAGCACGGGTGCTGCCTTCCAGGTGGAACTGATCCGCGCGAAAAGCATGACGTTCCCCGGTAATACGCCGGGCGGCTTCTTCCACCAGCGCCAGGTCGCCACCGGAAACCTTCCCCGGCGTGGAATCGGGAAGCTGGTCAACAAGAACCACTTCCGCGCCCAGGGCTTTCATCATGCGCGCCCGTTCCATGGAATTGCCCTTCGACATCACCGCCACGAAAGGATAACCCTTAACGCCACACACAATGGACAGGCCCGTACCTGTGTTACCGCTGGTCAATTCGACCACCGTCTGCCCGGGCTTAAGGCGGCCATCCGCTTCAGCCTCTTCGATCATCTGCAGCGCGTTGCGGTCTTTCTTGGAAAAACCCGGATTCAGGTATTCCAGTTTGGCCAGAATACGCCCGTCCAATCCCTTGGTAAATCGGGAGATTTCGATCAGTGGAGTATGACCGATAGCTCCGAGGACCGAATCAAGCAGAATATCTTGCCGGGTTTTATTCATACTACCTCCACATGGGTCATTATCACAGATCAGGAGAGCGCCGCCAGATCTTGCAGGAAGTCTTTTACAGCCTGTTCGGGGGTTGCCCAGGAAGTGACCAGACGCACAGATGAGTTATCGGCATTCACTTTGCTCCACACGTAGAACAGGTAAGACTCATTCAACTTTTCGATCACCCTGTTGGGAAAGATGGGGAAGATTTGATTGGTGGGTGAATCAAAAAGAAAGCCGTAACCCAGCTTTGAAATCCCCCCGACCAGACTTTCAGCCGAGGAGTTGGCGTGGCGCGCCAGGTCGTAGAACAGGTTGTCTTTGAACAATTCATCGAATTGAATCCCCAGCAGGCGGCCCTTGGCCAGCAGTGCGCCGTGCTGCTTGATGCAGTAACGGAATTCGGGTTTGAGCAGGGGATTATTGATTACAATGGCTTCGCCGATCAATGCGCCGTTCTTGGTTCCGCCGATATAGAAAACATCCACCAGCGAACTGAGTTCCTTGAGATCAAGATCGGATTTACTGGAAGTCAATCCACAGCCAAGGCGGGCGCCGTCCACATAGAGGATAAGGTTAAATTTTTTACATAACACAGAAAGCTCGCGCATCTCTTTCGCGGAATAAATTGTCCCCACTTCGGTGGACTGGGAAATGTAGACCGCCCGGGGTTTCACCATGTGTTCAAAATAGTGCTCGTCCACCACAGCCTGTATCTCTTCCGGAGTGATCTTACCGTCTCTGCCTTTCACGGCATTGATCTTATGTCCGGTGGCTTCAATGGCGCCGGTCTCATGTACGCAGATGTGCCCAGAATCGACGGCGATCACCGACTCGAACGGCCGTAAAAACGAGTCAAGTACCAGCGCGTTGGCCTGCGTGCCTCCACTGACAAGGTGGATATCAGCCTGTGGATTGCCGGCCGCCGCACGAATGCGTTCGATGGCAGACAGACTGAACCGGTCCTCTCCATAGCCGACCTCCTGGATAAGATTACTTTTGGCCAGAGCTTCAATAATGCGCGGATGAGCTCCTTCAGAGTAATCATTTTGGAAGTTATATTTGATCATATTACGATTCCTGACAGCGTTGTTTATGGATATATTTGTCTCGTATCATACGGCATAAGGTTTTTCACATAGAGATAATGATTTCATGATTTTACGAGCATTTTCTGAAAACGATGCTAAATTCCCCCATTTTGACCATCTCCAAGTTAAAGCAGCCTCCGCCGGGGGTGGTCAGATACCCGGCGGAGGCTTTCGCCAAAGGAGGAGACAGCGATATGATCCAGAGAGTGAGTTCGGTTTGTTGAACTATCCTAGTTATAACCTCATCAGAGTTGTCTGACCATTGTCGAAAGTCACGTTTCTGTCAGATAACACTCACTCTCTGCAGACTGTCGTTAAGAAGACCTTCATATCCCGCACCGCCTCTTCCACAGTCGAATAACAGCAAAAATGAAAGAGCGGCGATGGATTACCAAGTATCATCTTGGAGACATGGATACCTTTTTGGTAGCAGCAGAAGATGGGCTTGCCAAGGGCTTCAGCCATGGCGATTTCGTACCCCACGCCGTGTGAAGGAGTGGAAATCTCCGCCACCAGAGCGTCACAACCGGTAAGCCAGTCGACATCCCGCTGATAGATATCACCGGGATCCACCACCTTTTCCAGGTACAGAATTCGATCATCAGAAAGATGGGCTGTCGGGACAATATGACCATCTTCCAGCAGGGCTTCCACCAGTTGTTGGTAAACCGGCTGTTCTTTACGTCCGCCGGTGATGGAACAGGAAAAGTAAATGTTCATTTTTCCAGGATTTTTCCAGACAGGAAATGGTATGGCGCGCTTCTTGCATCTTAGCCGGTACAGTTCAATACCAGGTAATTCTGGCGGTAGAAGCCGCCTGTGGAAATGGAAGGAGCACTAAAATGAAAAGGATATTTAACGCCCTTTCCGTGGCATCAATTCTAATGCTTTTACTGGCCAGCGGGTGCCAGATGAAAGCTTCCAGGGTGTCTACCGCTCGGCCAACCCCTGCCGTTCTGACCCTGCTTGATGAACAGAAACCGGCGGGCGCAAAACCAACGGCTGCTCCCAAAGCCGCCGTTCCTAAAGCAGTATCGTCCAGCAGCGAGAGTGATGAGGATGATGAAGAAGTAGAACCGACACCAGATCTTCACCGTCCCGAAACATATTCCCTCAATAAAGGGGAATGGCCTTTCTGTATCGCACGACGTTACAATCTGAATCCCATCGATCTATTGAGCGCCAATGGACTTTCCCTCGAATCGAAGCCGGATGTAGGTTTTGTGTTGAAAATTCCGCAAACGGGAGAATGGCCGGAAAGCCGCTTCGGTCACCGCTATATCCGCGAACATCCCGCCATGTATGAAGTTCATGCTGGCGATACATTCAATATCATCGCTTGCAGGTACGGTGATGTAGATCCCAGTGCTATTGTCGAAGCCAACGAGATCCCCGAACCGTATGACGTACCGGTAGGCAGAATCATTCGTATCCCCTGAGTTACGGGTATTCCGAGATCTCCTCGATAGAATCTCGATCCATCCTCAAATGAAAAGACGCACCCGCCAGTGCGTCTTTTCATTTCTCCTGATCCCTTCCAATACATATTCCCGAATGGGTGACTTAACTCGCGCTATTATCTCGTTTTAACCGGAAACCATCAAAAAGACCTCGGGAACGGGGTATAATAATCGGCAGAAAATATTACCTGCGATCCCCCCGAAGATACAATGAACTTTGAATGGTTAAGTGAAGAAGAGATCTACCACGGTCGAGTTTTTGCCGTTGAAAAAGTACATGTCCGTTTACCGGATGGTAGAAAGACAACATACGATTATGTGAAACATACTGGCGCCGTAACCATGGTACCGGTTGACGACCAGGGTCGCATCTGGTTTGTCAGACAATACCGTATGGGTGTGAAAGGAATCTTGCTGGAACTTCCCGCCGGAACGTTGGAAGAAAATGAAGATCCGGCTGTGTGCGCCGCCCGCGAGGTACGTGAGGAAATCGGCATGGCCGCAGATAATGTGACCAAACTGGGCGAATTTTTTCTGGCTCCCGGTTATTCCTCCGAGTATATGCATGTCTACCTGATGACCGGGCTTCATCCATCACCCCTCAAACACGATGATGATGAGTTCCTCGAGACCGAAGCCATTCCAATAGAAAAAGTCCTTGAAATGGTCAATAACGATCAGATTCGTGATGGAAAAACACTGGCCTGCTTGATGCTGGCCTTGCGGAGCCTGAAAAAAGCTGCATGATAACTGTTTTTTCGGTGATTTTTAGTACTTATTGAGGCAATAACGGAGACCTATACTTTTCATTGGATGATTAACCCTGCCAGTCTGGCAAGTTTATATCAGTAAACCCAACCGAGCGGCAAAACCGCTGCCCGGTAATTTTTGTGAATGGAGTAAGCCAAATGCCGCGAGAAAAAGTAACTCTTGATGCAAACGAAGCTGTAGCAGATATCGCCTACAAGCTCAGCGAAGTCATCGCCATCTTCCCCATCACTCCCTCATCCACCATGGGTGAATGGTCTGATCAATGGGCAGGCGCCAAAATGCCGAACCTCTGGGGAACAGTTCCATCGGTCATGGAAATGCAATCGGAAGGCGGCGCAGCCGGCGCTGTGCATGGTGCTTTGCAGACCGGCTCTCTGACCACCACCTTTACCGCCTCTCAGGGTCTGCTGTTGATGATCCCCAACATGTTCAAGATCGCCGGTGAATTAACCGCAACAGTCTTCCATGTTTCAGCCCGCGCTCTGGCTGCACATGCGCTTTCCATCTACGGTGATCACAGTGATGTCATGGCCGCCCGCGCGACCGGTTTTGCCATGATCACCTCCCGCTCGGTTCAGGAAGCTCACGATATTGCCCTCATCGCTCACGCCGCTACACTCGAAGCGCGCGTGCCATTCGTACACTTCTTTGACGGTTTCCGGACGTCAGCCGAGGTAAACAAGATTGAGCGTCTGACCAACGATGACATCCGCGCCATGGTGGATGAAAAATTCGTCATCGAACATCGCAAACGCGCCCTGTCCCCCGATCGCCCGGTTCTGCGTGGTACTGCTCAGAATCCTGACGTGTACTTCCAGGGCCGCGAAACGGTCAATCCCTTCTATGCCGCCACTCCGGCAATCGTCCAGAAATACATGGATAAATTTGCCAAGATCTCCGGTCGCAGCTACCACATCATGGAATACTACGGCCCGAAAGACGCCGAAAATATCATTGTGATGATGTGCTCTGGCGCCGAGACGGCGGAAGAAACCGCCTACTATCTGAACAAGAAGGGTGAAAAAGTCGGTGTTGTGAATGTCCGCCTCTTCCGCCCGTTCCCCTCTGCCGAATTTGTCAAAGTCCTGCCGGCCACTGTCAAGAAGATCGCCGTACTGGACCGCACCAAGGAACCCGGCGCCACCGGCGAACCTCTCTACCAGGATGTTGTGACCGCCATCAACGAAGGTCTGACCAACGGTTTCGCGCCCTTTAAAACAACCCCCATTATCGTTGGCGGCCGCTACGGTCTTTCCTCCAAAGAATTTACTCCGGGTATGGTTAAAGGTGTCTTTGACGAACTCAAGAAAGCCTCACCGAAGAACCATTTCACCATCGGTATCAATGACGATGTCAGCCACAGCAGTCTGGATTATGATCCTGACCTGGATATCGAGAATCCGGAAACAGTCCGCTGCGTGTTCTTCGGTCTGGGCGCCGATGGAACAGTGGGCGCCAACAAGAACTCCATCAAGATCATTGGTGAAGAGACGGATAATTTTGCCCAGGGTTATTTCTACTACGACTCCAAGAAATCCGGTTCGGTTACCATTTCGCATCTGCGCTTTGGCCCCAAGCCGATCCATGCCCCGTACCTGATCCGCAAAGCTAATTTCGTAGCCTGCCACCAGTATTCCTTCCTGGAACGGTTCGACATGACCCGCTACGCTTTACCGGGCGCCGTTTTCCTGCTGAACAGCATCTACGGCCCGGAAGAAGTGTGGGATAAGCTGCCCCAGGAAGTCCAGAAGGACATTATCAGCAAGAAGCTCAAATTCTATTCCATCGACGCCAATGAGGTTGCCCAGCAGACCGGTATGGGCGGCCGCGTCAATACCATCATGCAGACCTGTTTCTTCGCCATTTCCGGCGTTCTACCGCGCGAACAGGCCATCGCTGAGATCAAGAAATCCATCAAGAAAACCTATGGCAAACGCGGCGAAGCCGTTGTCAAGCAGAACTATGCCGCTGTAGATGCCGCTCTGTCACACCTGCATGAGATCAAGTATCCGGATAAAGTTACCAGCAAATTCACCCGCCGCCCGAGTGTTTCACCGGCCGCGCCGAAATTTGTCAAAGACGTCCTCGGGCAGATGATCATCTTTGAAGGTGATGAGCTTCCCGTTTCCGCCATGCCTGTCGATGGCACCTACCCAACCGGCACATCACAGTGGGAAAAACGCAATATCGCCCTCGAGATCCCCGTCTGGGATCCAGATACCTGCATCCAGTGCGGCAAATGTTCCTTCGTCTGCCCGCATGCTGTCATCCGCCAGAAAGTCTATGATCCGAAAAACCTGGCAAAAGCTCCCGCCACGTTCAAATCCGTCGATGCCAAGTTCAAAGAACTACCCGGCATGAAATTCTCCATCCAGGTAGCCCCTGAAGATTGCACCGGATGCGGTCTGTGCGTCGAAGCCTGTCCGTCTAAGAACAAAGCGGATGCCAGCCGTAAAGCCATCAATATGGCCGACCAGCCACCCATTCGCGAACAGGAACGGGGCAACTGGGAATTCTTCCTCACCATTCCCGAAACCGACCGCTCCGCTTTCCAGCCAACCACCGTTAAGAATTCACAACTCCTGCAGCCTCTATTTGAGTTCTCCGGTGCCTGCGGGGGCTGCGGTGAAACCCCCTATATCAAACTGGCCTCCCAGCTCTTCGGAGACCGCATGGTGGTAGCCAACGCCACCGGCTGTACTTCCATCTACGGCGGCAATCTGCCCACCACCCCATGGTCTCAGAATAAAGAAGGACGCGGTCCGGCCTGGTCGAACTCATTGTTCGAAGATAATGCTGAGTTCGGTCTTGGCATGCGCCTGACCATCGATAAACAGACTGAGTTCGCCCGTGAATTGCTTCAGAAATTTGCATCCGTTCTGGGTGAAAGTCTGGTGAACGACCTGCTCAAAGCAGACCAATCCACCGACGCCGGCATCAAAGCTCAGCGCGAGCGTGTTGATATTGTGAAGAAGAAACTGGCCGGGAACAAAGACGTTCTGGCCCAGGAACTTCTTTCTATTGTCGATGTTCTCGTGAAGAAATCGGTCTGGATCATCGGCGGTGACGGCTGGGCGTACGATATCGGTTACGGTGGCCTCGATCATGTACTGGCTTCCGGCCGCGATGTGAACGTGCTCGTTCTGGATACCGAAGTGTATTCGAACACCGGCGGGCAGGCTTCAAAAGCCACCCCGCGTGCCGCGGTTGCCAAGTTCGCCGCCCGCGGTAAAGGGCTTCCCAAAAAAGATCTGGGTATGATCGCCATGGCCTATGGATACATCTATGTTGCCCGTGTGGCTCTGGGTGCCAATGATGCGCAAACCCTGAAAGCCTTCCTGGAAGCCGACGCCTACGATGGCCCGTCATTGATCATTGCCTACAGCCACTGCATTAATCAGGGTCTCGATATGCGCCGCGGCCTTGACCAGCAAAAAGCGGCCGTCAATTCCGGCATGTGGCCGTTGTACCGCTACAATCCGGTGCTGGCCGATCAGGGCAAGAACCCTCTGATACTTGACTCCAAGGATCCGACCATCCCGGTCTCCGAGTACGCGTACAAAGAAACCCGCTACCGCATGCTTCTGCAATCGGATGAATCACGCGCTGAACTGTTGATGAAACAGGTCAGCGAGGATGCGGCCAAACGTTGGGATCTCTACAAATCCATGGCAGCGGTTGAATATAAACCCACAAAACCTGAAGCTTAATTTTGAAATAACGTTATACGCCCGGCGAGGAAATCCTCGCCGGGTTCTTTTTACCGCGTTATAGTAATAGAGACAGGAAGGAGAAGAGTAAATGATAGAACTCACGACACATTATCTGGGCCTGGAACTAAAAAATCCGCTGGTTGCTTCTTCCTCTCCTCTATCGAAGAAAGTGGATACGGTAAAGAAGATGGAAGATGCCGGTATCGGCGCAGTTGTCATGTACTCCCTTTTCGAGGAACAGATCAACCATGAAAGCCTGGCGCTGCACCATTATCTGGAACGCGGCACGTATTCCACGCCAGAAGCCATGACGTATTTCCCCGATCTCGATCATTACAATATTGGTCCGGAAGACTATCTCGAATTGATCCAGAATATCAAAAGAGACGTCTCCATTCCGATCATTGGGAGCCTGAATGGTGTCTCGAAGGGCGGCTGGGTGGAATATGCCCGAAAGATCGAACAGGCCGGCGCTGACGCGCTGGAATTGAATATTTATTACATCCCAACTGATGCAGATTTACCCGCAAAAGACCTTGAAAAGAGTATGGTCGACCTGTTAAAAGAGATCAAGAAACAACTGCGCATCCCTCTGGCAGTCAAACTCAGTCCTTTCTTTACTGCCTTGCCCAATGTGGCCGGCCATCTCGTACAGGCCGGCGCCAGCGGGCTGGTACTGTTCAACCGGTTCTATCAGCCCGATTTCGATATTGACACTCTGGATGTTGTTCCCACCCTGCACCTGAGCACGAGCAGCGACCTGTTGTTGCCGCTGCGTTGGACAGCGCTGTTGTACGGCAGAATCAAAGCTGATCTGGCCATTACCAGCGGTGTGCACACCGTGGAAGATGTGATTAAAGGCGTCATGGCAGGGGCAAATGTCACTATGTTGGCCAGTGAATTGTTGAACGGAGGAACCCGCCGGATCACGGAATTGAACAGTCAGCTATTGGACTGGATGGAAAAATGCCAGTATAAGTCGATCAAGCAGATGCGTGGAAGTATGAGTCAGAAGAACGTGTCTGATCCGGCAGCCTTTGAGCGCGCCAACTATATGCGGGCACTCACCACATTCGATAACCGTCTTCTGGTATGAACTGAAATTACATGAGTGGAAAATAACAAGAAGCCCCCTTCATACATATAGAAAGGGGGCTGATTTTATTACGGGTTATTCTTCAGGACCGATCTCATTGGGCTTCTTGGCGCGATAAACGATCCGGCCGCGTGTAAGATCATAGGGCGACATTTCAACACGCACATGATCTCCCAACAGGATGCGGATGTAATACTTGCGCATCCGGCCGGACAGGTAGGCCAAAACTTCATGATCGTGGTAATCTTTCTCTGTCAACCGTACGCGGAATTGTGTGGCCGGCAAGGCCTCTACAATTACACCTTCGACCTGAATTTTATCTTCTTCTTTAGCCATCCAATCCTCCTGGATGCAGCCACGGGGTTATTCACCCACGTGGGTAAACTGGCGACGTTTGATTCGGCGTATCGCCTTTTTCTTTTCAACCCGGCGCAATTCACTCTTGGAGATGAACCAGCGTTTCCGACGAACAGTACTTAAGACACCGCTTTTAACAACTTTCTTACGGAAACGTTTCAGCAGTTGGTCCTGAGACTCATTGGGGCGTAACACGACTGCAGTCATTGGATTCTCACCTCCTTTTCTTTTGCGAGTGAAAAATAAAACCGGCTGGTCCTTTGGGCGCAGCCGGTGATGTGTGAAAATTGAGAAACCTCAATCGACCCAGATCAATCAGTCAGAGCCCTCCGTAAATAGATTACGAAATAAATGAACCTGCCCTTTGCAAAGCGGATTTATTATACCGCACTTTGTGAAAAAAATAAAATGTAGATTAAAACAATCCTACGGTCTTTTGAGTTTTTTTCAGCGATCAGAGTTTTCAATGAAGGTGTATGGCAGTGATCGTTGTTAAAAGAAAATTAATAAAAAAAAAGCCTCTTGGCAATGACCTACTCTCCCAGGGGGTCGCCCCCCAAGTACCATCGGCGCTGACAGCCTTAACGACCGGGTTCGAGATGTGACCGGGTGTACCACTGTCGCTCAAATCACCAAGAGACTTTAATTCCAAAGTCGGTTTGAATAGTATGTAGGTTTCGCAAAAGAAAGAATTCCGAATTCCCCGCGTCACATGGAAGCCCTCGATCATTAGTACGGCTTAGCTAAACACATTAACTATGCTTACACATGCCGCCTATTAAGCAGGTAGTCTTCCTGCGATCTTACTTCCTTACGGAATGAGGGATCTTATCTTGAGGCAAGTTTCCCACTTAGATGCTTTCAGCGGTTATCTTTGCCAGACATAGCTACCCAGCAGTGCCGTTGGCACGACAACTGGCAAACCAGAGGTCTGTCCACCCCGGTCCTCTCGTACTAGGGGCAGATCCTCGCAAATCCCTTGCGCCCACAGCGGATAGAGACCGACCTGTCTCACGACGGTCTGAACCCAGCTCGCGTACCGCTTTAACGGGCGAACAGCCCGACCCTTGGGACCTTGTACAGCCCCAGGATGCGATGAGCCGACATCGAGGTGCCGAGCGA
>JAAZMZ010000040.1 GCA_012798535.1 Leptolinea sp.
AGATCGGGTAATTCCACCCTGTCCACAGTCATCTCGTTCTTCAACAGCGGCCATAACTGGGCTGCCACCACCGCACCAAAGATCAGGGCGCACCCGACCAGTTGCACGATGGTAAAGCGTTCTGACAGGAAACAGAATCCCGAGAGGGCGGCAAAAACGGCCTCCAATGAGAGGATCAACGCCGCGTCAGCCGCGGGCGCGTGCCGCTGTCCCCAGACCTGTCCGGTGAATCCCACAGCCGTGGAAACAATCCCCGCATAGGCAATCGCCGTCCAGGTCTGTGAAAGCCCGGTGAAGGTGGAATATTCAAAAATCAGGCCAAAAGCCAGATTTAATATTCCGGCCACCAGATACTGGGCGAGCGAAAACAACACAACATTGATCTTTGGAGATAGCTTGCTGACCAGAATGAGGTGGCAGGCCCACAGGAAAGCACCGGTCAGTTCGAGCAGATCGCCGGAAGCGAATTGGGTCAGGGTTCCACCGGTGGAAAGCAGCAGTGTGCCGATCACCGCGATACCGGCCGCCGCCCAGGTGATCCCGGGAGCCGGTTTGCGGGTGATGATGGCCAAAATGATGGGTACGATGACCACGTACAATCCGGTGATGAAAGCGGCATTCCCGGCGGTGGTGGTTTTGATCCCGGCCTGCTGCAGCGCACTGCCGGCGAACAGCACAAATCCAGTAATGAACACCCACAATTGATACCGCCGGGGAATCTGATAAATTCTAATAAAAGGAAGCATGACCAGTGCGCCGAGAAAATAGCGGGCGGCGCCAAAAACAAAGAAGCCGACATACTGTGAGCCGGTCCTCTGGGCAACAAACCCCCCTCCCCACACAGCCGCCACGAGGATTAAAACAATATCGGCTTTGAGCCGGTCGGTTTTACCAGCCATAGCGGTTTCTGAAAGCGGAAATCGTTTCACGCATGTGAGGGGTGAGGCGTGTCAGAGTCTCCTGTTCAATGAAAGAGGGTACCTCGCGATAGAACGCCTGGGCGATCCCACCGGCGATGCAGGCCTGGGTATCCGCGTCTCCTCCCAGTGAGACAGCCAGGCGGATGCAGTTTTCATAGGAATTCGATTCAAGAAATGCCAGAATGGCTTCAGCAACACTCCCCTGACAGGTTTCATCAAACTGATAATCCGGCCGGATATCCTCGATCTTACGGTCAAGGTCATAGTTAAATCGTGATGCGATCTCCGTTTTGATGCTTTGTTTATCAGCTCCCCGCGCCGCTAAAAAGATAGCCAGAGCGGTCGCCTGCGCGCCCTTCACACCCTCGGGGTGATTATGGGTGATCACCGCGCTACGTCTGGCCTGTTCCAACACCTCTGTTTCTGTTGTACAGGCAAAACCCACCGGGCTCACCCGCATGGCTGAACCGTTGCCAAAGCTGTTGTACGGCGCCGCCGCATCAGAATTCAACCACTGCCAGAAACGACCGCCATAACCTGCATCCGGATATTCCATACAGTAGGAGCGAAGAATTTTTGTGTAATCCCCACCGGTCAAGATGGCATCTGCCAGTGCAATCGTACATACAGTGTCATCTGTGAACCGCGAAAACCGGTTAAATAAAGTGAATTCCACCGACTTTATAGGGTGGAATTCATAACTTGATCCAATTACATCTCCTGCAATAGCACCGATCATCCAGATTTTCCTTCAAAGAAATCTCGATAATCATATCACAGGTATTTTCTGACTATTCCATCAGCCGCAGAAAAACATCCACAATTTTCGTATCCAGGTGCGTGCCGGCTTCTTTCCTGATCTGTTCCAGAGCTTTCTCTTTCGTCCAGGCTTTTCGATAGGGACGGTCCGATACCAGAGAATCATAGACATCCGCTACCGCAAAGATCCGGGCTGCCAGAGGGATCTGTTCACCCTTCAATCCGCGGGGGTATCCCTGTCCATCCCAGTGTTCATGGTGACAGTATGGAATATCCAACGCCTGCGAGAGATAGCTGATTGTGGAGAGCATTTCGAACGCATACACCGGGTGTTTACGCATAACAATCCATTCATCATCAGTGAGCGGTCCTTCTTTTAAAAGAATACTGTCAGGAATGCCCATTTTTCCAATGTCATGCAGCAAGGCACCCCGTCGAATGTGCAGCAAGTCATCACCCTGCAATCCAAACGCGGCTGCCAGTTCAATTGTCAACTCCATAACCCGGTGTGAATGTCCTTCGGTTTCCCTGTCACGCAGGTCAAGCGCTTTTGACCACCCTTCCAGAGTCGAATCATACGCCATGACCAGTTCCTGGTTGGATCGTTTCAGTTCTGAAACCAGCGCGTTGTTATCCAGGGCAATGGCCACCTGGCCTGCCAGAGTCTCAAGAAATTGCAGCCATTCGGTAGTCAGGTGTTTCTTGTCGGAGAAATACGCCTCAATTACACCTTTTATCTGTCCCTTGCTCATCATGGGAACGGCCACATAGCTCTTATGGACACCGGGAGAGTAGAAAACACCGGGCAATTCTGTATACTCTCCCTTTTCAGAGGGAGAATAGATGACCACCCGGTTTTCCAGAGCGGCTTTACCGGCCATACCTTCACCCAGACGGATGCTGAGATTTTCCAGTGCGGGTTCATCAATTCCCCGGCCGGTGCAAAACTCCAACAATTGGCGGCCTGGATCGTAAAGCAAAATATCGACCGCTTTAAATTCAAGGAAGGCCATTAGTTCATGAATTAGAACATTCATGGTGACCTTCATGTCAAGATTGGATGAAATTGCCAGATCAATGGTGCGAAGCATGGAAAGCCGTTTGAAGCGGGCGTTCGTCTCGGTGAACAAACGGCTGTTCTTTATGGCAATAGCACCCGTGCTGGCGAGAGGCAGGAGCAGATCGATATCTGATTGTGTGAAGCAATTCTCTCTTGAACTATGCAAATGCAAAACGCCAAGAATTTCATTCTTCACTACAAGAGGAATAAATACGCCGGACATGATTCTCGAAACATCGATATCTGACGCAATATTTTTTATACTCTGTAGAAGATATTCATTGTACCTGTCAATCACCAGCGGTTGGCGTGATCTGATCACTTCGTTCAGAGAGCCGCTTACAGATACCCACAGTGGAAATGTGGAAAATCGAGAGACATCGATCTCTTTTCCCTTATGGAGCCAGAAATCACAGTGGTATGTTCTTACATCTGAATCCAGAGAAAGGATAAATACGTTCATCACATCCGGGCAAATCTGTAGGACCCCTTCAGCCAGGTGTTTGTAGATCTCCTTCAGGTTCAGGGTCTGGGTAAGCCGCTGGCCCAGCGTACTGATAGCTGCCATTTGATCGGCGAATTTTCGCGTTTTATCCAGCAGGCTGGTGCGGTATAGAGCAACGGCCAGAATATTCGATAGAGAATGCAGCAATTCTTTGTCATTATCTGTGAATGGACTTTCACGCCCTATGACCATTGCACCCAATACCTGCTCTTCGGCAATCAATGGACAGAGAATCCGATGCAGAGAAGCGTAATCATCTGCGATGGTAACTGCAGAAGGCAGGTGATCACCCCTGAGATAAATCACCGGTTGATCATCCGCAAAGAAATGCCGGAAAAGTGGATCTGCAGATTCGAAAGTGGTTCCGGTCAGGTATTCCCAATGACCTGAAGCACGTTCAATGGTGCAACGGCTCCGGTCGGTATTAGTTAATGCAGCAGCCCACCCGGTTGTGTGAAATACACGGGTGATCTGATCGTCGATGACCTGCAGCATTTCCATGCGGTTTTTCGCTTCCCGCACGGCCAGGCTGATGGTGCTTATCAGTTCAAGGCTGCGTTCACGGCTCCTGCGGCTGGTCACATCAACAATAGAGACCAAGACTCTGGAGTACTTATCCGGCACATCCGGCGACATCGACCAGTGAATCTGTACGTCAACAGGGTTCCCATCCAGATCCAGATTGACACCCTCATCATCGTATACGGTCACTCCGTCTGCCAGAGCCTGCAGTTCATTAAGCATCAACCTTTTATCCGCAGCCCGGAAGATTTTCCCGGCATTCTCGAAGACAGATTCCTTATCCGGTAAATTGTACATGGCCAGACCGGCCTTATTAATATCCAGAATTTTTATTCTGGATATGCATTCAGAAAATTGATCAGGATGATCATGGAAATATTCAGGAATATTTGTTACACCACCATCCAGCAAACCATCAATAAAAAGTTTGGCATCGCTGAAATCTTCTTCCCACAGCGAGACACGGGAATCTTCGAAGAGGCTGCGATAACGCTTTTCATTTTCGATAAGCGTCATTTCCGCCTTCTGCTGTTCGGTGATATCGTGATTAGTGGCGTAATTCCCCAGAAATTTACCATTTTCATCGATAACCGGCTGACAGATGTGCTGTAACCAGCGAATCCGGCCATCTTTCGTGATAATGCGCACCTTGATCTCTGTAATGCCCGGATTTATCTTGTGTCTTTGGGAGTGATCGCGGGATATTTCCCGATCCTGCGGATGAACCATCACATCCAACAAATTAGGATCCTTGAACAATTCCGCTTGCGTATAACCGGTTATGCGTTCCACTGATGGCGAGATGTAGATAAACTGCCCGTCTTTATCTCTCCAATATTCCCAGTCGTATGTGAAATCGGCGATCAAACGCAAACGTTCTTCGCTGGCGCGCAACTGGCATTCTGTTCGGTATTTCTGGAGCGCGATGGAGATTACCGCCGGAAACCGGTAAGTATCAAAATTCTTTAAAACAAATCCGTAAGGATTTATCGCCTGGACTCTGGCATGTGCGAGATTATCACTTTTATCCGTTAAAAGCACGATAGGCTTGTTCGAGCTGCTGTGAATCGCTTCCCCAAGAGTGATACCATCCATATCCCCCGCAAATTCAAGATCCAAAATGATCAAATCTGGATCATGGGTTTTCAATTGTTCGAATACATCAGCGCTTCGGATTGCGACTGGCAAGATGGTGTACTGGAATGACATCAGATTTGACAAAATCCGATTTGCCAGAGATGAATCACTCTCAATTACCAAGATTTTTGCCTGCAATGATCTGCCATCACCCCACGATAGAATATTGATATAGAAGCGAGCATCGCTCCCCTCTATCGATCGAAAATATCTATTTAATGCTTTACCTGGTTCTTCCCGCTGGTTTTCGCTTCGAACATCGCATGATCGGCTGTTTCGATCAGGGCATCGAACGTGGTGACGGCATCATTGATCTCAGCAACACCAAGGCTGACCGTCAGGGGAATTTCACCAGCCGGAGTTTCGATTGGTTTACTGCCGATGGCAAGACGCAGTCTGTCGGCTACCTGAATCGCGCTGTCCAAATCTGTTTCCGGCAAGAGCACGACAAATTCGTCGCCGCCGTACCTACCCAAAATATCGACCTCGCGGACACTCTTCTTCCATCGATCCGCCATTGCACGCAGAACATGATCACCCACAGCATGGCTGTAGGTATCGTTGATTGTTTTAAAACCATCAGTATCGATCATCACAACCGATAGGCTGCGGCCATAACGCCTGGCGCGTTCAACCTCGCGTTTGCCCAGTTCAAATAAACCTCTGCGATTGTAAATATCTGTCAACTCATCGGTAATGGCATATTGCTGGACTTCTGCATACAGGCGGGCGTTCTCGATGGCCACAGCCGCCTGGTCGGCAAACGCCTGCAGACGGTCGGCATGTTTCTGCTGATAAAATCCCGGCTGTGAGCTTTCCAGATTCAAGAAACCAAACACCTGGCCTTTACTGCGCAATGGTGCCGAAGCCAGTGAGCGTGCCCAGTTGATCTCTGACGGCCGCGCCAGCGCGGCATATTCCTGGGTATCTGCAACTGCCAGCGGCATTCCGGTCGAATACATACTCAAGAAGTGCGATTCCTGACTGATGGGAATCTGCAGGCTCATCATGCTTTCTTCCAGCCCGCGTTCAGCGTATCCAATGGAGCGCACAATATAAGCCACTCCAGACCAGATCATCATCACATTGGCAGCTTCATTGGGAACAACCAGACCAACATTGATCAATATACGATCCAACACTTCGTCAAAATTCAAAGTGCTGGTCAAAGCTTCCGCCGTATCTCGCAACGCATTGGCCAGGGTGGTTTCCTCTTCTGAAGAAACCCGGCCGGCTTCCTCCGTAAAGACCGCCAGTATGGATCCATCACCGGGAAGAATGGAGAAATGCGTCAGGTATGGGGTTTCCAATCCATCTTTATGTTTGATCATCAGCGTCTGGCTGAATTCATTTTCTGATGGGACTCTGACCAGGTATTCTTCGATCATCCAGTTCTGTCGCGAGGCATCGGTCACCAGTTCGGATAACGGTTTACCCGAAATATCTTCTGGGGAAAAACCGGTGCTGGCCAGCCATTTCTGACTGGCACGCAATATCCTGCCCTCCTTGCCCAGATGAAGCTGCAGGGCAGGTGAATATGTGAACAGATCATCTGCCGTCGTCGTTTCATTTCTAACAAGTGTGATCAACACTATCGGAAGATTTACCGATTCCAACTGCCTGGCATGAATGGTGAAAACTTTATCGTCAGATTTTGTCGGCAGAATTCTTTGAAGAACGACGGATTTTTTCTCCGTTTGCTGGTACTTAACTACCTGGACAATCTCATCCTCAAGTTGGGATTTGTTTTCCGAAAGATCCGATAGTTTCTGCTGACATTCTATACCCGAGAACTGATCTGTGAACATGGTATTACAGATCAACACTTCCAGAGAATCAGCTGCAATCACCAGCGCAGGGAACGGAAGATCTGAGATCAGAAGAGAAAAATTATCCATCTGGCTGTGACGTGAGAGCGCCAGCATGATAGTTTTTTCCAGGTTTCTCTGGTCGATCGGTTTAAAAACAAAACCGTAATCTGTCTGAACACCTGACCGATTTTCATAGTCTTCTCTGGAAACCAGATATATCACCGGCAGGTTGTATTCTTCGCTCAACATACGGGCTGTGGTTTTTCCGTGACAGGCAACATCCATCGACAGATCAACCAGAGCAATATCCGGCCGGGTAATCCCGGCTATTCTCTTGGCTTCATCCTGAGTGCTGGCAACATGAGGTTTCATAAAACCGATCTTATCAATCAGTTCCGTGATCTGATTAATAACGGATTGTTCCTGTTCAACCAGCAGTATTTGCGGAGTATCGATCATACAATCTCATTCTTGCATCAACAGGCCGTATCAGTTGATCCTTTCGTGTTAAACACATCACAAGCTTAACCGGATACACTGGAAGGGAATATGCAAGGTTCGAGCCAAAGGCAGCCTGTCAATTCCCTCTTATGTAAATTTGTGTTTGATTGATTTGATACGATTATAAAAATGTGGGTATTAATTTGAAAGAAATTTTATGTAAATTATTTGTAACCCGGGTTTCGGTTAATAGCGGTATCAATCATGGACTGTGTGGATGAAAACGCCAGTGGAGGCAAGGAATTCAAGCTGAAAAAACCTGCCTGATCGGCATCATCACCGGCCTGTAGTATTCCCCCATGCGCTTTCCCTTCATAAACCAGGATTAGATCGGCTCCATGTTCATGCTCTCGTCCAGTAATCACCTTTAGAAAACGGATGATCTGAATTTCGAGCCCGGTTTCTTCAAGGCACTCCCGTCTGGCCGCTGCCTGCGGATCTTCTCCGGCATCCATGAAACCGGCTGGCAAAGACCAGTATCCTTGGAATGGCGGATTCATCCGCCGGGTGAGCAAAACCCGGTCACCTTCCAAAACAACCACGGCAACCGCTACCTTGGGATCCGTAAAGTAGATCCAACCGCAGGCCGGGCAAACCGGGCGGAGACGGCCGAATTTTTCTTCCTGTCGGACAGGAGTACCGCATTGCACACAAAACAAAATGGAACCGGTGTTGTTCATTTCAGGAATTGCCGCCTTAGGAAAATACCGGCGGCGGCAAGACCGGCAGACAACAGGAGCAGAATCCCCCCGGTGAATGAAGCCTGCCAGGTGCGGGAAAATTCAGCCGTTTCCACTTTTTCTTTTCCCAGAGAAGGCGTGGCATACACAGGTACTGTCGGGGTGGATATGACATGCGCAGTGGAAAGCGTTGCGGTAGCCGGAGGTGGCAATAATGCGGCGGCAGCCGTCGGAATTGATGTGTAATAAGAAGAAACGGTCATTGTGGGAACGGCTGACAATCCCGCCACTACCGTTTCGGTTGGAGCGGCTTTCATCTGCGCCGCGGCAGTTGGAATCCCGCCGCCGGCAGGAGGGGCTGCCATTTGATCGGCTTCTGAAATTCCGACCGAAGCCGCGGATTCCATGACTTGCGGCTCGTGCATTGGAGCGGCTGCCGCGGCAGGAGCTTCTATCATGGGTGGCTGTAGCTGATCTTCATCCTTGTTTTCCAAAGGTGCTGCACCCATTCCTGTTATCTGCCCGGCCACCATCCCTTCGGCCGGAATCGCATTCACCGCGGTGGGTAATCTACTTTCATTCTCTGCGCCGGCATTTCCATCCAGCCGGGGCGCGGGAACTTCCGCTGAATATTTCATCTGCCCCGGTTCACCGGTTGACTGAATCATCGAAGCCGATTCTCTGGCCGGACTGACCGGTGATGCCAATTTTCCGGCCGGCAAAATATCCATCACCAGAAAGAGAATCGCCAGGACGGCCGCGATGGCGGAACCGAAATTGAAAACCGGGATCAGCCAGTACCAGCGGGGGATTTGTACCATTTCAGGTGTAAGGAAGAAATTTCTGTGACGTTTGACAACCGGTGTCGAGCGGAGGATTCCCCGCGTTCTCATCAACGATTGATACGCCTCGCGAAAATCGGCCTCTTTGGAAAGACGAGCTTCTATCCGCCTGGTGTCTTCCGCAGATAGCGCGCCATCCAGGTAGGCAGAGATCAGTTCCCAATCCCGGTTGGTTAATCTGGCGGTCATCTGGCACCTTCATATTTCTGACGAAGCTGAAGCGGTAAAAGTTCCCAGTATCCTTCCAGACAGCCGCGTAGCTTTTGCCGGGCACGGGCCAGCCGGCTTTTTACCGTTCCAAGAGGATGGCCTGTGATACGGCTGATCTCTTCATACTCCAGTTCTTCCACATCCGCCAGGACCGCCACCGCTCGAAAATCATCCGGAAGTTGTTGCAGGCAATGTTGAACCGCCTGCTGCAACTCCCGCATCTCGGCTATCTGTTGAGGTTGCGGCTCCAGATCAGGAAGCCAGTAGTCATAATCGATCCCCTTTTCATCTTCAGGGTCCGCATCAATGGAAATAGCCGGGTGCTGTTTGATACGGCGAATCTCATCATAACAGGCGTTGATCGTCATGCGCATCAACCACCCGCGGAAAGATCCTCCTCGAAAGGTTCGAATGGATCGATAGGCCGAGATGAACGCTTTCTGAACAATATCTTCGGCCTCGTCATATCCACCGATAATCCGGTAAGCCAGGTTAAAAATAGCGTCCTGATACATGGAAATTAGGCGGTTGAACGAATCTAGATCGCCCTTCCGCGCACTGGCTATCCACAGTGTTTCTTCTGTTTCTCGCGTCACTCAGCCTTATCCTGTGTCAATCGATGGAGAAATTATAGTCGTTCCTCAACAGGGGTATTTTATTCGAAATGGTTAACATTTTATTAATGGTGATTCCGGGAAGATGAATTAAGGTATGATAATAAAACGTTTTCGGTTATTACCCGTGACACTATTAGGAAGAAGCCTGTATGAAAACACTTCTGCTGATGCGGCATGCCAAATCCAGTTGGAAACACCCTGAATTGCCGGATCAAGACCGTCCATTAAATAAACGAGGAGAAAAAGATGCTCCTCACATGGGGAAATATATACGGGAAAAAGAACTGGTACCCCAGTTGATACTGGCTTCTCCTGCCAAACGGGTTACCCAGACCGTGGATGAGATGCTGAAAAAAATGAATTTCAAAGGCAAGGTGGAGTATGTCAACTCACTCTACCTCGCAGAACCTGCCGCCTACCTTTCCACACTGCAATCTGTGGATGATAAATACGAAAGAGTGATGGTGGTAGGGCATAATCCCGGATTGGAAGGTCTGCTGCAGATTCTTAGCGGTCAGGTGGAATCGCTGCCAACGGCGGCCATTGCTCATCTAATTTTACCGATCGAACATTGGTCAAACCTGACCGAAGAGACTCATGGAGAATTGGTCACCAGAGTCAAGCCACGCGACATAAAATAAACGAAAATCTCAAAAACAGGCGGCAACCTTAACCAGGCCGCCTGTTTTTTATTACAATAAGATCATCATTTACTTTCGAGGAAATTATGTCAAACGTGCAATTCCTGCAAAGCGCTGATTATGCAAAAAAGGTGGAAAAATCCACCCGGCCGGTGATCCTTGATTTTGGAGCAGAATGGTGCAGCCCGTGCAAACGCCTGTCACCCATTCTGGAAAACCTGGCGGCTGAATGGACAGGCAAGGTAGACGTCTTTTCTGTTGATGCAGACAGCAGCAGCGATCTGGTGATGCGGTATGGCGTCATGAGTCTGCCAACCCTGGTGCTGATCAAGAGTGGTAAAGAAGTCACCCGCGTTGTGGGATTGCAGAATAAAGAAAAATTGATCGCGCATTTTACCCCCCATCTTTAAACCGCCAAGATGATAGAGAAAAAGAAAGATTGCCCATTCGGCCTCTGGCCTAGCGAGATGTCCGCTTCAGCGGCAGGCCAAAAGCTGCGTCTGGAAGATGTTCAATTCGACTCTACTGGGCAATCAATCCTGTGGGTGGAAGGCCGCTCCGGTACAGGCGTACTGGTCAGGCAGAAAAAGGGAGACGTCAGGCGGGACCTGAGCAGCCCGCCTCTTTCTGTGCGCGGCGCGGTAGGGTATGGCGGCGGCGAATTCACCACACATAATGATTTTGTATTCTTTGCGGAAAAAAACGGCCGTCTGTATAAAACCAATCTTGAAAAAGGACAGGCGGAAGCCATCACGCCTCCTTATGGTGCGTTTGCCGATCCGCAGGTCTCTCCAGATGGGAAATGGGTGCTATCGATATTTTCGGACGGCGTTCAGGATCTTCTGGCCATCATTGATTCAGACGGTGAAGAATGGCCGGTTCAACTGGTAAAAGGAGCTGATTTTTATATGTCTCCCCGCTGGCATCCCGGGGGGAAGGCCGTCGCCTGGATCGAGTGGAATCATCCCAATATGCCGTGGGATGGCTCGCGCCTGATACTGGGCCGTCTGGAAGGCAATCCACCCCGGCTGGTTGATTCTCATTGTGTGGCCGGCGACACAGATCACGCCGTCAGCCAGCCGCAATTCTCCCCTGACGGCCGGTATTTGAGTTATCTGGTTTCCAACGGTGAATGGGAGGATCTGGTACTGCTTGAATTACAAACCGGTCAATCACGGATACTGGTAAAAGGGGATGGATTTCATCTGGCACAGCCTGCCTGGATTCAAGGTTTGCGTTTCTATGGTTGGTCGTTTGATAATCGGGATATTTATTTGATCAAGAATTTTGGAGGCAGCGCTTCACTCTGGCAGGTTGACATCGAATCGGGCGAAACCCGGCAGATAGACACATCCCCTTATACCTGGATCACCCAATTATCCGTTTCTAGTTCGGCAAATGAACTGGTTTTTCTGGCCTCCGCTCCCGGAATTCCCACACGGGTTGTTTACCGGGATGCATCATCAATTAATATCATTGCCTGCAGCGATGCGGAACGTTTATCGGAAGGATACGACTCCACTCCTGTTCCCCTGCAGTGGAAAGCCGGTGATGGAAGCCTGGTGTACGGCACATATTATCCTCCGGCCAATCCCGGATTCACAGCGCAAGGCCTGCCGCCTGCCATTCTTTACATTCACGGCGGACCGACTTCTGAACAACCACTCACCTACAGCGCTGAAAGGATTTATTTCACATCGCGGGGCTATGCCTGGCTGGACGTCAACTACCGCGGCAGCAGCGGGTATGGAAGATCATATCTTCAGGCATTGCAGGGCCGCTGGGGAGAATTCGATGCAGAGGATGCTGCCAATGCGGCCAGAGCTCTGGTTGAAAATGGGCTGGCTGATCCCGGAAAATTGATCATCCGGGGTGGGAGCGCTGGTGGTTTCACCGTTCTCAACGTTTTGATCCACTATCCGGGCGTATTCAAAGCCGGTATCTGTTTGTACGGGGTCAGCAACCTCTTTACATTGATTCAAGACACGCACAAATTCGAAGCGCATTACAACGATCACCTGGTGGGAACCCTGCCGGATGCGGCAGAAAAATTTCATACCTGGTCACCCGTCTTTCAGGCGGAGAAAATACAGGATCCGCTGGCCGTTTTTCAGGGCAGCAGTGACCAGGTGGTGCCCCCCTCACAATCCGAAGAGATCGTAAGCGCCCTACGCCGCAGAGGTATTCCCTTACTCTATAAGGTATATGAAGGAGAAGGGCACGGTTTTCGCAGAGAGGAAACTTTGATAGACTATCTGCGCGAGGTGGAACGCTTCTTGCAACAATATGTGCTGTTCGCTGTGTAGAAGCGATTCTCTTCTCTTCGGCGGATAGCACTTTTTCATCCATTTCCCATTGCCCGGTGGATTATGCCGCCTGTATAAAATAATGGCCGCTAAGGGAAAGGAAAGAGAGTAACCACTTTGATTAAGAATTTTTTTTCATTCATTTTGCCAATTGTTGTCATGCTGGGTATGACGGGTTGTGAAAGACCTTCGACAATTGCGCCTGTTTCGGTTGCCCCGACCACAGCCCCTGCTGTAAAGGCTGTAACACCCACATTAATGATAAAAACTCCCGTTAAAGTGGCTACGCAGGCTTCGGGTTTCCAGGAAATATTAAGCGCCACTCAGACAGCCGTTGCCACCATCCGTTCCGGCACACTCACTGCCACGGCCATGAGTCTGACGGCCAGCGGCATAACAACCGGCACTCCCGGGGAAATTGGAACGCCCGGCACACCGGGAACACCCGGGATTACCTCCACCCCTATGGCTCTGGGAACCATCTACCCGGCAACTCCGGAGGGTTCCGGAACACCGGCGGTTACCACCGGCACACCGGGTACGCAAACGGCATATCTGTCCGGTACCATGGCAGTTCCCACCGCCACGAAGTTTGTCCCCAACTTCCCCGTAATTCCCGGTGTCCCCACCTTCGGGATCCTCAGTGTGGTTGGAGACAGCACCGTTACGATTATGACCTCTGAGTTTCCTGCGAAATCAAAATACACCGTATACATGGGTGCCTATGGTACCCGCGGCCTGGGTGGAACACTGCTTGGCACGTTTGATACCGATGCCGGCGGGCAGAAAACTCTGGTATTCAATATTCCCGCCACGCTTAAAGGCTTCTCGCCCATCGATATGCGGATTGAATTTCCGGATGGACGCTACGCTCTTAACTTTTTCTATAACTTCACAGCCAGTTCGAATTGATCGATCAAGAGGACACCTGAGCTAATCAAAAATAAACACAGAAGCCGCCCGATCCTGATGATGGGGCGGCTTTTTATCCATTCTGTTGATCTGCTTTATTCAGCAGTTATTTATTTCATGAACTCTTCCATGGCAGCCAGCAGAGCATCGACATCACTCATGGTGATCTCGCCCATATGCGCAATGCGGTAGGTCTTATCTTTCAGATCGCCATATCCATTGGCTATCCGCATTCCTTTGGTCTGCAGGAATTTGTTCAACGCGGCGATATCCAGTCCCTTGGTGTTCTTTATGGTGGAAACGGTCTTTGAACGATACCCCTCCGGCGCCAGCGGTTCCATACCATGAGCAATCGCCCAGTTTTGCGTGCGCTTTGCCATGGCGGCATGCCGTGCGAAACGGTTATCCAATCCTTCTTCAAGGATGCGATCCAACTGAACATCCAGGGCATAGATCAGCGGCATGACCGGCGTCATGGGCGTGGAATCTTTGAGACGGTGTTTCTCCATGAGCACCAGATCAAAATACCAGCCGCGATTTGACACAGTTTCCGCCTTTTTCATAGCCCGGTCGGAAGCCGCGGCAAGTGACAGGCCCGGTGGTAAAGCCAGGCATTTTTGCGATGATGTCAGGAGAAAATCGATACCCCAGGCATCCATTTCGATCTTTGTTCCACCAAGCGATGACACAGCATCCACCAGGATCAAGGTATCAGGCGATAGTTCGTGAACCACTTTTGCCAGATCTTTGACCGGATTTTCGACACCGGTGGATGTTTCATTATGCACAATGGTCACAGCTTCATAAGTTTTCTGTTTAAGGGCATCTGCCAGCAATTCCGGTGTTATGGCCTGGCCCCAGGCCACCTCGATTTTGTCAGCCTGCTTGCCATTGGCAATGGCGCATTTGTACCAGCGATCAGCAAAAGCGCCGTTCACACAGGAAAGCACCTGTTCCTGAACAAAATTGCGCACACCGGCTTCCTGCATTCCAGAGCCGGATGAGGTGCCCTGAAATACTCTGTACTGGGTGAAGAATAATTTTTGTGCTTTTTCTGCCGTGCGGCGAAAGATTTCTTCGAAATCTTTACTGCGGTGAGGCATCATCGGTTTGGCCTGTGCGGCCAGAACTTCCGGGGCAACGTCAACGGGTCCGGGAACGAACATTGGGGACATCATAACCTCCTATTTTGATGTGCGGGTACAAATACTAGCGAAGAAAAATCGTCAATACGGCGAGGATTCCAAGAAAGAGCGCGACCTGAAGGCCCAGATTCTTCAAATCTTTCTTTACATACGTATAATCCGGATTGAACTCACTGCCCGGCCTGGCGGTAATGCCAGAAGGTCGGCTTACAGAAGCCGCAACCGGCGTTGTAAATGTAACCTGTCGTTTTTGCTTTTTTGCCATTTCGATCTTTCCTGAAAGAGATTAAGAATTCTTCAATACAGCGGTCACTACGATCCGCCGATTATCGATCATATAAGGGTAACACGAAATCAACGTTACAACAGAATCAGATGTTGGTGACATCACTTCGACCTGAGCGGGTTCCACGATGCGATTTTGATTGACGATATACGTGTATGTGCGCAGGTTGGTAAACAGAATAATCGTATCACCGGTCTTCAATTTGTCCAGATCTCGGAAAATTTCCCCAAACACATCATTGTGCGCAGAAAGCACCAGGTTGCCATTCTGGCCGGGATTGGGCGTTCCGGCATGCTGCCCCACACCTTTTTTCAGTTGCTCCCAGCCATCACCCTGAATGACCGGAGCATCCACAGCAATACCCGGAATTTGTATGCGCACCGCCTGTTCCGGGCTAGAGGTGGGTATGGGGATAGCTGCCATGGATTGAACCAGGGGTCTTAAATGCGCCGGGATTTCCTCATCATTGGGTTTAACACCACCGGGCGCGTTAGGAGGTGTATGGCCGGAAGGTAAAACAACAGCCCTGATGATGGCGGTTGGAGCCAGTGTGGGCTGGATCTGTGCGGAAGCAGCTTCTTTATTTATATTCTTTAGCAGCGAGTAACCATTGATCAATACGAACACCAGGCCTATCACCGCGAGCACTTCAATGCCGATCAACAACCGATCAACCCAGATTCGCCGCTTTGAAGGCGGAGCCTGAACTTCGCGCACTTCCCCCGGTTCATTGATGATCCGGCCTGGTTTGTACCCACCCTCAACTACCGTACCGGTGGCGATACGGCCGGTACGCCGGTAGTAATCCAAACGCTCGCGTCTGATCTTCATACGCTTCTCTGCCAGAAGCGCCTGGATTTCTTCCACAGTGTAGTCGTCTACCGGATGATTACGCAATGTCCCAATCCCATCGAAAAAACCTGTTTCTATTTAAGGAAGAGAGAAAAATTATACTGCATAAGAAAACTGATGGATATCCAATCTCCATCAATACCCGGGGCATACAATGGATTGGATAAGAAAATTTTTAATTTGAGCCCCAAAAACTGTGTACTTTTGAAAACATCCGTATAATGGGACTATTGAAGGTTATGAAAATCTACAGCATGGTTGGTTTTACCAACTGAGACAACTCATTTTTATGGATATTGATAACAATATGGAAAAAAAGAAGAACTATCTTATTGACATGGATGGGGTTTTAGTCCGCGGAAGGACATTGATCCCGGGAGCGGACGTGTTTATTGAGACACTAAAAAAACAACGACACAAATTTCTCATCCTCACGAATAATCCCCTTTATACCCAGCGCGATCTGGCACATCGATTAAGCCTGATCGGATTGGAAATCCCGCCGGATCGAATTTTTACTTCGGCCATGGCGACCGCTCTGTTCCTGCACTCTCAGAATCCCAATGGCACTGCCTTTGTGGTGGGAGAAAGCGGCCTGACCCAGGCGCTATATGATGTTGGCTATGTGCTGACGGATATTAATCCGGATTATGTGGTTCTGGGCGAAGTGAACAATTACAACATGGATCAATTCACCAAAGCCATCCGCCTTGTAGTACAGGGCGCCTCTTTCATTGCCACCAATCCAGATGTGAATGGCCCGGATGAAGCCGGAGTGGTGCCAGCCTGCGGTGCCATCGCATCTCTCATCGAAAAAGCCAGCGGTCGAACCCCATTCTTCATCGGTAAGCCCAATCCATTAATGATGCGCACCGCCATGAACTATCTCGGGGTTCATTCTGAAAACACGGTGATGATCGGTGACCGCATGGACACGGATATTGTGGCCGGGGTCATGGCCGGGCTGGAAACCATCCTGGTACTATCCGGTGTAACCGGTGAGCACACACTACATCGTTACCCGTATAAACCAACACGCATTGTCAACTCGATTGCCGATATTCAACCGGAGAAAGAAGAAAGCTGATTTTTCTCCGATGAATCGCAAAAACCGATTGGTTTGTATTTCCGGGACGGAAGAGAAATCCGTCCTGTTCATTTTAATAATGGTAACAACCCTTCGATCTGAGGATTATGCGAGGCAGGATAGACCATAATGGCGAATGTTATAATCGAATTACCCTACTATATAAGAGCCTGCAGAATGTCCATTATGCGAAAAATTAAACCTCTGGTTTATTCCCTGTTGATATTGTCAATTCTGATCTTAATGCCAGGATGCTCGGTGGTTTCGGCCATCAATCCCCCCACCGCCACACCCACCCTGGAACCTCCCACCGAAACCCCGACTCCGTTACCTTCGCCAACCCTGCCACCCCCAACGGAAACTCCCGAACCAACAGCCACAAGTGCACCCACGCAGGAGCCTCTTCCACCTCTGGCGGTAGTACCGGATGGGGTCAACCCCTGGTGCCTGACAACACGGTACTTCATCGCTCACGAGGATGGCCCGTATGGGCCGGCTTCTATGCCCGAAAAAGCCCGGGCTGGAACGGTAAACAAACAGACCTCGGTGATTACTTTCCCCATACCGGCCGTCTCCTGCACCCTGGTACTGGCTTTCAATCAAAATGCTCCTGCAGATATGAAGTTGGAAGTCTGGGATGCCCGACCACAGGAGCCTTTCATCACTTATGATATGCAGATCAATCCCAATAATCCCAAGGAAGCGTATGCTGTAATGACGCATACCTATATCACGAATCCACCCAAATGGTGGATGGATTACACACTGGTTGTTGTAACGAAAGACGGGCATGAGGTGTTCCGTAATCCGATCCGGGTGCAGAAAACCCTCCCAGAAAAATGTTGGGACGGTTCCCTCCCAGATCCGGTCACATTGGTCTGCCCTATTCAGGATTCTTAAAGGTAGAGTGCTATGCCCCAACATGAAGATAGCAAACTGGAAGGCCGGTATTTCTATTCGATATTGATAACCAGTCTGGTGCTGGTAGCAGAAATCATCGGAGGTATCTGGACGGGCAGCCTGGCTCTGCTTTCAGACAGCGCGCATGTGTTCACCGATATCCTGGCGCTGGCCATCAGCTACGGCGCCTTTCGCCTGGCCCGAAAACCCAGTGATGACGATCACACCTATGGCTATCACCGGGTGGAAGTCTTTGCCGCCCTGTTCAACGGAATTTCTCTGGCTGTCATCTGTATCGGCATCTGGTGGGAAGCCGTGCAGCGTTTCATGAAACCGAATGAGGTCATGGGTATCCCTATGCTGGTGATCGCTGTCATCGGTCTGGTGGCCAATGTTCTTGTCGCGCTGGTCTTGAAGACCAAACATCATGATGAACACGATCACGATCACAAACCGGCCGGAGAAAACGAAGACCTTAATCTGCACAGCGCCTATCTGCATGTTCTGGGTGACGCGCTCTCGTCCGTCGGCGTGATCATTGCCGCTGTCGCTATCTGGTTGACGGGCGCCGTCTGGATCGATCCACTGATAAGCATTCTGATCGGCGGGATGATCGCCTTAAGCAGTTTCCGAGTACTGCGCCGCGCCATACATATTCTTCTCGAAGGCACACCGGCCGGCATCTCCATACCCGAGATTGCCTCAGCTATGACGAAAGTGAACGGTGTGGCTGACGTCCATGACCTGCACATCTGGAATATTTGCTCGGGGAATATATCCTTGAGCAGTCACGTAACGCTCACCGCGGACGGCTGTAATGATCAGATCGGGATATTAAAACAAATTCGCCGGATATTGCAGGAACAGTTTGATATTGAGCATGTGACTATACAGATCGAGTCGGAATGTTGCGGGCAGGGAACCCAGATTCTTCCCAAACCGGTTTCCTGAACCCATGTGGCAAGCCCGCTCGCGTGTTAAGTGTATTCTTCACCAGGGTGTTACGATCTGTCTACTGATGGGGTCGCTGATCACCGCCTGTAATCCAACCATTGCGACCACAAAACCGACTGCCGGAATAACAAATACACCGGAAATAACTGCTGCCATCGTTGACACGGCCACACCGGAGCCGTTGCCAACCCCCATCGGAGTCAGGCAGACGCCCTCCGCGATTCCCTCGGCAACCATTCCGGTCGAGCTGGGAAAACTCAAGGGAACCCGCATTCGCATAATCCACCCCTGGACTGGCCAGGCCGGAAGAGAATTTCGGCAGTTGATCAACGAATTTAACCAGGAGAATGTCTGGCAAATCCAGGTGGAAGAAGTTCAGAGCGGCAGCGTCAGTGAAATTTCACAAATATTCACAGAGAGTCTGGCCTCCTCAGACCATGTGGATATTGCCGCGACATCCCCCGAATACCTGGCAGACTGGTATGGACAGGGGAGGATCATCGATCTTGCGGACTTCATCTCCAATCCGGAATGGGGTATTACGGATGCTGTACGGGATACGTATTACGCTTCAGTATGGAAGGCCAATCAGGTCGACGAGAAGTTAATCGCGATCCCCGCGCAAATCAATCTGCAATTCATGGTGTACAACCAGACCTGGGCGGAAGAGCTGGGATTTACGGAGATTCCGACCACCCGGCAGGAGTTCATCCGGCAGGTCTGTGAAGCCGCCATTGTCAATAATAAAGATGCAAAAAAGGAAAATGACGGTACCGGCGGCTGGATCATCAATACATCCTCAACCACACTGATCTCCTGGATCAACGCCTTTGGCGGGAATAAAACCTGGTTGCAGGATCCTCTGGAAATAATCACCCAGAACGAGACAGGTGACGCTTTTTCCTTTTTACGCGAAATGATGGAAAAAGGCTGCGCCTGGAACAGCCGGGTGGCTTCCCCGTTCACATATTTTGCCGAACGCCAGACGCTGGCATTTTCCGCTTCGCTGCCTGACCTGATCGAACTGGAGGAAACGCTTTCCTTCACAAAGAACTCAGATAAA
Source organism: Leptolinea sp. (assembly GCA_012798535.1). Taxonomy (GTDB): domain Bacteria; phylum Chloroflexota; class Anaerolineae; order Anaerolineales; family Anaerolineaceae; genus Leptolinea. Next base: position 19,711 of record JAAZMZ010000040.1, read on the forward strand.
TGGACCATCCTGCCATACCCGGGAGCGGAAAAATACGCACCGGCATTGATGACTGGAATGTCTTACGGAATCAGCCAGACAGAACCGGTAGAGGAGCTGGCATCCTGGTTGTTCGTCCGCTGGTTGGCTCTACCGCGAAATCAAGCCAGACTGTCTGAGGCCGCAGGCACCATTCCGCCGACCACGGCAGGAGTGAATCTAATGGAAACCACTGGGGAAGTTCCCGTCTGGTGGAAAGAAGCGATAACCCTGGTTGCGGATGCTTCGATTCTGCCGGCGTCTTCCGATCTGCGGCGCATCCGGCCGGTTTTGGAAGACGGCTTCTGGCAGATGATGCAGCCGACACCAATGGCTATTCCCACCTTGATGAATCAGATGAACGATACGATAAAAGCGGAACAGTAAGCACCATGCCGGAATTTGTAATTTATACAGATGGTGCCTGCGATCCCAATCCCGGTCCGGGAGGATGGTCGGCCGTGTTTCTGGTGGATGGCGTGAAAAAGAAGGTCTTGAGCGGCGGAGAAAAACCGACCACCAACAACCGCATGGAATTGACCGCCGCGCTGAAAGCGTTGGAAAACCTGCCGGATGACGCGTCTGCGACCATATTCACTGATTCTCAATACCTGAAACTGGGAATCACCGAGTGGCTTCCAAACTGGGTCAAGCGCGGATGGAAACGTCCGGGTGGAAAACTGGCCAATGAAGACCTGTGGAAGGCATTGCACCGGCAGACCATGCGGGTAAAAGTGAAATGGAGCTGGCTGCGCGGGCACGCCGGAACATCTTTGAATGAACTGGCTGACCGGGAAGCACGAAAAGCCATTCCACGATAGTCCACTTGCGGTATGGATGGGAGGTAGAATGCCAAAACCTGTTACCAAAGATCAATTGTTGAAAGAGATCCTCGATGAACGGGCCAGACTGGAAACCCTGATAACAACAATCCCTGTTGAGGTTATGACCGGTAAAAAGATATTTGCAGAATAGACTCCCAAAGATGTGCTCAGCCACCTGACTGCCTGGGAACAGATGGTCATCCTGTGGGTGAAAAGCGGTTACGCAGGGAAGACGATCCCCGTGCCGGCGGAAGGTTATAAATGGAGTGAACTCCCCGCCCTGAATGACAAGATTTTTCGGGAACATAAAGACGAAACGCTTGAAGTAGTGTTAGAGAAGTTCCAGAAGTCTTATGCGCAAATCATGGAGTTATTGAAATCCATCCCGGAAACCGAGCTGTTTGCTCCGGGTTTGCAGAAGTGGCAAAACAAGAACACCCTGGCCGCCTATTTTAAGTCCAGCACGTCCAGCCATTACCTGTGGGCACGCAAAGAGATCAGCAAAGGGATCAAGAAGTAGATATCTGGCGGCGAAATCTCGCGCCAGCGGGAAACCGATAAAAAAACCTCCACTTTTTGGTGGAGGTTGAGGCGACGAGGGGATTTGAACCCCTGATGAGGGTTTTGCAGACCCTTGCCTTGCCACTTGGCCACGTCGCCATAAACAAACGCAGGCAGATTTTATCAGGTCAACACGATATGCGCAAGTAACCGCTTTCGTTCGCGGCTCTACCGCCGGTTAAATCGACGGTTGAAGTTTATGATTCCCAGAGCAAAGATCAAGATGGACAGACCTGCCATTAGCAGCAACCGAAATACGATGCTCCCAAAGTCAGCTCCGCTGACCAGTGATTGACGCAGGATCATCATCCCCTGGGTGGCCGGGATCACATCGAAGATACCCAATTGGTGTCCGTTGATGTTCAATAGAACGCCGGCATCAAACGGAAAAAATGCCCCGCAGAGGAACACCTGCAGCATGGAGAAAACGCTGCCGGTGTTGATGGCTTCACTGTCGTTATGGATAAAACCGGCCACCAGCAAACCCAGGCCGATCGAGCTGAAACTAAGAACCAGGCAGATCAATACGGCCAGCGGCATGGATCCCCGGGTTTGAAATCCCAGACATTTCGCCATAATCAGCATCAACAGAACCTGGAGGAAAGCTGACACCAGTTGCGCCAGCGAGATGCCGGCAAACCATTCCACCGTCCGCAGCGGTGACATATGAAGCAGATGGATCGTCCCTGTGCGCAATTCCCGCCCGATCAGCATAGCCGTCTGTGGGATCAACAACAGAACCGCCATGATCATCACTCCCGGCGCGTAGGCGTCGAAATCCGTCTGCGGCATATGCAGAGAAACATCTGCTGTATCCACGGAAAGGATGGGGTGCAATCCCTCGCGGCGCTCCTGTACCGGAAGCAGCACCTGCTCAACAATACCACTGGCTGTGATGAAAGCCATACTGGTGCCGTCCCCTTTGACCGTGCGGACAAGATTCCCAGATTCATCCCGAGAAAATGCAAGGTAAACCACTGCTTTTTTTGCCCTGAGCAGTTCATCCGCCAACTGGGGATCCGCCTGGGGGGATAGATGGAATACCGGACGGCCGTCCGGGTATCGCTGTTCTTCCAATGCTTGAAGATCATCCCGCGCCAGTCCACCGGATCGATCATCCACCAGCACTCTATAGGTGGCCAGCCGTGGATTTTGTCCATAGCCAAAAGCCATTACCAGCATCATGGCTGCCGGAGCCAGAATGGTCAAAACGAGAAGCATCGGTTCCCGCCAAATCTCCATAAGATATTTTCGGGCTACCAGAAGGCTTTTCATTCACGAAGTCTCCGGCCGGTCAATTTGATGAACACATCCTCAAGCGTATTCGCGTGAATATTGACGGCACTCGGTTTAAATCCGGCCGTTTTCAGCGCTTCCAGAATTCCGGCCAGGTTACCCACAGCATTTAGCGCCTGCACTTTGAGCACTCCGGCTCCGGCATCCCATTGGACATTCTGACTGAGCCCTGCCAGCGCCGTTTGTGCTGCGGAAATCTCGTGAGAACCGTTCTCGAGGTAGATCTCCACCAGATCGCCTTCTCCGAGGCTCTGCTTCAATTTCGCGGGTGTATCCAACACCAGCAATTCCCCGTGGTCGATGATCGCCACCCGGTCTGCCACCCGGTCTGCCTCATCCATGTTATGCGTGGTGACGATCACGGTTTTCCTGCGTGCCAGAGATTGGATGTATTCCCGCACTTTCACCCGGCTTTGCGGATCCAGACCGGCTTCCGGTTCATCCAGAACAACCAGTTCGGGATCATGCACCAGCGCCATGGCGAGATTCAAACGGCGCTGCATGCCACCCGACAGAGTACGGGCGAGGCTGTTCCGCTTTTCTTCCAGGCCCAGTTCTGCCAGCAAACGTTCCCCGGATAAACGGGCCATCCGGGCGGGCATACCATACATTTGCCCCATAAAAATCAGTTGTTCCAGGCAGGTCAGACGTTCCCACAACACGATGTTCTGCGGGCACATCCCGACTATCCGGCGGATTTCCATACTGCCGTTGGTAACGCGGTGTCCTTTGATCAACACTTGCCCCGACGTGGGTTCAAGCAGTCCGCAGATTATATTAATGGAAGTGGTCTTTCCGGCACCGTTCGGTCCGAGAAACCCGAAAACCTCACCCTGCATCACCCGTAAATTCAGGTTGTTAACGGCGGTCAATGTGCCAAACCGCCGGGTCAAATCTTGCGTTTCCAGTACGATATCTGTCATTACGCGTATATCTCCAATCCACACCTAGATGGAATGCCTAATCCGGAATCGTTGGAACAAACCTATGCCGGCCAGATACAG
>JAAZMZ010000041.1 GCA_012798535.1 Leptolinea sp.
CCGCCTCGATGGGTTTGTTCTATTCATTGCCCGGACAATCCATGGAATACAAAACTCTGCGCGGCGAACAGGTGACCATCAACATGCAGGGGCTGTACTGGTATGACACGGTAACCTCGGCGGCTCAGATGCAGGGTAATGATCTCATCACACTGGTAGTGGGGTTGCCGTTGCTGCTGGTTTCAGCTCTACTGGCTTTCCGTGGATCACTTCGCGGGCAGTTATTGCTCACCGGAACGCTGGGATTCTTCCTCTACACCTACATGTCCATGTCCATGCTGACTGCCTACAACAATCTCTTCCTGGTCTACGTGGCGCTCTTCGGTCTCAGTCTGTACGCTTTCATCCTCAGTATGTTGTCGTTCAATCTATCGGATCTGCCGACGCATTTTTCAAACAGCCTGCCGCGCGGCTGGATAGCCGCGCTGATGTTCATCACCTGCGCCTTCCTCACCCTGGCCTGGTTGGGACGGATCATCCCGCCCCTGTTAAACCGCACCACGCCGGCACTGGAAAACACCACCACGCTTGTCATTCAGGCCATGGACCTGGTGTTGATCGTTCCTCTGGCAGTGCTGGCTGGGATATTATTGCTAAAACGCAGCGCCTGGGGGTACCTGTTGAGTTCAGTGTTTATTCTAAAATCCATCACCATGGGACTGGCCGTCAGCACGATGGGCATCAACATGACTCTGCGGGGTGTGTCGGAAAGCCTTGTGCTACTGGTCCCATTCCTGATGATCACCGCCGCCAATCTCACACTGGCAGTGATTCTGTTGTCCAGCATCGATAAAAAGACCGGTACTGCCTGACTTTGAAAGATCGTACGTGGAATTAGGAGAAAACCACAGAGATCATTTTTTTCCCGGGCAGAAATTTTCCAACCCTGCCACCTATGGGGTGGATCAGAACATGCGTATAATTTTCAAAAGACGATCTTTGGCTATTGCAACTTTTTCGCCCGCTCATAGAATGTTCGACCTCGGCAATCTGATCCACTTTGGCCTGCGAAGCACCACCGTGGAATTCCTGTGAGAGCCATTCTTTCATGATCTTCTTCGCCAGTTCAGGGCCAATCACGCAAGCGCACACGCAGATGGCATTGGCATGATTACTGAGCCGGGCGCGCTCGGTGGAATAGCTGTCGTTGCAGACCGCCGCGAATATCCCGGGGGATTTGTTGGCAGTGATCAACATGCCAATTCCCATGCCGCAGATTGAGATGCCCTCTTTGAAGTAACCTCTTTCGATAATCTTCTCGCATACGAGTTTAGCCCATTGGGAATAGGTCTTGTCTGTTTCGTCAGTTACTCCGACATCCTTATACCGGTAATCCATTTCATCCAACAACTTCGTGATTTCTCTTTATAAAGATGAAGCCGCATTATCACATCACACCCTATGACGATATTCTTTTTCAACTTCCGCCTCAACAACAAAAAGTAGTAATCTATTGCAAGAGCAATGTGAATATCAATCTTTCCATTCTATGATTTGCCTGACAGGGCTATAAGTGCATGGGAGGGCATGCGGATTACAATAAAACGTTGAATAAAATACCAACCCTATCTTTTCATTGCCATGTCAAAATCGGATAACCGTAAACTAAGAGTGTATCAAATCGAAAGCCCTATAGGGCCAAGGGTGGTAATCAACCACCGTGAGGTGGATTATTTCTCCGGCACCGGATACCTGGGATTGCAGAGCCGACCGGAGGTGATTGAGGCCGGAATCGAAACCCTGCATCGGTACGGCGTCTCCACAGCCACATCACGAGGCGGATTCGGCGAGCACCCTGTGTATAGCTGGCTGGAGCGGGAAGCCTGCACTTATTTCGCCGCCGAGAACGCGCTGTTCTTTCCATCCGGTTATCTGGGAATGGCCGTGCTGCTGCAAACGGAACTGCGCCCCAACGACCATCTTTTCATTGATTCGGGTACGCATTACAGCGCGTGGGATGCCTGCCTGGCTGCCAACCGGGTGATCACTCCCTTCCATCATCTGGATCCGGAAAGCCTGGCCGAAGTGCTCCAATCAGAACTGCAGCCCGGTGAACATCCTCTGGTAATCACCGATGGGGTGTTCCCTATTTCCGGCGAGATCGCCCCGTTGAATATTTACCTGCAGAAACTGGAACCGTACAATGGCCGCGTGTTCGTGGATGACGCGCACAGCCTGGGCGTGCTGGGGGAAAACGGCCGGGGAACAGCCGAGTATTTCCATTTATTTACTGAAAACATAAAAACCTGCGGCACACTCGCCAAAGCGCTGGGGGGTTACGGAGGGATCATTACAGGTCGGTCAGAGTGGATTCAACGAGCGGAGCAGAATTCGGGTATCTGCATCGGTGCCAGCCCGCCGCCGCTGGTTACGGCGGCCGCATCCGCGCAGGCACTGGCCATTGCCCGCACCGAACCTGAACTGCGCCACCGGTTGTGGGAAAACGTAAAACTGGCCCGGAAGGGCTTGCGCACACTGGGATGGGAATTGGAAGATTCCCCCGTTCCCATTATTTGCCTGCCCGCACTTACCGGGATGAACCTGGCCTGTCTTCACAACCGACTTTTTGACAGGGGGATTGCCGTGGCGTATATCCAGTCTTATACCAGCACACCTCCCGGCGGCGCGCTGCGGTTGGCCATCAGTGCAAAGCATTCAGCGGAACAGATCAGGCATCTTGTGGATACAATCAGCGAATTGATCTAGACAGGATAGAAACCCGGCGATTGCCGGATAGAATAATTTGTCGGTCACGCACACTCCAGTTGATATAGGTAATTTCTGATTTCTTCAGATGCTTAAGAGGGGATTGTGAGTCTATAATTGAATTGAAATCGGAGCCGCTGTATGGGTAAGTGAACAGCCTGCATGAGCAATTCGGCAGTATCTCCAGGAAGGGGAAATTTCATGAAAATGTTATGTGTAACTTTTGCCTGTGTCATAGGTTTGATTCTGACCGGATGCCAGACAGCCCGTACCGCGACTGAATTTCCACCTGATAAAACTTCCCTGCCTCCATCGCCTGCCGCAGAAGTCGTGGCGGCGGCAACCAGTTCCCTCCCCCCGACAGAAACCGTGCTGCCTTCGCCGGAAGTTACTCTTCCTTCACCAACAGCCGTTGAACCGGTCTATATCAGAGCCTTTTGTACCCTTATAGGGCAAGACCCGGTCATCTCTGTGCCGCAGGGAAAGCCGGTGGTCATCATCTGGGGATGGGAAGCCAAGACTCAGGAATTGCTTAATGATTACCTGCTATACAACCACACAACGGTCACCCTGGATGGGAAAATCATGGAAGGCACACTCTCCTCCGAGGTTACGCAGAATCAAAAAAGCGGGCTGCCAGAAGCCGCCTGGTCTTCGAACGCGGGCATTCTGGATGCGGGCAAACATACGATCACGTATGATGTCAAATTCAGCAAGATGATCGATGACGGCTCGAGCACCTATGGTCCCGGCGGAAAGGTCGAGACGATGCACGACGAGTGCCAGGTGGTTGTACATTGAAATCTTGGAGTGAACTTCGGTGGCTGCCAGATTGAAGTAAACATAGATCTTCTATAACACAAGGTTTTTTCTGTTTGGGTAAGGATGATCATTTTCAAGTAGATCAGCAATCTATCCAAATGCTTAAAATAGAGTATAATCGTTGCGTTATTGTTTGATGCGCTCTTTGGGTAACAAAAAGCGGTGTTTTGCGGGTGATTTTTTGTTGAACTTATTCCGGCCGTAGGCCGTCGACAGGATGCCCCGGATAACCTCTTTCAAGAAGAGCATTTGGGACATCCAATTTTAAGAATTGGAACGATTTCTCCGCCGGCAGGGGGATCCCTGTTGAGCGTGGATGCCTGAAACAGCGCATCTCCCCGGGATCTGGTATCGGACTGCCCGCAATTCAGTCCGAACAGACCACTATGTTTGCTGCCGCCTGATCTGCTGTTCAGGTATGCCTTGAAGTCTGCACATCACCGGCGGCAGTATGTCAGGAGATCAAAAGAAAATGGCATTGAAATTTGAAGAACTCGGTCTGCAGCCGCAATATGTGCAGGCTGTGGAACAGATGGGTTTTGACCAACCCACCCCTATCCAGGAAGCCACCATTCCGGCGTTGATGGAAGGCCGCAATGTGATCGGGCAGGCCCAGACAGGAACCGGCAAAACAGCCGCTTTCATTCTGCCGCTGCTGCACAGGATTCAGCCCGGAAAGAAAACCCCGCAGGCTCTGGTCATGGCTCCCACCCGGGAACTGGCCATCCAGGTGACTGAAGCCGCGCGCCGGATGGCGCAGGATACATCCGTGCGCATAATGACCGTATACGGAGGCCAGGCTTACGGCATCCAACTACGGCAGATCGACCGGGGCGTTGATGTGGTGGTCGGAACTCCCGGACGCTTGATTGATTTGCTCCGGAAGAAATCGTTGAATCTCAGCCAGGTGAAATATGTGGTGTTGGACGAGGCCGATGAAATGCTCGAGATGGGTTTCATAGAAGATGTCGAAACCATCTTCAAAGAGATCCCCGAAGAACGACAGATCGCCTTGTTCTCCGCCACTCTGCCGGCAGCCATCCGACGACTGGCTGATCGCTATATGGATGATCCATTAGAGATCTCCGTTATCAGCGGCCAGCGGACCGTCCCGGAAACCACCCAGCAATTCCTGCGGGTGCGTGATGAGAACAAACAAGCTGTGTTGACCCGCATTCTTGAAGCGGAAGAAATCAAGAGCGCTCTTATCTTCACCCGCACCAAAGCCCGCGCGCAGGAACTTTCAGATGAATTAAACCGTCTGGGGTATCCGGCCGGCGCACTGCATGGCGATCTGAACCAGGAAAAACGCGAATGGGTTCTGGATCGATTCCGCAGGAATACCATCCATTTGCTGGTGGCCACCGATGTGGCAGCCCGCGGCCTGGATATCGAAGATGTGTCGCATGTCTTCAACTTCGATATGCCCGAAGATACCGACGACTACATCCACCGCATCGGCCGAACCGGACGGGCCGGAAAGAAGGGGAATGCCATCACCTTCATCCACCCGCGTGAACGCGGACGATTATCTCAGATTGAAAACTACGCGAAACAAAAGATCGCCGAATACACCCTGCCCACCCGGGAGGAAATCTTGCAGAAGCGGGATGAACGCTTCGCCGAGGTATTGACCGGTCAGATCAGCGATGGGCACTGCAAACGCGAATCCGCGCTAGTATCCAAACTTGTCGAGTTCGGATTTAATCCCATGGAGATCGCAGCGGCAGCCATCAAGATGGCGCGCGCCGGTGAGACTCCCGTTCCTGCCGCCGATCTTGTGGAACCGGCACCCCTCACCCGCAGTCAGGCCGGGCGTAAATATGAACCGGCACGCGGCAGCCGCGCGCACCGCCGGCCGGAAACCGGCATGATCCGCCTGCGTATGAACCTTGGCGGTCAGCAGGGTTTGCGGCCTGGTGATGTGGTCGGGGCAATCGCCAGTGAAGTAGGCATACCGGGCAAATCGATCGGTGCAATCGATATTCAGGATGACCATACCTATGTGGATGTCGCGGAAAAGCACGCCCGTCTTGTCCTGCAAAAAAGCAGCGGTAAATATTCCCTGCGCGGGAAGACAGTCGTGTTGAGACTGGCATAGAGAGAAAAAAGAAAAAGCCGGGAGTGGAATTTATCCTCCCGGCTTTGTTTTTATTAATGATGCCAACAGATCACTGAATGATCTTCAGGCCGTTCAACAACACGATGGTAACCAGAACAGGGGTCACCACCAGGAGAATCCCGTAGAGAACCTTAATCACCAATTGATTCGCCAACCTGCCGTTGTTGCTAAGAGCAGCCGTCAATTTCTTATATCCCCATATCCAACTGATAAATATCGCGATGAACAATCCGCCCAACGGAAGCAGCAGATTTGACGTGACATAGTCAAACAGATCAAAGAAGGACATGCCAAACACGTGCACACCGGCCAATGAGCTGTTGGAAAGAGCGGCCAGTGAACCAACCAGAGCGATTCCCAGCATGGTAAATATGGTGGCTTTCGGCCGGGACAAATGGAATTTTTCCTCCAGCAGAGCAACCGGGACTTCCACCAGGGAGATCTGCGCGCCGATGGAGGCAATGAAAGTGAGAATGAAGAAGATCACCATAAATACGCTGCCAACTGGCATAGAAGCGAATACCGATGGAATGGTCAGAAAGAGCAAAGACGGACCGGCATTGGGTTCATAGCCAAACGCGAATACCGCCGGGAAGATCGCAATACCGGCCAGCAGTGAAACGGCCAGATCGGAGAAAGCTACACGTGTCGCTGTTGCGGGGATATCCTGGTCATCACGGAAATAGCTTCCATAGGTGATCATGGTACCCATCCCAACAGACAGTTTAAAGAAAGCCAATCCCATGGCGATAAGGAATCCAGCGGCCGTCAATTTGCTGAAATCGGGTTGGAATAGAAAGGATAAACCCTGTCCTGCTCCCGGTAAAGTGATACTGCGAATCCCCACGAGAATGAGCAGAAAGAGAAGGACCGGCATCAATTTCTTGGTTACGCCTTCGATGCCCTTATTGACTCCCAGGTAAATAATGAATCCCACAATTGCAAGATCGATCCACTGCCAGAGAAGGGAAAGACCCGGATTGGCGACCAGGTCGTTGAAAGCGGCTTTGGTCACAGTTGGATCAGTCGAAAGAATGGCGCCCTGAACCGCCTTTAATATGTAGGCAAACACCCAGGCTGCCACTTCCGAATAAAAGGCCATGATCAGGAACGCTGCAAGAACGCCCGCCGCGCCGATCAACCACCAGGGTTGTTTTGCCGGAGCCAGCTTCTGCATTGTGGCAATGGCATTGCTGCGTGCTTCACGCCCCAGGGTCAACTCTGAGATCATGACCGGGATGCCGATAAGCAGCATGCAGACAATATATACCAGTAGGAATGCTGCGCCGCCGTTGCTGCCGGTCAGGTACGGAAACTTCCAGATATTCCCCAGCCCAACGGCCGAACCCAATGTGGCTGCCAGGACCCCCAGATTGGTGGCAAATTTTGCCCGGTTTGAAACCGGTTTTCCAGAACTGCTCACACTCATCATCATACCTCTCGAAAATAAGATTAAACCTGTAAAGCACAGGTAGAATTAACTAACCCTTCAAGGAGGAAGTCTAGATAAATTCGCGAACCCGGTTCGCTTTGTTGATCGATCACCAATAGAAGAACTGCATCCGAATATTTCGGGCAAACGTGAATGACCAGAACGATACAGTTATACCACGAGGCATCCAAACGTCAATGCAACATATCTCTGTCAGAGAAATCCAGGCAATAATTAACCATACCATTACAAAGGGATAACAAAATCATAAAAAGCGACAAATATTCAGGTGGTACTCTGATGGCGAAAGGACAATAAATGCATATTGTAGTCACCAATGATGATGGAGTTGTAGCGCCGGGGTTGCTGGCTCTGGCGCAGATCATGCGTGAACTGGGTACTGTCAGCATTCTCGCGCCGGACCGCAACTGGTCTGCTTCGGGTCATGTGCGTACCCTGGATCGACCGCTGCGTGTTCGTGAAGTGACATTGGGGGATAACACTCCCGCCTGGGCTTGCGATGGTGCACCGTCGGATTGTGTTGCACTGGCACTTTGCGGCTTTTTCTCTGAACCGGTAGATCTGGTGGTATCTGGCATCAATCCCTATGCCAATATAGGCGACGATGTGACCTATTCGGGCACAGTCACAGCCGCCATGGAAGCCGTGATCGGCGGGCTTCCGGCTTTGGCGGTTTCAGTGGACTCCCCGGATAATCACCTGGGGATGGTGGATTACCAGGCTGCCGCTACCTACGCTTTGAAAATCACTGCGACCATGTTACGGCAGGGAATGCCTAAAGGGCTGTTATTGAATATCAATGTACCCTACCTGCCATTGGAAAAAATCAAAGGTATCCGTGTTACCCGCCAGGGCAGCCGTGAATACCACGACCGCCTTGATAAACGGGTGGATCCGCGCGGTAAACCGTATTACTGGGCTATCGGTGATCTTCCAACCGCGCAGGCGGAGCCGGGGAATGACGCGGAGGCATTGCAGAATCAGTATGTCTCAGTGACACCCATTCAAATGGATCTGACAGCCTACCGGTTTCTGCCTGAAATGAACAGTTGGATATGGGAATAATCGCAAGCTTTAAATCCATCGATAAATTAAAAATTCCCGGTAATTCCCCGGGGATTTTTGCATCACCCAGAAAATAAACTCTGATTACTCCGCCATGAATCCGTTTTGTTGGAGGATCTCGAGAAAAATAGGAGTTAGTTCCGGGTCAAATAACACTCCGGATTGTTCATGGATGTACTGGATTGCCTCTTCTTTTGACCAAGCCGGTCGATAACAGCGATCGGATGTTAATGCATCCCAAACATCAACCAGTGTAAAAATTCTGGCGGGAAGTGGGATTTCCATTTCTCGAAGTCCGCGGGGATATCCACTGCCATTCCAATGTTCATGGTGGCAATAAGGAATATCCATCAGCTTTCCAAGAATTGGGATCGGCTCAATAAAGTTATATGCGTATATTGGATGCCTCTTCATAATCTCCCATTCTTCATCATCCAATTTCCCCATTTTGAACAGTATAGAATCGGGTATGGCAATTTTGCCGATATCATGCAACAAAGCTCCGCGCCGAATGTTTTCACACTCTTCATTATCCATTCCAAGCCGGCGGGCTATACGAACGGACAGAGTAGTAACACGTCGGGCATGACCTTCTGTCTCCTTGTCTCGCATTTCCAGTGCCCGCGCCCAACTGGCAACCATTTCATCATAGAGTCGGATATCTTGGTTACTGTCGAGGATAGTATTATTCATCAACTTAGGATTGCATTCCAGATGAGAATGGGGATAAGTATTTTTCCAGATCACCACTCTATTACGACCAGCTGCCTTGGCTTCGTAAAGAGCTTTGTCAGCCCGGGAAAACAGGCTCTCGATGCCAGCAGAACCCGCACTGCAATGGCATATCCCGGCGCTGATCGTTACGTTGATATTGTAGAATTCAGTCTGAATGACCAACCCCTCAATTCTCTGGCGCAGGCGTTCGGCAATCGCAAAGGCTTCTGCTTCTGAAACATCAGTAAACATTCCGATAAATTCCTCACCGCCATAGCGGCCTGTGATATCTGTCTCGCGAACCATCAGTCCAAATTCTTGGGCGATGCTTAGAATTACCTGGTCTCCAATCTGGTGCCCGTAAATATCATTGACAGTTTTAAAGAGGTCTATATCCGCCATGACCACGGCAACTTCCCAGTTGTTTATACGGGCAATTTCCAGATTCTTTTGTGCTTTATTGAAGAATCCCCTGCGATTCAACAATCCGGTCAAAGGATCAATTACAGAGAGTTTTTCTACTTCAATGACCAGCTTAGAGAGGATATCATTTTGCGCTTTGAGTAAAGTCCGCATATCAACCAGTCGATAGTGGCGTTTTCTTTCCGAAACGACGATGACCGGATCATATAATTGCGTAGAATTGCGCATCAACGCATTGTTAACAGCATCATAGATTCGAGTGTTTTCCTTCAAAATTAGTGGAGAGCTGTCATTCCTCTTGATAAAGACAGAGAGCGGCTTCTTCAGATAAAGTTCCACCCCGAAAGGGCGCCCCAGAGTCTCAAAGCACTGGTCGCGTGAAATCATCCCCACACAATCTCTACCATCCAAAACGATTGCTCCAGGTAGATTGGGAGTCTGCTTGAATAACACGGTCAAATCCTGCATCGTAGCGGAAATCTGGATGGAACATTCGAAGAAAGGCAGCTCTAAAAGAGTTGCATGAGACAGCCTGGTCTCTTCTTCAGTTCCTGCGAGGGTAATGTTATCCATTACCCCGATTCTAGCTTCCGGTTTTTAAGAGCGGATTATGAAGGTGTTAAGGTTAGGAATCGGTTTTATTTGCTAGCCAGAATTTGATAATCAGGAAAGAAATTTGCCGACATCCATTCCTGTCTTCTCTCTATGGGCATGCCAGTACAGCATCAACCCACCTGTTCACTCAAATAAGCCTGGATACCCATCTGTTCGATCTGGTCGCGCTGAGCTTCCAGCCAGTCGATATGTCGTTCTTCATCCTTCAGGGTGGCTTCGAGCAGTTCACGCGTGCCGTTATCTCCAACACTCACGCATAACTGGATGCCATCATTATAGGCTTTGATCGCACCGGTTTCCGCGTTGATATCATTGGCGATTTGCTGTTCTATGTTCGCACCGATATGGATCTTGTTTAAATTGCTAACCACAGGTATCCCTTCGAGGAACAAGATCCGATCGATCAATGATTCTGCGTGTTTCATTTCTTCAATGGCTCGTTTCTCGGTGGCATCATGTAATTCCTTATAACCCCAATTGGCACACATTCCGGCATGTACCATATACTGGTTTACTGCAGTTAATTCATCTGCCAGTTGGGCGTTCAAAAGAGCAATAACCTTGTCGTTTCCTTTCATGGTACCTCCTGATTTGGTTGAATTTCATTGAAGAGAAAATTCTCATGTCCATATTCCACATGGGTGATCCATCCGTTAGTGGTTTGATTTTAGCACACAGGTATTAGTTGTTTATTAGTTCCGGATGAGTGCCCGCCACAGAAAAGCTCTACCTGAAGTTGTTAAGCAGCAGAAACCATAATAATATATGTACGCCCGCACTCCCCAACAGGATGACAGGGAAAAACGGTTTGCGTGTTTTATGATGAAAGAGTGCGCGCCCCAGCAAACCTCCTGGAAAACCGCCCAGCAAAGCCAGAAAATGGAGGGTTCTTTCTGAAATGCGCCTGCCGTTAATTACGGCTTGAGCTTTGTCTAAACCATACATGGCAAACAGCAGGACAGAGAGGGTTCCATACCAGACAAGAGCAAAATGGATCACACCGGAGGATGACATAATAGATTTATAAGAGATGTAAATAGTAGAGAGGAAATGTGGATAATTTTGTTAGTGTTGGTAAAGTGGAAGCTCCCGTGCAGATCATTTTAACCTGAAAGCTGAATAAAGCAGGCCGAGTGCCTTTTCAGGCACTCGGCTTGTGTCGGACCACCCTTGTTCAGGAGGTGGTTTTAAACAAGATTAATTCTTGGCGCCATCCGATTTTTCCGGTGGACAAGAGGCTGACGATGAGATCATGTATCGATGATTATTATCGGACACCCATCATCAATTCTGTAAGTAACTGATCCAGTTTTTCGTATTTCATACCGCGTGCAGCGATGGCATTCCGATCGAAGGTGTATGCCTTCAGGCCGGCAGCCTTCTCCGGGGTGAATTTTCCGAAGAATTTATCCATCGCAGGATCACCTTCATTGATCTCAGCCAGCAGGCCTTGAATTTCTTTGTCAGCATTGAACTGGCGGGCTTTCTCTTTAAAGATCAGGTAAGAGCGCATACAGCCGCGGGCAAAGTCTTTGACACCTTCGTAATCCTCCGTGCGGAAGGCGTGCGCATCAAAATGGCGGCTACCGCTATATCCAACATCTTCCAGGAATTTCACCAGGAAGAAGGCTTGTTTCCAGCTTTGCTGGCCAAACCGCCAGTCCTGGTCAAAGCGGGCATAATTCTGATCGTTCAGATCGATATGGAACAGTTTTCCGGCATCCCATGCCTGGGCAACTGCATGCATGAAGTTCAAACCGGCCATGTGCTCATGTGCGAACTCGGGATTGACACCCACCATCTCGGGATGATCCAGGGTTTGGATAAAACCGAGCATCGCACCGGTTGTCGGCAGGAAAATATCACCGCGCGGTTCATTCGGTTTGGCTTCCAGCGCAAATTTGAAACCGTATTTCTGGCTGTTACTGTATTCGCAAAGGAAGTTCAGTGCTTCGCGGAAATGTTTGAGGCCTTCCATGGGATTCTTGGTGGCATCCGATTCAGTTCCTTCACGGCCGCCCCAGAAGACATAGACCTTTGCGCCAAATTCTGCGCCCAGATCCATGGCGCGCATGGTTTTTTGCAGGGCATACGCCCGGACTTTTGGATCATTCGCAGTAAAGGCGCCATCTTTGAAGATCGCAGAACTGAAAAGATTGGTGGTGGCCATCGGAACCACAAGTCCGGTTTCTTTCAATACGGCTTTGAATTCTTTTTTAATCTTTTCGGCTTCAGCAGGTGTGGCATCGATCGGGATCAAATCATTGTCGTGGAAGTTCACGCCATAGGCGCCCACTTCAGCCAGGAGTCGAACCAGTTCGACAGGTGACATGGACGCACGTGTGGGGTCCATGGTCGCGAATTGGTCTCTTCCACTGCTACCCACGGTCCACAGACCAAAGGTGAATTTATGTTCAGGTTTTGGTTGAAAATCAGCTGACATTTCAAATCCTCTCATTATTTAAAGTTCGGCTCATGTAAGATATCATCCAGGACAAGAGCGACTGCGCCCATCACACAGGCATCTCTGCCGTGTGCTGAAGGTACGATCTTCAATCCCAGACTTTCCAATTTCATCGAATTCTCATTGACGATACGTCGCACTACCGGTAAGATCACATCACTGGCGTAATTCAATTCACCTCCCAGGATAACCAT
This sequence comes from Leptolinea sp., assembly GCA_012798535.1. Taxonomy (GTDB): domain Bacteria; phylum Chloroflexota; class Anaerolineae; order Anaerolineales; family Anaerolineaceae; genus Leptolinea. The sequence continues at coordinate 12,579 of JAAZMZ010000041.1, forward strand.
ATCAGGGTTGAAAACATTGACCAGATTGGCTATCCCGAATCCCAGACGTTCTCCAACTTCCTGCATGGCGGTTATGGCAGCCAGATCACCCTTCGAGGCAGCATTGGCAATCATCTCAAAGGTAGTGTTTTCGCACGAATCCTCTGCCACATCCAGTACCGTGCTCGGTTCCCCCCTCTTTAATACCTCTTTAAAGTGTTTGATCACAGCCCGCGGACTTACCTGGGTCTCCCAGCAGCCGCGTTTTCCACAACCGCATAATTCTCCGCCGGGTTCTACAATCATGTGTCCGACTTCAGATGCAAAACCATGACTTCCACGAAAGAGTTTTCCGTCGATCATGATCCCGGCACCCAGACCCACACCGGCTGTCAGGAAAATGAAGTTTTTCTCTCCGCGAGCCGCGCCAAAATAATACTCACCCAGAGCAGCGGCTTTGGCTTCATTATCCACAAACACTGGAAGATTGAAACGCTGCGCCCATAGATTTGTCAGCGGGATATTTGACCAGCCCAGGTTCGGGGCGAATTTCAACTCACCGTGAAGTAAATCCACCAATCCTGGAACGCCCAGACCAATTCCCAGAGGAGCGAGATTCAAGGAATACCCTTTTTTCAGCCCATCCTCCGTCATAAGGTACGCGCGATCCAGGATTTGATCGATGCTGTCATGAGAATCCGACTTTAATCTCTGACGCCAGAGAACATTTGCCAGGAAATCTGTGACTACCAGAGAGATGTAATCTACACCGATCTCAATCCCAATGGCAAATCCGCCGGACGGATTCAGTTCCAGAAGGAGACCTGGACGGCCAATCCGGTCGGACTGCAGTATGGTTTCCTGCACCAGTTTTCGGTCAAGAAGCGTATTGATGATCTGCGATACGGTAGACCGATTCAATCCGGTGAATTTCGCCACCTCAGCACGTGAGAGCGGCGCATGATGCCGGATGGTGTTCAGGACTACTGCTGTATTAAACTTCCTGACGAGATTTTGATCAGCGGTGGTTACCATTGAAACTCAACTACCTGGCAAAGTTCTAAAACGCATTACTTATCTGTTTTTCTTGAAATAAACATCAACATATACAGCCGCTACAAGAATGGCGCCTTTTACAATGTACTGCCAGGCAGGAGTAACATTCAGCAGTTGAAGGCCATTTGTGAGGCTTGCCATGATAAGTGAACCGATCAGCGCGCCAAAGACCGTTCCGCTGCCGCCCAGCGGCGATGTTCCACCCAGGATACAACTGGCAATGGCATCCAACTCATAGCCGCCGCCGGCTGAAATTGTGCCATAGCCCACATACGAGGCCAGCACGATACCGGCAACACCACAAAGCAGACCCATCAGTACGAAGATTATGAAAACATTTCGTTTGATATTGATACCCGAAAGACGGGCAGCTTCCATATTGCCGCCCAGGGCATACGCATGACGCCCAAAGGGTGTATTAGTACCAAGATAGGCCATGATCAACGCGACAATTGCCATCAATAGAACAGGAACCTGCACACCATTGTATTGGTTGACCATGAATACATAGACAAGAATGACAATCGACAGGGCGGCGGTTTTAGCCAGGTCAAAACTCAATTTCACCGGTGTGAATCCATAGCGGCGTTTTTGAGCGCGGGCATTAAACATTGTAAAGAAAAGGGCCGCGATGACAACACCGGCCACTACCCAGCCTAACCAGGGGGGCAGGTATCCCTGAGCAATGTAAGAGAAATACGGCTGGTTGGCGGGAATTGTTCTTCCACCGGTGACCAGTAAGATGGCTCCGTTCCAGATCCATTGGAAACCCAGTGTGGTAATGAAAGCCGGTACACTCAGATAGGAAACGATGTATCCTTCCAGCATACCGACCAGAATACCAACGCCCAGACCGGCGATCACGGATAGCGTGGCGGCCAGCAGCGGTTGATTTGGGATCAATTTATACCAGACAAAAGCCTGCAAGTAGGCCACAATGACCGAAACAAAACCGGCGAATTTACCAACAGCCAGGTCAATACCGCCGGTTACGATAACCAGCACCATACCAACTGCGAGGATGGAGGTTACGGTCATCTGGCGGAACAGGTTGGAGATATTCTGCGATCCGATGAACGCGCCATCTGTCAGGAAGGTGAATACCAACCAGATTGCGATCATTAAGATAATGATCATGGATGTCTGGAGATTTCGGCGGAACCATTTGCCGATTGTGCCCGAAGTGCTTTGACTCGTTATGTGACTAGTAGATTCCATATCGACACCTTATGAATGGCTGATTTAAAATTACTGATACTTACGCAATACCAGTGGCTAACGCCATGATCTTTTCCTGAGTTGCTTCCGAAATATCCAATGTTCCATTGGACTGTCCTTCATGCATGACCATCACCCGGTCACTCATGCCAAGCACCTCCTCCAACTCGCTGGAGATCATGATGATTGAAACGCCTTTTTCTGCAAGTTCATTCATCAATTTGTAGATCTCATACTTCGCGCCCACATCCACACCGCGGGTTGGATCATCCATGATGAGAACTTTAGGCACAGTCATCAGCCACTTACCGATTACAACTTTCTGCTGGTTGCCGCCGGAGAGTGAATCAACTTTGTTTTCAATGTTGCTGATCTTTATGGACAGGTTCTTTACTTGCTGCATACAGGATTTCAATTCCTGGTTCTTATTGATGCGCCATGTGGTTGAGAAGTTATGCAAATTGGGCAAAGACAGGTTATTTAAGATGGTTTGCATAAGAACCAGACCCTGTTTCTTGCGGTCCTCCGGAACCAGGCTAATTCCGTATTGCAGAGCTTCTTTCGCGCTACCAATTTTGATCTCTTTGCCTTCCAGGCTTATCTTCCCATCAGTTATCCTGCCATATTCACCAAAGATGGTTGTCACCAGTTCGGTACGGCCAGAGCCCATCAGACCTGCTATTCCCAGGATTTCGCCTTTTCTAAGATCAAAACTTACACCATTCAGGATCTTCTTTGAAGGTTCTTCCGGATCAACAGCTTTCAGGTTCTGAACTTCGAAGAGGAGACCATCCGGTTTACGCATCCTCGGTGGAAACCGCTCTTTCATTTCGCGGCCGACCATGTATTTAACCAGTTTTTCCAGGCTCAGGTCTCTGGTTGGCTGAGTAGTGACGGTTTTTCCATCCCGCAACACTGTAATTGAATCTGTGATGCGGAAAAATTCTTCCAGTTTGTGGGAAATATAAATGCAGGTAATCCCTTTTTCTTTCAGGGATCGCAATATTTCCATTAATTTATCAATTTCAGCTTCAGTTAACGCGCTGGTAGGTTCATCAAGAATTAGGATTTTTGCACTTTCAGAAAGGGCCTTGGCAATTTCCACCATTTGCATTTTGCCAACACCCAGATGTTTCACAACATCTCTCGGATTCACATCCAGCTTGTAATGGTTCAAGATTTTCTGGGTTTCTGAATAGGTTTTACTCCAATTGATGACGCCATTTTCAGTTTTTTCTTTTCCCAGAAAGACATTTTCACCCACGGTCATATCTGGAACTAGAGTAAGCTCCTGATACACAATGGCAATACCCTGCGCTCTGGCCTGCTGGATGGAACTGTTTATAAGTTTTAATTCCTGTCCTTCATAGAGGACAGTGCCATCGTATGTACCGTAGGGGTACACGCCGGCGAGTATTTTCATCAATGTCGATTTCCCCGCGCCGTTCTCGCCGCACAGCCCGTGGATTTCGCCCCGTTTAAATTGGATGGAGACATCACTGAGAGCCGTGATGCCGGGGAATTGCTTGGTCACATTTTGTACATCGAGGATAATATCGTCACTCACAGCCTTCTCCTCAAATTGAAGTTACAGACTACACATAAATATTACAAATTATGTGATTGTCGGCTCCCCGAAACTCGGGGAGCCGACAGCGATGAAGGAAGTTTAGGGTTTCGGAGGTTTCTCGGCATCGGGGATGTCGCGATAGACATCATCATAGGGCTGGAAACCGCTCTTCACGATTTCATCATAAACATTATCTTTGGTCACCTGAACAACCGGCAGGAATACGCAGGGAACCTCACCGGTGGCGTCTTTGACGAGGGTCAGTTCGGCCATGGTGTAGTTCTTCACACCTTCGATGGGTTTGTTGTTGAGCAGGTTATCCATCATGTCGGCGGCCAGAGGGGTCAGTTTGCGGATGTCTTTGTAGACCGTAACAGTCAGTTCACCTTTGACGATCGAGTTGCAGCCGTCGGCGGTGGCATCCTGTCCG
>JAAZMZ010000042.1 GCA_012798535.1 Leptolinea sp.
AGTCGGCAGCGGAAAGGAAATTAATCTGGCGACCGGAGATGTCTATGATTTTGAGTACGTGGACGATAACCGCTACAGAATGCACAACCTGCGGATCGACGATCTGTTCATCGGCGATTCTGCGCCGGAACCGACCGGAACAGTGACCGGTCCGACGGCTGCCAGCCCGATGGATGGCGGCTGGATCTGGCAGGATCCCGGATATGAGACAAAACTGGAAGTCACTGACGGGCAGGTCAAGATGACCGTCCCGCATGGCAAATGCGCCGGAGTTTATTGCGATAATTCTCCGGTTCTCATGCACAAAGTCAGCGGTGATTTTGACCTGCAAACCACTGCCCTACTTGAGGGACCAAATGACCGCTGGGTGGAGATGGATTTCATTTTGTATGCCCCTGATTCCTTCATCGGATCAAATTCCAAACAGGAAACTGAAGACTCACTGTTGACACATACCCGCATGGTCGGCGCCGGATGGTCGCGGGTTTGGGGTCGTAGCATGCTTAAGAACATGAATCAGTCCTTCCAGTACGGCGGTAAAGAGATCCCGGATAAACCCGTGCTGCTTAAACTCACCCGCCGGGGAGATCTGTTCCGCAGTTACTGGAGCCTGGATAACGGCACAACCTGGAATCTGGCCACTCACGAACAGATCGCAGTGCCCGAGACTCTGTATACCGGCTGGCTGTCCATCTACGGCGGGGATTATCCCGGAGATCCAGCCCAATCCACCCTCACCCTTGCCAATATCAATTTGACCAGCGCGCCGTTAAACAGTCTGCCGAATCCAGATTGGGATTATGTATACCGGCAAGGTGTGGCCATTGGATCAGGTAATTCGATAGGATTGAAACTGGATGGTTCTGCACTCGGAGATGTGACAGCCTACCGCAGTGAAGTCCTGCCGGGTGATTTTGAAATCATCGCCTATTTTCGGGCGGAACCCTGGCAGCATCAGCAAGGCCAGGGCCGCGGTTTCAGCCTGCTGGCCGAAACCATCGATGGGAATAAAGTAGCTTATGTCGGTGCTTTTCAAAATGACTTTAACAAATATCAGTTCCAGACGAATTTCAACATTGGCAGTGTACCGAGGGGATCATGGCAGAAAATGGAAGGTGCCGGCTTCAGTGGCCGCCTGAAACTGTCGCGGGTGGGAAGTGTCATCCACGCCTACGTCGAATTGGATGGCGAATGGGTATTGATTGATAATGGGTATGCCGACCAGGTCAGCGAACCGGTGATGGTAGGTGTCCAGGTGTTCAACAATCAGGAAAGCACTACACCCTCCGCGGTCAAAACAAATTTCACCATCGAGCAGATCACCGGAGTATCGGAAATTAAGGCAAGCGCAACAGAAACCGGGGAACAACCAGCCGCCGAAGAAGAAGCCTCTGTTCCACAGGAACAACCTTCTGTTGAATCCAAGGCTCCGGAAAGTGACGGTGAGGAAGAAACCGTGGAAGAATCTGCCACCCTGACCTTCAGCGATGATTTCTCACAGACTTCACCGGCCTGGAAGGTGGTTTCGGGTGCCCAAAACGGTCAGGTCGTTCGCGGCAACGGCGTCATGGGCTTTACGATCACCCAGCCGGGTAAATATCTATCGGCGGAGGTTCCCTGGGGATTCGATGATCCAGTTCAGGACGTTTCCCTTGCCATGAAGGTAAAGGTTGAGACGCCAAATTTGGGTGCCTTCGGGTTATTCTGCCGGGTGAAAGATAGCAAAAATTTTAACATGGTGATGATCCAGACCAACGCTCAGGGCAGCGGATTCTACCGGTTCAGTAAAGGGAAAGAAGGCAAGACAATATATCTCACCGAATGGAAACAGTCGAACGCATTTTATGGCGGCGAGATCGAGGAACAGATCGAGTTTGACTGCATCGGCGATACCCTGACATTGAAAGCCAATGGAAAATTGCTGGATGAAGTCGTTGACAGTGATATCAACAGCGGCAGGGCAATTGTCTATGCCGTTTCATATGATAAAGTTACGGCAGCCAACCCCTTCAAGGTCATGGTGGATGATTTCAGAACAGAAGCAATCATGCACTAATCAGACATAGAGGTATATATGAAACTCACTGGAAAACCATCAGTATAGAATTTTCGCACAGGAATAACACATTGCCGGCAGACTGTATCAGGCAGAAATCGATCACAATGCAGGATATGTCATTATGGATATTCAAGGATAGTCCAATTGTCACGCAACGGATTCACGGAAATGCCGTATTAATGGGTAGCTAACATTCTTCCCTTGAAAAGGATCCTCATGAACGATAATTCAGTGATCATCATTGGCGGCGGAATCGCCGGACTGGCTGCGGGTATTTACGGTCAGATGAACGGTTATAAGACATCCATTTTTGAAATGCACAACCTCCCCGGCGGATTGTGCACCTCCTGGCAACGCAAAGGGTACACCTTTGACGGCTGCATCCATTGGCTGGTGGGTACAAATCCAGCATCCAGCTCACATCTTATGTGGGAAGAACTTGGCGCATTGAAAGATGCGGCCATTGTGGATCATGAAGCGTTTATCACCGTCAAAGCTCCAGACGGAAAGACTTTTACCATGTACAACGATATCGACCGGCTCGAGAAACATATGCTCGATCTCGCTCCGCAGGATGAAGCTGTGATCAAAGACCTGTGCGGCGCCGTCCGTAAACTAGGTTCTCTCGATATGCCGCTTGATGATGCCAAAGGACTGGGCGCCCGGATCAAAGGCCTGATAAAAATGTCGCCAATGATCTCCATTTCCCGGAAATATGGAAAGACATCTGTAAAAGATTTCGCCCGCCGATTTAAAAATCCTTTCATGCGAACAGTCTGGGAATTCATGTATGATATGCCGGACTTTCCCCTGATGGGCGTGATCACCACTATGGCATGGATGAATCGCAAAGACGCCGGATATCCCATCGGTGGCAGTCTGCCTTTCTCCCAATCCATTGAGAAACGCTACAAAGACCTGGGAGGAGAGATTCAATACAACGCTCGGGTGGAAAAAATACTTGTGGAAAACGAGCGCGCGGTCGGCATCCGGTTGACAGACGGCCGGGAATTCCGCGCCGCACGAGTCATCTCAGCAGCCGATGGATTCTCAACGATCAACCATATGCTGGAAGGTAAGTTTCAGGACCCTAAACTGCAGGAGTATTACAGAAAAGGAGAGATCTTTGAACCGCTGGTCATGGTTTCTCTGGGTGTCAACCGCGACCTTTCGGCGTATCCGCCGACAACAGTCAACATTCTGGATACACCGATCGTCATTGCCGGTGAAGAAAAAAAATACATTCAGGTAAAACATTACTGTTACGATCCAACCCTTTCTCCAAAAGGCAAATCCGTCGTCATGGCCATGTTCAGTTCCACGTATGATTACTGGAAGAAATTGGCGGAAGACCCTGAACGGTATGACGCCGAAAAGAAACAAGCCGCTCTCACGGTGATTTCGACGATCAACAAATTTATCCCCGGATTCGAAAAGGATGTGGAAGTGGTGGATGTGGCCACCCCGTTGACCACCGAACGCTATACCGGCAACTGGCAGGGTTCTTTTGAAGGCTGGCGTTTGACCACCGAAAACTTGATGCAGGTTTTCACCGGTGGATTGCCGCATACCTTGCCGGGTTTGAAAAACTTCTATATGGTCGGGCAATGGGTTGAACCAGGCGGCGGATTGCCCACCGCGGGTATGTCTGGCCGAAATATATTTAAACGCATCTGTAAAGAAGATGGTAAGGAATTTAAAACCACCCGCGTCTGATACCGGATGCTGCCGGTTTGTAAGTAAAGCTCCCCGAAATATCCGGGGAGCTTCTTTGTTGCGTAGATTTCAAACGTTTTTACTACTGGTTCAGTTCGCTTCTGAAATCTTCATGTTATCAAAATAAATAGTGGCCGGTTTGGGAGAAATAGCCGAAGCATAGTTATTGACACTCCACAGGACATCTTTGTTGCCCGGTTTCGTCATGACATTGCGAATATCATAAATCTTGACACCATCCTGATATAGCTCCATATATCCGGTATTGTCGCTCTTAGAGTTGTAATATCCGGTAATGTGCACCCACCGGTCAGTCGGGAAGGGTATCGGATTGGCCTGAGGATACATGATATCCGTATTGGCAATATCACCTCCAGGAGTATGGAACATCACGCACTGAAGTATTCCATTTGAGTCCTTAAGAATATTCAGGTGGAAGATGGGTTTGTCATAGTACTCATCCACACTTTTCCACTGCCATACGTTCCACCAATCACCCGGTTCAATGTTACTCGGAACATAGATATCCGCTTCATACACACCTAAAGGAGTGGACGGAACAGCATACGCGAAAAGGTAGGCAACCGCGCTCTTAGAATTTGGGCTGATGGATAGGGCTGCGGAATAGTTCCCAATAGCCGGTGAGCTGACCACACTCTCTGAGGCATAGTTGCTGTCTCTTACAAAAGCCTCTCCAATTCCGCTGAACTGTGAGAAATTACCCGTTTCAAAGTTCACACTAAAAACGGTCTTTCCGATCGTACCAGATGAGGTTGTTGGAGTTGAGGTTGCAGTTTTTGTGGGAGTCGGGCTGGCCGTGGCAGTTTTTGTGGCAGTTTTTGTCGGTGTGAAGCTGGCAGCAGGAGTCCGGGTGGCGGTTTTGGTGGGAGTGAAACTGACCGCAGGTGTCGTGGTTTTTGTGGCTGTCTTTGTGGGAGTAAAACTGGGAACCGGCGTGTTTGTACTGGTTGGCTGTGAACCTGAAGAAGAATCATCAGACACAATGAATGCGTCCAGGTCAATATAGCCGCTTAACCGGTTTATGGTGATGGTATGTATACCGGCTGATAATTCCGGGCTGGTCCATCTTTTCTGCCAGACAATTCTCCAGGAAAAGGTGTTCAACTCAGTAACCGGGATTCCATCGATGATGATCTGAACAGTTCCATGATTGAAATATGTGGAGTAAATATAGTCAACCCGCGTTCCATTGAATGTTAGGCTGGCCGTGGAAGGGCTGATACTCGTGATGTGATTGGTCTTATTCAACGGGCCGCGAGCTGTCATCTTCTGCCAGGTCCCTGTGTACTTCACGTTGGAGGAGGTATCATCATAGGTACCGGCTCCCACAGCGGTTGTGGTGGAACTTGCAGCCGCAGCGAAGGATTTGACAGTCTGGATTGTACTGGTCGGTGTAAATGTCGGTGTGTTGGTAGGCAGGGGTGTGTTGGTGGGTAAAGGAGTGTTGGTTGGAACAGGAACAGCCGAAAAATCCTGCACCGTGTTCCCGGTTATTGATAACATTTCCTGGCCGGCCGGTTCAAATGTGAATCCCGTCAGTGAAGGTATGACAGAACCAGACCAGTTATATGGGACGGTGAAGGCATAATTTCCAGCGCCATCCGCCATAACCGGTGTTCCCCCGGTATAAGAGATGGTCGCAGCAGGCACACCGGCATTACCTGAAATCGTGATGGTAATGGGCACCGCGCTAAAATCCTGTGCCCGATTTTCCACCACATTGGCAAATGTCTGCGCGGGTGGATTGAAAGTGTATCCGCCCAGAGATGGAATAATGGAACCGGACCAATTGTACGGAACAGTTGCCGTATAGATTCCATTTTCATCCGCGGTCACCGGCGCCGCACCACTGACATCGATCAACGCGGAAGCCGCACCGGCATTTCCGGATATTGTGAATGTGAGCGGTGTCATCGAGAAATTAGCCGCCTGATCTGACTGAACGCCGGCAAAATCCTGGCTGGCAGGAGAAAAGGTATAACCGGCCAATGATGGTGTCACCGTGCCAGACCAGTTATACGGGACTGTGAAACTGTAGTTGCCGGCATCATCTGTAAAGACGGGAGAACCACTGCCATATTCAATGGTGGCGCCGGCTATGCCGGTATTGCCCGAAATGGTAAAAGTCATCGCAGCAGAGGAGAAATCAGCCGTCTGGTCCGATTGGACACCGACAAAATCTCGAGCGGGTGGGTCAAATTTGTAACCGGCCAGTGAAGGGATCAGCGTACCGGACCAATCATAAGGAACCGACACACTGAATCCTCCGGCCTCATCCGACCCGACAGGCGAAAGGCCGGTTACATCGAGTGTCGCACCGGCAATTCCGGTATTTCCCGAGATTGTGAAGGTGATCGTTTCAGCAGAGAAATCCAGTGTTTGATTTGCCTGCACATCGCTGAAATCCTGGCTCGCCGGCGAAAAATTGTATCCGGCCAGATTTGGCGTAACACTACCCGACCAGTTATAAGGCACAGTGATGGTATACAGGCCGGATTCATCGGCTGTATCAGGTTCGCCGCCGGAGAAATCGATCTTTGTGGAAGCTACCCCGGCATTTCCCGTGATGGTGTATGTGATTGGTTTTCCGGTAAAGTTGAAGTTTGCCAGGTCAGATACCATAGTGACCCCGGGATACCCTGTTTCAGGTGAGGCGGTATAACCCGCGGCAGGTGTCGCCGAAACATTTCCGGTAATATTCTCGGTAATTCCCGTGATAGTGTAAGATTGACCATCTGGCGCAATCTCAGCCGGCCATTCCTGGGTTCCACTCGTAAACTTTACAGAGGCTATGGAATTGGCAGGTGTAATCACACCGTGGATACTGTAGAGTCCGGAAGCATTGACCGTCAACGGTGTTACCGGCAAAGCGGAAATTGAAATCACCAGTACCGATAAGACTCTTAGAAATACATTCTTTTTACGTACTACCATAACAAAACTCCCTTCAATCAGTTGCCATTCGATTTGCAGAATGGATCAGATTTTTTAAACAGGCGTTAGATAGTACGAGGTTTTTCTTACTTTGCTGCTATCTTTATCTCGTACTATTCTATGGATATTTGCTCGAAAAACGGTTAAAATTACGTTAATTTGTTGTTTGCAATATTGATAGTAAATAACCAATTTATAACCTTGCATAATGCGCACTTTCTGACATTCGCTGTGTTTCTTTACTTCTTTTGAAAACAGCAAATACATATCCATCGATCAACCCTGATTTCCATCCAATCTGTTGATCGGATGACCTATCGGGATTGACCCGAATTCGTCTTTGTATCCAGAATTTTGTGGTCGGAGAAACTGACCTTATTAAATCAATGTTGTCTTCCGGATATTATTCCTGGAGCATTTTCGGAGCTGTTTAAGAGGACAGACCATCACATGTTGCTGGACTTGATCCAATCTACCACCTGTCCCAGATGCTCCAATTCCACGAATTTTGCAGCCAGTTCTTTCGGGAGATCGCAATGTTCATGCATCCACATCAAACGGCTCGGGATATATACGGCATGAGCGTTCATTTCCAGTACGGGTAGAATATCTGACCGCATGGAATTGCCGATCATCAGAAACCGTGAGGGATCCACTTTATGTTTTGCAAGTATAGCTGCATAAATTTCACGGGTTTTGTCTGCCACCACCTCCACATAGGAAAAATATTGGCTCAGGCCAGAGCGTTCCAACTTTTTTTGTTGATGCAGCAGATCTCCTTTGGTGATCAGCATCAAAGGATATGATCTGGACAACGCAGATAACATCGGTTCCACATGATCGAACAGGTCGACTTTCTGTTCCAGCATTTGATGCGCAATATTGATGATCTGTTGAATATCCGCCGCGTTGATTTTTTCATCAGTCACCTGTATGGCCGTCTCGATCAATGAAAACACAAAGCCGTTCACACCATATCCAAAATGGGGGATGTTGCGGGTTTCGATGCCATCCAGCCGGGCATCCAGATCCGTTGGAATACCATAAGGTTTCAAAATGGTGTGAAAAGTCTTCCTTCCCTCCTGGTAATAAGCTTCATTCTCCCAGAGGGTATCATCAGCATCAAAGGCGATTAAATCGAACATTTCGACTCCTGAAAGGATCTTATTGAATGATGGTGTGATTCAGGCAGCCGTATTTTTATAGACGGCGAAAACTGATAATCACAAATTGATAAAGCAACTCTACTAAACAATTCTCCGAAAAATTCTACCAATAAATCGGAAAACAAATCCAAACCCTGTCTATCCGTAGGTTTCCACAGGGAGAAATTGAAAGTGACGATTCGAGGAAAGTTTTGCCGGTATGGGTTCAATGAGGTTTACCCGTGTGTTGGGCTCCTGGCCAACAGGGTTTCTGCGTATTCAAAATACATGATATAAGCATAAGATAAACACTTATGTATAATATTAATAAGCTTGTACGTTAATCTTAAAATTTCCTGGTATGGTTTTAACTCAATATGGGGAAGAAAAGACCGATGTTGGGTAATGCGTCTCATTATTGCAGCAGGTATTCATTGGTCTCGTAAGGTCAGGAAAGATGCAGAGAATACCCATTAAAAGCCAATATCGATCCACATTCCCCGAAATCAAATCCGGCTTTTTTAACAATCATGCTTATCAAATTAAGGCGTGTTTCTTTTCCCTGTCAGACCTGGCCTGGCTGGGCGCGGTTCTCGTTTTGATCACCATTCTGCGCTTCCCCCTTCAGGGAAAAGAAATACCCGCGGGTTCAATTGAATTGCTGCTTTTTCTTGTTCTGGCCTGGTGTCTTTTTTTCACCGCCGGGCTTTACCGGACGGGTATTTCGCCTGTGCAGGAATTGCGGCATTTAACCCTTGCCATCAGTGTGTTTTTCCTGTTACTGGGCGGATTCTCAGTATTCATCCGGAATTTTGGAGAAAACTCTCTCCTTTTTCTTGGTCTGGGATGGTTTCTTTCAATCATTGCGCTTCCTCTAGGCCGTGAAATTACACGCAACCTTTTCAGCCGGCGCTCTTTCTGGAGCGAACCAGTTGTGATCATAGGGTATGGTCCTGCCGGTTTTGATATCGCGGAATACCTGGTGGATAATCCCCGCTCCGGGTTGTACCCGGTTGTAGTTGTGGATAGAAGAAACACAGACCGTGGAAAGACACCGCGCGTTCCAGTGATCCGCGCCTCTGATATTTTGGAACATCCTGAGATGGTCGACCTGTTTAAAACTATTCACACTGCCGTGCTTGTCACCAATGAGATAAATGACGAATTCTTAACTCTGATTGTGGATGAAAAGATCCTGCGTTTCAGGCACCTTATCCTGGTTCCCAGCTCACAGCCAGTCAGCCATTTATGGGCACGTCCATTCATGATCGGAGAAATGCTTGGCTTTGAGATGGGGCAAAATCTGGTCAGCAGACGCAACCGTACGATCAAGAGAGTTTTTGACCTGCTCATTGTTCTGCTCACATTACCGGTTACCCTGCCCCTGTGTTTACTGCTGGCAATTCTGATTAAGCTCGATTCCCCTGGAAAAGTATTTCACGAACGTGAGAGACTGGGGTATCAGAACCGTGTCATTAAAGTGCTGGAGTTTCGGACTTCTTTTTCGAATCCGACTGCGCGTAAATCATCATCACCTGCCCCTAAAACCAACAGGGTATCAGAGGCCGGAAAAGAACAAAAAGAAATCCCGCGGATCACCCGGTTTGGAAAAATCTTGCGCTGGAGCGGTCTGTACCATCTCCCACAAATAATTCAGGTTCTGCAGGGAGAGATGAGTCTGATCGGCCCAGCACCCATCCAGCTCGAAGAAAGTAAGAACTACGGCCAGTCACTGGCTCTGTATAGCCATGTTCTACCGGGAATGACCGGCCTGTGGCAGGTATCCAACCATGATGAACTCTCAAGCTCCACCCGGGTGCACCTTGATGAATACTATATCCGCAACTGGTCCATCTGGTTGGATCTTTATATTCTGTTTCGCACAGCAATGATCCTGTTTGACAGTAAGAGGGCGGAACGGTTGAATTAATCAGTGGCTACTTGATCATTTTTCGGTGTGGAGTCCAATTCTAAATTTACTCAGTCTCTTTGAAGCTTATTCAGGTGAAAAAGTTTTAATATCACCATTACCAGATAATAAGCCGTCAACATCCGCCTGGCATGAAAATATTGCTCACCCTCCATATTAAAACGCTTGATATTTAGAGGTACGGAATCCTGTTTGACCCCATTGATTCCAAAAGAAATATTCACACATTCAGGCAGGATGGCATCGAAATATTGCTGCGATAACTCTGCATCAAGAAATGGGGTAGCAAAAATACGGTAGGGTTGAGGAAATCTGGCAGCGATTGTGTTCATGCTTTGAACAGTCTGGTCGATCTGTTGTTCAACGGTAAGTTGTTTGTATTCAGGATGATCAATACTGTGTCCGCCGATGAAATATCCTTTTTTAATGATTTCTTCAAGATTCTGTGAAGTGAGATAGGGTTTTGTTGCTTCGAGATATGCGTTGAAGTCAATTTCCATCACCAGAGCCAAATGATCCAGAGTCTCTCTTTGGAGATAGTCTATGGAGAGAATTTTCTGAATAAGCTGCCTGGGAGACATTTGATAGCCGAAATAATTGGAAAGGATGTTGACCTGTTCCCGGTTTGCCACGGATAGAATTTTCTCCACTAAGAGGCTGGCTTTATGGCGGTAAAAGAGAGACCGGTTATCAAGAAAATCGGAATTTACAAAGACGGCGGCAGTTGCGTGAAATTCATCAAGAATGGGTATGGCATTATCGTAGAATTCTCTCAATCCATCGTCAAAGGTGATGATCATCGGATTAGGAGGCAGCTCAGCGTTATTGTAAAGATGATCGTGGAGTTCGGGTATGGTGATGAATGTGAAATTCTTTGAAAAGAACTCCACTTCATCACGAAATTGACCTGTGGTTTTGCAGGGGATAATATGTTTTAAATGAGGAATGGGTTTATCACTGATGGCATGATAAAAAGGAACGGTAACTCTTGCTCCACTTAGCAAGCGCAATCGATTAAATGATGAAGGGGACTCTGAAAATATTCCCGCTATGGTGAACAATAACTCTTTCACGTATTTTTTCATGTAACCCCTGGTCACAAGAGACAATTGAATAAAAAAATTATAACATGCCGGGATTCTCCAAAATTTCGAGGGCAGATTATTTCAGGTTTTTTCTGGCAGGGATGTTATTCGATGGTATGACCTGATTTATTATCGTGATAAAATCACTTAATGAAGAGCGGTTATATTTCAGTGGTTTTACCAGTCTATAATGGGGAAAAGTACCTGGAAAAATCTATTCGGAGTATTATCGCGCAGACTTACAAAAATTGGGAATTGCTGATCGTCGATGATTGTTCGACCGATTCAACTCCGGACATCATCAAAGAATTTTCCATGGCTGATCCACGCATCAAATCGGTCCGCCATGAAAAAAACAAGCGCTTACCGGCTTCACTTAACACCGGTTTTCGTTTGACCAAAGGTGATTATGTCACCTGGACTTCCGATGATAATCTGTATAAGCCAAATGCCTTTCAGGAAATGGCCGGATTTCTGGATGAAAACCCGGAAATCAGCTTTATTTATACAGATTTCGACTTGATCGATGAGACGGGAGAGGTCATCGAACAGGTCACAGCGGGTGATTGGAAAATGCTCGGGTTAACGGATGTGATCGGGGGTTGTTTCATGTACCGAAGAATCATACACGAAACAATCGGGTACTATGATGAAGCTACCTACCTGGCAGAGGATTTGGAATTCGAGTTGCGAGCTATGGTGAACGGGTATAAATTCCAGCCACTTCACAAGAATCTTTACCAGTACCGCTCTCATGCTGATTCGCTAACCAACACAAAGTCGAAACATATCTACCGCATCCACGCCGAGGTGAATAAAAAATACTTTGACCGGATGCCTTGGATGGACCGGCAGACCAAGGCGCATTCTTTTTTACGCCTGGCAAGAAAAGCCCTAGAGATCAGGGATTTTTCGGCAGTTCTCTGGTTTCTATCCGAAAGTCTTCGGCAGGATCCTCTGCATCTCTTCAGGAGCCTGTTCACCCGTTTGTCTGCCAATTCAAAATCGCCCTCAAATAGCTAATCCATGAAACACATCGTCTGGATCAATTCAGATCCCTTTGATAATCTGGGCAGTCCCACCTGGTTGTTCACCACCCAAGAATTACGGAAAAGCGGCTGGCTGGTATCTCTTATCGCTCCGGGTGAGCCTGGCCTGCAAACCAAACTGGGTGTCGAATATCTGGGCATACCCATACCGCGCATCTATCTAATCCGGCAGCTTATTTACCAGATTCGCGTTCTTCGCTACATAGCCCTTCACCTGCCGCCGGTGGATGTTTATCTGTTCCATGAAATGTCTTTACCCATTCTTTCCCTTATCCGGCTTTGCCTCCGGTTGTTCGGAAAAAAGCGCCCACTATACGTTTTGGATATCCGCTCGGTCCCTATGCAGCCGGAAGAAATCGCGAATTGGAAAGATCGTCTTCGCGGTCAGTATTTCTATCTGGTAAACTGGCTGGCCAATCGGGGCGCGGTGGACGGCCGGGTAACCATAACCCATCCTATGGCCCGAGTCTTGAAAATTCCCCCCGCTCTTTTATGGGGCATCTGGACCTCAGGTGTCCAGCTCGAGTGTTTTTCAAAAGCTCCCTCTTATCGAGACTGGAAGGAGGCGCTCGAGCGGGTGAAGTTTATTTATATCGGTTCTCTGGCAAAGGGAAGAAATCTCGATGTGTTCGCAAAAGCCGTTATTAAAGCCAATCGATTGGGCATGAGGTTTTCTCTGTTTTGTGTCGGCCAGGGAGACAATGTCCGGGATCTCATCGCCCTGGGTGAAGAAAGCGATGGCTGTGTGGCAGTTTATCCTGCCGTTCCGCATGACCAGATACAGGAATGGCTGGCGAAAGCACACATCGGTGTACTGCCTTTTCCAGATGAAGAAAAGTTCCGGGTTAGCAGTCCGATCAAGCTCTTTGAATATATGGCGGCAGGCATGCCCGTATTAACCACGCGAATTGAATGTCACACAAGTGTGCTCCAGAATGAAGGCAATGCCTTCTGGGCTGAAGAATCCACCGTCGATGCGTTTATTGAATGTCTGAAACAGGTTTGGAATCAAAGGGATGCCCTGCCGGCCATGGGGAAGATATCGGAGAAGGAAGCGCAAAAATGGACCTGGGCTGAATCCGCGGCTAATCTGGGAAAAGCTCTGGATTATGGATTAAGCCGCGATGAATAAACTAGATTCGGGTTTTTTTGTCTTTTCTCTGGATACAGAATTGTCCACCGGCTTTTTCGACGCAGACGAAGAAAGATCAAAGCTCTTTTCACCCGACGGCTCCAGGGAACGGAAGGCCATACGCCGTCTTCTGGATTTGATGGATGAATACGATATCCAGGCCACCTGGGCTCTGGTGGGTCACCTTTTTTATGAAAAATGTGAACATTGTGAAATCTGCCCCGTGCTCGACTGGAAAGGGAAATATTCAAGTTTTGATGAAGCGTATGGTACGGCTCATCCTTTATGGTATGGCGCCGATATAGTCAAAGAAATTCTTGAACGCGATAAACACGAAATTGGATTTCACGGATACACACACAATATCTTCGACGAGAAGACCATGTCTCCCGCGGAAGCGAAAATTGAGATCACAGAGTGGCTGCGAGCGGCAGCACGATATGGCATCTCCGCCCGATCGATCACATTCCCCAGAGGTGTTGCCGGATACCTCTCACTGCTCAAGGAAAATGGTTTTATCTGCTATCGCACACCTGATCCAACATCCATCTGGACTCGCAATCGGTATTTTGGCCGGTATCTAAAAACCCTCGATCATCTGTTGGGCATTTCCCGTCTGCCGATTTACTCTCTGGAAGATCATGTCATATCACCCGAAGGAATGATCGGTCTGCCCGGCTCCATGCATATTAAAGAATACTGGTGGTTAGAACAATATATGGATGACACTGATCGGCATCTGGCACGGTTTCACAGGGTTATCAGGGGAATACACAGGGCCGGTTATGAAAAAAAGATCGTCCATTTATGGGCGCATCCCTGGGAATTTAAAACCGAAAAAGACTTTGAAAAGGTTCGCTATATTTTTAAAGCCGTTGCCGAAGAACAAAAACAGGGACGAATGCGTTCCATTACAATGTCAGATCTGGCAGGCAGGATTTCGAAATGACTCTGCGCGTTCTGGTAATCACACACGCCAACAAAGAGGATAACGAGATCAGTGATCCGGGAATAATGGATCAGATCGTAGAACTCCAAAAAATGGGTGCAACCGTTGACACCTGGAAAGTAAACATCGGCCAAAAATGTTCTTATCTGAAAACCGGGATAAGAACCTTTTTATTGAATTTTCAAAAGAAACGGTACGATGTCGTGCATGCCTTTTACAGCTTAAACGGCATGCTGGCCAGAGGCCAGTTCCTCAGCCCGCTGGTGGTCACTCTGATGGGAACCGATTTGCTAAGCAAGGAGCATTTTTATCAGCAGGGTGGGCGCGATACGTTAATCGGCAAGATCATCATCAAAGTTGCAGATGAAATCATTGTGCAATCAGAAGAAATGGCCAGGGTTGTACCCCCTTCAGAAAAGGTGGCTCACATAATCCCTATGGGGATCAACACGGATATCTTCACACTCATTCCCAAAGATGAGGCCCGCCGAAGGCTGAATCTTCCGCCGGATCAAAAATTGATCCTTTTTCCCTGGCATCCCGCTCGAAAAGAGAAACAATTTCCACTTCTCGAGAAAGCCGTAGCACGGCTCTCTCCTTCCTATAACGCCCGGATAATGGCTATTTATGGAAGACCCCGTCAGGAACTGGCAGACTATATGAACGCCTGCGACGTTCTGGTACTGGCATCGGACTACGAAGGTTCGCCTGTCGCGGTTCGTGAAGCGCTCGCCTGCAATCTGCCGGTCGTCTCTGTTCCCGCCGGCGATGTCCCCTCCCTCCTCGCGAAAATTGAAGGTTGTTATCTGTGCAACCGGGACGCGGAAGACATGGCTGAAAAGATCACCCGCGTTCTTGAAAAAGGTGAACGGGTGAACTCACGTCCCCTGATCATCCCATTGAATACGGTAACATCGGCTGCTGAAGTGTTTAAGATCTATCAATCTCTCAATAAACAATAGTTCTTTATGACTGACAAAAAACAACTGAAAATGTGCATGCTAGTACATCAGAATTACTTCATAGACGCCCGGGTTCGCCGTTATACCGAGTCTCTGGCTGCCGATGGCGCGAAGGTCGATGTAATCTGTGTGCCCCCTGAAGACGGTCTTTTACAAGACGCGGGAGAAAACATCACCATCCATACCATACCTGTTAGCCGAATGTCCAAGACTCCGGCCGGATATCTCCTGGAATACACGCTGGCATTTATTTTCTATTTCTTCAAATTGACCGGTTTGTATATCACAAAACATTTTAATGTCATTCATGTTCACAATATGCCGGATTTTCTAGTCTTCGCGGCTCTGCTTCCGAAGCTCATGGGCACCCCAATCATTCTGGATGTCCACGATATCACACCGGAATTCTATCAAACCAAATTCCAAAAGGAAAAAGACCATCCACTTATCCGGATGATTGTCTTTCAAGAAAGACTATCCACCCATTTTGCCAGCGCGGTGATCACAACCTGTCTGGGATTCGTTGCCAAATTAAAGAGCCGGGGATTGAAACCAGAAAAGATCACGTTGATCTATAACACGCCAAACGCAAATGTTTTCAACCGAAATGACTATTTAAGTTTGCGGAACGCTCCAAGAGAGCATTTCACGCTCATTTTTCCCGGTACCCAGGCTCCACGTTATGGTCTGGATATACCTATCCGCGCTCTGCCGGAACTATCCGCCTCAATTCCCAATATCCGCCTGCAAATCGTGGGGAGTCAGAACGCCTATACGCAAAAATTGGCAGCACTGGCTGTTCAACTGGGTGTCAGAGAGTATGTGGAATTCATTCCGTCAGTTCCGTTGGATAAAATTCCCGCTCTGCTGGCAGCCGCAGATGTGGGTATCTATCCGGCCATCAAAGAACAATTTATGAATATCGCCATACCGGAAAAACTATTTGAATACTGTTTGATGGGATTACCGATTGTTGCCACCCGGCTGGATGTGACCCGGGAAATGTTCTCGGATAAAGCGGTTCTCTTTTTCGATTCAGGACGGGTGGATCAATTTGCGGCGTATGTATTGAACCTGTACAATGATCCTGATCTGGTAAAAAGCAAGGTGGCGCTGGCTGATATTGATTATCAGAGTAGATTTTCATGGGAAAATGGTAAAAGGGATTATTCTCTTCTACTTGATAGACTCTTACAAAAGAAAACCAACCTATGAATTTGAAAAGAATTTTCCCATTTGATCCAACCTGGATGCAATTTATTGAGAGCCAACCCGGCTCGATGGTTTTCCATCATCCGTTCTGGATGAAGAATCGGTATGAAGAATCCCATAAGGAATTCGTAACCAATATGAACGCCTGCAATCTACCCATAGTTGATGTCGCCGTCGGCGATGTCCCCTCTTTTCTTTTTAAATTAGAGGCTGCTTTCATTGTGACCGCGATGAGAAATCCTCTGCAGACAATATCACCCACGTTTTTCAGTATGGTGAACGGGTAAACTCACACCCCTTGATCATTCCATTGAACACAATAACACCAACAACAGAAGTATTCAAGATCTATCAATTTCTAACTGGACGGGAATTGTTTTATGACTGAAAAAAAACCGCTTAAAGTCTGCATTCTTGTTCATCAAAATTACTTCATGATGGACGCCCGGATGCGTCGCTATGCTGAGTCTCTCGCTTTCGACGGGGCACATGTCGATGTGATCTGTATCCCACCTGAAAAAGATATTCCTACATGCACGAATACGAACATCTCAATACACACCATTCCAATTGGCCGGATGGCTGAAACACCCGTTGAATACCTCATAGAATATATGCTAGCTTTCATTTTCTATTTTTTCAAATTGACTTGCCTGTATATTAAAAAGCATTTCGATATCATCCATGTTTCGAATATGCCGGATTTTCTAGTATTTACCGCTCTTCTACCGAAACTTATGGGGACTCCTATTATTCTGGATATTCGCGATGTCATGCCAGAATTTTATGAATCAAAATTTCAGAAGAAAAAGAGCCATCCGCTTATTCAATTAATAACATTTCAAGAAATACTTTCCACAAAATTTGCTAACGCAGTGATCACGGCATGCCAGGGATTCGCTGCTTTATTAATAACCAGAGGTCTAAAACCCGAAAAAATTACGTTGCTCTATAACACACCAAATGATTCAGTGTTTAATCGTGACAAATATTTAAGTCTGCGGAGTGCTCCAAGAGAACATTTCACGTTAATATTTTCTGGGACGCAAGCTCCGCGTTATGGTCTCGATATCCCTATTCATGCGCTTCCAGAGCTATCTTCCAAAATCCCTAACATTCGGCTGCAAATTGTGGGACGTCAGGTAGCCTATTCGCGGCAACTAGCTGAACTGGCCGTTCAATTGGGAGTGAGTCAATATGTGGAGTTTATTCCTTCCGTGCCAGTGGACCAAATCCCTTCACTGCTGGCAGCCGCTGATGTCGGTATTTATCCTGCCATTAAAGATCAGTTCATGAATATCGCAGTCCCTCAAAAGACATTTGAATATTGTCTGATGGGGTTACCGATCATATCCACCCGGCTGGATGTGACCCGGGAAATATTTTCAGAAAATTCTGTCCTTTTCTTTGATTCGGGACGTGTGGATCAATTTACAGCATGTGTATTGAAACTGTACAATGATCGTGATATGGTAAGAAGGAATGTAGAACAGGCAGATATCGATTATCAAAGCAAATTTTCATGGGAAAAAGGAAAGAAAGAATATTATCTTTTATTTGATAGTCTCTTACATAAGAAAACGAACCAATGAAATTGAAAAGAATTTCACCGTTTGATCCCGCCTGGCTACGTTTTATAGAAACCAGACCCGACGCGATGATTTTTCATCATCCATTCTGGATGAAAAATCTGGAAGACACCTACGGTTACAAAGCATTCGTCCTGATTGTGGAAGACAATGACAAAACCATACAAGCCGGTGTGCCAATGATGCAAATTGATAGTATTCTTACAGGCCGACGCTGGGTTTCTTTACCTTTCAGCGACTGGTGCGCTCCACTGGTTCTGAATGAGGAGGCCCTTGAAGAATTGACCGATGGCTTGATCGAGCTTTCTGAAACGAACGGTGTACCCGGAATGGAATTACGCTGGCAATATCCTACCAGACCGCAGATTAATACGGCGCAAGACAACGTACTCCATTTGGGACATTTTTCAAAACAATCTGATGCCGAACTGCTGGCGCAGTTCAATCATAATATTCGAAGTTTTATACGGAATTCCATCGAACGGGGCATTCAGATCACATCAGGGACATCAAAAAATACTCTGGAAATATATTATTACCTTCAATGTCTTACCAGAAGACGCCACGGTTTACCGGTGCAACCCTGGAAGTATTTTGTAAATCTGGGAAAGAATATCCTTGAGAAAGGATTGGGCAGAGTTTTTCTAGCCCATTATGGAGATGATTGCGTGGCAGGCATAGTGCTGTTGAATTACCAGCAGGCGATTACTATGAAATATGCAGCCTCGGGTAAAGTCGACCTGACCAACCTGCACCCAAATTATGTATTACAGTGGGAAGGCATCAAATGGGGTTCGACAAACGGGTATACCCTGTTTGATTGTGGACGGAGTGAAGTGGAAAATAAAGGCCTGCGGAGGTATAAGAATCAGTGGGGATTCACAGAAATGCCACTGATTTATTCATATATAAAAGCTCACCCTCAGAAGATGAGAGCGAAAATAAGGTTTGTGAACAAAATAATCTTGCATTGCCCTATGTGGGTATGCCGTTTGACCGGTGAACTTCTCTACAGGCATGTCGGATGATGAGAACTGTATGATGACCGACCGGCTTTTCAATAAATAACCTACATTCCATTATCTTAATAAACCCATCGTATTTATGCCGGAATTACCTAATTCTATTCGTGATATCCGGTTGCGACCACCCGGCTGCATGTTCCTCAGGAAATGTTCTCTGAAAAATAGTTCATTATCTCGATTCAGTTCGGGTGGGATAATTTGCAGCATCTGCCTTGATTCTGTACAATGTATTATGGGAACATGGAAGATTCTCTTCTGCCTGACAGACCATAAGGAAAGAAATGAGCCTGTAGAGTTGGAAAGAATTTCACCGTTTGATCCCGCCTGGCTGCGATTTATAGAAACCAGACCTGACGCAATGATTTTTCACCATCCATTCTGGATGAAGAATCTTGAAGACACCTATGATTACAAAGCGTTCGTCCTGGTTGTGGAAGGAAAAGACCAGACCATACAAGCCGGTGTGCCAATGATGCAAGTTGATAGTTTTCTTACAGGCCGGCGCTGGGTTTCTTTACCTTTCAGCGACTGGTGCGCTCCACTGTTTCTGCATGATGAAGCCCTTGAAGAACTGACCGATGGCTTGATTGAGCTTTCTGAAACTAACGGTGTTCCCGGCATGGAATTGCGCTGGCAGTACCCCGTCAGACCGCAGATTACAACAACCCAGGATCATGTGCTTCATTTGGGACATTTTTCGAAAGATACTGAAGCTGAACTGCTTGCACAATTCAGACAAAAGATTCGCTATTGTATCCGCACCTCCATCGAGCGGGGCATTCAGATCACATCAGGAACATCAAAAAAATTATTAGAGATATTTTATACACTTCAATGTCTTACCAGAAAACGCCACGGTTTACCGGTGCAACCCTGGAAATATTTTATGAACCTGAGGAAGAATATCCTTGAGAAAGGACTGGGCAGGATTTTTTTGGCATACTATGGAGATGATTGCGTGGCAGGCCAAATCATTCTCCATTATCGTAAGACCTTAACTTTAAAATATGCTGCCTCCGCCAGGGTTGACCTGACCTACCTGCATCCCAATCACCTGATCGACTGGGAAGGCATTAAATGGGGTTCAGCCAACGGGTATACCCTGTTTGATTGCGGCCGGAGCAAAACAGAGTATACTGGTCTTCGCCAGTACAAGAATCAATGGGGATACAGGGAAATGCCTCTAATCTATTCGTATATTAAAGCTCGTCCCAAAGAGATGGGGATAAACATAGGATTCGTGAATAAAGTGATAAGGCATTCACCTGTGTGGCTTGGCCGTCTGGCCGGTGAACTTCTCTACAGACATGTTGGATGATGAGCCTCTTGTGGCAGACTAACCGGCCGCAGGATGTGTGGCATTGTATATCCAAAATCTCTGATGAAATCTGGTCTCAGGCGATAGTAAAAACGCTGCCCTCACTGGGGATTTCAGGCCTCGATTCAGAGAATATGCTGGAAATGATCCTCGGAGAAGGCCAATTCGGTGCCGACCGATACCACCTCAGTTTTACCAAACAGGTCTACTATCATGTAAAACCGTTCTTTCCACAGCCGCTTGCCTGGTTATTGCGCCGCTGGTATAGCAATCCCCAACGTCGGAATTTTTCTCTAGGATGGCCGGCTGAATCCAGGTATATGCAGTTTCTTCAAGATACGATGCGCCTGGTTAGCCTGCTTTCCGGCATCAACCCCGTTGAATATGTAAATTTCTGGCCGAAGGGACAGCATTCGTGTCTCGTTCTGACCCATGACGTAGAAACGGCGGAAGGACAGAAGTTCATTCCCGTGGTGGCGGATCTGGAAGAAAAGCTGGGTTTCAGATCTTCATTTAACTTAATACCCGAACGGTACAGTATCGATCGGGGACTCGTAGCGGATTTGAAAAATCGCGGTTTCGAGATCGGGATTCATGGATTGAAGCATGATGGGAAACTTTATCTGTCGCAAAAGACCTTCCACGATCGATGCGTTCGTATCAATGAATATCTCCAACTGCATGACGCTGTGGGATTTCGTTCGCCGCTGACACACCGGCAGCCAGAATGGATGCAGTCTCTGGCGATAGAATATGATTCATCCTTCTTTGATACCGATCCTTTTGAACCCATGCCCGGCGGAACGATGAGCCTGTTACCATTTTTCATCGGGCAATTTGTGGAATTACCCTACACCCTGATGCAAGATTACACTCTGGTTTCTTTTTTACACGAAACCACCCCTCATATCTGGCTGGAAAAAGCTCATCTCATCGAACAATATCAGGGTATGGTTCTGCTCAATTCGCATCCAGATTACCTGCAACATCCACCCGGAATGGCTGTATACACGCAATTCCTGACCGAAATGAAACAGATTAATAAGATTTACCATGATCTTCCGCGCGTGGTGGCGCGCTGGTGGCGTTATCGCGCGCAGATCGACGAGAACACTGATCCCGGAACATACTCCATCGGCCAATTCTTCAAGGATTGATCTCTCCTAATCTTTCCATTCATCAGAGGTATTATGAGCGACTTCTTCTCACACTCAACCGCAATTGTTGAAACCGAACAGATCGGTTCAGGAACACGTATCTGGGCGTATGCCCATGTCATGAAAGAAGTGCAAATTGGCAGTAACTGCAACATCGGGGACCACAGCTTCATCGAATCGGGAGTAGTGGTCGGGAATAACGTTACCATCAAGAATGGGAATATGTTATTCGAAGGGCTTGTTCTGGAAGATGGTGTCTTTGTCGGTCCGCATGTTTTCTTCACTAACGACCTCCATCCGCGTTCTCCGCGCCTGCCGCAGGCAAAGATGCGCTACAAAAGCCATGACTGGCTGTACAAGACCCTGGTGAAGCGAGGAGCGTCTTTGGGCGCGGGGGCAGTTATCCTGGCGGATACCACCATTGGAGAATATGCTCTGGTGGGCGCCGGTTGTGTTGTCTCGCATGATGTTCCCGCCTACGCTCTGGTGGTTGGAAACCCGGCGCGCCAGATTGGATGGGTTTGTGAATGTGGTATCACATTAAAAGAAGACGGACAGACTGGTGTCTGTCCGTCTTGCTCACGTAGATATCACATTAAAGATCAGAAGATCAGCCCCCTTTAAGAACGTCTTCCTCCGCGGGCAACACGCGTCAGGGATATGATCAAGACAATCGCTCCCGCCACCAGCAAGCCAATCAACAGGTATTGACCGATCATCTGAGAAACCGGATTCTCAACCGAAACAGTGCTCACATACTTGACAATCTGCACCTCCGCGGTTGCCTGTGATGGAACTCCGGTGGGGACAACTTCGAGGGCCACTTTGGTTCCGGTCACATTGGAACTGGCCATGTCGAGAGAGATCAAGGATCCTTCTCCCGTTTGGAATGCATTTGTTGTTTTGTTACCAACGAAAACCAGATTTCCTTCCAGTTCATAGATATTTATAGGTGATCTCGCCAACCGTTTGTAAACAAAACCCTGTCCTTCTTCTGTTGTGCCGCTGATCAGGGTTAAGCCAGATTCTGGATCAGACGGTGAGGTGATCGCCTCTAGAATTCCCAGACTCACCCCCGGCGGTATCTGATAGATGGTATTCCCCACCTTTTGTTTGAGTGAATCCGAGTTGTTCACAAAGCCCTGCGGCAATTTTTCGTTAACCTTGATCACATTTGGATTCGTTGATGGTCTACCAATCACCAGGATATTTTCTCCGGTAACAGCATTTACATCAGCCTCATTACCCAGTTTGACATGGTAGACATTTGCCGGCATACCCAATGCTCCCAGCAGAGATGAAAAACTCATCAGAGCAGACAGATCGTCGGAAGTGGGTTTTTCGGGCATGGATACAAAGACCGAAGGCTTGGACCCAAAATAGTAAATAGGTTGCGTAATGGGAGAGAGCTCCTTTGGATCGGTGATCAAGGAATGCGGCAATGTGAGCATGCTTGTGTCCTGAATATTAACCAAGAAAGCTCGTGGATTGTATACACAGGTGCGGATCATGTCGGTGGTTGCTTCGATCCTCAGGGTGTTCAACCAGCCAGTACGAATATCCTTTTTATTAATTGGGATCACAACTTCTTTTTCACCGGGGGCTTTAACATCGATCTTAATTGAACCAGCCGGTTGATCATTCAGATAGACGGCCAGACTCGAATTGGTTTCATCCAGGTTGTCGGAGTTCCGGTATCGAAGGATGAAGGAAGTTCCTTCTTTCATCATCCAATTGCGGGGAATATAAAAATTTACAGAATAGGAATTTGTTCCATATCCATAATATGTTGTGCTTGTAAATCCCAGAGTTTTCAATGAGACGACATCGTTCAACTCAAAGCTGGGCATCTTGTAATCTGCACTGATGATGAACCCGGCACCCACCGGTCCCAGAGGTGGGGAGGCCAGACCCATGGCGGCCCGTTCAACACTGGCATCAGTGTTCCCGGTTACAACCATATAGGTATAGCGTGGATTACGAGTACTCTGCATTAATTGGATTAATCCTTCGTCATCGGCAAGGTACCGGCTGGCGCTGGGAATATAAATCCTGTTCCCGCTGCCCAGTGTGGAAGGCATACCAATATACGATCCAGTACCTGGTTTATAGAGAAAATCTCTTAAAAAAGCATTGCGTGCAGGCGTACCGATGATGATGGCACTGGACTTCTCCGGAAGACCAAACCGGTCCGACTCTCTTACGAGTTTAAACACAATCTGTTTTTCATTCAGGCGATTGATCATAGCCGCCGTGGTTGCCGCGGCAGATAGATCACTTCCGTTGAAGTTATCCGGAATAATGATGTAAATGGTTTCCGGGATGGATGAATTTTGAGATACCGGACTTGGAAATCTGGAGATATCCAGTATTGGCGAAGTGAAATCAAAATTCACATTGAAACTGGAATCATCATGGATTTTCAAAATTCCGTTGTAGTCGCAGAAGTAATCACGGTCATCCACAAATTCAAATGAGAATGTGTAAGAATTTTGTTTATTATCTTCGCGATTGATTATGGCAATAGGTATATCAAATGTGTAATACTGGTCCTTTCCTTCCATTGGAATAAAACTGGCGGCAAGCATATCATTAATATAGACTTCAAGACTGGGGATAAGTATGTCCCTATTTGATGTTGACCTTGTAACCGATGTAACTTCATCCATTAAAGTGTAGTGAATAGTGAAGCTGCTTGTCGCTTTTAACTGCCATTGATCTGGTAACTTGGCATAAATCTCTGCAGAATTGGGAAATTTGATTAACTGTTCAAGATATCCCAGTTGAGATAAATGAATTTTGGCAGAATTCACATAGGTGTTGTAATCACTCAGTGTTGGAAACGGCGTTGGCAGAGGGCCTGTTTGCACTTTGGGTGTCGATGTGGGTTTGGGCGTCACTGTGGGTGACTTTGTCGGCAAAGGACGGGGCAAAGTGGATGTTTGGGTAGGTTTTACTGTGGGGGCAGTCACCGGCTGGTCTGGATATCCGGCACCGAATCCCGCCTGAAATAAGAACAAAAGCACGAAAGCTAGAGTAAACAATTTTCTATATGCGTGGTAATTTTTTACGTCCATTGTCTCTTCCCTTTTCCTAATCCCGGGTAAATTGGCCGATTGTTATTACTTGGAGGTTTGAAATGCGTTGACCAGTGATTCATCTGCTTTAAGCATCAAAGCACGGAAAGTTGAACCATCATCAGGAAATGAAGCAGTTCCGCAGGCCACATCCAGATTGAGTGATTCTTTAAATTTCCGCTGGATTTTTGTTGCCAGAATCGGCAGGTTATCGGCCGGTGTATCAGGACAGATCAACAGCAATTTGTTGGATTCTTCCATCTGCACAATCATGTCAGATTTGCGAATCAGTTTTCCCATAACCTTTGTGAAACGAAAGAACACATAGCGTTGTTTTATCCATTGTTGCAGGTCATTGACTAATAACTGAAATGGAATACTGTTTTCCAATTTATTAACATCATCACCAAAGCTTATTACCATGGTAGAAACCGGATACCCGAAACGCCTCCCCCGGTAGAACTCGTTATCGATCAGAGATTGATCTTCAGTGATGCTCAACAGTTTGTGCTGCGTGGGGGGTGTAACAAAAGACTGGATCAGATTCTCCAGAAGATCGTTCTGATGGGCAATATCAATGATCAACAGCAGAACGGCAGTAAGACAGAATACTTCAATAACCAGAGTGAGGAGATCGATTTTATTCATTAAATTGAACTCTGGCGTAATTAATAATGTGAAGACCAGATAGGTTCCAAAACCAAGCAGAAAGGCAATACCTGTGAAGTATTTTTTTACGAATGGCAGGAACAATAGAGAAAGCGGCAGCAACACGATGAAGACCGGAAAGAAGGATTGAAAATTGATGACTTCGGTTCCTCCAACCTTATAATTCGCACCCCAGAAAAACAGGCCGTAAAACAGTATTAATCCAACAACTGAATACAAATAGCTCTTCATTGCTTCAATTCCATTTTGGTAATGTTGTTATAAATAATTTTCTCACTAAGACCGATGGCGATAGATAAAACGGGTATCCAACCGATCTGCAGACTATAAGGGTGAATATTCTGACCAAAAAGACATACCAGAACGGTCAGCCCAGATCCAAGGAGAAAAATTCTTTGTGGTTTTGAAGATATCAATTTCCAATGCTTTAACGCGTGCACAACAAATGTGATCATAAACCACAGGTAGAGGGCAAAACCCACCAGGCCGGTTTTCATGGCAATCCACAAATTGGCATTATGAGTGTATCTCTCTCCGTAAAAACCCGGATGGTCAAGGGAAAGGGTAGGTCGATAATCGGCACCCAGTCCGATCCCGGCGATGGGATTCTTAATCACCTGCGGGATGCCGTAGGTGTATTCAAAATTACGCCAGATCAATGTGCTTTCCTGTGGGTCTACGTAAGAAGAACCCTGAAATATGGTGACAAAACGACTAAGACCGGCATTGATCAATCCGGCCGGACGAGAACCTGGCATGATAGCAATTATGGTGATTATCACCAGACTGATGAAAATCAACATTAAAAGACTCCACGCAAAAATTCGAAATCTTTCCCTGCTACCAACGAGAAAAATGGCAAGCAGCAACGCAACGCCGACCATGATCCAATTGGTTCGATTAAAGGTGGCCACCAGGCTGGCGGCGAGAATCGAACAATATAAAAAATCATAGATTCTGCGGGCCTGCAATCCACCCACGAACAACTCGATCAGTTTTATGATCAAAGCAACAGTGACAAGGCCTTCACCGATGGTACTTTGGACTCGGGTAACAACTTCACCACCGGTGGTCGTGATGGAATAGATCTTACCTGAAGTTAATAGGGTTACTTCCACTCCCAGACCATACTGGACGAGGATAACAATAGCCGCCACCAGAGCGAGAAAATAGAACCACCGGAGGATGAATTGAAAGTCATTTTCAAAGCGGATCAAGGCTACTACACACAGGGTTATAGAAAAATACAAAAGTGTTCTGGTCTCAATAACCATGTTGCCACGATCAACCCCGTTATACCAGTATCCTCGCAGAGATGAAAAAAGAATCCAGATCAGAAACAAAATCAATGGGATCACTATGGGTGATCGAGCAATTTTATAACTGCGATCGACAAGCAGGCGAATGACAATCAATCCGAATAGACCGATGATGATCATATCTGTAATCCAGATATGGATATCTCCGATACCCAACGTTGGAACAGAATCTCCATATAGGTATGTGGATTGCAGAAACAGGATAGCGATGATCGCATACTGTGGAGATCGTATCGCGAGAACTACGATAAAAAACGCCACAATCGTAATGGTGATATACGTTGCAGGGAAAAAGGCAAAAGACACTCCCAGGGCAACACCCACCACTCCTGCGATCAGAAGCTGGGTACTATCTTCGACCGCTATTCCCTGCCGTAATGAACCTAGCATTTCAAACTCCGTTTTCTTAATGACAACCTGTTGAAATTATTTACGGCTGGTAACCTGCAATATTCTCTGCCTTACACCCTGGTCAGTTTTGTTTGAGATGATGCCGATAATATTGGCCTCAACGTTCTTTAGATATTTAATCGCCCGGGTCAATGCTTCCTGTCTTACCCAACCATGCCTGACCACAACCAGAACTCCATCTACAACTGAGGAGAGAATTGCCGGGTCAGTCACAGATGTCGAAGCAGGGGAATCAATGAGAACCAGGTCAAACTCTGATGAGAGTCTGGTCAGCACCTTTTGCATATTCTCAGAATCCAGAATATCAACCGGACTGTTCAGTGATTGGCCGCAGGTGATGACTTTCAGGTTTGAATATTCGGTTGGAAGAATAACCTTATTCAGGCTGACTTTGTTTACCAACACATCGCTTAAACCTTCTTTATTCTCCAGTTTGAAGAACTTGTGGATAGATGGGTAGCGCAGGTTGGCATCTACCACACACACAGATCGATTTCCTTTTGCCATGTTGATGGCAAAATTTGCAATGACAGATGATTTTCCATCAAGGGGTACCGGACTCGTCACCAGAATAGTTTTTAGAGGCCGTTTTCCATTGGCCGTAAAAATATTGGTGCGAATACGTTGGAATGATTCGGCGTGGATTCTCTTCTCGAAAATATAACCAGTGCGATGAGCTGCCTTTGAATCATCCGGGATGTTGCCGATAACCGGTATTTTGGTCAAATTTTCAATCTGTTTATCTGAATAGATCCGGGTATCCATATTTTCAAAGACAAAAGCCAATCCCGCGCCGCCCAGTAAACCGACAACAATAGCCAACCCGATGATCAACCACGGGCTGGTGCTGGAGGGTTTTGTCGGCAGAGTCGCCGGTTCCGCCACATACACACTAACCGGAGCTTCAGAATTGATACGACCTTGACCATCTCGGATGATCAATTCAGCCACCTTATTGGCAGCAAATTGCGCCAACCCCGGATCGGCATCTTCTGCCGTTATCTCGAACAATTCCGAGTCCTTAACCTGTTGAGCCTTAATTTTTGGGATGCGATCGACAAATTGGCCGAGTTCCTGTTTGACAACTTCACCATTCGCCAGTTCCACATAGGTGCCCAGCAGCCGGGTCCCAAGTTCCACATCATATGCAATGTATTCCGCACTTCCAGATCGGGGACTCGAAACCCGTACAATGGCTTTTGCCGTGTATTGATTTGGCATTTGTGAAAGAATCGACGCCACAATTAGAACGGTGAAGAAGAACGTCATGATGACTACCCAGCGGCGGCGGATCAACACCATGAAATAATCGGATAGCGCGAATTGTTCTTCTGAACTCTGTCCTCTATAGTACGGAATAGGTTCCGTCGCAGGCAGGGATAGCGGTGATATCGGAGTGGTCTTTGCCTCCGGGGATATTTCTTTAGGTTCCGGTGCGGCTTCCGCACCTTCTTCTTCTTGAATGACCTGGTTAAATCCCGTCCAACCGATCATTTCATTGTTGGTGTTCACCTGCGGCGAAATGTTCAAATTAACGACCAGGATCTTACCGGTGCTATGTTCAAAACGAACCACCAGATTTCCTCCGGTTTTTGATTCCTCGAGAAATCTTTTAAGTTCATTCGCACTTTCTTTGGTCAGGCGAAAAGAGAATAATGATTTATTTATGAAGGCGTTTGGAACGATCCCAAGGCAATCAAAAACCTCATCGGAACAGGATATATACTTTCCCTTGATATCGCATTTCCATGACCAGCCTGGAAATTCCCGGCTGGTTTCTTCCGCAATGGATTCCTTTCCGCTGATGTCTATTGAACTGGCAATTTTCTCAATATGCTTCTCTAAGTTTGCTTTCTGATTGGACATGGTCTAATACCTCCTTCGCGACCATACGATACTGTTCGGCAGAAACTGCGTTGGGAGCATAGTTAATAATGGGTACTCCTGCAATCTGGCTTTCTCGTAATTTCGTGTTGGTTGAAATTACAGTATGAAACATCTGACCACTCAATATATTCGTCAGTTTTTCATAGATCAAACTATGCGCCGTGATGCCTTTGTTATACATAGTAACAAGAACCCGATATTGCATACCCGGGTTGAACTTCCGTTGGATTTGCGTAATCCATTTGATGGTCCGTCCTACCGCTACCAGAGAATACGCATCCGGCAAGGTAGGGATGATCACCATATCGGCAGTCACAATGGCGTTCATCGTCAAAGCTCCCAGCAAAGGAGGGCAATCAATGATCACAAAATCAAAGAAAACAGATATATCGCTCAGATTTTGCTTCAGAATGGTGTAGTAGTTTTTATGAATCGGGAGATATTGTTCGGCAATAATTATCCTTTTTCCAGATGTGATGAAGAACAGGCCATTAATATTCGATTTTCGAATTGCTTTTGAGATTGGGATATTATCCAGCAAGACATCATCCATGCCGAATTTTGTTTCATGACCATTGCTACTATTAAAGGATATCTGTACGTGTTCCTGTGGATCAAGATCAACAATAAGTACCCTTTTCCCACATTCAATAAGGGCAGCACCCAGAGAAATAGCCGTAGTTGTTTTTCCTACGCCTCCTTTTCCCTGAGATATCGAGATAACAAACATTTTTCAACCCCGCCTATTGGCTATTCTCTGACTCACATATTTGAGAATTCAAGTAAATTCTTTACCACATAGTCGATCATTTCATCTGTCAACTCGGCATACATGGGTAAAGAGACAATTTTCTTACTTTCTTTTTCGGTGATCGGGAAGTCACCGGGTTTATGCCCTAAATTCTGGTACGCTCCCTGTAAATGAATGGGGATCGGGTAATGAATGCCGGTGGAAATCCCTTTCCCTGAAAGGTACGGCATCAATTCATCGCGCTTTTCAGTCTGCACAACATAGAGATGCCAGATCGGTTCGGCATATGGAGCTATCTTTGGAGTGATGTACTTACTTCCAGCCAGCAATTTGTTGTAATAGTTTGCGTGATCTCTACGGGCCTGATTCCAGGAATCTAGATGTTTTAATTTAACCCGCAAGATTGCCGCCTGAATGGAATCTAATCGGCGGTTATACCCAAGCTCTACATGATGGTATTTTTCCGTCTGGCCGTATTCTCGCAGACG
The DNA here is from genome assembly GCA_012798535.1 of Leptolinea sp. GTDB lineage: Bacteria > Chloroflexota > Anaerolineae > Anaerolineales > Anaerolineaceae > Leptolinea. Next base: position 29,886 of record JAAZMZ010000042.1, read on the forward strand.
CCGTAGGTGAGTGATCACTTCTTCATCATTGGTGGTGATGGCACCGCCATCGCCGTAGGCCCCCAGATTCTTGCCCGGGTAGAAGCTGAAAGCGGCTGCCTGTCCAATGGAACCGGCGCGCTTTCCTTTATAGCGTGATCCATGCGCCTGACAGGCATCCTCAATGACGAGAAGATTATGTTTCTTGGCAATAGCCATGATTGGATCCATATCTACCGGCTGCCCGTAAAGATGAACCGGCATTATAGCTTTGGTATGCTTTGTGATGGCCGTCTCAATTCGGCTGGCATCTATGTTGTAATATTCATCGGGTTCCACAAAAACCGGCTTCGCTCCCGTGTAGGTGACACCCAGGGCTGTGGCAATAAAGGTATTGGCTGGAATGATCACTTCATCACCGGTGCCAATACCATAAGCCCGCATGATCAACTCAATGGCCGATGTTCCCGAATCTACACCGAGCGCGAATTTCGTTCCGCAAAACTCCGCAAATTCCTCTTCGAATTTCCGCACCTCGGGACCAACAATGAATGCCGTGGAATTGAGTACAGAAGCAATAGCGGCATCTATTTCTTCTTTGATAATCCTGTACTGAGCGCTTAAATCAACAAAGGGGACTTTCATGATGTCATTAGTGGTCATTATTGTTATCCTACCTTTACAGGAACTCCGTTTTTGCTCATTGATTTATCTATGGCTTCTAGAACCTTGATTACATCCTCACCGCTCTTACTACTGGTCATTGGCTCTTTGCCATTACATACACATTCGAGAAAATGGATCACCTGGTTCTTTAGGGGTTCTCCATAGGTGATAGTCGGGCAAACAATGTCACCATCACGCAGAGAAAACTGGTAATCTACATAGTTATGGGGAATTGAGGAAGCGGGTATACCCTTTTTATATATGGTGACCTTTTCTTGAGAAACCATATCATTGAATACAACCCGCTGTTCGCTCCCAATTACCACCACTTCGCGCACTTTATGTGGATCTGCCCAACTGACATGAATATTGGCTACTTTGCCATTGGGATAGTTCAAAACGATGAAACCGGCATCCACACCATTCCCCCGAAAAGCGCTGCCCACGGCGCTGACCCATTCTGGTTTGTCTTCCATAAAATAATTAAAAATGGAAATATCATGCGGTGCAAGGTCCCATACAGCGTTGATATCATCACGAATGGGGCCCAGATTTGTCCGCCGGGCATACATGTAATAGACCTTCCCCACCTGGCCGGAATTGATGTAATTCTTGATTTCGCGAATACCGGCGTTAAAAATGAAGGTGTGACCTACCATCAGTTTTAGATTATTCTCCGCGGCGATTTTTGAAAGCGTTTCCGCGTCTTTGGAAGATGTGGTGATAGGTTTTTCCACCAGAGTATGCTTGCCTGCCTGCAGCAGCCGGCGTGTAATCTTGAAATGGTTGGAAGGATTCGTGCATACTATGGCCGCATCGAACTTTGTGCCCTTGATCAGACTTTCAAGATCTTTATACAAAACAGCATTTGGATTAACCTTTGCAGCTTCCTCCAAACGTCCTTCCGATTGATCGCAGACGGCAACCAGGTTTGCTTCAGGCAAATGAGATAACAGCCGAACATAGTTACGCCCCCAGTATCCACTTCCGATCACAACCACATCAACAGGTGTATTCATAAACTTCCTATATGATAAATCCCACTATGAATATATGATTAAAATCACATTTTATTATACAGGAATTACACATAAAATAGTTAAGTTTAGAGAAAATATTTTAAGAATCGCGTATGAGATGAATACCCACTTCCGAAATTTTTATGCCAATTATTAAAAAATTAAGGGAAATTCCCTTGAATTCTTTATTGTCATTTCGATATTAGCCTATTTTGAGCTTAAAACACTCTTCAATGGTACACATGCCACATTAATAGTCTATGATTTGTTTTAATATTTCAGTCTGGATTACCGGGGTTCCAAGACTTGAATGTCTAAATATTTTGTAAAAAAGAATGAATTTCATTGAATTTGGTTGATTAACCCGTAAAATATTGTGTGGACGTTTATCGATCAGTTATTCTGGTGATCCACCAGGCTCATTCATTCACTAGTAAGAAAGTTTTAACAAAAAGGATCATAGAGAATGCCTCGTTCCATTGTTGCTATGTTGTGCTTCATACCATTGATAACGGCATGTGTTACACAAAAAGACATCGAAACAGCCTGTTTGCAGACACTCTCGGCCTCTACTCCTGTTTGCAGATGCGATGCAAAAACAAATGACACCCCTGTTGATCCTCAATCGGTAATAATCACTCCGGATCCTGTGGAGATCAAACCCACAGATACACCGATCGCAATCCCGACAGAAGCCATAACCCCACCACCGCCTCCGCAACCTGATGATTTGATTTTTGACGCAGATTTTGAATCTGGAGATCTTTCCGCCTTCAATGGAAAAGATGGAGAGCATTTCGGTAAAGGTGTCTATTATAAGATTTCCGTGGTTGATACCCCGGCGGAAGGGAACTATTCCGCCGCATTGACCATCGGATCGGGACAATCCACGGCGGCTTATCTGTTCACCTATAACGTTCCCTCGACTCCTCTGGGATATTATTCAGCAGATTATTATGTTCCCCATACTCTCGCAACCGGCGATTGGTGGAATGTCTGGCAGTGGAAAAGCCAGGACGAGACCTTTGATAAACCCATCATCGATCTGAATATCATAAAAAATAATGGAACCTACCAGATTGTGATGAACTATGTACCCGGAGGCAACAGAGAAAATCCTACTCAGCCGATTTATCAGACTGAAGTCATCCCTTTTCCACCTGATAAATGGGTAAATATTACCGGCTATTACTATGCTACCACCGATGAAACGGGATATGTTGAAATCTACCAGGATGGAGTTAAGATCTTTGAGTTGAGGGACTTTCAAACTAAACCGAGCGACGCCAACATCCTCTGGAGTGTCAACAGTTATGCGAGCAAGATCTTTCCCAATCCGGCAACCTGTTATGTGGATAATATTAAGGTCGGAGAGATATATCAATAACAGACTAACAGTGAATTAATTCAATCTTTATTTTCAATCCCGGGCGATTGTGACAGAATATACATATGGTGTTTCTAGAAGGGACTGGCCGATTTTTCCCCTTTGCTATTTTTTTCGTTCAATAATAGAATATGGTAAGATACCGCCGTGATAATTAACAAACGAAATTCGATATATGGAACGTGGGAATACCTGCTTAAACGAATATGTGACCTTACACTAATCTTCATCAGTTTACCCTTTCTCATTCCCCTGTTCTCACTGATCGCGATTGCGATAAAACTCGAATCGAAAGGACCTGTCTTTTTTAAGCAAAAAAGGGCGGGTATTGATTGCATTCCATTCGAATGCTATAAGTTTCGATCTATGTATGCCAACGCCGACGAATCCGTACACCGCGAGCATATTAAAGAGTATGTTTCCGGAAAACTGGATATAAAAACTGACGTGAAGCTGCTGCATGATAAACGGGTGACAAGGGTGGGGAAATTCCTGCGGAAAACCAGTCTGGATGAGTTCGCCCAACTGATCAATGTTGTTAAAGGAGAGATGAGCCTTGTTGGGCCTCGGCCTCTTCCTTTATACGAGGTAGATCAGTTCAGCCTCTGGCACAGCGAACGCTTTCTTGTCTTTCCGGGTATGACCGGGGTATGGCAGGTTTATGGAAGAGGCCGGGTAACCTTCGATGATCAATTGAGAATGGATATCAGTTATATAAGGAACTGGTCTATATGGTTGGATATCCGTTTGCTCATCCAAACCGTGCCGGCAGTTCTTTTAGCAAAGGGCGCCGCATAGTCCGATCTGTAGCGCTATTTTTGGTTTTTTTCCTGAATGCTTTGTTCATGTCATGACATTTTCTTTTTGTGAAAATGTCATTTTCAATTTGCGGGGTCAAGCATTTCAATTCCGAGTGTGAAATTCCTATACCTTTGAAGACAAAGCCTATTCATTCCCCAATCATCGATTTCTTTGATATAGTAAGATAGTTTTTCATCAGGCAAAAGAAATCCCATCTGTAAAATTGGTTTTCCCCAATCCACATACATCATTAAATAAGAAGATGTCAGATACATCGTTGTCTCGATTCATATCCAATGTGTTCTCTTCCGGTCTGGGAAGGTTTTTTATTGTTGTCTTTGGCGTATTCTGTACGATCATTTACGCAAGGTGGATGCCTCAAGACGAATATGGGGGATTTGTATTATTACAGATACTGGTCAGTCTCGGATTAACATTTGGCAGCTTCGGGATGGAATCGGTAATCACACGCTTCATCGCAGCCACCGAAGACGAAGAGGAGAGACAAAAGATCGTCAATACCGGTTTGCTGTTCATCCTTTCCTGCCTGTCTCTGACATGTATCCTCATCTTCATCTTTCAAGATTTTTTTTCCCAATTGTTGAGCGGGTATATCCCTAAAAATCTGCTTGTTTATGTTCCGATTCTTCTCCTCCTTGAGGGAACGCTAAGCATTTTTTCTTTTTCATTGGAGGGCAAGCAAAAGTTTAACATCCTGGCCAGAATGAACTTCATCTATGGATTATTCAGTCTCATCCTGACGATCCTGTTTGTGATCTATCTTAAGCTTGGAGCTCTCGGGCTGGTCTGGGCCAGATTGATACCCGAGATCATCACCTGCACAATCTCGATCTTATCTGTTAAGGTCAAGATCAATTTTCGTTTCGATACAGAAATTTTCAGAAAGATGTTCAAGTTTTCCATTCCGTTGTATGGAAACAATTTGTTGGCTTTTACCTACAGCCGGGTGGATACGATCATCATAGGTATATTTTTTGGTCCGGCGCAGATTGCCATCTACGACTTCGCACGGCGCATCCCGGACAGCCTGGAGATTCTCTTTACAGCCTTCAACTCTGCCTATTTTCCTTATTTAACAAATATCTTCACAGGCGGTAATAAGGAAAGAACAGCAAGAACCATCAACTATGCCAACCGGGCTATATGTCTTATTGGTGGATTATTGGTCCTATCCGCCTATGGTTTTGGGGAATGGGGATTTCGTTTGCTATTCTCAGAAAAATATCTGGTGAGTGTTCCGGCATTCAATCTCCTGATGATCGTGCTGATCTTCAGGGTTCTGGATTCGAATCTGGGATATTCGCTGATTGCCATCGGTCAGTCGGATAAACCATTTTTCCTGAATGTAATCCGGTTTGTGATCGTTTTTGCCAGCTATTTTCTGCTCATCCCCAGATTCGGGATCATCGGCGCGGTTCTCTCGTCTCTGATCGGATTAGCTGCCGTGAATCCCTTGAATGCCTATTGCCTCCAACGTCAATCGATTAAAATTATTATGAGTGAATATATGAAACCGCTATTATTAATGCTCCTCGGGTGTATCCCTTTCTATTTTCTCGAGTATGATCTTCCACTTTCTTTTTTTATCATATTGCTGTTTTGCGGCGCCTGCTATCTCTGGAATGTATTGCGTATCGAAGATATTAAAATCATCCGCGATGAAGTATTTCGATTTATCGCAAAGTTTAAACGAGGAGCTCCGGCCTGATCTCGTTTGGATACCGGTCGGAAATCCGTAATTTTCACAGGCCATAGGTAAAGAGACTTGAAACTGTGCCATATTCCCTGATGCTGAAATGATTGATAGGATGCAAAAATTTGACTCGTTTCTTTACTCCAGTGGTTTTTCAAAAATGGCGCGGCCGTTCGCGCCTTTCCTGGGCCATATATTGATGATCCACAGGGTGGTGGAACCGGATGGCAAACCGCGGCTGCCGGAGAATCAATTGTATGAGATTACTCCGGCCATACTGAAAAATACCATCCGGTTTTTCAGAGACCGGAAATATGTGTTCAAGAGTCTGGATGCCATGGTGGATGGCATCCAGACTGGCGAAAAATTGGAAAAATTCGTCTGTGTCACCTTTGATGACGGATATACAGATACGTGTACAACAGCGTATAACATTCTAAAAGAAGAAGGCATCCCTTTTTGTATATACATCACCACTGATTTTCCCGATCGAAAAGCGGCCTTCTGGTGGAATATGCTCGAAGAGAGCCTATTGGTCAGTGATGAGATGCGATTTTCTCTGGATGGAAAAGAACACCGTATCCCCTGCGCTGCTTTTCAGCAAAAACGGGATGCCTTTCGGACCATCTGCCGGCTGGTGTTAAACTCCGAAAATGGAATCTCCGCTGCCTGGAAAGCCGTATTCGAACCTCTTGGGCTTGATAGAACTACCTGGGTTGAGAGACTGGCCATGTCCTGGGAACAGATCAACCAGTTGGGCCGGGATCCACTCGTAACTATTGGCGCGCACACCTGCTCGCATCCATCCCTGGCTGGATTGACAGAAGAAGAAGCCCTGTATGAAATTCGCGATTCCCGGGCGATCATCCGGGAGAAGACCGGCTTGAAGGTGGAACATTTCGCCTATCCCTATGGATCAACCCTGGACGTAACAGACCGTGAAGCTCGCCTGGCAGCTTCACTGGGATTCAAAACCGCCGTCACCACAAACCGTGGAAATGTCTACCGATATCACCGGAAACGGTTAATGCTCCTCCCCCGGATTAACGTAAGTCCGATCAGGACGATGGAAGAACTCACCCTGGCAGCCGACGGTTGTATCCCTCAAACATTCTTCCGATTCTAAATTTCAAGACAGTAATATCTACCATCAGATTTATTAATAAATATCCCTTGTTTTCTTATAATTCAAAAGAAAAAACGGCATTGCCCCCATGCCGTTTGCCCTTAATTCCCCTTGTAGTACGTTATGTTTATGAGGTCTTTTTGCCCAGTTGGAACAGACTCTGAATGCCGATGAACAACAAAGTGAGTACACCGACACCGATGCGAGTCCACCAGGAACTTAGCGTTCCATTGAACTGAAGAACGCTTACGATCGTTCCATTGATCAGCACACCGAACAGGGTACCGATCACATTACCCACACCACCGGTCAACAGCGTACCGCCCATGACCACCGAGGCAATGGCATCCATTTCCATCGTGGGAGCGTATTGACCATAACCTGATAGCAACGCAAAACTGAAGGCAATACCGCCCAACGATGAACAAAAACCGGAGAAGGCATAAACCAGCACGCGGGTCCGTTCCACCGGTAGACCCATCAGGCGGGCGGATTGTTCATTGTTCCCGATAGCGTACATGGTTCGTCCAAAGCGGGTATACCGGGCGATATAAATGGCCGCCAGAAATACAATTACGGCCACAATCGAGTAGATGTAAACATACTCTTTTTGGAAACCCGGGATCATGATCTTCGTAAGGCCCAGAGACTTATACACCGGATCGGTTATGGTTACCGAGGACAGGCTGATGATATATGCCATACCGCGGCAGAAAAAACTGCCCATCAGGGTGACCACAAAGGCTTCTACTTTTAGACGTTGGATAATGAGGCCTTGAACACAGCCAAAGGTGATCCCCATAATCAGCATCAACGGCATCACCAGGAAAGGACTGACATTGGCCCTCAGAAGAGCTGCCGAGGCCATGGTCGTCAATGCCAGCATGGATGCAACAGACAGGTCGATTCCATTCGAGATGACCACGAAGGTCATACCAATGGAGAGCAGTAACAGACTGGCGTTATTGATGAACAGGTTGAAAAACACCTGTGGCTTCTGCATTGCCGGATAGATCTGTCCACAAATGATGTATCCGACAACGAAGATCAGAATCGTGAAGAGCAGAGTTCCGTTATTAAGGAGGAAGAGTTTAGTTCGATTCCACATTGCTTCCACCTTTCTTTGCGCCCAGACGGTTGATGAAGCTGCGGGTTTGATCTGAGTACAGCAGGATGACGATCAAGACCAGAACAGATTTGGCTGCCAGCAGTGTGTTGGCCGGAATGCCGATCGTGTACATGGTCAGCGTGAATGTCCAGATGATCATGGCTCCCAGAATGCTGGATGCCATGGAGAAACGTCCGCCTGCCATCAGTGTTCCGCCGATAACCACGGAAAGGATGGCATCCAGTTCATATGCCAGACCGATGTTATTGGCATCGCAACTGTGTACATACGAACTGAGGATCAAGCCGGCAATGGAACCGCAGAATCCGCAGAACGTATAGGCAAACAATTTGATGTTTCTTTCACTGATGCCGCTGTAGTGGGTTGATTTGGCATTGATCCCCACTGACTCGATGAATAATCCAATGGAGGTTTTTCTCACCAGCAACCAGCCAATGAGGAAAACAAGCGCCACAATGTAGATGGAAACCGGCAGGCCCAGAATAAATCCATTCCCAAACCAGAAATACGGGGTGTAGTAAATGGTCATAATCTGACCGTTGGTGATCAATTGGGCGATCCCGCGCCCGGCCACCATCAAGATCAGGGTTGCCACCATGGGTTGAATGCGTGCTCTCGAAACCAGCATACCGTTCCACAGACCACAAATGGTACCGGCCGCGATATCTGCCAGAACGATCAACCAGAGCGGTGTATTGGTCTTATTGGCTGTCAGGATATCGTTTGTGATCAATTGATTGCCCAGCGCCGGATTGATGAGCACCGCTCCCATGGCAGCCGAAATGGCGATCACCGCGCCTACCGAGAGATCTACACCGCCAGTGGCGATCACCAGAGTCATACCGATGGCAACAATGGCCAACGGTGCGCCATCGTTCAACACATCGATCAGATTTCCGTAGAGGTGACCGTCAAGGATGCCAATTTTAAAGAAACTCGGGGCATAGAACGCGTCAAAGATCAACAACAAAGCCAGCGCCACCAGCGGCCAGAATATGCGGCTGTGACGAAACTTTTCAAACAAGGAATTCTTCTTCATAGATTACCTGCCATGGTATGCATAATGGTCTGATCATCCACTTCAGCGCCATATTCAGCAACCAGCTTATGATCACGTAAAACCAGTATGCGGTGACTGCAGCGTAGAACTTCTTCGAGTTCGGATGAAATGAAGATACAGGATTTACCCTGCTCTGCCAGATCCAGTACCAGTTTTTGGATCTCGGTTTTTGCACCCACATCGATACCGCGAGTGGGTTCATCGAGGATCAATACCTGCGGATCGGTTGCCAGCCAGCGCGCCAGAATGACTTTCTGCTGGTTGCCGCCGCTCAGGTTCTTTACCAGTTGGTCTGGTGAGGGGGTAACGATTCCCAGTAGTTTGATATATTTCTCGGCAATTTCGTATTGTTTGTCAGTAGACAGGAATTTGAACCAGCCAAACCTGGCCTGCAGCGCCAGGATAATATTCTCTCGTATGGTCAGATCACCTACGATCCCTTCGGCTTTGCGATCCTCCGGGCAGAGAGCGATACCATTTTTCAATGATTCCAGTGGCGAAAAGTGCATGACTTTTTCACCATTGATCAGCAATTCGCCAGTGTCCGGCGCTGCTATACCAAATATCAGGTTGGCCATTTCGGTGCGGCCGGAACCAAGTAGCCCGGCAACGCCAATAACTTCATTGGCCATTAGATCCATGTTTATCGGTTCCAGATAATCTGTTTTACCCATTTCTCTGGCAGCCAGAACCGCCTTGCCTTCCGTGGGTTTCTCAACTTTGTGTTTTGTCCTGGAAAGATCATCCAGATCGGTCAGGCTGCGGCCCAGCATATTCGCGATCAATTTCACGCGCGGCAGCGAATTTGTCTCAAATGTGCCCACATATTTCCCGTTGCGCAGCACGGTGATACGGTCAGTGATCTGATAGACTTGGTCCAGGAAGTGGGTGATAAAGATGATTCCAATCCCCTCAGCTTTCAGCTTTTTCATCACATCAAAGAGCTGCTGTGTTTCATGCGCGTCCAGACTGGAGGTGGGTTCATCGAGGATCAAAACTTTCGCTGATTCGAACTCCAGTGAACGCGTAATGGCGACCATCTGTTGGATAGCAACGGAATAACTCCCGAGCGGTTTCGAGACATCGATATCAATCCCCAGCTTTTTCAGGGATTTGGATGCCTGCTCGTTCATCTTCTTCCAACTAATGTTACCCAGCCATCCTTTGGGTTCATGCCCCAGCATGATATTTTCTGCCACCGAAATGTTTGTGCACAGGTTCACTTCCTGATACACAGTGGCAATGCCGATTTCCTGGGCATGTTGTGGAGAGCGGACTTCAACTTTCTTGCCATCGAATTCGATGGTCCCTCCATCCGGTCTTTCAACACCGGTCAAGATTTTAATGAGTGTAGATTTTCCAGCCCCATTCTCGCCGATTAGCGCGTGGACTTCTCCCTTCTTCAGAGAAAAATCTACATTCTCAAGGGCAAGCACACCAGGAAATGATTTCGTGATGCCTTTAGCACTTAATATATAGGGTGTTTCTTCCATAACATCTGCCTTTATTGGAGCTGTTTTGTACAAGAAAAAACTTTATTTCTTGAAGAGAAGCGGCGTTGGAGACAACACCGCTTCTCTCATCATTATAGGAAATTACAGGGTGACTTACTACTACTACAACAGATCACGATTTAGTACTTGCGGCTCGGCAGAAGTTCGGCAGCTTTGTCAGGATAGTAGACTTCTTCTTTTGTCAGGGTTTCAGCTTCGAAGGGTTTGCCGTTGAGAATATTCAGAGCCAGTTCCATGGTCTGTGGGCCGAGGAGGGGATTGCATTCCACGTCAGCCTGGATCCAGCCATCCACCATCGCCTGGAAACCACCGCGGGTGCCGTCGACAGAGACGACTTTGATATCACCCGGTTTGAGGCCGGCAGCTTTCATAGCTTCGATGGCGCCAATGGCCATGTCATCATTGTGGATGAAAGCACCCTTGATATCAGCACCGTATTTCTTCAAGAAGGCTTCCATAACGGGTTTGCCTTCGGCGCGGGTGAAGTTACCGGTCTGGGAATCGAGGATTTCGATGTTCTTGTTGAGGGTCTTGCGGAAACCTTCCGCGCGGCCAGTGGCAGCGCCGGAACCGGTGGTGCCGCTCAGCTCGATGATCTTGCCGCCATCAGGCAGGAGTTTATTCATTTCGTTACCGGCTTTTTCGCCTTCCTGCACCATGTTGGAGCCGATGTGGGCAGCGTACAGGGATTTGTCGGCTTTGACGGAGCGGTCAACAATGATCACGGGGATTCCCGCATCTTTAGCTTCCTTGAGAACGGCATCCCAGCCGTCTTCCACCACAGGAGGCAGAGCAATGATATTGACACCCTGAGCAATGCAGGCGCGCATAGCAGAGATCTGATTTTCCTGTTTCTGCTGGGCATCAGAGAAGATCAAGCGTACACCCAGTTCACCGGCAGTCTCTTTGAAGGAAGCGGTGTTGGCAGTGCGCCAGTCGCTCTCGGCACCCAACTGCGGGTAGCACATGGTCATGGTGTTGTAGGTGAATTCTTTCTTTTCAGCGGGGGCAGCGGCAGGTGCAGGCGTAGCGGGTGCCGCGCAGGCAACCAGTGAAAAGACCAGAACCATCAATAAAGCGACATTCGAAACAACTTTCAAGACTTTCATCCTATTTCTCCTTCATAGATAACGTATGAATTTTTCTTACTGGATTGGATTGATTGATGGTCAAGATATATCGATTCTTCCCTTTTTCCTCCTCCCGAGGTTTTCGGAATACTCAGAAAACCTGCTGTCTGAGACCTCAAGGTACCTATTTGACAAACAAATCAACAGGCAACCTTTCAGTGATGAAATACTTATGGATTGTGGCTGGGGAAAGTACTAAACGACCCATTTATCTTTCTTTGATGCTTCAATGTAATTCAACAAGATATTGGGATCCAACGCTCCCTGTAATGTCTAGTACTTACCGGAGATATGTCAGGAGCAAGTCTGTACTGCTCTGACAACCAATTTTTTGATAACGTTCCCGTTATCGTTCACATTGAGATATTAGCAAATGGAACCGCCAATGTCAAGAGGTTTTTCTGTGATTCCCGGTATCTGTCTGATTTTTTCTGACATTCATCACCCATCAGATGGTTAAAACACAAATTTTTCATATTTTTCACGCCCGTTGTCCCTTCTATAGGGACATTTTTCGAGAATAATTCCATTATTCAGAGAATATTACTGACATTTTTCCCTGCTTGAAGAATGACGCCTTGACAAAAAGAATCACATTTGCTACGATGTTATCGTTCCCGATAACGGTATCGGGAATAATTGATAGTGAGGACCTGGATTTGTATTTCAACAAACGTCCAACCATTAAAGAGGTCGCCCAGGCAGCCGGGGTATCTACCCAGACTGTTTCTCGTGTTATTAATAACCGTCCGGACGTGGCGGAAGAAACCAGAAGCAAGGTCAACGAAGTAATCGAAAAACTGGGTTACCAGCCCAGTGCCCTGGCACGCAGCCTTATCCAGCAGCGAAGTTATACCCTTGGTGTGGTGACAGCCGGTCTGAAATACAACGGTCCTTCCCGCACTCTCAACGGAATAACATTCCAATCGGAAAAGATGGGGTATTCTTTGCTATTAAAGGAACTGCCGCGTTTCGACACGGAAAACATAAAACCGCTTCTGCAGAACCTTCTGGCTCATCATGTCGACGGCATCATCTGGGCGGTACCACAGGTGGGAGATAACCGGGGTTGGGTTGACAGTGAGCTTTCAGAATTGTCAATCCCCATAGTCTTTCTCACCCAGCAAAATCACCCCGGTCTGTCGATCATCAGCTTTGATAATTACCTGGCCGGGAAAATGGCCACGGAACATTTACTCGGTCAGGGTTACCGCCGCATTGGTCACATCAGCGGTCCAATGGACTGGTGGGAAAGCCGCCAGAGGAAAGCCGGCTGGAAATCCGCGCTCATTTCTGCCGGGATCGAAGCCAGGGAAGAACACTGCACGGAAGGAAACTGGTCATCTTCCAGTGGAGAAGTGGCTTTTAAGCAGCTCCTCTCACAATATCCAAACATGGATGCGGTTTTTGTGGCCAACGATCAGATGGCCTTAAGCGTCGTTCAGGTTTCCTGCCAGGGAGATATTGCCATCCCCCAGCAGCTGGGTGTGGTCGGGGTGGATGGACTGCCTGAAACTCCTTATTATCCAACGCCCCTGTCAACCATAGTTCTTGATCAATATCTTCTCGGCTGTACGGCTGTGGAAGAGATCGTTCTGGCGATTGAGAAATCCCGCGAACATTCTTATCACGAAAACCAGCGCACAATCATTCTCAGTCCAGAGCTGCTGGTGCGCGAAAGCTCTCAGTTGTCGAAGGTCCTGGAAGCGGAAAATCCATGAGAACCCGTGAATCATCTCTCTGCTTTCACATGCCGCTGGTGAAAATATCTGTTTTCGTTGGGATCGGGAATGTGTCATCAATTCTGGTGAATTCTACGGGGAATGTGAATTCACCACCCAATTTGTTCAAAAACAAAAAAATCCATCACCCGGCTTCCCTGCGGGAAGAACGGTAATTTTTATCGAATTTCAGGAGGAATGATGCCCAGCAAATACGCAATTGGAGTTGATTTTGGCACTGAATCAGGCCGGGCTGTTCTTGTGGATGTCAGCAATGGGAAAGAGATCGCCACCTCTGTGTACCCGTACTCTCACGGGGTGATCGACGAAAAACTTCCTGATTCCAATATCCGCCTGGATTTTGACTGGGCTTTACAGGATCCGGATGATTACATCCGGACCTTCCAGAACACCATTCCTGCCGTCTTGAAGATATCAGGAGTAAACCCGCAAGATGTCATCGGCCTGGGTATTGACTTCACCGCCTGCACCATGCTGCCCGCCAAATCTGACGGGACCCCATTGTGCACAATACCCGAATATCGCCAGAATCCGCATGCCTGGGTCAAGCTGTGGAAACACCACGCCGCCCAACCGGAAGCGGACAAGATCAACCAGACCGCTCGGGATATGGGAGAAGGCTGGCTGAATCGCTACGGCGGCAAGATTTCTTCGGAATGGTTCTTTTCCAAAGTATTACAGATTGCCAATGAAGATCCGGCGCTGTATAAAGCGGCAGATCGAATGATCGAGGCAGCCGACTGGGTTGTCTGGCGATTGACGGGAAAGGAAACCCGCAATTCATGCACGGCCGGCTATAAAGCCATCTGGTCGAAACGGGAAGGTTTCCCTTCAAAGAAATTTTTCAAGGCACTCAACCCCCTGCTTGAAAATGTGGTGGAAGAAAAGATGAGCCAGGATATCGTGCCCATCGGCCAGAAAGCGGGCGGATTGAGCGAAGAAGCTGCCCGGTGGACCGGCCTGCTTCCCGGAACCGCCGTAGCGGTGGCCAATGTGGACGCGCATGTCGCCGTTCCGGCAGCCACGGTGACGGAGCCCGGACGGATGGTCATGATCATGGGAACATCCACCTGCGACATGGTGCTTGGAACGGAAGAGCACATCGTACCCGGAATGTGCGGGTATGTGGAAGACGGCATCATTCCCGGATTCTTCGGATACGAAGCCGGGCAATCCTGCGTGGGTGACCATTTCGCCTGGTTTGTAGAAAATTGCGTCCCGGCTGCCTACCAGCAAGAAGCCCGTGAGCATGATCTGGACATTCATAAATTCCTGGAAGAGAAAGCTTCCAAATTGAAACCCGGTGAGAGTGGTCTGCTGGCGCTGGACTGGTGGAATGGAAACCGCTCAGTTCTGGTGGATGTCGATCTGACCGGTATGATCCTGGGAATGACTCTGGCTACCAAACCGGAAGAGATCTACCGCGCGTTGATTGAAGCCACTGCCTACGGCAAACGTATCATTATTGAGACCTTCCAGAAGAACGGCGTCCCGGTCAATGAACTGGTGGCCTGCGGAGGTTTACCCGAGAAGAATCCGATGTTGATGCAAATCTATGCGGATGTGATCGGTGTACCGCTCAAGATCAGCGCGTCAAAACAGACACCGGCACTGGGTTCTGCCATGTTCGGCGCTGTGGCGGCTGGCAAGGCGGCCGGCGGGTATGACAGCATCATGGAGGCAGCCAAAAAGATGGCGGCAATCAAGGATATTGTCTACCGGCCTATCCCCGAGAATCAGAAAGTATATGAGAAACTGTATCAGGAATATGTCATCCTGCACGATTATTTCGGTCGAGGGACCAATGATGTGATGAAACATCTTAAATCGATTAAAGTTAGCAGTCACAGGTGATTTGGGAGTAGAAGAAATGCTGGAAAACCTGAAAGAAGAGCTGGTAAAACTGCATCAGAAACTGGTTGAAAACCATCTTGTTGTCTGGACTGGCGGCAACGTCTCAGCCCGGGATCCTGAAAGCGGTTTGATCGTGATCAAAGCATCGGGGATTCCCTATGAGGGAATGGGACCTCAACACATGGTGGTCATGGATAAGAACGGAAAGGTCGTCGAAGGGAAATTTAAACCATCCTCAGATGTCTACAGCCATCTGTATATCTACAAGAACCGTGAAGATGTCAACGGAGTGGTGCACACACATTCCAATTACGCCACGGCATTTGCCGCTCTGGGAAGGTCGATCCCGGTTGTGTTGACCGCCATGGCAGATGAATTTGGCTGTGAAATACCCTGCGCCGGCTTTGTGCGCATCGGTGATGAAGCCATCGGCAAAGAAGTGGTGGATCATATTGGCAGTAGCTCTGCCTGTCTGCTGCAGAACCATGGTGTTTTTACCATCGGAAAAAACGCAGAGGCTGCCGTAAAAAGTGCCGTGATGACGGAAGATATCGCTAAAACGGTCTGGCTTGCCATGCAGATGGGAAAACCCCTTCCCATTAGTGACGAGGACGT
This sequence comes from Leptolinea sp., assembly GCA_012798535.1. GTDB lineage: Bacteria > Chloroflexota > Anaerolineae > Anaerolineales > Anaerolineaceae > Leptolinea. Next base: position 45,622 of record JAAZMZ010000042.1, read on the forward strand.
GGAAAAGCTGCATTATCGCTATACGCATATCTATGGCCAATAAATTTTTTGCGAGGTAATTATGATCGATCTTGGTAAATATGAAATTTGGTTCGTTACAGGCAGCCAGCACCTTTATGGTCCGCAGGTTCTCGAGGAAATCGCTAAACACTCCCGTGAAATTGCCGCTTTCCTTGATTCATCGAAGAGCATACCCACAAAAGTAGTCTTTAAACCGGTGATGACCACACCCGAAGATATCACCCGTCTCTGCCAGGAAGCCAATGCTTCTGATGCATGTGTTGGTCTGGTCACCTGGATGCACACTTTTTCACCTGCAAAGATGTGGATCAACGGTTTGAAGATTTTGAGTAAACCGCTTGCCCACCTGCATACCCAGTATTATCGTGAGATACCCTGGGCAGATATTGATATGGATTACATGAATCTGCATCAATCTGCCCACGGTGATCGTGAATACGGTTTCATCTGCACCCGCCTGCGTCTCGACCGCAAAGTTATCGTCGGTCATTGGCAGGATGATGGTGTGCAGAAGGAACTGGGAATCTGGAGCCGGGCAGCCTGCGCTCTGGCGGATTCACAAAAGAGCAAACTGGTCCGTTTCGGCGATAATATGCGCGAAGTGGCCGTCACAGAAGGCAACAAAGTTTCCGCTCAGATCAATTTCGGGTATGACGTATATGGATACGGTGTCGGCGATCTGGTCAAGGTGGTCAACGAAGTCAGCGATAAAGAAATTGACGATCTGGTCAAGGTCTATCTCGATACCTACGATATCGCGCCCAATCTGCTCCCTGGTAAAGAGAGACATTCTTCTCTGCGGGAAGGCGCCCGTATCGAATTGGGTATGCGCCATTTCCTGCAGTCTGGTAATTTCACCGCCTTCACCACAACCTTCGAAGACCTGCATGGTCTGGTTCAGCTCCCCGGCATGGCTGTGCAGCGCCTGATGGCGGATGGATACGGTTTCGGTGCCGAAGGCGATTGGAAAACGTCCGCTCTGGTGCGCGCCATGAAAGTCATGAACGCCGGTCTCAAAGGCGGCACAAGCTTCATGGAAGATTACACCTACCATTTCAGCCCAAAAGGCGACAAAATTCTGGGCGCACACATGCTGGAGATATGCGAATCGATAGCGGCTACCAAACCCAAAGTGGAAGTGCTGCCCCTGTCCATCGGCGGCAAGGCGGATCCGGTGCGTCTTATCTTTGATGCCAATACCGGCCCGGCTGTGGCTGCGTCACTGGTCGACCTCGGAGACCGGTTCCGTTTGATCGTAAATCAGGTGGATGTGGTTCCCACCGAGCATCCGCTTCCCAAATTACCGGTTGCCCGTGCTCTATGGACTCCACAACCAAATTTGAAACAGGCAGCCGCCGCCTGGATTTACGCCGGTGGAGCGCACCATACCAGTTTCAGTTTCTCGCTGACCCAGGATTATTTACGGGATTTTGCCGAGATGGCCGGTATTGAATACGTCGCCATTGATAACAGTCTGGATTTGAACCACTTCAAACAAGAGTTGAAGTGGAATGACCTCTATTATCACGTGGCAAAAGGACTCTGATCCTCCCAGCATCCGGTTCCCTTTCCTTTTGAAGAGTTTTGGAGTAGACGAAAAGGGAGTGTCGTAAATGGCACTCTCTTTTCGTTTTGGTAGTATGGACCGATTGTATTGGTTGAGGTTGATCGAGGGAGGGTGATCAAACCTGATAGGGAACCTCAATGATCACCAGGCCGGGTTTGAAAAGAAATCCAAAACGCAGCATCAGCGCCGTCTGGTTATGCAGAAAATTTTCCCACCAGTGCCGGGGAACAAATTGCGGCACAACCACCGTCACAATTTCATTAGGCAGGCGCTTTGCCAGCAGATTTCCGATGTATTCCATAACCGGTTCCACCAGCAGGCGGTAGGGAGAATCCAGGATCACCAATCGGGTACCTTCGCCATATATCTCCCATTTTTCACGCACCTTTTGGGATTCCGCAGGATCGATGGAAACATGCACAGAGGTCACATCTTCCGAGAGAGAACGCGCATAGGTGAGCGCGGCCAGAGATCCCCGGTGCACGCCGGCAATCAGCACCACCACACGGTGGCGTGAAATGCTCATCGAATGGTAATTCTGCAGTGACAGCTTCTTTGCCAGATTCCTGTAATGGCGGTGTATGGAGAAAAAGATGGTGACCAAGACCGGTACAAGAATGATGATGATCCAGGCGCCATCTTTGAATTTCGTGATGGCAAAGACGACCATTACCACAAGTGTACACATAGCGCCAAAACCGTTGATGATCAGTTTGACTATCCATTTATCATCATGGGTAACAATCGAGCCCGGTTCAACAATCTGTTCCCCTTTCTTTAAATGCCCTGATTTCCACCAGCGGCGGGCCATTCCCGCCTGAGACAGGCTGAATGACAGGAAAACGCCAATTGCGTAGAGGGGGATCAGACGGGTTACGCTGGCTTTGAACACGATGATCAACAGAGACGATACAGCCGCCAGTGTGATGATCCCGCGGGAGTAAACCAGTCGGCTTCCTTTGAAAGTCATCTGGCGGGGAAGGAATCCATCGCCTGCATGCAGGGCTGACAGGCGGGGGAAATCAGCAAAGGCGGTGTTGGCAGCCATGATCAAAATGATGGCTGTTCCACCGATGAGCGCCAGATAAAAAGCGCCCTGGCCGTCGAATACCGTACGCGCCAGCTGAGATATAACCGTTTCGGCTTCCGATGGAACGGCATGGATGGGACCGATCAGAAACGAAATTCCAAGGAATAATGTTGCAAGAATGGAAGACATCCAGATCAGGGTGATTCCGGCATTCTTGCTGCGGGGTTCCTTGAAAGCTGTGATACCGTTGGATATGGCCTCGATACCTGTCAGCGCCGAAGTACCACTGGAAAAGGCGTGCAACAGCAGGAAAGGTGTGACCGCCGTGATCGCTTCGGCGCCGGAGAATTCCGGTGGATTGACCACTGTGCCAAGTGAACCGGTTAGGTAACGGAAGAAACCCACGGCAACCGTGGTGACCATGGTGAAAACAAAAAAATAAGTGGGAATCGCAAATGTGGTGCCCGATTCCTTCACACCACGCAGATTGATCACCATGATAAAGAGGACCATGCTGACGGCAATTTCCACCCGGTAAGGGAAAAGTATCGGGAAAGCGGAAGTGATTTGAGCGACTCCCGAAGAAATGGATACGGCAACGGTCAGAATATAATCCGTCAACAATGCGGCACCCGCTGTTTGGGCGGGCAATTCACCCAGATTATCGCGGGCGACAATATACGCGCCGCCGCCGCCCGGATAGGCGTGAATGGTTTGTTCGTAGGAGATGGAGACGATCACCATCAAGGAAACAATCGCCAGTGAAATGGGAAATACATAACCCAACGCCGATGAGCCGGCATACGCCAGGATCAGGAGTATTTCCTGAGAAGCGTACGCTGTTGAAGATAATGCATCTGAGGCAAAAACGGCCAGGCCGATCAGTTTTCCGATGGTCTGATTGGGAGCATCAGCCGTGAGCAGCGGGTTTCCAACCAGCCAGCTTCGCCAGGTTCTTGCCGGTTTGACCTTCGAGCTTGACTCTACAATACCGATATCACCCAGAGAATCAATTTCCATAAATCCTTCTATACCCAATCAACTGAGTTGCTTACAATAATTATCCAGTTTCGATGTTCAACTTTTTATTTTATCCACCTGATATAAATAAGTTATGCGGGGTTTGATGAAATATATAAAGAAAAAATAAATGTCCCGGAGAAAAGCATCAGAACAGACCTTTTTTGAAGTAAAATTCGCCCGTTTTCTTTATTTCGAAAGGTCCATTTTGGATATTTCTACGACTCTCATCATTTCTATCGGGCTGGCTATGGATGCGTTCGCCGTATCACTGGGTGTTGGCACCAGTCCTTCCGACCATCAAGAAGCATCCTGGCGGCGTGTTGCGCGTATCGCGCTGCATTTTGGCATCTTCCAGGCTTTAATGACCCTGCTGGGCTGGCTGGCCGGATCGACCATTGCCAGCGTGATCAGTTCTTTCGATCACTGGGTGGCCTTTGGTTTGCTCCTGTGGGTGGGCGGCCGCATGATAAAAGAAGGCCTGAGTCCTGAGGGGATTTCCCGCTGTGAAGATATCACTCACGGGCGAACATTGATTGTGCTCTGCGTGGCAACCAGTATAGACGCCCTGGCCGTGGGTTTATCCATGGCCATGCTTCAGGTGGATATCCTATCTGCCTCCGCCCTGATCGGGATAGTGACACTCTTCCTTTCACTGGTGGGCGGATTCACCGGTCGCCTGCTCGGGGATAGATTTGGAAAACGAATGGAAATCATCGGCGGAATTTTGCTGGTGGGTATCGGGCTGCGAATCGTTATTTCTCACATGGCAGGCGGATGACCCTGTGCTTTTCCCGCATTGACTATATTTTCATTTTTTGAACCACTGACAAAAAGACCTGAACCACTTCCGGATCAAAATGATGACCGGATTGTTCCTGGATATATTGAATGACTCTGTCATCCGGCCATGCTTTGCGGTATGGGCGGTCTGACCTGAGCGCGTCCCAGACATCTACAATGGCAAACATACGGGCAGCCAGCGGGATTTGCTCACCTTTCAATCCTCGTGGATACCCCGTCCCGTCCCATTTTTCATGGTGGCAGCTTGGTATATCCAGCGCCCGATGCAGATAGCCGATTGGTGAAAGCAGTTCATAAGCAAACTGCGGGTGCTTCCTCATAACCACCCATTCTTCTTCGGTTAGTGGGCCGGGTTTGCGAAGGATTTCATCCGGGATGGCCATTTTTCCAATATCATGCAACAATGCACCCCGTTTGATGTGAATTAAATCATCATTCTTGATTCCCATCGCAGCTGCCAGTTCAAGAGTGGTATCAACCACGCGCAGGGTATGGTCTTCAGTTTCATTGTCCCGTAAATCCAATGCTCTGGACCAACCTTCGATAGTCGCATCATAAGCTATTCGCAAATCTATATTCGATTTCTTTAATCCCTCGACCATCTCGAAACTGTCAATCGCTATGGCGATCTGTCCAGCCAGGGTATCAAGATAGGCGAGCCATTCGGCCTTCGGGATGAAGCGGGAACGTTTAAAAACCTCGAGTGCTCCTTTAACCTCATTTCTGCTGGACAGCGGGACTCCCCAGTATTCTTGAAAACCCTCCTTGTCCCATAAAGAGCGGTAGCCTTCTGGAATATCCTTACTGTTAACGCTTTCAAAATGCACCATACGCCGTTCCAAGATCACCTTTTCTGCAAGGATATAGCGCTGGTGAAGATCTCGGGTGTCAACAGGTCGCATCAAGAAACCATTACCACAGGCATATTCGTATCCAAGGGAGAACCGGTTGAATAATACAATACCGGCAGCATCCACGCTCATCTGGTCAAAAACACAGCTCAATACAATATTCAAGATTTCGCGCAGATCCATGTTTCCGTTTATTGCCAGGTCAATCCGATGCAGAGCCTCAAGGCGGTTAAAATGCTTTTGAACCTGTTCTTGATTCCGTTTATTCTCAATCGCAATGGCCAGACTGTTGGATAGAGCTGAAATATCCTGTTCGTCGTGTTCATTGAATGCGTTTTTTTCCCGGCTGAACAAACCTGCCACCCCCAGTAGTGTCGATTCGAAAGTAACTGGAATGAACAGGGCTGAATTGATCGTCGCATCCATTAACACCCAGCGGTTGTCCGCCTTGACATCCCCTATGTTGAGCAACTTGCCGGTGTCTGCCACCAGACCAACCAGTCCTTTTTCTTCTCCAAGCTTAAACACCAGTTGGTCTTTATAGGTCGTTTCAGTTTCGGTTGAAAAACCGGCAGAAGCGGCCAATGAAAGCATCTGTGTAGTTTGATCAAATGCGAAATAATTGGCCTGCTGATAGCCAGCCGTTTCGACGATGGTATTCAATACGCGTCGGATCATCTCATCGGAGGATTTGACCGTCGTCAATTCGCAACTGGCCTGATATAGCGCGGCAAGTTGTTTATTGGCGCGCTCCAGTTGGAGCATTTTTTCTTCCAGCTTCCGCACCAGGGTTTCGCTGTAGGTCTTAAAGTATTCGCCGGCCGGTTTTTCATCGGTTGTAAGAACCGAAGTTCCCTGGTTCTCCAATTTCTTGAACACATCGGTTATGGCCGTAAGTAGTTCTTCCGGTTCTAAAGGTTTTACTAGAAATCGATCGGCTCCAAGACTGAGAGCAAATGTTATATCTTTATCATCTGTGTAAGTCGCTGTATAGAAAATAAATGGGATTTTTTGAAATTCCGGGGTGGTTTTCCATTTCCGACACAGAGAAAAACCATCCATTGTGGGCATGAGAATATCTGAAATGATCAGGTCTGGCGGTTGAGTGGCTGCAATGTCCAATGCGACCTGGCCGTTTGGCGCCTTCGCAATTTCATATCCTTTCGATTTAAGGAGGATCTCGAGCATGTAGAGATTCTGCGGATTATCATCAACGATCAATATTCTTTTCATGATGTTTTTCCCGATGTTTACAATAAATGCTGCTCAACCTGTATCAAGAATGTATCCGGATCTATCGGTTTTTCAATATATCCGGTGCATCCAGCAGCCAGAGCCTGCTCGCGATCTCCAGGCATGGCAAACGATGTGACAGCTATAATCGGTATCGTTCGTATTCCCGGCATCGCGCGCAACAGGCGGGCAACAGCGTAACCGTCCATCACTGGTAATTGTATATCAAGCAGTATCAAATCCGGCTCACATTGACCTGCCATCTTCGTGCCTTCATCGCCGCTGCGCGCCTGAAACACCTGATACCCGTTCTTTTCGAGAATAAATGTGACCAGATACAGATTTTGTTCATTATCTTCGATGACCAGGACTTTCTTTTTCATTTCTCGTTCCTTTTTACCGGTAATGTGAACGAGAATGTACTGCCAGTTCCCGGTTCACTTTGCACGTTGATCTCTCCGCCAAGCAGTTTTACCAGGCGTTGACATATTGATAATCCCAGACCGGTTCCTTCGTATTGCCGGGTAATTCCAGAATCGATCTGCTGGAATGGCTTGAAGAGTTTTTGCCTATCCTCAGTTTTGATCCCGATCCCGGTATCAATGACACTGATGCGCAGGAAGTCGGTTTCAGGCCAGCAATCCACCTTTACAGAACCGTGTTCCGTATATTTGATCGCATTGTTCATAAGGTTCAACAGTATCTGTTCGACGCGCCGCCGGTCGCTGGAGACGACTATATCCGCCTGGCTCAAATCGGCCGTCAGTTCCAATCCTTTGTTATTTGCCAGCGGACGGACTCGATCAAGGCACCGGCGAATGGATTCGCCGATGTTGAATTCTTCATTGACTATCACAACCTGGTCGGCTTCTATTTTTGAGATATCCAGGACGTCATTGATCAACTCGAGAAGATGGCGGGCGCTGCTCTGAACCATGCCCAGTTGTTTTTCCTGTTCTTCGCTCAGCGGGCCGACCATCTTTTGCAGCAGGATGCCCGTAAAGCCAATAATCGAATTTAGCGGTGTGCGTAATTCATGTGACATGGTTGCCAGAAAGGCGGATTTCAATCTATCAGCGCTTTCCGCTTTTTTTACTGCGTCCTGCAGGCTGGTATTCAGATCCTGCATGGATTTGTTCAACGCTTCGACCTCTGAAACCCGTTTCGCGAGTTCGATGGTTCGTTCGTTCACCCTGGCTTCCAATTCACCGGCATGTCGCAGAACCCTTTCATGCAATCCCGCATTTTGAATGGCGACCGCTGCCTGTGCTGCCAGAGATTCTGCCAGGTTTTGATATTCCCGGGTAAAAAATGCCTTTTCGTCTTTATCGAGCGAGAAATAGCCCAGTATCTGCCCGCCGGCAATAAGAGGGATTCCGATCCAACTTTTACCATGTCCCTGTCCAGCAATTTTTTCCCAATCGGGAAAGCTACTTGTATCATCCACCACAAACATCTGATGTTTGACCAGTATTTTCTGAATGAGAAGATTCTGCGGATAATTCGTATTAATAATTTCGGATATGGATTTATCGGATCCCGGTGTATATCCGCTCGAAAAGACAATTTCCAGTTTGCCATCTGGTTGAATCAGGATCACCCTGGCTCTGTCATAATGAACGATCTGACTTAAATAACTAAAAAGTACATTTAAAACAGTTTTCAGATCTAAAGATCGCACCAGCGCAAGATTGGCTGCCTGAATTGTTTCTTTGATATCCAGCGCGATCTTTTCGGCTTCTCTCGAGCGCTGTAACGCGGCATTGGCTTCAATACGTTCGGTGATATCAGTGATCGTTCCAACATACCCGATCACCTGGTTTTCTGAATTCAGCTCGGGCACGGCCTGCCCGATCACGTATGCAATCGATCCATCCGGTTTGAGAAAGCGATAATCAGCCTGAGACTGGCTTTTATTCATTGCTGATCTTTCCCAGTTCTTTTTCAATGACTCCCGGTCTTCAGGATGAACAACCTTCAACCAGCCTTCGCCCATGGCTTCTTCTGGCGCCAGCCCTGAAATGCTGCTCCAGGTGGGATTAACATAGGTTGTCATTCCATTTATATCAGTACGGAAGATACCCACAGGAGAAACCCTGGCGAGTGTGTGGTAACGCTCTTCACTTTCTCGAAGATCTCTTTCCGCCTGTTTCTTTGCAGAAATATCTCGAATGATGGCAATTACCTCGGTATCTCCGATCGCAGAATACCGGGCTTCATAATCCCTCTGTTTGCCATCTACAGACAATTCGTATTCCAGCACCTGGATTTGCCGGGTACTGATGGCCAGCCGAACTTTCTCCAGAGTTTGTTCGGCCAGGTTTGGGGGAAGCACATCAACGGCTTTTTTCCCAAGAAATTCGCGAGGCGTGGTGAGCAGGTCATTTTCCGTTGAGGTATGGTAATCCAGGAAAATTCCATCACGGCTGATCCGGAAAAGTAGATCAGGATAGTTTTCGAGCAGTGTTCTATAACGCAGTTCACTGGCGGCCAGTTTCTTTGTTTGCCGTCGGACTTCCAATCTTGAAGTGACAATAACCGCCACAAGGAAGAAAATGAAACTCCCGGCAGCCAGTAAAAAAGTATTAACCCAGGCAGGGGTGACCTCAACAGGTTTTTCTCCAAAATAAGTATCCAGAGCCTGATAGTAGATGGATTTCGGGTCTACCTTCAATTGTTGGATATCATGATCGATCGTTTTGATCAGATAAGGAGTCAGTTCTGCATCTTTTGTCAGGGCAAATCTTATCTGCGTCGGCTGGATGATGATGGGTGTGCGGCTGACATTGTATTTTATTTCGTTTAGATCCCCGAAATCCTTATTGGTGACACCGGCATCCACAGCCTTTTTTTGCAGCGCCTCAAAAACATCCGTGTAATTGGACTTACCGATGAAATTGCAATGCACATCGAACTTTTTGGCAAGTTCCTTGATTCCTTCCGGGCCGTCAAAATTCAGACTGCCATTAAGCCCCGCAACAGTCTTCCCCTCCAGATCTAGAATTGTCTCAATTCTCTGTCCATTGGGGGTATATATTCTCGCCCAGCTTGTCAGAATTGATTCTGAATTGAAGGCGAATTTTTCCCCCCGCTCAGTTGTCCAACCAACATCCGGCAGGATATCAATTTCATTGGATTCCAACCGCTGAAGCCCCTCTTCCCAGGTGCCGTATACCCAGGTAATCTGCCATCCTTCTTTCCTGGCTATATATTTAATAATCTCAGGCCAGAATCCTCCTGCATTTCCATCGGCGGTTGTAAATATCTTGGGGGGATTTTCGTACACACCCACGCGAATCGAATAACTCTGAGGGATGGTGGTCAACCCCATCAGGTTTAAACTGATTAATAAAATGGAAAATATCAGGAAAATCCGGCGCATGTTATTCCTATGATTATGCAATCAATTGCGCAACGGTAATGAAGGGTATATCACAGAGAAGTTCCGGCCTATATCCGTGAATACTCACTTTTCCTGTCCTTTCAGGCAGATGAATTCGCAAACATAGCCCTGAGAATATTTTTCTGTATGTTTTACCTGAGATCAATAGTAGCAGAAAAACCGGGTTAGCAGTATCAAAATGACATAAAATTTGAATGATTCTGACGATTTTGTGTAGCTAAATTCCCATAGTTTATTCAAGAAGGGTTCTGTGTGAAAACATATAGCCAGCCAACTTCCCACCTGAAACCCTGTATGTCATTTTTTATTCCGCAAGGCGTTACTTTCCGGAAGGGTTCATTTTCCCGGGTCTAGAGTGGGTACGGTCATCGAGCTGGATGACGGCCTGTGGCAGGTTTTCCGGGAAATGGTAATCGATCCCCCGGGGAAAAAGTCGACGACCCTGCCGGTCGATAGAGTTGACCTTCCCGGTGCCATATATTGAAGACGCACTAATCTATGCGCAGTCTTGCGCCATGCGTTTTATAACCGCACGATCCGATCCAGGCAGCGTTTCGGCTCGCATCATTCCCTGTGATGCTCTTTCCAGATTCCCGGAATCAGGTTAAACCGCCGATGCCGTCCGTTGTTTCTCTCTCCAACTCAATAAAAAGAGCAAACCAATCAACACCAGTGGGCCGGTGATCGCGGCGTGCACGGACCAGTGCCCGTCCAGATTGGCCAGCGAGTAGGTCAATCCCAGCAATGGATAGATGACCGTGCCCACCAGCTCCCGGCGCCAGCTTACCACAAGCAGCAAGATTAACAAAAAGGATGGAATGTTGTGAATAAGAAAGCCGCCGATCCTTTCCGACAGACTGGCATCCATATCAAATACGTCGAATGAAAACAGCGCGACAAACAATACCATCAGAATTCCCAGCACACGGGGTGCCCAGTAAACAAATCCGGTTTTTCTTGTTTTCATAGCTCTTACTCCTCCCCTGTCTGTTCTCATAATAGCACAGGATACTTACTTTTTCACAATTTAGCCTTTGATCACGGCGAGCGGCCACAGCCGGGTGATAACCTTCACCAGGTCGCTCTGTTGTTCCATGACCTCATCAATATCTTTATACGCACCGGGGGCTTCCTCCAACTCTCGCCTTGAACGCATTCCATGAAGGATCCCTTTCATCTTCTGCAGTTCCACCTCCAGATCCAATTTACGGGTGGCCTCATTCCGCCCCATTCTCCGCCCGGCGCCGTGTGAAGAGGATTGAAAACTCTCTTCATTACCCAGGCCTTCGGTGATATAGCTATGCGCACCCATAGAGCCGGGAATGATGCCCGCCTGCCCCTGCCGCGCAGATGTCGCGCCTTTGCGGTGCACCAGCACCTCATGCCCGAAATGGCTTTCCACGGCCGCGTAATTATGGTGAATGTTCACGCTGTAAGTGCCCACCCCGCCGGTGATGGCCGTGATGGCCTGCAGGCTGCGTTCGACCATTAACGCCCGGTTTGCGCGAGCAAAATCCAGACAGTAGTTCATGGCCGTCAGGTATTCCTGCCCTTGCGCTGAATCCACCGGCAGGTATGATAGATCGGAATCCGGCAGACTGATCTTGCCTCTGGCACTCAGAATTTTTGCCTGAAGATGATATTCACGGGCAGCCTTCAAACCGAAATTACGGCTGCCGGAGTGGATCATCAACCAGATGAAGCCATCATCACCCTGTTGCAGCTCGATGAAATGGTTGCCGCCGCCGAGTGTTCCAAGCTGATGACGTGCGGAAAACAATTCCTCCTGAATGATGCGGATATCCGGTGCGCGGTCAAATCCGTCCCAGGGCTGCGCATCCGGGTGGTGTTTGAAACCCACCGGTATCACACTTCGGATGATGGCCAGGATTTCGTGCAATTCGTCCTGACTGATTTTCGTCAGGCTCGTGCGTACGGCAGCCATGCCGCAGCCAATATCCACCCCGACGGCATTGGGGATCACCATTTCCCGGGTGGCCAGCACTCCTCCGATGGGCATGCCATACCCGGTGTGCGCATCGGGCATGATGGCCACCCAGCGGAAAGCGAAGGGCAGATTCGCCAGATTGCGCACCTGCTGCATGGCCACCGCATCAATCTGCGTGGCCCATAATTTGATCGGGATACGTTCGGTGGAAATTATCTGCATAATCTCAGGGTAACACTATATACGGAAAAAAGACCTTCTAGTTTTTCATCATACAGAATACTGGAGGATTCCTGAGAGAACGCACTCATATATTAATGAAGGTTCTTTTGCGGTGTCCCTGAGGGTCACCCCTTCTCAGCGGGTTATAATGCGGCCGGTTCGGATTCCAGTTGCGGATCTCTTTCAAAAATCCGCATGATCCCCACTCCGCCCAGAACGAAAAGGCTCCCCACGATCTGGATAAAAGTCATCTGTTCGCCCAGCAGCAAAAAAGCGATGACCGCTGTAAACACCGGTTCGGTCGAGACGATCAGGTTGGCCACACTGGACGGCAGATAACCCAGGCTCACGTTGTACAGCCCAAATCCGGCCACCGTCGGTCCGGCTGCCAGCATGATCAGTACCCCCCACCCTGCCCAGGCGTTCCTAAGCCAGAATAGATCTGCCGGTTGCGCGGCTGTTCCGGGCAGTTTTCCCCCAAATATCAGATTGAAGAACAACAGGAAACAGGCGGCAAATGAAAAAGTGTACAAAATGGTCACCCAGGCATTCAGTCCGCGGTTGGCGGCTGTGCGTCCCATCAGGCTGTAGGCGGCATAAGCCAGTCCCGAGATCACGCCGGTGAAAATCCCCAACAGGTTGCTTTGCCAGGCAGAAGCATTATAGGCGCCGGCAACCAGCACACATCCTCCCAGGCTCATGGCAACAGCCAGAATCTTGATCCATCCCAGCTTTTCTTTGAGCAGCCACCAGCCCAGCAAGGCGGTGAAAGCCGCCGAGGAATACACCAGTACGGTGGATACCGCCGCACCATTCAAGACAACCGAGTTGGTCCACAGGGAGTTGAATATTGCCAGCACCAGACCATAGATAACAAAGTACAGCAGGTCTCGCTTTTGCACGTGCAGACCGGCCGGCTTCATTATTCCCAACACCAGCAGCAATGTGACGGCCACAAAACTATCCCGCCAGAACGCCAGCACAAGCGCCGGCAGGTGGTATCGGGTGGAAAGATGGCTGATAAAGATGGCGGTGGTCGATAGAATGACGGCCGCCGCGAAAGCGATCAGGTAACCGCGGGTGGTGCGTTGTTTGCCTATGTGATCTGGAGTCATAGGCGAAAATTTTACTACATCCTTAGGGGGGTATCAGTTCTCGATTGCATCGCATCCAACAAATTTCATCGCAAGGAAAACGGTGTTCCTGCAATCTGAAAGGATATTTCCCGATCGGGGATGCATCAGGTCGAAGAAATCTTAAACCGGCCAACCATAATTTGCAGTTCACCGGCCAAATCGGCCAGAGACCGCGCCGAGGTTGAGACTTCCTCCACCTGCCCGGACATTTCTTCAGTGGCGGCGGAGACCTGTTCGACAGCCGCCGAGTTTTGTTCGCTGATAGATGCGATGGATTCCATGGATTCGGTCAATTCAGTTGAATCGACCTGCATCTGGCGGGTCGCTGCTGTATTCTGCTGGACAACCGCGGTGACGGAATCGACTGAAGTCACCAGCTCCTCAGCCAACTGGCTCATCTGCCCGGCAGCCTCCCCCGATTCCACCGCCTGATGGTTGACATTTTGCGCAGCATTAAGAATATCCAGCAGGGCTGCTCCGGCACGATTGGCGCTTTTTACACCGATCTCCACCTCCCGCGCGCCTTCATTCATGGCCAGCACGGCATTTTTCACCGTCTGTTGAATACCGGTGATAAGCGTCCCGATTTCTTTGGTGGCCAGCGAGGAGCGTTCCGCCAATTTGCGGACCTCATCTGCCACCACGGCAAATCCTTTGCCATGTTCTCCGGCTCTGGCCGCCTCAATCGCCGCATTCAACGCCAGAAGATTGGTCTGTGAGGCAATATCTTCGATGGTTTCCAGGATGGTGTTGATCTCTTCGGATCGTTTACCCATTTCTTCGACCCGCTGCGCGGAGATATCTACTTTTTGTTTTATCGTTCCCATACATTCAAGAGTTTCATCCATGGTATGTGTTCCGGATCGGGCGGCTTCCGCTGTGCTTTCTGAATTTGTCTTGACGGTTATGGCATTTTCAGCCACCTGCCGGATGGATGAGTTGATCTGACCGGTCACCTCCGCCGCTTTGGAGATAGCTTCGCTCTGTTCCCGAGCACCTCTTTCCACGCTCTGTATTGCCCTCGACATTTCTTCAATGGAGGAAAGTGTTTTGGTTATGGAATTTGCCTGATCCAATGTCCCCACGGCTATCTGCTGAATGGTGGTACTGATCTGACCGGTGACCATGCCGGCCTGATGCGCCGCGTTGGCCAGTTTTTCCGAGGATTCCGCCAGTTGTCTTGAATTTTTTGCCACCTTCTCAACCATCTCACGCAGGTTGGCAGTCATGCGTGAAAAAGAGATTCCCAGCAGGTCCATCTCGCTGCGCGGATAAATTGTCTTCGATAGGTCGCCTTCCGCCAGGAAAGCTGAAACCTCAGCGATTTCTTTCTGATATTCCTTAATGGAATTCAGCGACCTGGCAATATCACCAATCTCATCGTTCGAATGGATACCAAAATCCTGATCAAGATCACCGGTTTGCATTTTCGACGCAATTTCCATGATTTTTCTGGCAGGATTCACCAGGGTTTTGAGAATCCAGACATGCAATCCAAAAATGGTCGGCAGAATTATGGCGACTGCCAGTATCAGGCGTCCGGTGGTCAATCCTTCACGCCCCATCATAAAACCCACGTTACCCAGGATAATGGTGACGAATGCAGTCAGTATCGTGATTCGGATGGCGATACCGCGCCTGTAAATGGCACGCATGATCAATAAAAGGGTTGCGCTTCCAATAACGGTTGTGCCAAAAACAATGAGATATTCCATTCAGACCTCCATTGCCTGCATTTCCCCACTTTGAATATGAATCATACAGGTGCAATCAGCCGGAATCGTAGTTTTCAATATTTTCCCGTTCTTTCGGTTCAATATAACAGCCCCTGAGATAACAGAAGCCTGTATTTGCTGCCCTTTTGAAGCAGATCGGATTCTTCGCATATTAAATTACAGAAAGTTGGATTGAAAATTACCAGATCAGTTTGATCATGACCCAACATTATCTTAACAATTACGTTTCCTGTTGCAATAAAAATAGGATAAAGGTGGAAAAAATCAATGCATGGAATGGAAAATAAAAGAGGCGGATGGTTGAAACTGCCCATCCGCCTCTTTCTCGTTCTATTTCTTATCCTTCGGGAGGATTTTCATCACGGTAGTGCCGCATACAGCACATTTGCCTTTGACAGCATTGGCACCATTCTTCAAGACGGTCTTTTCCGCCCCCACAATGGTCTGCTTTGACTTACATTTCAGGCAATAGGATTCATATTTCACGTCAGCCATTAGTCTTTCTCCTTTCTGATAAGAATTGAATAAGACATCGGAAGCCTGGGCAACCGATGGTCATTCCCGATTGTCTTACGTTACCACCATTTAACATTCATTCCTCTGACTCGTCCTCGAATTCAACTGGATACCAGCGTTCTGCTTCGGGCAGGTGTAAACTATCCTGGTCTTCCGGGGTAAGCGGATCATCCATTCGAACCAGCAAAGTGATGCCGGCTGTGCGCACACCATTGGGAGTCATCATGCGTCGAACGGTATACCGTAAAAAGTATTTTTTCACAAGCTCACCACCCAGCACATCTTTTACAGTTCTGACAGAAACGTTTGCTTTGGTGGCGATTTCAGCCATATCTGTTTCCACCCGATTGCGAAGCTCGCCGGTTTTCGGGTTCCAATAACACATGCTGCGGGTGGCCAGGATGACCGCCAGGGCTGAATGCCCGATTAGCGGCAGCCAGTGTTCAAAGAAATACAGGGTCAGGAATAAACCCCGTTCTGGTTGGACAACACGCGCCCGCTCACTGCCATAGGCTCTTGCCAGCAAAATCTTACGGGGTGATGCCTCACCTGGAACAGGCTCCTTCTGCGGTTCCCGAGCGTGATCATCGATCTCCCCGGGATTATTCGTAGAAACCTGCCGGGTTGGATATTTGTTTCGGGGTGCTGATTCGCCTGGCTCCTCGTGGAAGAATTCATTGACCACTGTCAATTTCAATTTGACAGGCGCCGGCAGCATTCCCTCCAGAATGCTGATCAAACGACTGCGTAACCGGGTCTCCACCCAGTCGCGTCCATAGGTATTTCGCGCGCCGACGGTAAAAACTCCTTCCCGGTAGCTGACCGGTTTAAGCGGACGAATCCACGTCTCAAAACTGGTCCTGTCCATTTCGGACTGCAATTGACCGAGAACCATTTCCCATGCATCGTCTACCGATGAAGCGCTCAATGTGTATGGCCGGGTCTGTATCAGTTGGTCCATGGGTTAGGAGTTTTCTCCCGAAATAAAGAAGGGGTTATTTCTTCCGTTAATTGAGGGGGTTAATGGAAGAATTAATTACCCTCCTTCTACCAGATGTTCAATAAGATCCATCATGCTGTCATACTGTTGTTCGGAAAGACGCGATAGGCGGGTAGAGCAGATGCGAGCCAGAATCCCGACCGTTTCTCCGCTGGAGATTTTCCGACCGAGCATTTCACTGAATCGATCCTGCCAGACTTTCAATTCAGCCGATTCTCCCTGCGAAAGGGTTAATCCGACCTTATAGCGCGGAACAGGCGCCGGCGGCCGGCCTACCGGGCGGCTTTCCTGGGTTTGATTTGCCCGGGCATCATACAATTGCAGCCAGGCTGGACGGTTCGCCGTGCGGTTACTCACGGGTTGATTCTTCAAAGTTTCACCGCCTCCTCCGCGATGGACAGGGTGATCATGCTTTCGTTGCTCTGCAGTAGCAGATCGATAGCAATATTGCACAGGCGGATGATCTCCCGGGGCACGCCCTGCGAACTCTCGTATAACAATTCAAAGGCGTTGTCATGGATGAGCGGCGCGTTGCGGCCGGCCACATTCAACCGGAACAACACCATTTGCAGAGCGCTGCCCAGCGCCAGCGGTGAAAGGATCAACCGTGCAAAAACACGGGCATTAACAGCCTTGTTCTGTTCGAACAGTCCAAGCATTTCATTCTGTCCAAAAGCCAGCACCTGAGCCACTTTGGCGTCATAATCAAAGTTATACAGACGGTGGATCACTTCCAACGCCGTAGGATCCATCAACTGAGCATCATCCAGAAGGATGACTACATTACGCTTGGCAGTGTAGGCATCCGCCATTTTTCGCTCGATGCTTTCCATTTGTCGTTGAAAGGAACGCTGCGGATCGACTCCCAGGGATGTGGAAATCTGCCGGGCCGCGTCCATGCCAGATTTAAACGCGGCTGTATGGATGTAGCACACATCCATATTGGGTTCCGAAGAATGCACATCATACAGACGGCGGGCCAGCGAACTTTTTCCCATGCCCATATCACCGATCACCAGGCCAAGGCCGCGCCGGCGAGAGATGATATTGAGAAGCTGCTTGTAAACTGATAAATGTTCCGAACCCAGGTAAAGATATCGAGGATCTGCCGACAGTTTGAAGGGATCTTCTTTCAATCCCAGCCGCTCCAGGCGAGTCATACGCCATTCTGCGTCGTTGAAGGCAAAGGTCATGGTAATTTCCTCCTCCTGGTAAGTATTATAGAACAATTCAGTACCGATTTCAATAGGTTAACGTATTTTACACGGAAAATGAAATAATTAGCGTAATTATTAGTTCTATTTATAAAGATAAGGCGATTTTACCCCGATAGACCATATTTACTGCGACATAGATATCTGTGTGGATTCTATAATAGCACATATTTTCTATATTTCAAGAGCCTTGTTCGACCTGAGATTCACCTATGGGGAAAGTGATTGCCAGGTTTGTTGAAAATTTGGCCAGACAAGGATAAGAAAGATTCTATGATTCGACATAATTCAAAGCCACCCGCGCACCGCCGTCCTCCGGGGAAATTTGGATGATCAGGTTTATTCCATTTTTTCGAAACATCATAGGCATATCGGGGTTGAACTCAACTCCGGGTATGGCCGCCCAGCCTTCTTCTTTCAGGTTTGTTTTATAAAATTCCTTAACCTTGTCAACCGGATCTGGTACCGAAAATTCAAATCGAATACCCTCATATCCCGAGAAGTTTTTCGCTCCTGGATAAATAGGTACTCTCTCGGGAACACCGAAATCAGCTGGATTGGGAACTACACCAGAGTATCTTTCACCTTCATCAATAGTTGGGACAGCCATTAAAGGAGGTTGCGTCTCATTCTGCCCGGTTGTTTGGTTAATAACCGGAGGGTTGACCCTGGACACACTGACTATCGTACCGTCATTTTCTTTCATGGCGGTGATCTGGTAGCTTTTCGATTCATTTTGATCAATAAAAAGAATGATCTCTCCGCCTCTTTGCATGGGGTGCGAACTACCGGACCGCCATCCAAGCGCTCCCAGTTCCTTTTTGTAAAAATTAAAAACATCACTCACAGACGACGCGGTGACATAACGCATGAAATCAGGCATTCGGATCATGCGGGAGGCATCCGGCATGGCTGCGATTTCGGTCAAAACTGGCAGACAGCCTTCAGGCAACATAAATTTCTGCCCGGCATTGATACCTGTCAATTCATAGATAAGAGACTGGGTCCCTTTTCGACCTTTTCCGAAGGTTTTTTCCCCACCGGTCATGGTCAGGTTGAGTTTAACAACAAAACCACCCGATTCCGCCAGCCAGAGATCCCCTTTGATATTTTCGGCGTTATTGCCAAGAGAATTCTTGTCCAGAGAATAATGGACAGAAGGTATTGTACTTACCGTTTCGTTTCCAACTTTTTTAGCTGAAAGTACAGCCGGTATGACATCCACCGGCCAGATGGAGGGTGGATTAATATCCGTCGAGCTCCATGAAACATGGCAGAAGGATTTTTCATCTCCCTTTCGGCTATATGTAGCATTACCAACTCTTCCTAATTGAAGAATTTGATCTTTTCCCTCCCCACTCATCTGGCGAAGGGTGACAAATTCCGTTTTTTCTTTGCGAATTTCATACCCGGTCATCTCCAATCGAGAATGCTGTTCCCTGCCATCCATTTCACCCGTAAATTCATTCACCACACTCATCTGATAATCGGTTAGACCATCCAACCCCTGGCGTGGATTGGAGATCAACAGACTTGTTTCGACTTTTCCATTATCGATGGAGGGTGAGGTCAGGTCCTTCTTCTCTGTTGAACACCCTGACAACATCAAAAGGACGAAAGCTCCCAGTAACTCCAGATAAAGAAAATTGGTTTTCATCATTCCTCTTTCTCCGGGTAGGCAGAAATGAGGTAATCCATTGTTACTCCATAAGGCAACTGCTGGATGTAATGACTGGATCCCCCTTCCCTGGGGATTACTGCGTTCATTTCAAACGGCAGGCTTTTCAAGGGAGGAATGGAGGTTTGCCCGCCTCCTTCAGGCCCCTTGCACCAGACTGTGAATCCACTGCATTGACCGGAATTCATGGTGATTCGAAAATCAATGGTCTCTTCTCCGGGAATCGGATGCACTGTGAATGTCGAAGAACAGGTGATCGGTCCTCCCGTTCCACAGATCATTTTCTCTTCTTTGCCCAGCCAGATGCCATCCCCAAACATTTCGTTATTTCCCGTCACATCATCCAGAGACTGGATGGACTTCTGGATGGCAACCGGGCGTTTCTGACCTCCCTCACCGCCTTCATTCACCAGCGGATCAGCCAGTACACCTTTTGCCAGACCTTTCAAATAGATGATGATCGACCATTCCTCCTGGGCTTGATTGACTGTTTGTTTGTTCGCCATTCTAAACCCCGATTCGTCTGCACTGATCTCAACAGTGTATTTACAATCCTCCCAAACCCGGATATTCCAACTGGTTTTGGCGATAAAACCCAGATATGATGCCACGAGGTCCACCCTGGCTGTTCCCGGGGAATCAGGTGTGAAGGTGAATGTGTCATTCCAGGAGATAAAAATACTGTCATAGGTGGGTCTGCCCTGATATGTCACATTCAAGTCCTTAACATTCGTGATCTCCCCCTGGCTGGCTGTAATTGTGATTCCCGGGTGTGAATAAGAAGGTTGTGGCGCTTTGTTTTGTTTGATCATATCCCGTTCATAATCTGAACCACGAAAACTGAGGATATAAAGGAGTTCGACACCATGATGGGGGCACACATTTTCACGCACCCTGTTTGCTTCGGCCTGAAAATAGGGTTTTTGCACAAATTGCGCGGAAACCATCCCTGAGTTGGTTGCCGCCAAAAGGAAGATCACTCCAAGCAGAACAGTAAAGTGAATGGAGTACCTGATCGAATCTCGCATAATCCACCTCCCAACACGGAAGCCTATTAAATTCATTATAGGAAGAAATATGACAAGTTCAATCCACTAAAGATCGCGTGAAAACGTCCGATACTAAAAATATGATTCAATCTGTATCAACTAACACGTATCTACCTGTACTGGCCACCGAAAGTAAGAATCGCGCCGTGATGAGTGAGATCAGCACGGCTGTTATGAAACAGACTCTTAACCAGCAGGAAGCCTTCGGACAGGCCCTGGTGGAAATGATCAAACAGACACCCATGCCTGACGGCACCGGGAAGATCATCAACATCGGTGCATAATACCGAGGATGTGACTTTATACAGCGGCGACCCTGAGGGTCGCCGCTGTTTTATTACTTAAAAACAGAATCTCTTTATAGCGCCAACTGGCGTACATATTGCACCCTGCCGGGTTGAACAGCCTGATTCAATTCTTATATTCAATTCTCCAAAGCTGAATACGGGGTGTATCACCATGACTGAAAGAAAAAATCCCTTCACTGTTTTTCCGCTCGAATCATCGCCAATGACGGCCCATCCGGTCAGGCATAACCAGATCATTATGAATCAGATCTTTGCCTCCACGTTGAAACAGTCGCAGAGTCAGCAGGATTATTCCCTGCCATTCCCGGTGGAGAAGATAAAACACCCTCCCCTGCCCGACGGCACGGGACAGATCATCAACATTGGCAAATAAGTCATTCTTCATTCGGTTTTGCCCCGGGTAGATCCAGTACTACTGCTTGCTTAATCGGGGTTATACCTATACGCAGTATTGAAACTTAACTCCGTTCTATGTATAATCGTTTTACGATAATCGCATCGATCGGAGTTCCGTATGACGCTAACAACCGTTTCTTCCAAATATCAGATCGTAATCCCCAGAGAGATCCGGGAGAACCTGAAAATAACTCCCGGGCAAAAATTGCAGATGATTCAGATTGGACGACGGATTGAAATTTTGATTTTGGAACCGATCGAAAACGCCCGCGGTTTGTTTCCCAACCTGGATACCTCCAATTATAGAGACGAGGACGATGGAGAGCTATGAATCTCGTTGACTCCTCCGGTTGGTTTGAGTATTTCATGAATTCTTCCAATGCCCGGTACTTTTCTCATGTGATCGAGAAGACCGACGAATTGATCGTTTCACCGTTGAATTACTTCGAGATATACCGTTCGGTATTTCTCAGGTTTGGTCACGAAGATGCCAATCGGGCTATAGCTTTTCTGAATCATGCCAGAACGGTGGACATTTCCACCCCCATTGCGTTGGAAGCGGCCGAACTTTCGAATAGGTATCATTTGCATTTTGCAGACAGTCTGCTGCTGGCCACGGCTTATTCCCAGGAGGCAACCTTCTGGACAATGGATGCCCACTTCAAAGACATTCCGGGGGTGAAATATTTTGAAAAAGGATGAAATGATCCTTTACTCATAGAGGCGACCCTGAGGGTCGCCTCTGCATTTATGGATGACGGCTTTGTTCATAATGCCGGCAGGCAGAATTTTCCTTCAGGCCGGACTGCATTTCTTTCCCTCTGGCCTTCGGGCACAATATTCCTTCTGGCCTGCGGGCAATTATTTCCCTCTGGCCAGAATGCAATATTCGCCCTCCGCCCGGGAGGAATATTCTGCCGGTTGGCCTGCGGGAAATTGATTCCTTCGGGCTGCCGGAGGGCAGGATTTGCACGTCTCTTGAAGGCAAAACTTGCATGACAGGTGAGTGCAAAAAATGCACGAGATTCTATTGACTACTTAATTAACGACTCTAATTTACTTTAAGAGCGTTTCTTTCCATTTTTTATAATCATCCGGGGAATGACCAGGCCGGGCATCAGGCTTTCCGGAAAATCCAGATTCCAGTCATAACGAGGGCTGCGTGAAGGTTGTTTGAACGCATCGACATCCACCGTGCCGTTTTCGAGATCGTTCAAGAAACGGATGAGTGCCAGGCTGACCAACTGGCTGGCCGGCAGACGTTCCCGGTCTGCCAGGTCTTTGATGCGCTGGCGTAACTGGGGAGGCAGGTCGTACGTGGCACGCTGCTCGCGGCGCGAGGTGATCTTGGCGCGTTCCCGGGCTTTCTTCTCACGCTGCTGCCGGGGGAGCTGGGTTTCGGCTTTGCGGCGTTCCATGCCAGAAAGCAGGTCGGCCACAGCCGGGTCGAGCACCTGACGTCGTTCCAGTTTGGGTTCAGGCATCCAGCACCTCCATTAGCCGCTCCAGACACTGCGTATAGCCGCCAACATGTTTGCCGTTGTCAGAATAACCGTTCAACACCGTGGATTCCGGGGAATATTCCCACAGACTCTTGCCATAGGCGGCTGCCTCCCGAGCGCGGGTATCCTGCGGAATGGGCGGCCAGACCTTTTTCCCGAAGGTTTTAACGATCTCCTGCAGCTGGGTAAGAGTTTCACGGGTGGTGCGGTCGAAGAAGGTAGGCAGGATGGCATACCCTTCAAAAGTATGCCCGCGCTGCGAAACTTCACCCATGGTAAGCAATATCTCACGCACCCCATCTACGGCCAGCGCGTCAAGACGGGTGGGAATGATCACGAAATCCGAAGCCACCAGACCGTTTACGTGCAGAACATCCAGCGAGGGCGCCATATCCAGCAGCACCACGTCATAATCCAGGTCCTGCAGAGAGTTGGCCAGAATGGATTCGCGGAAGTCGGAAACGGTGATCTGCCGTTTGACCTTCTCGGTCATCTTGTCGCCGGGCAGGATATCCAGATTATCGCGGGCATGCACCACCACTTTACGCAGCGGCATCTCGTTAACGATCAGGTTGAACAGGCCCGGTTCTTTTTCGCTGCCCAGCGAAAAAGCCACATGCCCCTGGGGATCGAGATCGACCAGCAGGGTGCGGCGGCCGAGGCGGGCAAGTCCGTGGGCGAGGGTGACGGCGGTGGTGGTCTTTCCGACACCGCCTTTTTGATTGGCAAAGGCGAAAGTTTTCATGGAGGTAAAATGGGTTCCTTGAAAAGAGCAGATTTCCCGGCTAAGGGTCGCCCTATGCATATTATAAGGGTCGCCATTGGGTTATGTCAAGAGGCGACCCAATGAGGCGACCCTGAATATTAATAAGGGTCGCCCCAAGAGGCTGTAAAAACCGTGGAAAAGAGCGCGGCAGGGCAGGGGGGTATTCGTGTAGGGATGAGGGCATAATGCGTGCCAGAAGAGATTGTTTTCGAATCCACTCCAATATAAGAATATAATCTAGAACAAGAAAAAGCGATAAACAATACGAGAAAAACACCCTGAGTGGGATGAATTATTTCCTAATCAATAGCGGTTTCCGGATATTTTTCTCTAATCGAATAGATCATCTCTTCCAGTCCTACACCGACATCCGAGGCATCCACTTCAAATCCATGATGGGTTGCACCCAAAATAAAAGTCGTCCTGCCTTCTTTCTCACGAATTTCAATAAAATAATGAGGACCGAAAATGACAGAAACGGACTTCGTCTTACCTGATTCATCTTTGATTATTTCAACACTTCGAATGCCTTTTTCCATTTTTTTCTCCCGAGATTATATAAATTTTTCGATCATTACAGGCTGTAATTAAACCCCAGATTTCCATTTTCTTTTATCGGGGAAGCTGATTAATGGTATGAAATAAGATGAATAATTTCTAGGATTCCATATACTCACGAAGGCAACTACTATCCAGAGATTTGACTGTCTTCACAGATTATGCTTACTTTTATATTGCAGCACTGAACTGGTGTCGTTATGGAAATTCGGTTCATTTTATGGATAGCAGAACCATTTGTGCATGTCCGCACAGCCATGCTTTATAAATGAGATGTAGAATGGACAAGTATGGATAGCCCTGATCACAGTATCATATGATTGGATATTTAATTTTTGAACGTCTTTTGAATTACCTTCCCCGAAAGAGTTCCCTTCGAATTACGGCTTTCCATAAAAATATTGGAAATTCAAATTATTTGTCTGCCTCTCATAATAGTACTTGCCAGTCAACTGCCTGCTCTTACCCAACTCCGAACAGACCGGCGAACACCCGCAGCGCGGATGCCGGATCCGGCAGGCAGAACCACACCCAGCCGAAAGCTACATAATGGAAGGTGAGCAGCCAGCCGCCGAATGTGAGCCACCGTTTGCCCCGGGCTGATTCCACCCGCCCGAGCGGCGAACGTTTCGCCCAATCGGACCAGCGGTTCTGGACGAACAACCCCAACCCGTGCCACAGTCCCCAGATAATAAAATTCCAGGTGACCCCGTGCCACAGGCCGATCAGCAGCATGGTGCCGATCTGCCCGGTGAACATCACGGTGGCGGGATTCATTTCCGGCTTATTGACGCGTAGCCAGCGGGTGACCGGGTTGAAGAAGTAGGCGCGCACCCACTGGGTGAGTGTCATGTGCCAGTTGTTCCAGAAGAGGGTCAGGTTGGCGCGCCGGTAGGGGTGGTTGAAGTTTTCCGGCAGATGGATGCCCAGTACGCGCGCCGTGCCCAGGGCGATATCTGTGTAACCGCTGAAATCGAAGTAGATTTGCAGGGTATAGGCATACAGCAGCACCCACAACCAGGCCGGGCGGATCACCTGGCCGGCGATCTGCGGATTCAGGGCGATTATAGCCAGGGTGTCGGCCAGTACGAATTTCTTGAATAACCCGAGGATCAGGCGGCGGAAAGCCTCGCCAAGTTCGGTGGAATCGAGCGGGGTGGGGGAACGCAGGTCTTTGATGAAGCGTTCCAGCCGGTCGATGGGACCGGAAGTGAATGATGAGAAGAAAACCACATAGATGAGAAATTCCGCCAGGTTGACGGCAGGCAGCCGGCCGGACTGGCGGTCGCGCAGGGTATGGATAAGGCGGAACGCCAGGTACGAGAAGCCCAGCCAGCGCAGGTCTACGGAAGATGCACCGGCGGTGTTCTGTCCGGCCAGACCGCGCAGGGTGGTGGACAGGCCGGCGGCCAGGGCAGGGGTCTTCAGCAGGATGAAGAGCGCGATCAACAGACCGAGCAGCCAGCCGGTGCAGTCGCGATTAATGCGTATAGATATAATTATTAAAAAGGCGAGAACCGCCAGTCCGATCCCTGCCTGAAGGAGCGGCGGCGGAGCCAGAGATAACAGGCCGGAAGGCAGGTTCATCAGGCCGGTCAGGGCGATGAGCACGGCCGCGGCCAGCAGGCCGAGCAGAGCGGGGGAATTGACCCGCAGGTTACGCTCCTCGCGCGGGGTGACAGCCGCCCAGCAAATTACGGTTAACGCCAGGGTGAGAGTGGGCAGCCAGTAATCCAGCCCGCGGATGGGCAGGGAAGGCTGCAATCCGTACACAACCAGTACAGACGCTGTGAAAAGAAAGGGCAGGCGTCCCCATTCCGCCGTCTTTTCCGAACGGCGCGCGGAAACCAGCCGGGCGATCAGCCGGTAGAGCAGAGCCGCACTAAAAGCAGCCAGTATCTGAATCAGGGACACAGTATCAGAATCCCTGATAGATCCACAGCGGGCTGGAATCGGCGGTGAAGATCACCAGAGCGATGAGCATGAGCGCCAGCGCCAGTGCCCACAGGTTTTCTCGCGAAAACAGCCTCTTCATGCCCGTCCGCTTACTTTGTATAGCCGCACATGCGCCATTCGCCGCCTTCCTGGCTTACCAGATAGGGGCGGCGGTCGAGTGGAATCTCCTGGTCTTCATTTCCGTAGGTGGCCACGATCTTGCCGGTGCAGGCGACTTTCACTGACGCGCCTTCTTCGCCAGCCTTGCTGCAGGTCATGCCTTCCAGTCTGGCTTTCACAGCCTGGAACGAATCGGCTTCCAGGCGGGCTTTTTCCTCCCAGGCTTTGCAGGAAACGGTCACCAGACGGTTGACATCCTGGTTCACCAGAGCGTTCAGGTAGGTCTCCACCGCTTTTTCCGGTCCGGCTGCGCTGCTGCCCGCGCCGGTGCAGGCAGATAAAAG
The DNA here is from genome assembly GCA_012798535.1 of Leptolinea sp. Lineage (GTDB taxonomy): Bacteria > Chloroflexota > Anaerolineae > Anaerolineales > Anaerolineaceae > Leptolinea. The sequence continues at coordinate 71,979 of JAAZMZ010000042.1, forward strand.
CAGCAATCCCGGTAAAAGAAGAAGAATGAGGCAGATATTCCGAAATGACATGCAACCCTCCAGAAGGGGAATCGGTAAAAATTTGTCCAATTTTACCGCAAAGGAGGATTCATTCTTCTTTCGTCTTCATCACAGTGCCGCCGGTCATGGCGATCAGCTCGGTGGGGGTCAGGGCGAAAACGGCGGTCGGTGCTCCGGCGGCCGCCCAGATGGCGGAATACTGTATCAGATCTTCATCGATGAAAATGGTCACCGGCTGGCTGTGGCCTACCGGCGGTACGCCGCCGATGGCGTAACCGGTAACGGTGTGCACAAAATCAGGATCCGCACGGTCCACAGGTTCGCCCAGCTTTTCGGCTATGCTCCGGGTGTTCACCCGGTTCACGCCGGAAGCGATCACCATGACGGGTTTCTTCGACTGCCGGGTGCAGAAGACCAGCGACTTGGCGATCTGCGCGACGGTGCAGCCGATGGCGGCGGCCGCTTCCGCGGATGACCGGGTGGATTGCTCGTGTTCCACGACGGTATGCGCATAACCGTGATTCTTCAAATAATCCTGTACTCTTTGGGCGGAAGGTGATAAGGGCATAGTGTAACTCTCCTTTGACTGTTCGCAATGTGCCTGCAAAACCGGGAAGACCACAGGTTATCCCCGCTGCATTACAATTAATGAACAGTTACCCATTATAAACGTCTGTGATTCTGAATGTGCGAATACTGGAAGAATCGGTTGTCCTGTTTTGAGTGCGGTCAAAGAAAAGAGCAGAAAAATGACTAACTTTGCCACCAAACCCATACCTGATGAAAAACCGGAGATCGTCTGGACGCACCGGCCGTGGGGGCAGCAAAAACAGTATGCCTACAATCAGGAGTGTACGGTCACCTATATAGTGGTCGAAGCCGATCACCGTCTCAGCCTGCAGAGTCATTCGGGGCGGGCGGAATTGTGGATCGCGCTGGATGACGGCGCCATCATCCAGGTGGGGGATCAGATCACCGCAGCCAAAGCCGGAGATGAATTCTGGATCCCGCCGAATACGAAACACCGCCTCAGCAGTCCGGGATACCGCATCCGCGTGCTGGAAGTGGGCTTTGGCAACTGGAAACAGGAAGATATCACTCGCTATGAAGACGATTACAACCGCCCTGTAAAAGGCGAATAGACTCTCTCCGCGAATAGAAGTTCTGAAATCGTTGATCCACACCGGTTATCGGTGAGATTATGCCGGCTTTTTTCTCAAGATAGAAATTTTCAGAGGGAAATTGCCTATTGACAAATGCTTTATTAAACTATAAACTCTTTATTAACGTCCTTTATAAAGGACTTGTATAATCTCCTTAATAAACCACTTTCATAAACCCGAAACCAAACCCTTTTCTAATGACTGATGTGACCCAGGTAGTCGATTATCCGCATCTCTCATCTCTGAAATCAGAGATTTCTTCAACAGCGGCTGTGCGTGCACACAATCTCAGCCTCACGTTGAACCTGATCAGGGATCACGGGTCCATCACGCGCGCGGAGATCATTCATCTCACCAAATTAAGCGCCCCGACGGTCTCGTCGCTGGTCAATGTCCTCATTTCCAGCGATTTTGTCAAAGAGGGCGGCATTGGAATGTCTTCGGGCGGACGCAAACCGGTGGTTTTGGAATTCAACTACGAAGCCCGCAAAGTCCTGGGTGTAGATATGGGCGCCACCCATATCACCATCATTGTCATGAACTTAAAAGGCGAGGTGAACCGGCGTTTTTCTTGCCACATGGATGTTGTCTCCAAACCGGCCGAAACACTGAATACCATCCGTACAGGCATCAAAAATATCATGTCTGAATCCGGGCTGACGGAAAGCGATCTTCTGGGTATCGGATATACGGTTCCGGCTCCTTTGGAGAACGAAACGACCGGCGAATTCATCACTCACTACATGCCCGCATGGAAAAATATCCGCTGCATCGAAACGGTCCGAGAAGTGATCAAGGACGTACCCGTCTACTTCGAAAATGATGCCAACGTGGCGGCGCTGGCCGAACAGTGGTGGGGCTGTGGTCTAGGATACGACAATCTGGTTTACATCAAACTGGGAACCGGTGTCGGCAGTGGATTGATCATCAACGGTTCGGTCTATAAAGGTTTCAGCGGCACGGCCGGCGAGATCGGGCATACCACCATCGAGGCGGATGGAAGAAGCTGCCGCTGCGGGAACCGCGGCTGTCTGGAAAGCTACATTGGTATGCAGGGCATTCTATCTGATGGACGCCGTGCCCTGATGAACGATCCGAGTTGGGCCGGTCATCTTGATGACCTGGACGTAAAGGGGGTGGTCAAAGCCGCCCGCGAAGGCAATATCGAATGTGAAAAGATCATCACCACAGCCGGCTGGTATCTGGGGATCGGCCTGGCGAACATCATCAATCTCTTTAATCCCGGATTGTTGATCCTGGGCGGCGATCTGGCGGAAGCCGGCCAGATGCTGCTGGACCCCGCGAGGCAATCCCTGGTCGAACGGACTGTCGGCTTCAATACCCGAACCGACAACCTGGTTATCGGCGAACTGGGCAGCAACGCGGTGGCGATCGGCGCGGCTACACTGGTGATCACCAATGCGTTCAAAGAGATCAATATCTACAACGCGTTGCGAAATAAAGAACCAAACCTCATTGGTTAAAACTCAGCGATTCACATAAGGAGGTGATTATCCATTCATTTGTAGTGCAGTAATTCTAGCTGTTTGTGTCGGATACACCACATTGTTCAAAGCAGTTTCATCGATCCTGGCTCTTGATCTTTCCCAAACCGATCAAATGCAAGTGGATCAGACCTGACAGAAAAATGTCGGGTTCAATACGTAGAAAAACAGCCTGATTGTTGTGATTTGTGCAACGAGTTGTTGCCACGGCATTGTTCTCCTGGTGACAGGCTGTTAATTTCAACAAATCTACATCCACTATGCGCTGAGAAATGTATGTCATAGCATCATGATCAGTTCGTAGGAGTAGTCTGCAAAGGAGGTGGTTGTTCGATCGAACGAAGTACGTAGGCAGTTTTTGTTGTGTCGGATCACCAAATTGTTCAAAATTTTTTAGGAGGAAGAGCATGTATAAGAAGTTACTACCATTTCTCAGCGTTGTTTTGATGCTGACATTCGTGCTGTCTGCCTGCGGTACCCCTACCGCTGCTCCTGCAGCTCCGGCCGCCGCTGAACCCACCAAAGCAGAAGCTGCCGCAGCCGCACCTGCCGCTGAAGGCAAATTGGCCGTAGGTATCGTACTGCCGACCAAAGATGAACCCCGCTGGGTACAGGATGAGACCCGCTTCAAAGATGCCTTGAAGGCAGCCGGATACGAAGTGGAAATTCTGTTCAGCCAGGGTGATTCCGCCAAGGAAGCGGCGAATGTGGAAGCTTTGATCGCCAAGGGCATCAAAGTGCTCATCATTTGCCCGCAGGACGGAAAAGCTGCTGCTGCCGCCGCTGAAAAAGCGAAAGCTGCCGGCGTGAAAGTAATTGCCTATGACCGCCTGATCACCAACA
>JAAZMZ010000043.1 GCA_012798535.1 Leptolinea sp.
GCTTTTTCCGCCAGTTGACCGGCGTACATCACCAGAATGGAATTCGACATCTGATACAGAATAGAAATATCGTGCGTGATGACCATCATGCTTTTCACAATCCTGTTATCGCGGAATCCAACCAGCATTTCCGCCACCGCCTTCTGGCTGGAGACGTCCAAAGCGGATGTAACTTCATCGGCCAGCAGCAGAGAAGGATTAAGCAGTGTGGAGATCACCATGACCATGCGCTGTTTCATGCCACCGGAAAGCTCGAACGGGTACATTTTCAACACATCCTGAGAGAGCTTCACCAGTTCAAGTCGGTTCAAGATTTCCGGAAGGATTTTCTTATAATCTTCACCCCGCGATGACAGTAGATCCTGGATCATCAAACCGATCTTGCGAGTCGGATTCATGGCGTTCATGGCATACTGCGGGATCACTGAGATTTTCCTGTAACGAAAATCTTTCATTCTTTCCGTGTCTTGAATGGGAAGTTCTTCGCCGTCCAGGAAAGCGCGGCCGCGAATGAATTTCATCGGTGTATGGAGATAGATCAGGCTGTTGCTAAGGGTGGATTTACCGCAGCCTGATTCGCCGGCCACACCCATGATCTCGCCATCCGCCAGAGAAAAACTGGCATCTTCAAGAGCGCGCACATTTCCGGCCAGAGTTTGATAATAAACTGTCAAATTTTCAATTTTCAGGCTCATGGTTACATCTCCCTCAATTTGGGATTGAATACTTCATCGAGCCCGACATTCATGACATACATACTGCCCACGATCGCTGTGATGGCAATACCCGGTGGTATGAACCACCACCAGACGCCCAGCATCAACGCGCTCCAGTTGACAGCCAGGTTCATCATGGTACCCATGGATACACCTTCTGTGGGTCCAAGCCCCAGGAAATCCAGTGTGGCGGCATTCAGAATGGAATTGCCAAACATCAGGATAAAGGTCATGAAAAGATAGGAAGCCATATTGGGAGCAATCTCAGTGAAGATCACTTTAGATGATTTCATACCGCTCATCTTGGCCAGTCCGACAAAGTCGCGGGTGCGCAGGGTGAACGTTTGCGCACGGATGGCCCGCGCCGCCCACGGCCAGGAGGTGAGACCGATGAACACGGATTCGATGAGGACTCCGCGCACCGGAATGTAAGCCACCAGAACCAGCAGCAGCGCCAGAACAGGGATGGTCAGGACGACATTAGTGAGCACATTCAGGATTTCATCCACAACACCGCCGCGGTATCCGGCCACAAAGCCGATCAGCATGCCCAGCAGCGTGCCAATAGTTCCGCCAACGATGCCCACCAGGAAGGTGGGAGCCAGGCCATACACGAACTGGGTGAAGACATCTTCTCCAAACGTAGTGGTGCCAAACCAGAATTCTTTGGACGGGGGCGCCGAGGATGGACCAACAAAATCCGCCGGTTTATACGGAGTGAGCGACGGTCCGATGATCATCAATAGTAGGAAAAACAGCAGGATGGACAGCCCGATGCGCAGTTTTGTGTTGCGGAAGGCAAAATACAGAAGTTCATTCTTCTTTCTCATTCTGCGCCTCCCTGCATACCGGCCCGTGTGCGAGGATCGACAATCACATAGGCGATATCCACGATGAAATTAGCCAGCAAGACACCAACGACAACAAATAGGAAACAACCCTGGATCAGGAAATAATCCTGATTGTGGATGGCCTGAAGAAGGAGGTATCCGATCCCCGGGTAGGCAAAGACCACCTCCGTCGCCAGAGCGCCGGTGACGATCACCCCTATCTGCAGGGCAACGCCGGTGATCTGGGGAAGAATCGCGTTGTTGAAGGCATAATTGCGGATCAACTTGCGGGGCGCACCCAGAGCTTCGAGGTAATGCGAATAATCTGCTTCCAGTTCATATATGATCAGGTTGCGCATACCAATCGCCCATCCCCCGAATTGAACAATGAAAAGCGAGATGAAGGGAAGGAACCAGTGTTCGACCAGGCTCCAGTAAAAATCCCATGTGTAACTGGGTTGCATGGCGAAACTATATCCGCCGCCGAGCGGGAATATGCGAATGACGATGCAGAAGACCCAGGCCAGAAGAATGCCCAGCCACATATAGGGTACTGCAGTGAGAATGTAACCAATCGGCAATAAGGTGTTATCCAATTTCTTATTGCGGGCAGCCACAGCTCCAAATTTGTTACCGGCAAACCAGCTTAATATGATGGACGGCAGGAGCAGCGCCACATCATAAGGAATAGCTTCCTTGATTACCTGCAAGACCGGGGTTGGGAAAAGGAAGATACTTGTGCCCAGATCGCCATGAAAAATCGCGATCCAGAAATTCAAATATTGTTTCCAAATCGGGAGATTCAAACCGAATGCATCCATATAAAAGGTATGCATCAGGTTCACAGAATCTCCTCGCAAGCCCGCCCGTGAGATCATGATATCCACAGGGTTGCCGGGCATGAAACGCGGGATCATCCAGTTTATCGTTACGGCGATAAAAAAGGTGAGCGCATAGATGAATATTTTGCGACCAAAATAGCGCTTCACGACGCCTCCTCTCTTCTTTGAAACCGTACAAAAAAACCACCCCTCCTTCACCCATGTTACCGGTGAAGGAGGGGTGAAAAAGCTAGAACCTATTTCTTGGCAACGGGTTCAAGATTGAGGAGCATCTGAATACCGGACATGTTCCAGTATCCACGCCAGGTGGCGGGCAGAGTGTGGTTCTCGCCATCAGCGCTCGGGAAATTGGTCCAGACAGCTTCGCTGTACTGTGCCCACAGACCGTTATACCACAACGGGATGGTCGGCATTTCGGTCATGGTGATCTTCTGCAGTTTGGTGGTAAGGGCTTTGATGGCAGCGTCGTCACCAACTTTGACCTTGTCCAGCTGATCCACGAGATCGAAAGCTTCTTTGTTTTCGTAGCGGCCGTAGTTACCGTACTGGGCGGTGGCAATGTTCTCGATAGGATTCTGGAAGACCCACTTGTAGTACGACCAGGGGGTGGAGGACATCTGGGCTTCGTTCTGCAGGGTCAGGTCGAAGGTGCCTTTCAACTGGGCATCGCGCCACGGGCCGTAATCCGGATAATCGGGTTCGATGTTAAGGCCGATAGCCTTGGCGTCGCGGGAGATGATCTGAATGGCAGCCATCCAGTCGGTCCAGCCGGAGGGGCAGGTGACTTTCAGGGCAATCTTGGAACCATCGGGGGCTTCGCGGAAATTGTCGCCATCAACATCTTTGTAACCGGCATCATCCAGGATTTTCTTGGCTTTTTCAGGATCGTAGGTCCAACCGAGTTCCTTTACCTGGTCCTTGTCGATGTATTTGTCCCAAATGGGGAGCAAACCGGTGGGATCAGCGGCTTTGACGATTCCGGTATAGTCTTTTTCGACGATGTCTTTGATGTTGATCATCCAGGCCATGGCGGTGCGGAATTTGACATCATTCATCGGGGCTTTCTGTTCGTTGATCAACAGAGCAGCCACATTGGCGGAGAGCATGAAGGGGGCTTCTTTGTAGTAGGTTTTGATTCCATAGCCACCGGTCACGAGAGATGCCACACCGGGCAGGAAGTTGTTGCTGAGGTCGAGTCCACCCTGGAGCATTTTACCCAGAGCAACATTATTGCTGCCATTTACGATATCGACAATGTATTTGGGAGCGGGCAGTTTGCCGAAGACATCTTTGCCCCACCAGGCATCGTTACGTACCCAGACCATGCGGTCCTGATCATTGGTCAGGTATTTGTAGGCACCGGTGCCCACGGGCGGTTTGTTGGCGCCGCCGGTCAATTCTTCCACCGAGCGTTTTTCCCACAGAGCCTTATTCAGAATGGGGGTCTGCCACATGTAGAAACCAATTTCCTGGTACGCGGGATCGGCTTTGAATTTGAAGGTGATATCGTTGGTGTCTTTATTGACTTCAACTTTTTCCAGGAACTTCCAGAGGCCGGTGAACGCCAGGCCGGCTTTGGTGGCGCCGTTTGGATCGGCAATGTCAAAGCTAAATTTGACATCATCGACGGTCAGAGCAGAGCCGTTGGTCCATTTGATGCCCTTGCGGAGTTTGACGACATAGGTAGTGGCATCGGTCCAGCTGTCTGATTCAGCCAGATAGGGGGTGAATTTGTCAGCCAGAGGATCGTAGATGAAGAGGGTTTCGTAGCACAGACCCAGGGTGCCCATGGCGTAGCCGCCGCCATTCAACGGGTTCCAGCTGGAGGGAGCGCCCCACTGCGTACCACTGGTGTACAGTGTTTCATTGCGGGGATACTCTACAGCAACGGAAGATGCTGGAACAAAGGCGGTTAACACCATAGAGAGCGCAACAACGATGAAAAGCAATGTCTTAGGTAGTTTCTGCATCACATCTTCTCCTATAGTCAAAAATTGTTCTATAGTATGATTATTCTGGAAACCTCTCCAATGGGTCCAGCCCGGATTGGTTTCCACCGACCGGGCGTTGATTCCTTTTGGTAGAGAGGATCAACGCCATTTTTCTACATTACAAATATTCCCTCATCCTTTTCCTCTTCTTCAAATCTCGCCCCTGATGAACCAAGAACAGGGCTACCATAATCACCTCCTTCTGGACAAAAATTTATAGTTCTGAGTTTTTCTTAAGAAAATCAAGAACCTCGTCGACTTTACAGAACGCCAGTGCGGTGACTGTATCCGCCCCGCCATAATAAATGGCGATCTTGCCGGTCGATTGTTCATACAGGGAAGCGCAGGGGAAAGCCACGTTGGGCACATCACCCACGCATTCGTACTGTGTCTGGGGAGACAATAGATAGGGAGCGCTACGATAAATGACTTTCCAGGGTTGATCCAGGTCGAGTAAAGCGGCGCCGAAGCTGTAGACAAAGCCGTTGCAAGACGTGATCACCCCGTGGTAAAACAGCAGCCAGCCTTCTTTTGTCTCTATGGGAATGGGGCCGGCACCGATCTTGGTGCTCTGCCAGCCGTCTTTTGTACCCATGACGAAGCGGTGTTCCCCCCAGTGGATCATGTCCGGACTCTGGCTCAGGTAGATATTCCCGAACGGGGTGTGTCCGTTGTCACTGGGGCGGCTGAACATGACATATTTGCCGTTTATCCGCCGGGGGAACAGCACGCCATTGCGGTTGTACGGCAGCAGAGCGTTTTCCAGAAAGTGGAATTTTTCAAAATCGTAGGTGTAGCCAATGCCGATGGTGGGACCGTGAAAACCGTTGCACCAGCTTACATAATAGCGATCTTCGATCCAGGTTACGCGGGGATCGTAGCGGTATTCGAACCGTGATAATTCAGGGTCTTCATGGATCCACTCGATGGGCTCCGGCGACAGCGTGAAATGAAAACCATCCTGGCTGGAACCGCTGTGCAGATTCATTTCCCGTTTCTTGTTATCCGCCCGGAAGACACCCCGAAAACCGCCGTTGTAAGGCACGACAGCGCTATTAAAAATGCTGTTCGAGCAGGGAATGAGATCGCGGGGAATGATCGGATTCTGGCTGTAACGCCAGACCACATCAGAACAGCCGGCCGGCCGATCTTCCCAGGGAATGAAATGAAGAGTGGGATCAATGGACATCAAAGAACGCTCTCCAGAACAGAATGAAGTGGTTCGACAGGTTCAGACAGGAATTCCTTGCGCATGCAGGTTTTCACAGAAATCAATTCCTTGCGAGTTCCGCCCCGCAGGAGGAACGGATGACCAGTTCAGTGGGCAGCACCATGGTGCGGGTGGCTGTCGCGGGATGTTCGATCAGGTCGATCAACATATTGACAACCGAAGCACCCATTAGATCGATGGGTTGACGAACTGTGGTTAACGCAGGGATGGAGCGGGTGGCCAGTGAAATATCGTCGAAACCTACTATGGCCACATCTTCCGGCACTTTATAGCCGGCTTCCGTCAGTGCCCGGATGGCGGCCACAGCCATGACATCGCTGGTGGCAAAAATGGCATCCGGTTTTTTATTGATCAACTTCAAAGCGGCAATATATCCCCCGGCATCTGAAAAGTCACCTTCCACCACAAGGTCGGGATCGTATGCCAGACCATGATCCTTCAAGCCGTCGCGATACCCCCGCAGGCGGTCAAAACCCACGATCACATCGCCGGGACCGGCAATGGTGGCAATGCGCCGGCGGCCCAGTTTGTACAAGTGATCCACCACATTCCGTGCTCCGTTGTAATTGTCTACATCGATAAAGCAGGTTTTATCGTCATTGGGATTCCGGCCGACGACGATGTAAGGCAGTTTGCTTTCTGCCAGGGATTTCAGGGTTGGGTCATTGAACGACATGGCAGAAACGATAACGCCATCGATCAGGCCGTTATATAGAACCTGATGGATGGTGCGGCGTTCGAATTCGGGCGCGGCCAGCCAGAGCATAATGGAGTAATCTCTCTGCGTGCAGGTGGTGGATATGCTTTGGATCAATAGCGGGTAAAACGGGTCAGAAAAAATGGAGGTGACGCTGAGCGGGACGATCAAACCCAGAATATGGGTTTGCCCGGAAGCCAATCCACGGGCGGCGAGGTTGGGTTGGAAGTTCAGCTCCGTGATGACTTTTTTGACTCTCTGACGTGTGGTTACGCTGACCTTCGGGTCTCCGTTGATAACACGGGAGACGGTAGATCGCGAACAACTTGCCAGTCGGGCAATATCTTCCAGGGTCAGGGTCATGGGGGAAATGGGAGCGCTCTCACAGTTCGTAGATATTTTTGCCCTAATCGGGCAAAAGATGATAGCAGTGTAATAAGTGGTGGGAGCGCTCTCATAATCAGTATAGATATTTCCCGGGGCATGTCAAGTACCAGATGATATTTGTCACCCCGTTTACATGACAGCTTTCACGGTTTCTTACATTTTTCATCTTCCCCTCTGTTAATCTTTGTCAAACATAAGCTAACAATTTCTTTACCTGCTCTTATTAAAGGGTAAATATTCACGGAGTATTCTGACATCATGATGAACAGGTAACAAGGACTACGATATGGGTCTCGCCGATTTGCACATTCACAGTATTCACAGTTATGATGGCACTGCCGCTATTTCCGCCATTTTGAAATACACCGCCGAAAACACCAGCCTCGATGTGATTGCCATCACCGACCACAATAACATGGATGGGATCAACCAGGCGTTGGATCTGGCACCGGCTTACGGTATACAGGTCGTTCCAGGCTGTGAGATATCCTCCGCTGACGGGCATGTTCTGGCTCTGTTCATTCAGAACCGCGTTCCGACCGGGCTGCCTTTGATCGAAACACTCCTGCTGATCGGTGAACAGGGCGGCCTGGCGGTCGCCGCGCACCCCGAAGCCCGGGGGACCAGTAGTCTGTCATTCGAGTGCATTCGCAAAGCCTGCGAGCATCCCTTTGCTGGCAAGGTTCTGGTGGGAATCGAAGCCTACAACGGCGGTCTGGTCTACACGCGCAGCAACCTGCCGGTTTACCGGCAGGCAAACACACTTCCTCTAGCCCAATTGGGAGACAGCGACGCGCATACACTCTCCATGATCGGCAACAGCGCCAGTCATTTCCCGGGAAGAACAATCCTGGACCTGAAGGCGGCTCTCAAACACCGGCAGACCAGAGTAGCCGCCTCCAAAAACCTGGGTGGAACTCAGGTGCTGACATCTTATCTGCCGCAGTATCTCCTGCGGCTTGCAGGGTGGGCGGTTTGGAATGAAAACCCCGCCGCGCCGTTGAAATACGCGAGGATCAAGACTTTATATCCACGACCAGAAAAAAGAATGAAAAAATTGATCCATCAAATGACAATCGAATAATCAAGAACAACCGCACCGACCAGTCAATCCTCGCCTGCCTTCTCCCTGCATTGGACAGGGAGAAGGTTTTTCCGGGTTTGAGGCTATAATCACTGGCATGTTCGACGCCGAGATGAAAGAACCTGTCTGGATCGATACTCCGCAGGGTCTGAATGAGTTAATTCCATTACTGGAAAACATACCGATTTTTGCCGTGGATACTGAATCAAACAGTCTGTTCGCCTATCGGGAGCGGGTATGCCTGATTCAGATCTCGACAGAAACGGATGATTATCTGATCGATCCTCTGGCGGTCAAGAAGATCGCTCCACTGGGCATCCTTTTTGCCAATCCGAATATCGAAAAAGTCTTCCACGCCGGAGAGTATGACCTGATCTGCCTGAAGCGGGATTATGGCTTCGAATTCAATCATCTCTTCGATACCATGATCGCCGCGCGCGTTCTGGGCCGTGAGGTGGTCGGTCTTTCCGGACTCTTACAGGCGGAATTCGGTATCACTCTGGATAAGAAATGGCAGCGCGCCAACTGGGGAATCCGCCCCATCCCGCCCGCCCAGCTCGCCTACGCCCGTATGGATTCGCATTTCCTGATCCCTCTGCGCGAACGTTTACGCCAGGAGCTGATCGCAGCCGGACGGTTGGAGCTGGCGGAGGAGGATTTTTACCGTCTGGAACGAACACCCATCCCGCAGATCAACAGCGAGAAGGAGAATTTCTGGAGACTGGCAAACCGGCAGGACCTGACCCCCCGGCAGATCACCATTCTGCAGCACCTTTGCGAATACCGGGAAAATCTGGCAAGGAAGAAGGATATGCCTCCCTTCAAGATATTCTCCAACGAGACACTGGTCGAAATTGCCCGGGAAACTCCGGCCAGTGCGGAGGAACTGGAAAAAATCACCGGTCTCACCCCACACCTGCGGCAGCGCTATGCGGAAGGATTGCTGGACTGTGTTACCCGCGGGCAGCACGGCCATCCCCCCCGCCGGCCGTCTTACCCGCGCAAAGACGACGAACTGATCCAGCGCATGGAATCACTGAAATCCTGGCGCAAGAATACGGCCGCTGACTATAAAGTGGAATCGGATGTCATTCTGCCGCGTGAAGTGATGGAACAGGTGGCTGCCGTCAATCCGCATGACCAGAGTGAGCTTTCCGCGCTCATGGCTAATTTTCCGTGGCGGCTGGAAAAATTTGGCAGCGAAATATTACAGGCTTTGAAGTCCGAGGAGATTCAATGAAAATTCATTTCTACGGCGCAGCGCAGACAGTTACCGGTTCGAAATATCTGCTGGAGATCAACGGTAAACAATTGCTGCTGGAATGTGGTTTCTTCCAGGGCAAGCGGGCGGATTCTTACGATAAAAATCAGAAATTCCCCTTTGATCCCCGCAACATCGATGCAATGATCCTGTCGCACGCCCACATCGATCACAGCGGCAACCTTCCCAACCTGGTCAAGAACGGATATGCCGGACCGATCTATGCCACCCCGGCGACAGCCCTGCTGGCGGATATCATGCTACAGGATTCCGGGCATATCCAGGAATACGATGTGGAATATTTGAACAAGAAACGGGCAAAAAAAGGGGAACCGCCGGTCGAACCAATCTACACCCAGGAAGATGCCAAACGGGTGGCCCAGTATTTTGTCACCCGGGAATATAACAGGGAATTTTCACCGCTTCCCGGCGTTACCGCCCATCTGGTGGATGCCGGTCATATTCTGGGATCCGCCGCCATCGTGCTGGATATTCAGGAAAATGGAAAGCCCTACCGCTTCTGGTTCTCCGGTGATATCGGCCGCGACAAACTGCCCCTGCTCATGGATCCGGTGCTGCCCGAACACCCGGATTACCTGATGATGGAATGCACCTACGGCGACAAACCGCACAGCGACCCGGAAGACGCCTACCGCGAATTTCGGGAGGTCGTGGCCAGAACCATCAAACGCGGTGGCAAGGTGATCATCCCGGCGTTTGCCGTCGGGCGCACCCAGGAGATCGTGTACAGCCTGAACCGCATGTTCAGCAACCATGAACTCAAACCCGTGCCGGTGTTCGTCGACAGCCCGCTGGCCGTCAGCGCATCCAAAATTTTCCGCGAGCATTCCGAATATTTCGATGATGAAACCCAGAAGTTCATCCATCAAGGGAATCATCCGGCGCTGGATTTTCCTTTACTCACCTACATCCAATCCGTGGAAGAATCCAAGAAGCTGAACGAGCGCAACGACCCGATGATCATCATCAGCGCGTCGGGGATGGCGGAAAACGGCCGCATTCTGCACCACCTGAAGAACAATATCGAAGAGCCGCGCAACACGATCACCATTGTGGGCTGGCAGGCGCCGTACACCCTGGGCCGGCGGCTGGCCGACCGCGAAGTGAACGTGAAGATCTTTGGCGAAGAATACCACCGCAAAGCCGAGGTGGCTACCATCGGCGGTTTATCCGCGCACGCCGGGCAGGAGATGCTGGTCAAATACGCCAGGGCGGCCGGTCCCGCAGTCAAGAAGATCATTCTGGTGCACGGCGAACAGGACGCGGAAAGCAAACTGGTGGAAAAATTCAAAGAGAACAACTTCGCGCCGGTGACCTACCCGGTGGAAGGCGAGGCCATGGAACTGGGGTAGTTTCCTGCTATAATTGACGTTCCGCGGAGAGGTGCCGGAGCGGCCGATCGGGGCGGTCTCGAAAACCGTTGTGGCCCTTGTGGTCACCGTGGGTTCGAATCCCACCCTCTCCGCCACGAATCCCCCAACCCCCTTCAAAAGGGGGTTTTTGTTCGAATCCCACTCTTACAGAGCACGGGCAACTCCCTCCAGTTTTGTTCACAAATCATCAGGTTCCAAAGAAAAGCGCCTCCGGAAACCGAAGGCACTTTTTTTCTCACCAAACTACCCTCTACTTCGCGCTGAGACGGCCGGAGCCGCTTACCGACTGCGAGATCTGCGGCTTTCCACTGTAGATCACGTCGCCGCTGCCAGAAATATCCACCCGCAGTTTCTCGGCGGCATTGACCTCGATTTTGCCGGAACCGCTCACATCGATAACCGTCTCCTGGCTTTTCAACTCTCCAGCCTGGCAGCTCCCCGAACCGGAGATGTTCAGTGTCTGCCGGGTGACCTCCCCTTTCAACCGGCATTTTCCGGAACCGGATATATCCAGCTTCACACTATCCGCCTTCAGGTCATCAACAGTGACTTCTCCCGATCCGCTGATGTCGATATCCAGATTGTCGGTGACGATCTTTTCGGAATACAGGCTCCCGGAGCCTGAAAGTTCCAGATCACGGACATCCCGCATGGATAGATAGATCTTGATCGGCCGGGTGGGATTCACGAAGACCAATCTCCGGGGATCAAAGAAAATGTGCAGTGTGCGGCCTCGCACTTCCGTGCGAATATAGGGCATCAGATTATCTTCCGCGGTGATCTTCAGTTCCTCCCGGTCACCCTGCTGGATGATCACATCCCCCGACCCGGATAAATCGACCGCCTCGAACTGGCTAACCGGGCGGTCTTCCGTGACGATCTTGCCCGAACCCACAATCACTTTCACCCCGCAGGCGCTCAAGGTGAGAACACTCAACAGTAATATTGAAACTACAAAAGACCTCTTCATCATTACATCCTCCTATGTAATTTATGCGTAAAAAGAAATCAATCGCTGACCAGCAGGGCTTTGGCCAGAGACCCATGCCAGCCGCCGATCAATTTCGCCAGATGCATGGTGCCAATGGCGAAAGCCAGGCCAATCAACCCGGAAAGAAATCCCAGACCTGGATCCAGATAGAATTGATCTGAACCGAAATACACTATGGGAAAAGCTGCGAACAATTGCGCGATGGGTGCGATAAAGAAGGCCAGCGACAGGGCGATCAGAGTGATAAACACACTGAAATAGATGACCCCCAGCGGCAGCATCAGGATCATGTAGACCAGCGCCAGCCAGGTGTGTTTGCTGCCCAGTAAAATCTTGAAACGCGCCCACCAGCTGATGTTCCTGTCGACAAAGATGGGCCGTCGCGGCATGCGCACACCCAGCAGAGCTTCCACAATGCGTCCTTCGACCAGCGCGATGCCCCGCACCGACAAAAGGAACAGGCCAATGAGCGGCAGGCTGATGATCAGTACCAGCAATCCGACCGAAAGGGAAAGCCCGGTCACCGCCCAGGTGAAATAGATGACCCCGGTCACCAGAGATAGAAGCATGAACAGGAGCGCGCTCCAGGCGGACGGATCGGTAAAGATACCGATGGTCCTGTAAAAGATCGAGGCGTTTTCTTTTCCCGGCAACGGCGCGGCAAAGGTCGGTCGCACCCGCGCTTCGACTTTGCGGTAATCGGCGGCAAATTCCTCGGGAGTGCCAAACTCTTCAATGAGCTTCCCGAGGGCTTCCGCTTCATTAAACACAGGATCTGCCGCGCGGGCCGTCTCCAATCCGTTGCGCAGATATTCTTCCGCGTCCGAAAGAGCATCCTGTAGGATGGCCGCGTCGCAGCCTTCCAGGTTAGCCTTCAATTTTTCAAGATATTCTTCCACAGTTGCTATCATCCCTTTTCCTTTCAATCCCCGTACCATCCAGGGCGTTCACGATCATTCTTTCTTACTCCGCACGACTGAATCTACAAAAATTTTGGTATGCTGCCAGATCGTGCGCCAGCGCCTTAAGCTTTCCACACCCGCCGGAGTGATCTGGTAATAGCGGCGCGGCGGCCCGGAGACGGATGGTTCGACGATGCTGGTCAACAGTCCGCTGCTTTCCAGCGAGCGCAGAGCCGGGTAAAGCACACCCTGTTTGATCCGCGTTTCAGCCTGCCCTTCTCCCAGCAATCTGGCAATTTGATACCCGTACATGGGTTCTTCGGCATCATCCAGCACCGCCAGCAGGATCAAAGATGTAATGCCGGCATGCAGTTCTTTCTGAAACTTCCTGTCGAATCCTTGAGACTCATCCAACGTTATTACCTCTCCTTCTTGTCGCCAATTCAAACCGTCAATAGGTGGGCGGCTTCCTGCCATTCACCAGAGCTTTTACCCCTCACTAGTATGTAGTTGATAATAGTATCAATTTATTAATACTTCAATGGGAATATAGTTACAAAAAAGAGATACTCCCATATCCATAATTTCCTATGACTGGTCTATCTCTATATACGTTGTAATCCCTCATTGGATTGCAGAGAACAGGTTTTAAACCAGAGAGGTGAACCGGATGAAATTAATAAAAAATTCTTCCACGCAAGAAGAGAGATGGAAGCATCCTCTTCCTATGGAAGAATTTCAATGATATGAAATTTGATTTACCGGTTAGACAGTTTCGACAACCGGCAGCATACCTTCGAGGATCATCTCGATGGCCATGGTATGGCTGCAACGTCCGCGGGTCTGGAAGAAGTCGCAATCGCACGTCCAGGTGCCGCGATCGTATCTAACGGTGTGAGGATTATTCTCACCTTCCAGAGTAACAGTAAATGCATCGAAATGCACTCGGCTGCGTTCCTGCGCGTAGCGTTTTGCTTTTTCAATTTTACCGATCATGCCATAGTCCATGAGGGGAAATCCTTTCGATGAACAGGATAAGAAAAGGCACGCAAAAAATGCGTGCCTCAGAAGACTACCTCGGAATGAAAGAAAAATATCGCATATGGTTTCTAATTCCTGATTAGAGTATAGACAATTGGGAAAGCGGAGTCAATGAAGAAAATCTTAAGATTCCCGGAAGATTGACTATTCTCCCGTGACAGGCTAGAATCGAATGGAACTTCATGGAGGCCTGATCCCCGGATGGGCAGGCTGAAATGCGAAACCGGTGAAGCCGAACGGCCAGTCCGGTGCTGTTGCGCAACTGTAAGTCAAACGATTGACAAGCCAGGTCGCCGCCCATGAAGTGTTCACCGCAACCTCGCAGATAGGAGACGTGAACCGGCAAACTTAACCGGGTTTCTTCTTTGACCTGCCTTTGCGGCAGGTTTTTCTTTTTTTACGGAGTTCATTCCATGCGATCACCCTTAAGAAAATTCTTCCTTTTATTTGTTGTGCTGTGCGGTATGGTCACAGCCTGCTCGCCGGCGGCTCCTATCCCAACAGCCACCCCGCTGCCAACGGCAGCACCCGCCATTGAAAGCCCCCGCTCCACAGCCATCGTTATGACCGACGGCCTGGGCCGCCGTGTTACCCTGAGTCAACCGGCTCAACGCATCATTTCACTCGCGCCATCCAATACCGAACTGCTTTTCGCGATCGGCGCCGGCGGTCAGATCATCGGGCGGGACAGTTTCAGCGACTATCCGCCGGAAGCCGCCGCGCTGCAGGATATCGGTGGGCCCTCCTTCGGCAGCAACATGGAAATGATCACCAAACTGCAGCCGGACCTGATCCTGGCCGCCGAGATCAACACGGTCGAACAGGTGGCGGATTTCAAGAAACTCGGCCTGACCGTTTATTACCTGAGCAATCCGGCGGACCTGACCGGACTGTACACGAACCTGGAGATCGTCGGAAAACTGACCGGCCGTGAACAGAAAGCCGCCGAATTATCCGAATCATTCAAGAAACGCATAGCCGCCGTGGATGAAAAGATCGCCGGGATCACCCAAAGGCCGGTGGTGTTCTATGAAGTGGACGGCACCGATCCGGCCAAACCCTGGACAACCGGCCCGGGTTCCTTTATGGATAAGATGATCCGGCAGGCCGGCGGGGTGAATGCCGGAGGTAACCTGCCCATCCAGTGGGCGCAGATCAGCCAGGAAGAACTGATCCTGCAAAATCCCGATCTTATTCTGCTGGGGGATGCTAAATATGGCACGACCATCGAGATGGTCAAACAACGCGCCGGGTGGGATGCCATCAAAGCCGTACAAAAAGACCGCATCATCACCTTCAATGATGACCTGATCAGCCGTCCCGGTCCGCGCCTGGTGGATGGATTGGAAGCTCTGGCGAAAGCCATCCATCCGGAGCTTTTCCCGTAGAATGCGTAAATCTTCCCCGTATCTTATTTCCGGTCTGGTTCTGGTCATCTGCCTGATGCTTTCAGCTACCATCGGCAGCGTGTCTTTCGGAATGCCCGCTTTTTTTGATATCATCCTGGCGGGGCTGAAAGGACAACCTCTTTCCGGAGCACAGCAGCCGCTGGCTACCATCCTTTTTTCATTGCGATTCCCGCGCACCATTCTGGTGGCGATTACAGGCGCGGCGCTGGCCGGCAGCGGAGCCGCCTATCAGGGTTTATTCCGCAATCCACTGGCCGACCCGTATTTGATCGGCGTGGCTTCAGGGGCGGGCCTCGGGGCGGTCTTTGCCATGAGTCTGCGCTCCAGCGCCTTTTTTGAATCGATGTACTTCATTCCCCTGGCAGCTTTTGCCGGCGCTATGATCACCGTGTGGACCGCCTATACACTGGCGCGATCCGGGAACAGCCTGCCTTCCACAAACCTGATTCTGGCGGGTGTGGCTGTCAGCAGTTTTGCCACCGCACTGACTTCGTATTTGATGCTCTATTCCAACCGGGAATTACACCGAGCACTGGCCTGGCTGCTGGGCGGTACCTCGATGAGCGGCTGGGAGCCGGTGCTGGCCATGCTGCCCTACACAATCATCGGTCTGGGTATTCTACTGGCCAGCGGCTACGCGCTGAATGTGCTGCAGTTCGGCGAAGAACAGGCCCAGCAACTGGGATTGGATATCAAACGGGTGCGTCTGGTGGTGGTTTTCGCGGCCACCCTGGCCGCGGCGGCCGCCGTCTCATTCAGCGGGATCATCGGATTTATCGGCCTGATCGTTCCGCATCTTATCCGCATGTTATGGGGCAACGACTACCGTCGGTTGATCCCGCTTTCCATTCTGGGAGGCGCGTCCCTTCTGCTGGTAGCCGATATCCTGGCCCGACGGATCGCCGCTCCGCAGGAAGTTCCGGTGGGCATCATCACCGCGCTCACCGGTGCGCCATTCTTCGTATTTGTATTGCGCCGCTCCCGGCGGCAGAATATCTGGTAAATATGCTGGAACTCGAAAATCTATCCGTTCAAATAAGCAATAAGCACATCCTGAAGCAAATCTACCTGTCGGTTCCTGAAAATTCCATTCTGGGTGTGATCGGCCCCAACGGCGCCGGGAAAACAACTCTGATGCGTGCCGTCAGTGGAACAATCCCGCTTTCGGAAGGTACCATCCGGTTCCGCGGTCGAGATCTGACCAAATGCAGCGTTCTGGAACGCGCCCGTCTGATCGCCGTAGTGCCGCAAGCCCGCCGGCTCCCCGGTGGATACACCTGCCGTGAGACGGTGATGATGGGCCGCACTCCGCATGTGAACTGGCTGGGGCATTTCGATGAACATGATTCCCGGCTTGCGACAGAAGCCATGCGCCGCACCGCAACTCTGGATATGGCCGACCGCCTTATCGGTGAACTATCGGGCGGTGAACAGCAGCGGGTACTGCTGGCGCGCGCTCTGGCACAAACCGCGCCCATCCTGCTGCTGGATGAACCCACCACACATCTCGACCTGCAGTATCAGATCAGCCTGCTGAATCTGATCCACGAACTGGTGCAGGGCGGCAGCCTGGATGATAAGAATCCCTCCCTGACGGTGTTGCTGGCGCTGCACGATCTCAATTTAGTCGGCCGATACGCCGATCAGGTGGCGGTGATGGTGCGCGGAGCCATCCAATCAACCGGCGATCCCGCCGATGTCCTGACACCGGATACTTTAAGCCCGGCTTTCAACCTGCCGCTGCGCAGCATTCCCATGGATGGCAGAGAAAAACATTCCATCATCGTTCCAGCGAATTTTTAACAACCTGTTGCGAGTAATTTCAATCAAACCGGCTGGATTGTTTCTTTCCCCGAACGGCACTTGCTGTCTTCATTCGAATTCCATACCAAATAAAATATACTCTTCATTGAATCCGTACTTGCGATAAAACTCCTGCGCCGGCAGATTCTCCTGTTCCGTCCCGACTTCCAGTTCATCCATACCGCGGCGGCGGGCTTCCAGTTCGGCTGCCTGCATCAACGCCTGCCCGATACCTTCTCCGCGGCAATTCCTGTCAACCACCAGTTCGTTGACTTGAGCCGTTCCCACCCGATGGAAAAACGTCATATAAAAGACCACCGAAATGAAACCGGTAACCCTGCCGTGTGAGTCATATACATAATTGGCATACATATCAGGCAATGCCTTCATTTTATTGAACATGTTTTGGAACTGTTCCAACTGAAATTCCTTGGTAACGCTGCTGACCTCAGCCAGTTGAGTGATTAAGTCGACCACTGCCGGCAGGTCTTTCTCTTCACAGGAACGCACAGTCATATTGATCTCCTTGTCAGGTGCACAGCTCCAGTTTACCGCGATACTGTATTCATTATAAGAAAAACCATCTGGTTGAACATCACCCATCGTGATCAATCGCGGTCTATTATGAAAAAAATCACTTCAGCAATTCAATAATTCTATGGAAGTAATCTGCGAATAAGGTGAGTACAATGAATATACTCCGGGGATCATGAATTCTCAGGTCGATTCCCGCTGCGAAAGGATATGCCATGGGACAATTTCCCGCGGATGAATTAAAGAATCTACTCATACCCATTCTGGGTGCCGCATATCTCATGCTGCGCGCCTCAGATCGGACAAAACCCGCTCCCGGAGAAAAAGAGGTAGTCGCAGCTATCGGTTCGCTGGAAGAAGCCCGCGATCTATTCCCCTGTGCATCGGTTAGAGATCTGGCCGACGGCTTCAAGGCGCTGGCAGCCGGGAAGATCCAGTATGGCCGTGATGAATTGACCTTTGTCGAGGAACCCGGCAGGCTGGTGCAGAATGTTCAGTGGCAGTCCAGAGTGGTCGATGCCATTGCCAGTTCGGCCGAAGCCAGGCAGTATCGCTATCTGGTGGCCTTCGCGGCCGAAAAAGCAGCCTGCGCGAATAAAGAAGGTGGATATAAAGGGCCCGGCGCTCAACCCCTGAGTGAAGCGGAAGCCGCGGTGTTGACCCAGTTGAAATCGGGGATGGCGATTAAATAACCCGAGATTTCAAAAATTACCGGTAGAAATAAAACACGCGGAATCGTATGATCATCTCGCCGCGTGTTTTATTTTTAACTCACCACCCGCGTATTCACTTCGAACACCGGCGGGTGTTCTACGGTCTTTTTTACTTTACACTGATCTGCAGAACGCACCAGTGCGTCATGGTATTTTTCCGGGAAAGTGGGTGGAACCTGTATCTCGATGGACACCTTCACCAATTTACCTGTCGCCTGATCTGATTCCATGGACTGTACCAGACGAATACCTTCGGTGGAAAGATTGTGCTGCCTGCAGAAAGCCAGAACGTAATACCCGGCGCAGGTCGCCAGCGAAGCTAAAAACATCATAAAAGGTGATGGCGCGGAATTTTCGCCGCCATCTCTGACAGGTTGGTCTGTTGACACGCAAAACTCACTGAAATGGGCATCAACCTTTAATCCTCCGGGAAAATCAACCAGCATTTCCATAACGCGTTATACCTCCTGTTAATCCGAATGTTTAACCTGAAACACATCGAAATCGCGGGCAACGACGGCTGCCGGGAACACCGACTGCGCCTCGGCGATCACATCTTTTTCACGATAGCGGCGCGATAAATGGGTCAGATATAAAGCCCGCACGCCGGCCCTGGCCGCCAGATCGGCGGACTTTTTTGCCGTCATATGAGAGAACTGCTGCGCCATGGCTGCCTCTTCTTCCAGATAAGTCGATTCGATCACCAGCGCATCCGCCCCCCGGCAGATTTCCACCAGATTTTCCACCTCTCCCACATCCCCCACCACGACCATACGGGTACCCGGCTTGTA
>JAAZMZ010000044.1 GCA_012798535.1 Leptolinea sp.
CCCGGTGGGTGAGCCTGTCGAACCCCCCGGCAGCCTTCGATAGGCTCGAGCAGCAGCCCGGTGGGTGACCCCTCGACAGGCTCGGGGAACGAAATCCTCCGGTGGGTGAGCCTGTCCCGGTGGGTGAGCCTGTCGAACCCCCCGGCAGGCTCCACAAATGTCTTTGATTAATAAGAAAGGAGACACCATGGACGAACAAAATCGAAAACTGGCCGGATTGATCCTGAATTGCCGGCCTGAAGACCTGAAAGGTATCGCGCTGCGGTCAGACGGCAGTCTGGCTGTGGTGGCACCCAACGGGATGAAATTCGTTTTTTCGCCGGTGGAATTGGATAATGCCCGCGATTCCTTCGGGCTGTCGCCGGTACCATCCACAGAAACCGCCGGAAAAGCCCGCCGGCAGGAGCACCGCCTGTGATCACCGGCATGGATGTCTCCGCCTGGCAGGGCAGCGTCAATTGGGTAAAGGCAGCCCGTAACGGCGTGCGTTTCACCTACATCAAGGTCAGCCAGCGCCTGTATGCTGACAAGCTCTTCCCGCAGAACTGGCTGTCTGCCAAAGCCGCAGGGCTGTTACGCGGTGGATACCACTACCTGGTTTGGGACCGTGATCCCCTGGAGCAGGCGGAGACCTTCTACACTCTTCTGAAGGATGATCCCGGTGAACTGCCGCCCATGGCCGACTTTGAAGAGCGCGGCGGCATCCCATCCCGACAGAAAGCCGTCGATCATTTGAAACGCTTCCTGCAGGCGGTGGAATATCACCTGGGTGTCAAACCGGGTATTTACACCGGGCCGGATTTCTGGAAGAACTACGGTTCGGACGACAGTACCTGGGCGGATTACCCGCTGTGGATTGCCAATTACCAGGTCAACCAGCCCATCATCCCATTGCCCTGGCAGGATTACACCTTCTGGCAGCACACCAACAGTGCAGATGGGTCACATTACGGCTGCTCTTCCCGCGGTGTGGATATGAATCTGTGCCGGGAAGATATCTTCGCACGTTTTTCCAGCGTTCCGGTCGATCCACTTCCAGAATCATCGTTACAGGAAAAAGTTGACCGCCTGTGGAGGGCGCATCCTGCATTATGGCCGTGACACTGGAAAACCTTCTCGACCGTATCACCTGCGCGCTGATGGACACCGGCGTGGAAATCTGGCCTTTTAATGTGCTGGAAGAAGCCATCCGGCAGGCGCTGGGCGCCTACTCACAGGTCTTTCCCTGCCTGCGAGAAACCACAATCACCATACCTGCAAGCGGCGATCTTGATCTGAGCAGCCTTCCCGGCCTGTGCGAGGTGATCGCCGTCCGCTGGCCGTATGAAGCGGAGAAAAACGAATCTCGTCAGCCGCCCAACCGGATCACCGGCTGGCGTTTCTGGCGCGAACTCGACCGGCCAATCCTGGAATTGCGCACCCTCGCGGGGTGTGATCTACTGGCCGGAGAAGACGTGTACATCCGGTATACCTGCGGCCACAGCATCGCAGGATTGGACGAAGCCGGGGTCAGTACGGTGCCGGAGGCACATTCCGCCCTGTTGGTGCGCGCGGCTGCCGGGTACGCCGCCCTGTTCCGCGCGGTAGATCGTGTGGAAAATCGCAGCTACGGCAGCCGCCGGGTGGAACCGTCTCTCCTGCAGAACTGGGGGGAAGGCATGCTGGAACATTTCCATCAAGATCTGGAGAAACTGCGCCGGCAGAGACTGCCGCTGGAGGGAAGAATCTGCTGGAGGATGGATGCATGGGATACACACTGACCCTGCCGATGACAGAAAACCTGTGGTTTAAGATCAGCGGGCTGACGGAAGATGATATTCCGCACCGCTGGACGCTGGACACAGGCAGACACGCCGGGCATTGCCCGGACTGCCTGTCTCTGGATGGCGAAGTGCGCACCCTGGCCGAATGGCAGAACAGCGTCATGCCGGGGTCGGCCTGTCTGCAGTGCGGCAGCGGCTGCCGTTGCAGCCTGCAACCCACGCTGGATATGCCCACCGAATATACGATCGACCTGCCGTTCGGCCCGCGGGAAACTCTTAACCGGGCGTTGATCTTCCGCGATTGCAGCCGGCAGTGGCGTTACAACTTCACTGAGGTGCTGTACGGTAACCGGCCCTTCGCGCCGCGCCCGGGCCGCAGCCCGGCGGCCAGCCTGCCGGTTGTGCTGGCTGCTGAACCGCGCCGTCCCTGGGACGAGCCGCAGAAGAAGACGACGGCGCGCAAACCTGTTCACGGAGTGGATTGATGGTCACGCCGGGAGTGAACTGCCATATCGCGTTGAGTCATCCGCAGGTGGATAACGGAGAACCGTACGGATTTTTGCTGGATGAAAGCAAGGAAGCCGGTCCGGCTGTGTCCATCCAGCGCGAGGCCGTCCGGCAGGATGATGGCAGCTACGTGGACAATCAGAAGTTCTTCTTCACCATCCTTCTGGGTGACCGACTTCCCAACCCGGATAACAGCCTGCATCAGGAAAGCGGCGCAGCCATGTACACCGCGCTGCTGCGGTTCCTTGGTCAACATCGCGACCTGGCGCTGCTAACACCCGGAGGCACTTTCAGCGGTCTTTTTGCCGCCGGTCACTACGCCACCGAGATCCGCTACCCCGATATTACCCTTGTGACCGTGCAGATGAGCAACACCGGCAGCACATTCAGTCCGGTGGATATCACCCGGTTCATTCAATCTCTGTGGGTTGACGGGGAAACCTATGCCGGGGATATGACCTGGTCCAACAGCTACTGGAGGTAAAACTATGAGCGCTCCCGAATATCCGCTGTCTGCCGAGGTTTCGGCCGGGCAGCCGACCGCCAGCGCGCAGTACAACAATCTAAGAAAAGACGCCCTCACTCTGGGGGCATCACCCGAAGACGCTCGCACCCTGGGGCAATTCTTCACGCGTTTTATCAGCGGGGTGCGCCTGGAATATCTGGGATCGAACCGGCTGCGCATTCCTTTCATCACCACCAACCCGCCCACGCTGATGATCGCAGGGTACATGTGCCAGGCGCAGGCCAACGTGGATTTGCCGTCCGGATGTTTTTCCGGCGCGGCAGCCGAATGGCACATCTTCGCCCGGCGCAATCCCGGTTCGACCGCCTTCACTCTGGAAGTCAACACCAGCCCGGTGGAAGGCACCGACCAGCGGCTGATCGGGCAGTGCTACTGGGACGGCAGCAGCCTGAATGCCTCATCCGTGCACACGTATTCCGCACAGGGACTGGGCCTGCCGGATTTCGACTCCGGCTGGTTCGCCGTGGGGGACGGCGGTCTGTACACCCGCAGTCATAACCTGGGTCAGGCGCCGCGCCTGGTGATCCTGTTGCATGCCAATACATCTACTCCCAATCCGAATGACGAACTGGCGCTGGTCAACACCGTGGGCATCACCTACGGTGTGTCCTGTCTGGGGTGGGATAGCACTAACATCTACGCGCATTGCGGAAGCTTCACCGGCTACGGAACCATCATGAGCACCCGCCGGAATTCCGGTTCGGGATTCTGGCGCCTGCAGGCCTGGCGCTGAGGAGGACTATGACTTTTGTGATCCGTGACGCTCAAGGTTGTATCAAAACATTTATGGAAATATCCGCCGGTGTCATGCTGGATGCCGGGGACACTCTGGAAGAAGTGCCGGTTCCCTTCGGCGCCTACGCCAGCCGGCTGCGTCTGCTGGCCGACGGCTGCGTGGGGGAACTGGTCAAGGTTCCGGCTGGCAGCGGGACGATCGAGGTGCGGGTGGAATGTCCCGGCGAGACATCAGTTGCGCTCGCCATCAACGGGCTGGAGGAAACCGTTCCCCTGGTCGACGGGAAAGGCGCACTGGCTCTTAGTCGCGAGACACCGGGGGTATTCCTCATCAAGCCTGTGGACCGGCGGAAGTACTGCGCCGCCGGCGAGGCGTTATGCGTTGTGGAGGTAACGGCATGAACGCGTTTATCAAGAAACCCAAAATGCCCGGCGAAGTCGAAAAATCCGGCGGCGTTTTCCGCTTGAAGGCCGGTTCGCCTATCCCGGAAGACCTGGCTCGGCAGGCCAAAGACTGCAAGAAGGTGGAGGAACTGGTCGCCGTGGTCGCCCGTCTGGCCGAGCGGGTGAAGGCGCTGGAAGAGACCTGATAGAAGAGATTCGACTGTCTGAAGACCCTAAGGGTTTTTGAAACCCTTAGGATCTCAGCGAAAAAGGTAGGGGCGAAGCATCCGGCAAGAGGAAAGGGCTGCGATTGAGAGATTATCCGGGTGCTTCGCCCCTACACAGGGTTGGATGATTCTCCTTCCACGATCTTGATCTCGTCGGCGGTGAGGCCGTACAGCTCGTAGACCAGATTATCGATTTCGCGGTCGGCGGCGTCGATCTGGCGCTGGAGGAGAGCTTTTTCCTGCGGCAGAGCGGCCGTGTGAAGTTGTTTGTGCAGGGCCAGCATGTGTTCGACCAGCGTCACCATGCGGTTGTAGTATTCAATTTCTATTGGATTTGAAGCATTGATCCTACGAATAGGAAAATTTTTAAAAAAGACATAACTGGGTTCAAAAAAATCACCCCGTAATTTCGGGAAAATCATCTGAAAGAGAAAGAAAGAAAGTCGACTATTTAATAGGCCAAGCAGGTATTTATCAGTACCAGTTATTATGAAGCACTTTTGATTCGCATAGAAATGGTCTGGATCAAATGTAAACTCTGGTGATTTGCAGATATTGGGATAAATTATTTTCGGTTTTTCAAATTCATCATAATAATCGCAAGCCCGCAATTCCCACCAGTATTCCCCTTTATCCTGTCGCTTCTTACAAGCTTCTTCATATGGAATCAGATGAGCCGCAACAGCAGGGTAATTATTTTTAAACCAACCCCAGGCATCTCTGGCGTTCCTGGACGCAGCTCTTGTCCATCCTTTTGGGATTATTATTAGGTATCGATGGTTTTCAGGCGTGATATATCTTTTGATATCCCGCCCTGCCAGAAAAGGTTTGATCAACTCGGCGCTCCGGGCGTCTTCAGCAATCAGGCGATCGCGGGTTGTGCTGTCGATGACAAAAGCTTCATTCAATCCGGTTAATATTCCTCGAAAAATCTTCCCATTCACATATTGGCCCAGCGGAATGCCGTTCTGTTTCAATTTCTCCATCAAGCCAGAAACGGCATCACCAGATAAAGACCATCCCGCGTCCTGCAGACTGTGCCTCTGGATTTGCTGTGATGATCTTTCGACCACCTCGTCCAGCGATTTGAAATCCAACGACCTGATGCGGGTTACCTTCAAGAGTTCATCTGCTTGCGCTCCACCGCGGATACGTAAAATACACGGGTAGGTGGTTGCCTGCTGAAATACCGGCAGGTCGCCGAAATCGATGATCTCTTCGATGTGGTGTGTTTTCAACCAGACACGCAGCGGCTGGCCGTAATTGGCGCGCATCCATTTGTTGGCCACAATGTACGAGAACAATCCACCCGGCCTGGTCAGGGAAACGCCCTTTTCAATGAAATAGGCATACAGGTCGGCCATGCCGTGGTAAACCCTGTAACGTTTCTGGTAATACTCTTTGTCGCGTCCCAAATTTTCCTGCCGCACATACGGCGGATTACCGATCACGGCATCGAAGCCGCCGCTGTGCAGAAAGACCTGCCCGAATTCGCGTTGCCAGTCGAAGGCGTTGACGCGGTACTGCTCTTCTTTATCGAACAGGGCGAGCTGGGTACCCTGCGTGTAATAATCCGGGCCGATCAACGAATTGCCGCATTTGATGTTCCGTCCCAGGTTGGGCAGCACACGTTCCTTATAGAAATCCAGCATACTTTGCAGGGTTTGTTCATTTTCGCCTTCCAGCACCTTGAGCAGCAGCGACAGCTTGGTGACTTCCACGGCCTGTGAATCGATATCCACGCCGTAAATGTGATCCAGCAGAATGCGTTTGCGTTCGGCGGTGGTCAGCTTCCACTCGCCGCCGCGGGCCTGGTATAGGGTCGGGGTTTTACCTTTGCTCCATTTTTCCACTCCGTCCGCGGTGTATCCATCACGGTACCAGTCCAGCAGGAACTGGTACGCTCCCAGCAGAAAGGAACCGGAACCACAGGCCGGGTCGAGTACGCGCAGCGGTTCACCGCGACCGACACCCATGTCGCCGGGCTTTTTTCCGTCCAGCAGCGCGCCCACGGTGTGTTTGACAATGTAATCCACAATATAGGCGGGGGTGTAATACACACCTCCCGCTTTCTTGACCTCGGGTTTATCCTCCACCACGGCACGGGTATCCGAGGTCTTACGGATCACCTTTCCCAGGAATTGTTCGTACACCTGCCCCAGAATGCTGGCCGGTAGTACAGAAAACTCATAAGGACTCTCCGGGTAATACAGGTTGCCAAGGATCTCTTTCAACGCCCGGTCATCGATCACCAACGAAGGGGTCAACTCATCGGGTGAATCTTGCTGGTTCTTATCCGGATTGAAATGGAACAATCCCGAGTTGTACCGTTGGTCGGCATACCGGAACAAGCCCACCAACCGCGAATAAACCTCTCCACCATTGATCAGTGCCTGCAGGCGGCCGTACGGTTCGATACCGCGATCTTCGCAGATGCGCAGGAAGATAATACGGTCGACGGTCATTTGCACAGCGTAGTTCAATTCGCGCTGGCCAAGATGCGGGTTACGCAGAGCGATGTTGTGCGCCAGCAGATCCCGCCAGTGTTCGATCTCCGCGAGAAAGGCGTCGTCCACATCCATAGTGCCGTGTTTGCCCCGCGTTTCCTCGGCATAGCGGTCAAACGATCCCTTGAGGATGGCATCCCGTGAAAAAATGCCGGCAATTTCATCCCAGCGGTGAACGTACTCTTTATAGTTCAGGTAGAGAATCCGGCCGGTGGCAGGTTTGTCATTTTTATCTGGTTTCTGGCGGCAGTCATAAACGGCAAATTCTTCAAAATCTGTCAGGATGGAGAGAGGCAGCCTGGCCGTCCAGGCATAACGGCGCAGTTGAAACGCCGGGGTGATCTCATCATGCACATTGACAGCCGGTTTTTTGGCTTCTACGAAGAACTTGCGGGTCCCACCGATGCGAAAGGCATAATCCGGTGCTTTGGTCACACCGCCGATCTTGATGGCATCTTCGTGGATGACGTCTTTATAGGCTTCGGCGTAATGCTGACTGTTATCCACATCCCAGCCCAGGGCGCGGAACAGAGGATCGATCAATTCCCGGCGGGTTTCGGTTTCGTTGTAGTGGGCAGAATGATAGGAAGCTATCTGGTCGGTAAAGCGTTGGACAAGTTGCAGGACAGCGTCAGGCGCAGACATGTGATCCCCCGGGGAAACTCGTTTATTAAACAGTGGGTTAACTATACCGCAATCAGGGATTTTTCGAGAAGGCCGGTAGATCAGTCAGGGAACAAAATTGACCCCAAGGGTTCCAGTCCATTGAAACCCTCAGGGTCTGAACGATGGATCCTGTTGATTATTCGAAGATCTTTTCGTTTATCGAATCAAAAGTAAACACCCTGTAAAAATCCAGGTTGATGGTCATCGGTTTTTTGGAGCCCAGAATGAACTTCCAGGAAGCATTCTTGTATTTTTCTCCATCGGGGTGAGTTGAGAAATCATCCAGGAACCTGGTCATGACTTTCGGATTATCTTCCTCCCAGATGGCAGTGACAAATTTGCCATCCTTATCCATTCCCATCACCATGTAATACCATTTGTCTTTTTCCAACGCAAAGGACTCGTTTTGCAACGGGGCCTTTTTAGATTCAGCCAGCCAGTTTATGCGTGGTTTTCCGGCTTCCCAGAAGTCAATATTAAATTCCACCGGCCCCATGAATGTGAAGTACGGTTGATCGGGGGGCTGAGCCTGGAATTTAAAATAGATGGCCTGGTTACCTCCGGGTTTCGCCTTGTTATCAAACTGGTCAAGCGGCGTATTCAATGGGGTCCAGACACCTTCACTCTTCCCGATGAAAGAGACATAGGAGCCATCTTTCGATATTGCCTTTTCCGATCCCGGCCCGAATTGACCAATATTGTTCTCTTTCATGTTGTCAGCGTTCTCGTTGAATTTAATGACTGGATTTACCAGGAAAGTCTTCATAATTTCATCAGGATTGGTCATATCCGGTTGATCGTTTTCTTTCTGTGGTTGTTCCTGCTCTTCGCCGGAAGGTTCCTGTTCTGAAAATTCCGGGAAGGCTTGAGGTGCGGCTTCCAAAAAGGTGTCGATTGCCTCTTTCCCGGCCGTATACCCCGGCAGGTTTTCTGCCAGATAATCCTGAATTGAACCGGTTCCCCAGCGGATCAGGTCGACATCCACATAATCTTTATCCGAACCCGGCCAGGCAGCAACCTGCAAGTGGGCATCTTTCGATTGCCAGTCATCAGGCAGGGTAACGGAACCATACGACAACTCTTTACCGTTGCCGGTGAAGGTGAAAACTTTATCGCCATCCGGATGCAGCCAGAATATGATATCCAGCCATTCTCCCGGTTTGACCTTCGTCTTACCTGTCAACGAAAATCGCCCAAACGTGGTCTTTTTATCCGGGATGTTGCGAACCAGCATGCCGTTAAGGTTTTGTGCCGGGCAACCACCTATGCGCACTAACTTTTCGCCTTCGTTCGGTTGGTTGCTGCTCATATTCATCTGTACCGGGAAACAGACTTTTTCGCTGATACGCAGCCTGACCTGAATGAAATGACCGGCTCGAAAAGTTGGATGAACCTGCAATCCACTAAACGGCGAACCGGCTCCGATCCGCAACACGCCGTCTTTGATCAGATTGGCAGGATCAGCGGCGGATGGGTTATCCATCCATAGGCCAATGAGATTCATACCTTCCGTTGATTCAAAGTTGATCTCGGTCTCCACATTGAATTCGGGCTGGAAAGTCGATCCGGAGTTGACCGGAAAAACCGTCGCCGGCAGAAAGGCGGAAAGCAATAAAGACAGAGCTATCAGAATACCGGGTAGCGCAAAATGCTTGTGCATTGAATTTCCTCCTGAGTCATGTGTATTTATTTTGGTTATCTGGTATATCGACTTGCGTTGTCAAAATAATGAGAGAACCAGCCGAATCGGTTGAAAGACAATTATAGCAGGGAGTGAATTTATTATTCTTGGTCGATAATAAGGGTGAAGCATCCGGCAAGAGGTAAGAGTTGTGATCGAAATATTTTCCGGATGCTTCGCTCCTACCCATGGTTGGATGTTTCCCCTTCCACGATCTTGATCTCATAGGCGGCATCGGTCTGGCACGGCAAGTTTGAGACAGTATAAAGCTGGCCATTGTATGATCACCCACCTGGCCGAGCGGGTGAAGGCGCTGGAAAAGACCTGATAGAAGAGATTCGACTGTTTGCAGACCCTAAGGGGTAAAAAAATCTTGGAGCTTCAAAATTTTTTCACCTGTATTCATCATCATCCGGCTCTTCTGCATAGTACTCATCCTCGTCATCCACCGGTTGATAACAATCTCCGGCATATAACTCATTATCTCTGTATTGAACACCTTCCAGGTGGTCGAGCCACATATCATACAAAAGCATCTGGTTGGCAGGAGAGGGATATGATTTTCCCTGCCTCCCGATGTTTTGTTCCGGTTTGAAAGGTTCTTTCTTGCCGCCAAAAAGTGCCTGAAGTATCAACCCGCATAACAAAAAGAAACCGAATAGTATTTCCATAATAAATTCAAATCTCCCCTATACATCAAAGACAATCGTTTAAGTTCGCAATATCCGCACCGGTTTTCTCCAGCCGCTCTTGCAATTCGCCCGATTCGGTCTTATTGTAGAATTTCAATTTTGCTTCCGAAATGGGCAGTGTCATCATCCGGCCCATCCAGTAGGACGGCAGTTCCAGGGTCAGCAGTTCCCTTTCCCATCCATAGGGGAAAATGAACAGGACATGCTTCACTGGAACCTGCGGATAATATCACGAGACCAAGTCCTTGAAAATGGCACCCGGATGGAATCGGACTCCGCCATGAATGACACACAGTGCGCAATCCGCAAGGACAGGCACGAAATCCAGGTAATCCCGCCTGGCGGCTCCCACAATTTCCACCCCCAGCGGAATGCTGCCGATGGCCGCACCGATGAACCGTGCGGATAACCCGACGGTGGCGTAGGAATTGACATCCGCGGTCGGTCTATTCTTCACGGTGAGCAGGGACAGAGAGTCTGCCGCGTCGGTATCCGGGTGATATGTGAGAAATGCTTTACCGCCAAAAGCCTTCTCGACGGCCCGGTAAATATTCCGATTTTCCTCTGTCAGCGATGATGGGGTCACAGGTTCCTTAAATATCTAGAGAGTCACGGACAGAATGCTGTCACTTCTCTTCTTCCTGGCCTTCGTACAACGGCAGCACCACATTGAAGGTGGAGCCCTGGCTTAGCACCGAATCCACCCAGATACGACCATAATGGTTCTCCACGATGCTTTTCACGATAGCCAGTCCCAGTCCGGTGCCGGCTGCTTCGCCGGCCGCATTGCTGGCGCGGAAGAATTTGTCGAAGATGAACGGCAGATCCATGGGCGGAATACCCACGCCCGTATCTTTGAATTTCAAGATCATCTGGTCGCTTTCGACTTCTGCACGGATGAAGATTTGCCCGCCGGGAGGTGTGTATTTGATGCTGTTACCCAGCAGGTTATCCACCACCTGCGAAAGCAGAATCGGGTTGCCCCACACCGGCGGCAAGTTGGGTGGAATTTCCACCGAAAGACGGTGCCCTTTGTAAGCCAGTTGATCCTTCAGCGTCTCACAGGCTTCGCCGATCAACTGGTCGATGTGGACGATCTCTTTGTGCTTGTCGAAACCGGCTTCGATGCGTCCCAGGTTCAACAGGTCATTTACCAGATTGGTGATGTTATGCACACTCATCTGAACATGCCGGATGTATTCGCGCTGCAGGTCGGTCACCGGCCCGACGCGTTCCACCAGCTCTACATACCCCAGGATGGTGGTCAGCGGTGTGCGCAGGTCGTGCGAAACAGTGTTGACGAAATCACTCTTGGCGCGGTCCAGCTCTTTGAACATGCTGATGTCGTGCAGGGTGATCACCGTGCCCACATCCGAGATGGGTGTGAGCTGTGCATCCATCGCGCGGCCTTCCTCAAGGTTGATCTCCGCCCGGCTGCCATTCCGCTCCAACAGGTCCTTGATCTGGCTATTCTTCAGCGCGGTCTCCGCCGGTAGATTGACCAGGTCGCTGTTATCCAGAGAAAGCGCGTCACGCGCGCCCTGGTTGATGAAGATCACTTTATTCTCCGCGTCCAGGATGATCACCCCGTCCTGTACCTTCGCCAGGATAGACTCCAGGCGGGCGCGTTCAGTATCCGTGTTGCTAAACGCGCGGGCATTTTGAATGGCAATGGCGGCAAAATCCGCCACCGCCGAAAGCAGGCGCACATGGTAATCGTTGAAAGGTTTCTTAAGATTGCGGTTATCCACCCCCAGCACACCGATCGGTTTATCGTGGGTCTTGAGCGGCACGTAAACCAGCGAGTAGACCAGATAATCGGTCTTGATCTTTTTCAGGTTTTCTTCATCCAGCAGGATGGGCTGCCCGGTGCGGATCACCGTTCCCGCCACGGTATCTTCGATTCCCATGCGGAATTCCGTACCCTGCTCTTTGCTTTTGTCGAAATTTCGCGAGGCGCGCAGGTAGAGTTCACCAGTTGCCTCATCCACCAGCAGCAGGCTGCTCTCCTCCGCACCGGTCAACGAGACGGCGGTGTCCATCACCGTCGATAGCACAGAGTCGATATCCAACTGGCTGGTGATGGAACGGCTGAGCTGCCCGAGCATTTCAAGATCGCTCATCTGGCTGCGCAGATTGGCCGTGGCAATGCGGGTTTCCTTCTGCATCCAGCCGCGGCGGCGGTCGCCGATAGCCAGGGCGTTGCGCACCAGCTTCAACAAATCTTCGCCGCGGATCGGCAGGAAGAAAGTATCCAGCACGCCGGCCTGAATGGCCTGTTTCAAGACCGCCGTCGATTCCTGATACACGAACAACAGCACCGGTGTGGTCGGCGTGATATCACTCAGCTCACGCGCGAAAGCCAGCCCGCTGCCGTCTGGCAATTTTTCCCCCAGGATAACCAGGCGAGGCAGACCTTCGTTCAATGCCTTTCGCGCTTCGGCAATCTGCCCCAGCACCCTTACATTGAATCCTTCCGGCTGCAACAGGGTTTCCACCAGGGAATTAACCTGTGGATCGGCCGTGAGAACCAGAATGGGATCGTGATAAGAAGGAGGCATTAGCGCACCACAGCTTGTCTTACTCACCCGGATGACATACTAATATTCGTCCGCTCTTAAAGCGGTCACTTGACTATTTATGATAGCACAGAACGTCATGAGAGGTAGGGAGAATTACAGAGAGTCGTTTTTTGCATATTAATTTTGCATAAGATAGTTCTCCCATCACTTGACTTTCATTATTCGGAATGAATACAATGAACGTATGGATTACAAGGATTATTACAAAATATTAGGGGTAGAACGATCTGCCAGTGCGGATGAAATAAAAAAGGCTTATAGAAAACTTGCGATGAAATATCACCCTGATCGAAATCAGGGGAATAAACAATCGGAAGACCGCTTCAAAGAGATCAATGAAGCCTATGAGGTGTTGAGCGACCCGCAGAAACGCGGCCGCTATGATCAACTGGGAGATTCCTATTCTTCCTGGCAGCGCGGCGGTGCCCAGGGCGGCTTCAACTGGAACGAGTGGATCAACCAGGCGCAGCAGGCCGGCAGCCGCGGAGGAACCACCTATCGGGTGGATACCACCGGTTTTGAAGACCTGTTTGGCGGCGGATTCTCGGATTTCTTCAACGCCATCTTCGGCGGTATGGGCGGCACGGCGCGCGCCTCCACCCGCCCATCCAGCACCGCTCAGACCACACGCCTGGATCCACGCCGCACCGCTGCGCGCGGTCTGGAACAGACGGTCAGCATCTCACTGGATGAGGCTTTCCGCGGCACTAAACGTATCGTGCAGGTGGATAACCGCCGGTTGGAAGTGAAAATCCCACCTGGAGCCAATACGGGAACGCGGGTCAGGGTGGCCGGCGATGCCTCCAATGGGTTGAAGCAGGACATCTACCTGGTCATTGAACTGCAGCCGGATTCGCGGTTTGAACGCAAGAATGAAGATCTGCATACCGAGGTATCCATTGATCTTTATACCGCTGTGCTAGGTGGACAAACTAGCATCGGCACTTTATCGGGTAATGTTATGCTGAAAATTCCGGCTGGAACGCAACCCGGTCAAACTTTCAGGCTGGCCGGAAGGGGCATGCCACATTTGCGGTCTCCCCAGAGTTTTGGCGATCTATACGCCAGAGTAAAGGTGAAATTGCCGAAGAATCTCACATCCAAACAGCGGGAACTATTTGAGCAGTTATCCAGAGAAAAATAGCTTTATCGGTAACCGGGAATTTGAAATGCAAAAGAAAATGTTGATTGTTGTCCTCCTGACGCTGGCGCTCAGCACGATAGCCTGTCAGTTTGGAGCGGCTATCCCCTCCAGGAACACTACAGCCAATCTGCCCTCGATTGCTCCAACAAGTTACGTGTCACTCCCAATTTCATCCGCCAATCCCAATTTGATCGCCGAGCAGGATCTGCTGGTACGCCTGTATGATGCCGCCAGCCCGGGGGTGGTATTGATCCAGCAGATTGGCGATACCGGCAGCGGTCTGGGCTCCGGATTTGTCTATGACCCAAACGGGTATGTGGTCACCAATTATCACGTCGTGGAAGGTGCCACCGACCTTGAAGTGGATTTCTCCAGCGGATATAAAACCCGGGGCACGATCAAAGCCTCGGATCTCGATTCTGATCTGGCGGTGATCAAGGTAAATGCGCCGGCGGACCAGCTCCACCCGCTGGTTATGGGCGATTCAGATCAGGTGAAAGTCGGGCAGACGGTGGTGGCCATCGGCAATCCCTTTGGACTGAACAACACCATGACCATGGGGATCGTCTCTGCCAAAGGCCGCACCATGGATTCCCTGCGCCAGACAGACGACGGTAATTATTACTCAACCGGCGATATGATCCAGACCGACGCCTCCATCAATCCGGGCAACTCGGGCGGACCGCTTTTGAATCTGAACGGTGAGGTGATCGGGCTGAATCGCTCCATCCGCACCAACACGATCACAGAAGAGGGAGATGCAGTGAACAGCGGCATCGGATTTGCCGTTTCGGTGAACATCATCAAGAAGGTTGTCCCGATCTTAATCCAGAAAGGTCATTATGACTATCCCTACCTGGGAATATCCACCCCGCCGGGAGGTGATCTGAGCCTGTTGGAACGCGAAGAACTGGGATTGTCCGCCACATCGGGTGCCTATCTGATGGAAGTGGTGAAAGGCAGCCCGGCCGACCAGGCCGGACTGGTTGGAGGCTCCAAAGTAACCCGCATTCGCGGGCTTCTATCGGGCGGCGACCTGATCGTCGCCGTGGACAACCGGCGGGTCAATGTTTTTGGCGACCTGATGAGCTACATCATAACCAACAAATCACCGGGTGATTCTGTGGTCATCCGGGTCATTCGTGATAATAAGGAGAAGGAGTTCACATTAACTCTGGGAAAAAGACCCTGAAATTTAGGAGTGTACGCCGCACTCGGAACCATCCAACCATCTCATTGAGAGGAGGCTGTCATGTTTACGGATCATCAAATGAAGGAATTGGCAGGACTTTCCACCAAATCACCCGCATTGACCGTGTACTTGAACACCGATCCTGCCGTGGGAAATGCGGAGACCATCAAGTTACGGCTACGCACGTTATTGAAAGAGATCGATCTTGAGGAGGATGCGGCGGCTGTTCTTGATTATTTTGACACACACCACCCTTTCACGGCGCGAGGCTTAGCCGTTTTTTCCTGTAAAAAAGAAGGATTCTTCCGGGCCATCTCGCTCGGTATACCGGTACGTGATCAGGTATATACAGGTAATCATTTTAGTGTAAAACCGCTGGCTGATGTTTTTGACCTGTACGGCGGTTATGGTGTGATCCTGGTGGACCGGCAGGGAGCGCGCGTATTTCATTTTCATCTTGGAGAACTGGTGGAACAGGAAGGCGTGCTGGGGACACTGGTCAAGCATACCAAACGCGGCGGCGCTTCCAGCATTGCCGGTCAGCGCGGCGGTACAGCCGGGCAGACCCATTATGAAGATGAAGTGGTGGAACGCAACATGAAAGATATCGTCGCCTTCGCGGTGCGTTTCTTTGAAGAAAAACATATCCGCCGCATTTTGATCGGAGGCACGGATGACAATATCGCGCTGATTAAAACGCTGCTTCCAAAGAGCTGGCAGAGTCTGATCATCGGCACCTTCCCCATGAGTATGACGGCCACACATGCCGAAGTTCAGGCCCGTGCCATGCAGATCGGTCGGGAGGTTGAAGCAGCCCGCGACCTGAAGATGGTGCGCTCCATCATTGCCCAGGCCGGCAAAGGAGTGGGCGCCGAGATCGGACTGGAAAAAACCTTCCAGGCTGTGTCACAGAACCGGGTACAGACCCTGGTTGTGACCGAAGGCTTCCGCCAGGCGGCGCATCATTGCACCGGCTGCGGACGCATCACCCTGCATACCAACCCGAAATGCAAGGATTGCGGCAGCCAGATTGTGCCTGTGGAAGACGGTGTGGAATTGGCGGTTAACGCGGTGATGCGTTCCGGTGGAGAGGTGGAAATCGTCCCCAATAATCCTGATTTTGAGAAAGTGGGCAATATCGGGGCAATATTGCGTTATTAGGATTATTTCAAGAAAATATTGAAACTACAAACCCTGAGGATTTTGTTGTTCCTCAGGGTCTTCTTCGTCATATCTTCCTGGACATCAACCAGTCGTTCTGCAGATCATCCCCCAGTTGAAAATCCTGCTCGCCCACCTTCTCAAATCCCCATTTACGGTAGAAGGTGATCGCCCGCGGATTCTTTTCCCAGACATCGAGCCAGGCTACATCAGAACCTCTGTCGCGGGCTTCATCCAGGCAGGCGGTCATCAGCGCTGCGCCGACTCCGCGGCCGATCATTTCTTTGATGGCATAGAAACGCACGATCTCGATTGGCCTGTCAGCCGTTACACATTCCGGCGCCGGGCCCAGCTTCAGGCGGGCATATCCCACCGGCTGCCCATCTTCTTCGGCAATCAGAAATACGCTTCGCGGATCGGCCAGTTCGGCTGCCTGTTTTTCCGGGCTGAAAGCTCCCGCCAGATAGGCAGCCATATCTTCGGGTGTGTTTTCGGCCGAGAAAGAGTCAGCGAAGGTGCGGGCTCCCAGTTCCGCCAGCAGGCGGTCATCTGAAGTGTTGGCAAGACGGATGTTCATGGCAGGCCTTTCTCCCCTTCCACGATGCAATATGACCTAAATTTTACTCTGCCAGTCCTTTTTCCCGCACAAGATTGACCCCATATTCGATCAATTCAATAACGGGAACGAAGATCAACACGATCAACAGGGCTTTAATCCCAATGGCAATGCCGGAATAAATGCCGGCCACCTGCGCGCCGGCCGAACCCAGTGAAGCGAGTCTGGCAGCCGGTTCGGCGATGATGGATGGACCGGTTACCATCAGGACCAATATGACCGTCCCGCAGATATCCAGCGCGATTTGCGACCAGCGGATCCAGGTCTGCCATTTTCCGAGGCGAATCAAGACCAGATTCAGGATGATGCTCAGAATCCAGATGAGGTTGAGCCAGGGCAGGTATCGATAAAAGACCCCGGAGAGCGCCGGGAAGAAGACGGGATTCCCGGAGGCATCATTCAGTGTAAAACCCAGTCTGGAGGCAAAGACATTGAAAAGAAGGAGAGCGATCATCGTAAGGATGATATCCGGAACCTGGCTCCAGGGTTTGACCACATCCCTGTTTTCTTTACCGATCAAGCTCCGTGGATCCCAAGAGCCGTCTTTTTCGGTTCTGTCGTGTGACATAGCCCATTCCACAATGGAAAAAATGAACACCAGGTTCCCCAGAATGGATAGCATCGATCCGAACATTTCCATCAGTTTCTGAATGACATACTGTACTCCGGCGTCAATGGTCATCGGTTGTTGGAACAATGTCACGGTCGTGGTGACAATTCCCACCAGCAGCACTATACCCAGAGCCGCTTTGGTCACCAGAAGAAATGTCGGGTATAAACGCGGCCCGATAAGGTACCGTGCCGGCAAATAGGCGGATGCCACTTTTTTGGGAGTACCAAATTCTTTCAGCACGGCCACCGTCATGGCTTCATCCACGGCTTTCCCTTCCGCCAGGCTGCGGCTTTCCAGGGTGTCTTCCAGTATGGAGCGAATTTCCTTCAGGATGTCATCCCGGTCTTTTCGCGGCAGGTTGTCTCCCACCTGCCCGATATAGGTATCAATGAGATTCATTCTTTCCTTCCAATCTGTGATTAATTTTTTCCAGCGCAGAGACGATGGTGTCCCATTCCTTCTGCAAGTTAGGCAGGTCGGCACGTCCCTGCTCGCTGATCACGTAATAGCGCCGCGGCCGGGCTTCTTCCACCCGCCACGCGGATTGCAGCCATCCCTGCGATTCCAACCGGCGTAGTAATGGATACAGGGTCCCCTGATCGACATTCAGACCGTTTTCGGAAAGAAGCCTGAGGACCGAATAGCCGTATTGTTCATCCTGCAACAGGCTGAGCACGGCCAGGACAATTACGCCCCGGCGCATTTCTAATGATATGCTGTCTTTTCCAATATCGTTCATAATATTATATCCTTGAAATTATTATAGTGTGTATAACACAGTATGTCAAGGAGATTTTCAAGTCGATACGGGTGGCTTACTTTAATGGGATAATGGCTGTAGAATTATTCTGATTATTGAGACTGATGAGAGTGAGTGCCGAAAAAGGGTATCCCATGAAAAAGTTGATCCTTCTTCTCGTGGTTTGTTTCGTTCTTGCAGCCTGTGCATCCACCCAGCCTGTAGTGAAACCGGTGGAGACAATAGCACAGACTACGACACCCGTTCAGAATACGCCCTCGCTTGACGGTGCGGCCATTTTGGAAAACCAGTGCGCGCAGTGCCACAGTCCTGAAAAGGTGAAACAGGCGCCGCGCAGTCGGGATCAATGGTCGCAAACTGTGGACCGGATGATCAACAAGGGTGCGGTGTTGAGCGACACAGAAAAAGCAGCGCTGGTTGATTATCTGGTAAAGAACTACGGTAAATAATTAGGATTATCCGCGAGCTATGCATAATATATCTCCATCGGGTTCGACAGGCTCACCCAACGGATGGTTCCGTGGACTGAGCCTATCGAGGGAATCGTTCCCCGAGCTTGTCGAGGGGTAACCATCGGGCGGTTCGACAGGCTCACCGACCGGATGGTTCCGTGGACTGAGCCTGTCGAAGTCC
>JAAZMZ010000045.1 GCA_012798535.1 Leptolinea sp.
AGTCCTGCAATTTCACCATGGCAGTCCCGCGGTTGAACCAGGCAAAATACTGGTTGATATCCGTCAACTGGGAGAGTTCCTGAGTTGCGCGGTCATAGGCAGCGCGGTTGGCCGCGGTCTCATCCCACATGGAACCCATCAAACTCTGCAACTGCGCTTCCCGATCCGCTGAATACACGACCATGAAGAGGAAGTTGAAGGAACGCCATTCACTTTCCAGTTTCGCAAATTTCACACGGTGATCCTGGCCGTTGTAAGCGTCCTGGGTGATGAATTCACCGGCCGCGTTGTCAAACCCGGTGACCAGGACGTAATGCCCCATCCAACTGACGTTGTTGGCCAGATCCAGTTGGTACACGCCGGTTTCCAGCAGCACCGGGAAACCGCCGGCCACCAAGGTTTTCAGGAGATCCTGTGTGCCACCGATGCGGGTGACGGCTTTCAGGTTGGCCGAGGTGACAACGTAATTTTCCATTTCATAGGGCATCACGTTGTAATCATCATCATACGGTTTCACCACTTTGGCGACGTCAGCGCGGGTGCCCTTCCAGCCGTAGAAGGACAGGGCCATCCCGAGTGTGGAAGGAGCACAGTAGTTCTTAGCACCGTGTTGATCCATGTACCGCACGCCCTTCAGCGCCACGGCCGGCGGCAGCGCTGTATTGGATGGCAGTGGTGAAGGTTCCGGTATCGGGGTGCCCACTGTTGGAAGAATTGTCGGGGAAATTGTGGCCGTGATCGTCACCGGCAAAGTGTTGACCGGTGTGACGGCCAAGGTCTTATCCTGCTGCGGAACAAAGACCTCTTTTTCCGGCGGCCGGATGACGGACATGATCTGCATCCGCCAGGTATTCAGGCGCCAGTCCACCCGCTCTTTGACCGGCGGTAAGAGATAGATGATCCCGGCCAGCACGATCAAGCCCAGGATGATCTGCGGTAGATTTGAACGCCGGCGGCGTCTTCTTCTGGGAGTTGGGATTGACATAGCGGCATTATATCACCCGCCGGAATGAGTTCTCCACCCTCGGCTATAATAATTGCGATGATCAGGCCACAGCCCGCTCTCCGATATTTGCGCGTATTTGTCCCATCTTTTTTCGCTGCATACCCGGCTGCCTGCAGATGGTTCGGTTTCTTTCAAAAGCCGCTGATCGAGAAAGCGGCGCTTCTTATCCTCCTGTGGATCGCATTCGCCGTTATTCTGTGGCTGCCAAACAGGTGGCTGCACCTGGAGACACAGATCGAGTGGAAGAGGAGAAAAACCTGGATTGCGGCCACAGGTTTATCGCTGTTTATTCTGGTAGTTTTCCACTGGCTGCCGCCGGTGTTCCCATCAACGTATGCTATCGAGATCACTGCCAATGGCACGGCAGAACTGGCGCAGGTGACCTCCGCCGGTCAGGATATTCCACTTGACCTGTTTTCCGGTTCGGGGGACTGGACTCTGGATTCCACAGGCTGGCAACATTCCGGGATATCCGCCAACAGCCTGACTTTTTCCGGTGCCCTGAACGCGCCTCTTGAACTGGTCTTCTCCACCGGTCCACAGTCCGGGCAGGTGGTGATCAACCTGAATAGAACAGCTTTCCAGCTTAACCTCAGCACACCCCTGCCAGATGCAGCCGTCTTCAACCCGTTCCCCGCTTCACTTGGTGCACTCTCCCCCCTGTGGCTACTCTGGGTGGGACTGCTGGCGCTGACAGAAGGAGCGCTGTTGACCGTGATCGGGTATGTGCTGCTCACCGGTTGGCCGTCCGGTATGCTGGCAGCTCTGGTTCCCCTGCTCTTCCTGCTGCCCTACGCCACCACCTTCGTTGGGCACAACGTCACACTGGGGAATGACTTTGGCCCCTTCTATTATGTTTACAAAACCTATCTGCTGGATTTTCTGGCAAAAGGGCAATTCCCTTTGTGGTCGCCCTCGGAAGGCGGCGGGTATGCTTTCTTCTCCAACCCCCTGGCTCAGGCGGTCTATCCGCTCAACATTCTTCTAGCTTTATTCTACCGTGTGAACGGCGGATACACCCGTTTGGATCATCAGATCTTCACCGTGGCGGCGATCTGCTGGTTTTCCCTGGGGCTGTATATCTGGCTGCGCTCGCTGAAGATCGACAAACGCGCCGCGGTCTTTGCTGCACTGACTATGGCGTTGAGCTACAAGATGACCGAACTGCTGCGCTTTCCAAACGCCGCGCACGAAGCCGCCTGGTATCCGTGGATTCTGCTGGCATTGACCAGACTGCTTCAGGCGTCCACCTGGAAATCGGTCTGGCGCTGGTCGGCCGGCCTGTGTGTTTTTCTGGTGTGCCTGTTCACAGCCGGCTACCCGTATTACGTGTATTACCTGCCCTTCCTGGCAGGGCCTTATCTGCTGTTCATGGTGATCCCGCGCGTGCGCCGGGTGATCTTCAAGGTCGATTCCCCGGACTGGCGGAAATTTCTGGGCGGCTTTCTGGCCGCGTCGCTGGCAGCCGTGTTGATCTGCGCCCCATACCTGTTTCAGATGAGCCGCACGATCACCCAGACATCCGGCCGGGCGGGTGACGATTTCACACACGCCACCATGTACCCCTTCGACTTTCAGGATAGCGTGGAGTCACTGGTCTATCCGACCGCCGCTAGACCGGAAGGCTGGTTCTACTTCGGCGCACTCGGATTGAGTCTGATGGCGCTTTATCTGGCGCATCCCCATAAAGAGACATTACCCGGAGAAGAACCCCAAATCACCGAACGCCGTGCATGGCCGGTCAAGGCTGCTCTCCTGAGCTGGCTGGTATTCCTGAGCTATCTATCCTACGGGGAGCAATCCTACCTGTTCCTGTTCTTCTATAAAATACTCCCCGAATTTTCAGCATTGCGCGGATGGGGACGGTTGAGCATCACCCTGCTGCCCGGACTGGCTTTGCTGCTGGCTTTTGCGCTGGCAGACTTTGAATCACGGTTGACCGCATCGCAACCGGGGAAATCACGTTTCAAACCATGGATGTGGATCACCATGGCTGCCATAGCCGCCTTCAGCTTCAGTGTGCAGATCAGCGAATTTACCCGCGGAATCACCGACGAATACTGGGATTTGTATTTCATCCCGCGGACTGCCTATCTTATCCAGACCGTGGCGAATGTCTCTGGCAGGAACGTTGTTCCCGATCCCGCGGTTCTATCCCGGACATTCAGCCTCTCCTTCATAGTGTTCAGTCTACTCTCGCTAATGGTCATTCTGCTGGTCCTCTTAAAAGGCGGGAACGCCGGCCGTAAAAGCTCCAGTTGGATGTGGGGAGTCTTCAGCCTCTTCACTCTGTTAAATTTGTGGTACGGCGGGTCCTGGCTGTGGAACAACGGTTTCTCCCCCCGTGAAGAACGCAGGGTGGGCGACTACCAGCGGATGATGCCGCAGTCTCTTTCCACCCCGCGCAAGAATGAGAATTCCACCCTGACGCTTTCACCAGCCTTCTCGGTCGGCAGCCCTCCCAAGTGGCACTACACGCGCTACCAGGATTTCTACTTCCGGTCTGTTGACGAACTTCCAGCCCGCGATGAATTGCTGGGAGTGACGGACGGCAGACGCTTCTTCTTCAGCCAGGCCATCAATTATTCGTCCATCGAAGGTTTCCTGGCAGATGCGCGGCAAAACGCGATCGAACCGACCGTCCATGACTACACCGGAGATTATCTGCTGGTGGAGGTGAATGCCCCTCGATCCGGATTCTTTTCCTTCATAGACAACTGGGACGAGAACTGGACCGCCAGCGTGGATGGCAAACCGGTTGAAATCGAGCGATTATTCGGAACCTTTAAAAGTGTTCGCCTGGATGCCGGGAAACACGAGATCTCCATGGCATACTGCCCGCGATTTTTCGCATGGGCGAATAATGTCTGTCCGCGGTGATGGTCAAAGAATTCAAAAGATCCTCAGGTATTA
Organism: Leptolinea sp.; assembly: GCA_012798535.1. Lineage (GTDB taxonomy): Bacteria > Chloroflexota > Anaerolineae > Anaerolineales > Anaerolineaceae > Leptolinea. The sequence continues at coordinate 3,920 of JAAZMZ010000045.1, forward strand.
ATAGAACCCGAGGATCTTCGTTTGATTTTCCAGACTCTTGTATTCCGAAAATCGTGGATGTTCCTCATATAAAGACCTTTAGGGTTTTTTGAAACCCTAAAGGTCTCTCGTTTCAAAATTCAGGCGTCTTTGAATTCGCCTTCCACCACTTCACCCTGCGGACTTTCCCCAGCATCCTCGGATGGAGCCGCGTTTGGCTGCGATGCGGACTGCATAGCCTGCTGGACTTCCTGCATCAGGCTTTGCATGCGAGACACATCCTCGCCGTTCATAGCCTGTCGCAAGGCGTTGACTTTCTCCTGCAAAACGGTGTGGTCGGCGCCGCTGTTGTCTTTCATCTGCTTCTCGGCAGCGTAAACCACCGTGTCAGCCTGATTGCGGATTTCCACCACAGATTTACGGCGGGCATCTTCAGCGCGGTTGGCTTCGGCATCCTTCATCAATCGGTCGATTTCCGACTTATTCAGGTTGGTCGAGGCAGTGATGGTCACCTTCTGCTCCCGTCCGCTGGCCTGGTCTTTGGCCGAAACGTTTAAAATGCCATTGGCGTCGATATCAAACGTAACTTCGATCTGCGGTATTCCGCGCGGCGCCATTGGGATCCCTTCCAGACGGAAGCGTCCCAGGCTCATATTATCACCGGCCATCGGACGTTCACCCTGAAGCACATGGATATCCACTGCCGTCTGGTTATCTTCCGCCGTCGAAAAGATCTGCGATTTCTTTACCGGAATGGTGGTATTGCGTTCGATCAACGGGGTCATCACACTGCCCAGAGTTTCAAGACCCAGGGTCAGGGGAGTGACGTCCAGAAGCAGCACATCCTTCACCTCGCCGCCCAGCACACCGCCTTGAATGGCAGCGCCCACCGCCACAACCTCATCCGGGTTGACGCCCCGGTTGGGCTCCTTGCCGGTCAGCGAGCGGACAAGTTCCTGCACCATCGGCATCCGCGTGGAACCGCCGACCAGAACCACTTCGTTAATATCCGAAGCTTTCAAGCCCGAATCACGCAGCGCAGATTCAAACGGTCCTTTGCAGCGGTTTAACAGGTCAGCCGTCATCTGTTCGAATCTGGCGCGATTTAGCTTCATCTGCAAATGGCGCGGTCCGCTGGCATCCGCCGTGATATACGGCAGGTTGATCTCAGTTTCCATTAAAGTGGAAAGCTCGATCTTGGCTTTCTCGGCGGCTTCGCGCAGCCGCTGCAGAGCCTGACGATCCTGTTTCAGGTCGATACCCTGGTCCTTCTTGAATTCATCGGCCAGCCAGTTGACAATGCGTTCGTCCCAGTCATCACCGCCCAGGTGGGTATCACCGTTGGTGGATTTTACCTCGAACACTCCATCACCCACTTCCAGCACGGAGACATCAAAGGTGCCACCGCCCAGGTCGAAGACCAGAATCTTCTCATTGGTCTTCTTTTCAAGGCCGTAAGCCAGCGCCGACGCCGTTGGTTCATTGATGATGCGCAGCACTTCCAGACCGGCAATACGGCCGGCGTCTTTGGTGGCCTGACGTTGGCTGTCATTGAAATAGGCCGGTACAGTGATCACCGCCTGAGTGACAGGCTGCCCGATATGCGCCTCGGCGTCCGCTTTGAGCTTCGCCAGGATCATGGCGGAAATCTCCTGCGGCGTGTATTCCTTGCCGGTCTGCGCTACCTTGACACGGGCATCCCCGCTGGCACCGCGTGTGACCGTGTAGGGGACCATCTTGCGTTCCTGTTCGACCTCATCGTAGCGGCGTCCCATAAAACGCTTGATAGAGAAGATCGTGTTCTCCGAGTTAATGACCGCCTGCCGCTTGGCCGTTTGACCGACCAGGCGTTCGCCGTTCTTGCTGAATGCCACAACAGACGGACATAATCGTGATCCCTCTGCCGTGGTAATGACAACCGGGTCTCCACCTTCCATAACAGATACAACACTGTTGGTTGTACCCAGATCGATACCTATAATTTTTCCCATGATTCACACTCCTGATGCGTTTATGATCGAGACTAGCATACGCCAGAATTCCATGAGGAGTATTAACATTTTGCAAGAATTTTATAAACATTAACCCGCTGCTGTGTATGAACGAAAGTTATATAAGGTTCTCCAAAGAAGTGCCGGACTCTGCGTATAATGGGAGCATGTATAAGCCAATTTACCGCTTTCATAGGTTCCGCGTGATCTGGATCATCCTTGCCTGTCTGGTCTGGGCTATTCCGGTTTCAACAGGCCTGACTCAATCAACATCACCGCGAGTCTTGATGCTGACCTACAGCGGACCGGTTACCCCCGTTATGGCCGACTACATTTCCCGCGGCATCGAAAACGCGGAAAGTCAGTCCTATTCCGCCCTTCTGCTGCAAATGAACACCCCGGGCGGCAGCGTCGAATTAATGAACCGTATCGTGACACAGATTCGGGCGAGTCGTGTGCCTGTCATTGTCTACATTTCACCGCGGGGAGCCATGGCCGGAAGTGCGGGAACGATCATCACCCTGGCCGGGCATGCTTCAGCCATGGCGCCGGAAACGGCCATCGGAGCAGCCAGTCCGGTGGGCGCATCTGGCGAAGACATCGGCGAGACCATGGAATCAAAGGTGAAGGAGATCCTGAAAGCCACCGTGCGAAGTCTTGCCGCCGAACGCGGCGAGGAAGCCGTTAAACTGGCCGAAGCCACCATTGATTCAGCCCGGGCGGTTTCAGCCCGTGAAGCCGTCAATGCTGGTCTGGTAGATGTTCTGGCGGAAAATCCCGAGGATGTGCTAATACAACTGGATGGTCACGCGGTGACGCTTGAACAGGGAAAACAAACCCTTAAATTGCGCGATGGCAGCATTCAACCTTTTGACCAATCGCTCATCGAGCAGTTGTTGATGATGCTGACCAATCCCAACCTGCTCTTTCTGCTGTTGGCCATTGGTGCCCAGGCTATCCTTATCGAGATTTCTTCTCCGGGCGGCTGGGTGGCCGGATTTTTAGGCGTGTGCTGCGTCGCACTGGCAATCTACGGTATGGGCATTCTGCCGGTCAATCTCTTTGGCCTGGTCTTTATGGTGATCGCCTTCGTGCTCTTCATTCTGGATATTAAAGCTCCCACCCACGGAGCATTAACCGCTGCCGGGACAATCTCGTTTATTGTCGGCGCACTCGTTCTATTCAATAGTGTGAGACTGCCGGGCTATCCCACTATTTCCATTCCTCTGGTCGTCGGCACCGGACTCATTCTCGGGTCGTTCTTCTTTGTGCTGGTCAGTGTTGGCATACTGGCACAGAAGAAACCGGTGATCGCCGGAATTGAAACCATAGTTGGAAAGACCGGTTATGCCGTCAGTGAGATCGACCCGGAAGGCGAAGTCCAGGTGGCCGGTGAGCGTTGGAGCGCCGTGCTTGAAAACAACCGGCCTGCTGTGCCTGCCGGCAAACGGATCGTCGTTACTAAAGTTGACGGCCTGCACCTGACCGTTATGGGGCAGCCGGATAAACCGGATTAAGCCCGCCAGAATCCGCGCCGCATCGGGCGGACATCTTCTTTTGTAACAAAGGCTTCTGGATCCGTTTCCAGGATGATCGTTTCCAGTCGGTCGACATCCTTGCGGAAAACATTGGTCAGGATCACAGACACGGTGCCGTTCTTTCCGCGCCCGGGAATCTCGGTGACTCCGAAACCAGAATTACGCAGGGCATCGCATACGGCCGCGCCGCGGTTCATGCTGATGATGGTCAACTGAATGTGTCCCACAGCCAGGCGCTCTTCGATCAGCATTCCGAGAACATTTCCGGTGGCAAAACCGGCCGCGTAACCGACAATATTGAGCGGATTATCAAGCTGAGAGAGCACCGATGTGATGGCGATCACAAACAGCAGAGATTGAAAAAAACCCAATACCCAGGCTGTGCCCTTCTTTCCGCGCACCACAAAAAGCACCCGCAGGGTATCCAGCGACATATCTCCCACGCGCAGGCAGAAGATCAACAACGCGAATAACCAGGCCTGAGGAGAATTAATTACTTCGAAATTCATGCCTTTACTTCACGGGATTTCTTAACTTCCAGATCTTCTTCACCGGTCATACCGGGCAGGTACATCTGGTTCATGTATTCCTTCAACATACGGCGGGTGCTGAACTGGGGCGCCAGCGTACGGATCGATTCCTTGATCATCCCCACCCACTCGTTGGGCAGGTTATCCGCTGAGCGATTAGCATAATACAGTGGGATGATCTCCTTTTCCAGCGTGTCGTACAGAGAAGCCGCATCCAATTCATCCTGCTCATTTGTATCCTGCCGATCTAATTCGTCACCGATCGCCCAGCCATTGCGGCCGTTAAAACCTTCCCGCCACCAGCCATCCAGGCAGGAGAAATTTAGCACACCGTTAATGGCCGCTTTCTGGCCAGAAGTACCGCTGGCTTCCAGCGGCCGGCGCGGGGTATTCATCCAGACATCCACACCCTGCACAAGATAGCGGGCAACGTTCATATCGTAGTCTTCCAGGAAGACCAGCCGGCCACCGGTGTGTGAATCCTTCACGGTGCGGTACACTTCCTGGATTAGGAACTTGCCGGGTTCATCGGCGGGATGGGCTTTGCCGGCAAAAATGATCTGCACGGGCATGGAGGCATTAGTTACAATGCGCAGCAGCCGATCGATATCCCGCAGGATCAGATTGGCACGTTTATAGGTGGCAAAACGCCGGGCAAAACCGATGGTCAGGGAATAAGGTTCTAGCAAAACACCCCCGGCGATGACCTGGACGGGATGCACTGAATTACTCATCCAGGCCCGGCGGGCCCGCTCATTGGCAAAGATGACCAATTTGCGCTTCAAATGCCGGCGGATAGCCCAGATCTCGGCATCCGGTATTTCATCGATCTGCGACCACATATCCGGGTCATCAATATGCTGCAGCCAGTCTGGCCCAAAATAGCGATCAAACAACAGCCGCATGCGTCGGGCGATCCATGAACCTGTGTGGACGCCGTTGGTAATGTGAGAAATCGGAATTTCTTCTTCCATCAGGTCCGGCCAAAGGAATTTCCACATACGGCGGGAGACCTGTCCATGCAATTCGGATACACCATTGCGGTAATCCGATAGTTTCAAAGCCAGAACCGGCATGCTAAATTGCTCGCCCCACTCTGACTGGCTGCTTCCCAGTTGGATGAATTCGTCCCTTGAAAGCTTCAACTCCGGCCAGTAATGATCAAAGTACTTATCCAGCAGCCAGAACGGAAAGGTATCATTTCCAGCCGGAACCGGGGTATGTGTTGTGAAAACGTTGGTCTTGCGTACCCGGGCAGCCGCTTCATCGAAGGATACACCTTCTTTAACAAGTTCCCGGATGCGTTCCAGTACAAGGAAGGCTGAATGGCCTTCGTTCATGTGCCAGACATCCGGTGAATAATTCAATTTGCGTAATACCCGCACACCGCCGATACCCAGCAGGATCTCCTGCGAAATGCGCACATCCAGGTCGCTGGTATAGAGACGGGAGGTGAGCTGTTGATCCGTCTGGTTATTGGTGGATACATTTGTATCCATCAGGTAAAGCGTCACCCGGCCCACCTGGACTTTCCACAACCGGGCGGCCACCGTTCTTTTTGGCAGTTCGACTTCCACGATCAGCGGTCGGGCGTTCTCATCATACAGGGGAATGACCGGCATCTCATCCAGTTTGAGCACCTGGGTACGGGTTTCCTGCCATCCGTCTTCTGTAATGCGCTGGGCAAAATACCCGAGGATATAGACAAAACCGACTGCCACCAGCGGCATCCCCAGATCACTGGCTTCTTTCAAATGATCGCCCGACAATATCCCCAGGCCTCCGGCGTATACCGGCAGCGATTCGTGTAAACCAAATTCGAAAGAAAAATAGGCTATCTGCCTGTCTTTCTGATTTGGGAAGGTCTTTTCGTACCAGGTATTCTCGGCCTTCATATAGGTGCCAAAATTGCGCAACACCCGGTCATAGAAATCCAGGTAATTTCGATCGCTGGTGACCGCATTCAGACGCGCCCGTTCGACCTGGCGCAGAAAGGCGATTGGATTGTGAGACAACCGTTCCCAGAGTAACTTATCAATATAGGAGAAAAGCATCTGGGCTTCAGGATTCCACGTCCACCACAGGTTATACGCTAATTCAGAGAGCCTGGAAAGCCGGCGGGGCAAACTGAAATGATTGGGTAATACTCGTAAATTCTGCTCCATAGAGCCACCTGCCAATCGGGTTGCAAGTTCGATTCCGAATCAGTCGGTTTCAAACTGTCTTTCAAAAAATCTGATGTAAATGCGGGTATTGGGTCTTTTTTTACCCGTAATCGCGCGATTATACCATGCTGTTAATCTGGTAAGGATGCAGTTGTCTATAGTGGTACATTGTTACGAATCGCTTTCAAAGCCCTTTCAAAAATCCGATCACTCGGTGGTCACTTCAATAGCATCGATTCCCCACAGTGAAGTATCCTTGGTCAACAGGAATTTGCGCAAATATTCTTTTCCTCCGGCGCGGATCACCACGACGATCGAAGCGGAAGGCGGGTCAGGGTTCACAGCAGCTGACTGGACGATCATACCTTCTAGGTTTCCGCTGATCTGCAGCATGGCCGTCGCGCCACCCGGTGGCTGCTGTGCCCGGCGACCAGCGGTCAGGAAATTCGACATTCTGTCGGGAGCTTCCTGATACGAAGTCAAGAACCCCAGCACAACCCCTTCGGGTTCGGCAGGATATTCACCGGTGGATGAGAGCCGGGTGATCGCATCGATTTTCCATTCACCATTCTCAATGATCAGGTTAAATCGCACATTTGTCGCCTGCGGTAGATAAACGGTTCCTTCAACAGTGGATTTTAACAAATCGGCCGAATAGGACGGTGTACCGGTTTTATATTCTCCGATGGTTTCGGGATTTCCAAGAATAGCGGTCAGACCGGCATCGTCTTTGATCTTCGCCGCATAGGCAGCGCTGAACAATTTGGAGGTCAGGGTGTAATCCGTACCTGCTTTTTGTCCATCAAAAAATAGAGTAACCACCTTTTCAGCATCCACTTTAGGTAAAGGGATGGATGCTGTTGGCGCGGATGTTGGTGTGACCGGCGAGACCGCCTGTAGGGTTGGCTGTGCGGGCAGGGTTGGCTCTTTGGCTGTAATTGAAATTGTCGGTACGATCGTCGCGGTAGGTTGGGTAAGTCCTGGAACCTGTATGGGTAAGCTGGAACACCCGCTCATCAGAATTGAGATCATAAAGAATACTGCGAGGCGTTTTTCCAAGAGATTTCCTTCCTGTTTACTGAAATACGGAACACGGGGTTTTGAAATTCATTGTACAGGAATTTCGCCCCGTGTCCCAGAAGGTAATTATCGAGAGAACTTACCGAGATGAACTGTTGTAGAACCAGTTGAAAGCATAGTAACCCGAGGTACTATCCATGCGGATGGCTATTGCTTCACTGCCCTTCAAGGCATCCGGAATGGTATAGGTCGCGGTGAAATCTCCACCCTTGCCGGTATCCGTGGTGGAGACTACGATACCGTTGACGGCTGCCGTTCCGTATTCACCCATGCGAACAGTGAATGTCTGGTTGGCTGGAAAGTCTTTGGCGAAAATCGATACCATTGAATCTTTCACCACCGAACTGATAGTAAAGGATGGGACGGCATTGTAATCAGAGGAGACATTGGGGCTGACGACGGGTGCAGCCGCCGCTGATGGATTTTCTACAGTGGTATTTTCCGGTGCAGGGGCAGTGGTATCAGAAGATAAGGGAGATACTGGAGTGGGAGTCGGTCCGGACGGAAGCGCTGCGAAAGCTGCGGCCGGGTGGGTACTCAGATTGCGGAACCAGTTGTAGGCATAATACCCGTTGGAGGCTTCAAGCCGCACCGCGATATAGGTGCTGCCTCGCAGGCTGGCCGGGATGTTTAAGGTCAGTTGAATATTTCCGTTGGTTTCCACAGAACCGGCGCCGGCCAGGATGCCACCGGAACCCAATGTTCCATAGGGACCCATCAGCACTTTATATTCCGTATTTAACGGGAGGTTGCTTGTCAAAATCGAAACAGAATTATCCTGAATAACTTCGCCAATGGTGAAGGAGGGAATGCCCTGATATACCGGTTCTGCGACCACGGGAACTATCGACATTCCTTCGCCGCCTGTACCACCGGTGCCACCGGTTCCACCCGTTCCGCCTGTGCCGCCCACAGCCGTGTTATTGTTATAGAACCAGTTATAGGCAAAGAGATAGGTGGAAGCATCCATACGAATGGCAATTTGATTGACACCGTGCAAGGATGCCGGGATTTCATAAGACTCTTCCAGATCACCACCTTCGCCCGAATTCGTGGTCCCAACCACCTCACCACCTTTGGCCAGTGTTCCAAACACACCCATGCGCACGGTGAAATCGCGATTCTTGGGGTAGTTATGCATCTTGATGGTGACCTTGGAATTCTGAACCACCGATGCGATGGAGAAAGTTGGAATTCCGGTATAACCGGTTGTCGTTCCAGCGGCAGCCGTGCCTGCAGTGGTCGTGGAAGACGCCGGAATAGGATTGATTGCTGTTACAGGGCTGAGGAAATTGGGATCATTGCGGAAATAGTTATAAGCGTAATACCCCCCCGGTGCATCCATGCGAATGGCGATTACTTCCTGACCTTTCAGGATATCAGGGATTAAATAGGTTTCCTGAAAAGCACCGCCGGCTCCTGAATTGGTCGTTGCGACAACCACGCCGCTCGACCCGTTGGTATTGCCATAGCCCATCCGCACTGTGAATAACTTATCCGGTGGGAATGTGGAGGTTTGAATCGTTACCGATACGTCTTTTTCCACCGAGACAATATTGAAAGTGGGAATCGTCCCCGCTTTGGTTGTCGAGCCAGGACAAAATGCCAACCCTGCTGTCAGTGTTATCACAAGGGTGATCTGTAGTAAGGTGAAAAATATGGAGGTCTTTCTGGTCTGGCTTTCGATCATTTATCTTTCCTCCTGAAACGAATCATACCAAATACCAGAATAGTATAGCCTTAAAATACTAAACATGCATAGAAAATTTCGTTAAATACGCATTAAAAGAAATGCCTTCTTCAATCTTCAGGAGGATCGAACGGTAGATCCAGATACACAGAGAGATCATGAAATAGCTTCTTTACGGCTTCCGAGTTGATTTCATGCCGGGTGATTCGACCTTCTTCCCGGGAATTGATCAATCCGGCCTCCCGTAGTATCCGGGCATGAATGCTGACTGTCGGACGGGAAATTCCAAGATACGCCGCCATATCTGTGTTGGTCATGCTGAAAGCCCGGATCAAACGCAAGATGATCAATCGGGTAGGATCCGCCAGTGCCTGTACACGAGCGCTTAGCAAACGGGAATATTCCGCGAAACTCTCATAAATTTTGCCCGGTTCGGCGAAGGAAAGATATACCTGTCCGGGCAGCAGGCTGAATGTATCGGAAAAACCGAAAGGTTCCAACCAGAAATTCAACGGCAATCTTGCAGATCGTATGGCTCTACCGATTTCCGGATAACGCAAAGCTGGATTCAAACTGGGGAGCCAATTGAGATCCGGAATTCTATCGGTCGCTTTGGCAGAACCCAGAACCGTTATGAGTTTTTTTTCGAGGTCTACCATGAAGTTCCGTCGGCTCTCCCGCCAGGGATGGTATACCTGATAGTAGAAATGATCCAACCAGTGCCAGTATGGATCATGGTGTCTACCCCCCCGAAAGATTTCCAGACAAAAACGAATTTCTTTCTTCAAACGCGATTCATACATCGGATCACCGGGATGGGCAAATCCAATGGATTCATAGGCATATTTGCGATACCTGACAAACAGATCGATCAATGAATCTTCCGGCGGAAGGTTTTCATTGGATTGCATGTCATAAAGCGCCGCTTGCTTTTCCAGATTGAGAATCGCCGATTCGATGGTTGTCTGCCGGATGGTCATGGTCGCTCTGGAGTAATCCGCCTCCTCAAGAACACCCGCCAGTATGGAAGCAGTCTCCAGAACAGAGCAGAACCAGTTCATATCCCCGTAATAGATATCCCATTCTTTTAACCAGTCGTCCGAATTCGCCTGGCGCAAGGGGATAAGCTCCGGAGTAGTTCCTGCCGCGAAATAGTTTCCCCCTGCGAAAGTGAGTGCGGCATCCAGTTCCATGCAAATTGACTGAACGATCTTCCAACCAGCACTTTTCTTTTCCGGGGATTCAGACATCATCATTGCACCTCACCATCTGAAGGAACACTCCCGGGAATCAGTCTGGCCTTGCCAGAGACCTGGATTGACAGGAATACTATCAGGAAACTCAAAAGGATCACCATTCCCAGGAAATAGGTCTGCATATTGACCAGCCCCGGAACAAGTGCGGGCGCCAGCAACATCCCGATCAACTGTCCGGAAACCATCACCATCTGAAGCCAACCGCTGACTTGCCCCAGAATTGGAGCGGGGGTGACCAGCTGGGTGATTGTTCCGATCTGCACATGCGCCAGACTGTTGCCGATCCCACCAATCAGACAGGCAGCCATCATCAGATACATGGCCATTGTAAGATCCCCAACATGAAATGAGAAGACAAGAGTGAGCGGGATAACATTTAATAAGACAAAACCCAGAATGATATCTTTCCAGGGAGCTGACCTTTTTTTGCGCAGCATGAGCGCGGCCGTCGCGCCCAGTGAGCCTATCCCCACCAGGCTGATAGCAAAACCGTATACTTTCTCACCCTGATGCAGGAAGTCGCGCGTGTAAATGGAAGAAAGCACATCGAAGCCGACAATGATGAAAGTGGTAAAGAAGACTCCCACAAATAACAACCGCAGCGTCGGGATTCCCTGTAAAACTTTCATGGGATTGGCGGCTTCTTTCCGAGCCGATTTTACCGACGTGTCTGTGTGCGGCGGCAGGGAAGGTAGAAAGCAGAGTATGGCAGCCGAGACAAAGAAAGAGGCTACGTCAAATAATATGGCGGCATGTGGATCCATGAGACTGAGAACCATCCCAGCGATCACCGGAGAAAAGATCTTCACCAGTCCGGATAACTGCATCAGGAACGCGTTGGCTTTTTCGAATTCCTCGCGGTTCACCAGATCGGGGATAACCGCCTGACGGGTGGGCGAAACGACGGAGAGAACCACCGCCTCCAATGCCAGAATGGCATAGATGAGTTCATTTCGGGTTGTGAAGACCAGTCCGCTGATGACAATTCCGGCTAATACCTGGCTGCCGATCAATAGAGTTTTACGGTTTATTCTGTCCACCAGCCATCCGGCCAGGGGGCTGAAAATCATAATGGGCAGCAATCCGGCCAAAAATACACCGCTGCTGGCCATAACGCTCCCATCACCGCGAAAAATCAGCAAAGCCAGAACGGCCATCATGGTGATCCAATCGCCTATCCCGCTCACCGACTCGGCCGCGCCAATGATCCATAAAGAACGCCTGGATAATACCTGTTTCATTTTTCTCCTATACGTAGCTTTTTATCTACGCCTTATTATTAGTTATTTTCCTACGCTTGTCAAGAGCCTGTTGCCAGAGAAAGAACGGATACAAGTATAATTCTATTGATGAATCATTCGGAAGATCCCAGGGTAGTACGCCGTGCGAACATCCATGATCTGGACAGGATCTGTTCTCTGGCCGATCAACTGGGTTATCCAAACACAATCGAGGATATGCACGCACGTCTGACAGCCATACTGGCCAGTCCCAATCAGGTGATCTTCGTTATCGATATACCCGGGATGAAAACAGCCGGTTATATCCATGCCAGAGAAACAACCTCTCTGGAAACAGGTGAACTTGTGGAAGTGGGCGGACTGGTAGTGGATCAACTTTTCCGGCGGCAGGGATTGGGGAAAATTCTATTGGCCGCCGCGGAAGAATGGACAATGGCAAAAGGCCGCCGGCTCATCCGACTGCACTCCAATATTATTCGTAAAGAAGCGCATCGTTTTTATCAGGATTATGGATATTCGATCAACAAGACCCAGCATTCATTCATAAAAAAGCTGGATGGCGATCCCTAATCTTCTATGATCTATCCCGGGAAATCTTTTTAATCTGATTGGCTTTACGAAGTCTGCTCTGATAGTGCCGCCAACGCAAGGCCAGGCTGATAAGATACCCGGCCAGCGCGAGACCAATGACCAAATAACCGGCCAGGAAATAATTCCAGGTGTCGACGGGAGTGCTCATGTCAATCTTCTCCGATTGCCGGCTGTTCTATATGGGCAACAGATTCCGCTAACTGGCCCAGCAAATATCGATGCCAGAATAGATCAAAAAACAAAATGGTAAAAGCAAGAAGGCAGCCAGCAAAGGTGTGCTGCATGGCAACATCTCTAGTGAAGGCCGTTTCACCGCCCATTAACACGGGATGAATGGTGCGGAACAACCGGATGGAGAAAAAGGTGAGCGGTACCGAGATAAATCCGATCACCGCATAGACGGCCGAAAGTCTCGCCCGGCGTTCCGGATCATCCAGGCTTCTGCGCAATATGTGATAGGCCAGAAAGATCAGGACCATGATGGCGGAAGTGGTCAGCCGCGGATCCCATGTCCACCAGGTATTCCAGATCGGCCGTGCCCATATCGAACCGCTGATAATTCCCACCAGTGTGAACATCAGACCGATCTCCACGCCAGCGACGGATAAGTCGTCCCAGACGGGCTTCCGTTTGACCAGATAGAACAGACCGCAAAAGGCCGCTGCAAAGAATCCGAGCATACCGGTCCAGGCGGATGCCACATGGAAGTAAAACACCTTCTGCACGGCGCCCATGACAGCTTCCAGGGGTGCGTAGAAAATAACCAGCAGGAAGGCTGTCATCATCATGACGGCGGATAGAGAATCCAGAATGGTCAACCACTTCGATTGTGTACCTGTCATTGTGTCACCGGTCATTCTTCCATAAGCGGCTCAAAGAAAAACCATCCCAACACGAGAAAGATAATATCATAGGCAATTAGCAAAGCCAGCCACGGCTGAAGTTCAGCACAGGAATAGCCCTGGAGAAAACCGCTGCTGGCCTTCACACAGGCCAACAGCAGGGGGACGATCACCGGGAACAATAGCACAGGCAGCAGCAAATCGTGCGTGCGGGATGGTAAAGCCAGGGCAGCCAGCAAGGTACCGGTGAGCGCATACCCGGCCGTTCCGATAACGATGATCGAGATCAAGCCGAAATTTAACAAATTTACAGAGAACAATAATCCGTAAAGGGGAAGCAAAACCGCCGCTGTCAGAATCATGAAGATCCAGTTGGCCAGAACCTTACCGAAAAAGATGGCGGAGCGGTCAACCGGCGCCAGTAGCAGTCCATCCAGACTGCCGCGATCTTTTTCAGAAATCATGGAACGATTCAAACCGGTTGTTCCTGAGAAAATCAACGTCACCCAGAGAATCCCGCTGCTTAACCCGGCCGAAGTGTGGGGGTCCAACTCCAACGCGAAGTTGAAAATGAACAGGATCAGTATGGCAAAGACCAGCATGCCAGAGATCAATTCCCGGCTGCGCCATTCTGCCGCCAGGTCCTTCCCGAGTACGGCACCCAGGCTGGTGAAGTACATCCCCCGGTTGTTCATTGCACTTGCTCTTGATGAGACATCTTATCGTGACGGCCTGAGGAGGATGAATTTCCTCCAACAATTCCTTCATCGATCTGTGCCGTCAAAACGATCCGTCCGTTTTCCAGTGTGCATGTACGGTCTGCCATTCCAGACAAGCCGGCACTGCTATGACCGGTCATTACAACCACTCCGCCTCTTTCCTTCATCTGGTACAAAATTTTCGAAAGCATTTTTGCGGCTTCCGTATCCAGACCGGTAAGAGGCTCGTCGAGAAGAAGAATCTCCGGTTCATGCAAAATAGCCCGGGCGATGGCCAGACGCTGTTGCATTCCACGGGAATAGGTGCGGACCAGATCCTGCGATCGATCAGTCAGACCGACCTCTTCAAGGACAGCTCCAATCCGTTTCTTTGTCTGCCATTGACCGTACAGCCGGGAATAAAAACGTAAATTTTCTTCAGCCGTCAGATCGTGATACAGCATCGGCTGGTGTAGCACCACCCCCAGATGCTGCCGCACCCGGATGGCATCCGTTGGCAGATGATATCCACATACCCGGATTTCACCGGCATCCGGCCGCATGATTGAAGCCAGAATGCGCAGCAAAGTGGTTTTTCCGGCGCCATTGGGGCCGAGAATTGCCACATTTTCTGATGAAACGATGGATAGATTTAACTCGTTGAGGATGGCTTTTCGGTTGATTTTCTTTTGAAGACCACGGATTGAAATGACAGCGTTAGCGGCCATCTGACTCGTCTCCACACAGACGTCTCTTCAATTCTTCACGGCGTTCATGGTAAGCGGCAATGGGGATCTGTCCAGAATGGTACTGGTCGTCCAGTGCGATGATGGAATCCAGCACAGCGTTTTGTGATGCCTGATCGGCCGCTGCTGTCAGATTAACGAATTTCGGGGTTTTTGGTCTCGAAAACTTAGGAAAAATCGTTCTACCTACGATGAGCAAAACGATTCCCAGAGTGATAATCCCCACTGCCAGGTCAGAATTCAGCTCTTCCATCTGGGGATCCAGAACTTTCGGTTTCCCGGAGATCAATAAATCAAGTGTGGAACCGGTGGTCAGAGTGCCGGAGGTATAGATATGCCAGGTGGTGTTCTGGATTTTCTTCTCACCCAGATCCTGGAACTGGCTGCTCTTGATTGTTACTCCTTCGGAAGGAAGCATGATATTGGCTGTGTCCACGGGAATAGTTATCTTTATGGGAATCAACAGGTCAGTTTTATAAGGCAGATCATAAGAAAACAGAACCTGCGTGCCGGACCCCGGGGGTATCCCCTGTGTATCACCAAAACCGCTGGCGGTTAATTTATAACGCTGCCCGACTAATCCACTTTGAAATTGCAAATTTGACGCGCCAAAAGGCAGCACATAATTTACGACCGGGCTTTCGGGATCGGCTCCGATTACCAGAAAGTTGGTTGGATTCGCTAGAATATAAAGCTGAGAAACACGGATAATATCCGAACCAGGGAACTCAAAGAAGATATGCATACGTTCTGCTTTGATCTGTGAAATATCGGAAATCGGTTCATAGATCATGATCTGCACATTCCGCATTTGTTCAGGTTGGTCAGAATGAATGACTCCGGACGAAAAACGTATGCTTTTATAAACCGTTGTCAGCAGATATACACGTTGAGAATTTTCTTCCAGATTGAAGAACGAAAAACTGCCATCAGAACTCACCGTTTGTTTTTCAGTGAAAACCTGGTTCATGGCATCAAAACCGTTCACTTCCACCACAAGGTCTGCCGGAACGGCGCCCCCTGATCCGTTGGATACCCTGCCGGTGATCGTCCGGCTTCCCTCGGTGGATTGCATGAGCGCCGGAAGAGGAGAACTCACCTGCGAAGGCACTGGTGTTCCGTCCACGGATTCGGCAAATGGAGAGGTAAATAAAAGAGAGCGCAGGTAAAATGCAGTATTCAACTTCTGTTCGTCAGAGAGTTGGTTCCCCACTGCCGGCATTTCTTTTTTTCCGTCAGTGATGATTTGAACGATATCATCCAATGACAGGCGCAGCAGTTCCTCATCGGTCAGGTGTGGCGTTTCCCCCGGCCGCGTTTTCGCGTCGGTTCCGTGACAGCTCTGACAGTACTGCCGGTATGTCAGTTCACCGTTCGTCCATTGATCCCGAGTCAGGCCTAACGATAATAAATACGCAACCACATCCCAACGCTGGCGGTCGCTCAAGGTGCTGCTGAACCCCGGCATGAGCCGGTCAATCTTTCCCTGGGTGATCGTCTGGAACCAGATCACCGGGGAGCTTTTACGATTGTACGAACCGGTTCCCAGCGGAGGGGGTGGGACCGACAGATTGCCCACCCTTTCACCATCCCCCATACCAGACATCCCATGACACGGAGCGCAATTTGTTGTGTACACAATCTTTCCGGCGGAAGGATCTGGGGGAAGAAGCGGTGAAATATCCACATTGGCCGGATTGGTCGACATTACGACATGAGTAGGTTCATAATTTGGCGGAGGTGTCACATCCATCAACCAGGAGCCCGCGCAGCCGCTAACTGAGATAATGAAAAGACCTGCCAACCAGACTTTGGAGAAGAAACGGATTAACCGGGAGAAGAATCCTTGGTTACCGGGCATGGGTTTCTTTTACTCCGCCACTTTTGATCCACAGGCCGGACAGAAGCGGTCTGAAGTTTGGATGACCTTGCCGCAATGCGGGCAAAATCCGGCGGATTTTTCATTTCTGGAACGCCGGCGTGCCGCGATCATCTCTTCGATTTCATCGGCAGAATTAATCAGGCTGATTTGGACGGCGGAAGGATGCGGCGTTTCTTTTTTTGACGCATCCGCAGACCGAATACGTAGTTCCAGATCATCTATACGCTGGAGAATCAGGGCGGCTTCATTCTTCAACGCATGCCTCTTTGCCTGATACCTGTCTTCCGGAATCTTCCGCAGACTGTGATCTGTATCCAGTTCCTGCAGAAGGAAAAGGATGTTTTCTTTTTTTACCAGAAGGGCAGATAGTTCTTCTTCAGTAGCTACATTTTCTTCGGCCGGCAATTCATCACCGATCGTCGAATGGATATCGGTATAGAAAGGCCGGGACACGAGAAATCCGGCCAGGATGGCTATAGAGAGGATCAACAGCAGTGAACCGATATCCAACGTGGCTCCTATTTCAGCAGTGGATCAATGATCTGGTAAATTTCGGCGGTCGAGGTGAAAGGGCCGATCTTTCGATAGGCCAGCTTTCCCTGCCGGTCGAAAATATACGTTTCAGGAACACCGTATATTCTGAACGCGTTCGAAATGGTGGAACGCAGGTCAGGGCCGTTGGGATATGTTATCTCATACGTATCGAGAAAATCCTTTGCTTCATGTTCCGTGTCCATATAATCTATTCCCATGAACAGAATACCATCCCGGGATAGATAAGATTTCCAGGCTTTTTCCATGGCGGCGGCCTCATCTTCACAGGGTTCACACCATGAAGCCCAAAAGTTCACTACCACCACTTTTCCCTGCAGGGAACGTGAATCCATGATTCGGCCATCGAAAGTGGTGAATTCGATATCCGGAAGGTATTCTCCCACAGACAGGGGCTTCGGTCTGGATCTGGTGTATCCACCGTAGATCAATGCGATGAAGACCAGCAGCCCCAGAAAAGCTATCCCCACCAACCAGGTGGGAGCCCTTCTTTGAACAGTTGAAGTTGCATGGCTCATGTTCAAGATGGCTCCAGACTCATTGCCGTTTGAACTCTTCCAATTCTTCCTCCACCCGGGAAAGGTAAATTTCGGGTGCTTCCGGGGCAGGTGGCTCTTCTTCCATCACCATCTGGTGCTCGTGCCGTGACGCCAACCGGCGAATAACCAGAACCATGGCGATCAGGAGAAAGACAGGCGGTAAAAGATAGAGTGTCTGGTTCGTTCCACTGACAGGCGGCTCGGCCAGTACCCGGTCGCCATACTGGGCAGCAAAGAAATCCTTTATTTGTTGTTCCGTCCAGCCCAGACTCAGTTTCTCACGGATCAATTCACGCCATTGTGCACAGGCTTTGGTCGGGCACACATCCAGGGGAGTGTTCTCGCAAACCGGACAATACATCTGCCTGGCCAGGGCGTTCACCTGATCATCTGACGGCGTGGGCTGCTGAGCCAACACCGGCGTGACCGGTGAAATGATCATGATTGTTAGCGCGAATATCAGGCCGCAAGTCAGGCGTTTCATAAAATGCCTTCTTCATGAAGCTGCCGTGAAGAAACACGCGATAAAGCACTCTCATCCACAGAAGACTCCGGCCAGGCGGCGACAAGTGTGCCCAGCAAAAACACCCATCCTCCCAGCCATAACCAGTTGATCAACGGATTAAGATAAATCTTGAACGTGGCACCCTGCGAACTGATCGATTTCCAATCGACCAGTACAACATAAATATCTTCTTCCATTGACCCAAGAATACCGGGAACGGTAACCGGCTGCTGGGATTCGTAGTAATAATCTCGCCGCGGATAAACATCACCCAGAGATTGGTCTCCGCGCTTTATCCCCACAACCGCGCGCGCCACATTGCGGCCATCCGCTGTATCAAACACAGCCAGGTCCTTATAGGTTATGGTGAACTGGTTGAGAGTTTGCGATTGACCACGGGTGAGTGTTCCCTGCGTTTCTGTCTGGAATAATTCAATTCCGATTATCCCAAGCGACATCATAACGACACCGAGATGAATGATGTAACCGCCGTAACGCCGCCGGTTGCGGATTGTCAGCCTGAAAAATGACCGGATGGCGCGTTCGCCGGTCTGGACACTGCGGGCAAACAGGCTTCTCGAATATTCGTACAGGGTGGTGGATACCACCAGAGTGCACAGACCAAATCCAAAAAGCGCTCCAAAAGAATGCACACCCGATGCCATGATCATCAACAGGATGATTATCGTGAACAGCGCCGGCTTCCATAGCGCGCGTCCAATGGTCTTCCAGGTGGAATATCCCCACGCAGATAGTGGAGCAATTCCCATGAGAAGGAGCATTGCGGCAAACAATGGACCTGCCGCCCGCTCATAGAATGGTGGTCCGATAGTGATCTTTTGTCCCGTAACAAACTCTGAGATAACCGGATATACCACTCCCCAGAAACAAACAAAGAAAATGCCGATGAAGATCAGATTATTAAACAGGAAGAGGGATTCGCGGGACAAGAAGGAGTGTATTGGGTTTTCAGCGCGCAGATCTTCCCAGCGCCATAAAAGCAGCCCAAGGGGAATCGCGAACGTCACGGTAATAAATCCCAGGAAGATCGGTCCAATCGAGCCCTGTGAGAAGGAATGAACGGATGACAAAATACCAGATCGGGTGAGAAATGTGCCGAAAATGACCAGGTCGTAGGTTAATATGACCAGCGCCATATTCCAGCGTTTGAACATCCCCCGGCGCTCCTGGGTGATAATGGAATGAAGCAACGCCGTTCCTGTCAGCCAGGGCATGAACGCGGCAATTTCGACCGGATCCCAGCCCCAGTAACCTCCCCATCCCAGCACATCATACGCCCAGCGGCTTCCCAGGATCAATCCTAAAGACAGAAACAGCCAGGCCATCAACGTCCACCGGCGGGTTAAATGGATCCAGCGGTCATCCACCCGCCCGCTGATCAGTGCCGCCACAGCATAGGCAAAAGGAATGATGAAGGACACAAAACCCATGTAAAGCAGAGGGGGATGCAGCACCATTCCGGGATGACGCAACAGGGGATTCAAGCCGCTACCGTTATCCGGATGCATCAAGACGGCACCGGCTGGTTTCATCATCGATACAAAGCCAGACCCATCTGGCAGTTGCCAGATACGGCCGAATGGATTCTCAAAGAACACCGAGAGACACAGAAAAAAAGCCAGGGTGACAGCCAGCACACCGGTCACCCATGGAAAAAAGTCTTTATCGTGATCCCAGTGATTGTTGGCCAGAAGAAAGGAGATCAAAGAGAGAAGCCAGGACCAAAAAAGCAGTGATCCGGCCTGCCCTCCCCAGAGTGCTGTGATCCTGAGGTGGACCGGCAGATCACGGCTGACAACACTGTAGACGTATTGAATTTCGAAATGACCTTCTATCAGCAAGCAAAGCAGGCATCCCACTGCCAAGCTGGTCAGTGGAAAAATCATCGCCAGTCCGATACGCGAGCTTTCCAGGAACACGGGGATTTTCTTCCATCCGCCCCACAGACTGATGATCGAGCTGTACATAGCCAGTAAGAAAGCGATCAACAACGCGCCAAAACCCAGATTGGCGATCAACTTATCCTCCACCTGTCTGGCCGGGAATGGATTTATCGTAACGGGTCGGGCATTTTAGAAGTATTTCACTGGCATTGAACGATCCATCCGAATTTAAAACACCTGAGAGAATCGCCTGTGATTCGTCTTTCAACAGGTCAGGGCGAATTCCTTTATACACGATCTTTATCGTCTGTCTGGCAGGATCGTTTGCCGCGGCATGCAAAACGGCCGCCAATCCGCCGGCTTTCTCGACTTCCTGATTGTCTCCTGAAATGTGCGCAATGCTGAAAGTCAATAACTCTGTCTGCGGATCATACCGAATGGTCTTACCCAGCACCACACCCGATATTCGGATGCTCTTGCCTTTAAAACTATCCCCGCGGGAGAGAACCTCATCCACAGTCAGAAAATACTGGGCGTTTGCTTGCGTGGACGAGATGACCAGATACAGAATGGCAGCCACGACCAACAGACTCCCTGTGATGATTTTTATACGCATTCCAGATGTGTGGCTGGTGTCAGATTCGGGTTGCATAATATTCTTCATTTCCAATTTATGTGAATATGATGCCAATCTGAAGGTTATTCTATCTGCGAATGCCATGATAGCGGCTAAATTATAACAAAATCAGTCTACATTTTTCGTGCGGCCTTCTTACGAGGATAATTCATACAAGCTTTCCCAGGTGCATGAACCCTGGAGAGAAGGTAAAATAGAGGGGTATTCTTTTCACTCTCGTCTCGAAATCAAGAGGAGGAAATTCGATGTTCCAGACAATAATCATTGCCGGTAATTTAGGTAAAGATCCTGAAATGCGATATACCCCTTCAGGGCAGGCTGTGACCAGTTTTAATGTTGCCACCAATCGCAATTACACTGATGCGAACGGACAGCAAGTTAAAGAGACGATCTGGTTTCGGGTTTCCGTCTGGGGGAAACAGGCTGAATCAACGCACAACTACTTGAAAAAAGGAAGTAAGGTGATAGTTGAAGGCCGCCTGATCGCCGATCCGGCCACCGGAGGTCCGCGGATTTACAAACGATCCGATGGATCTTCAGGGGCATCCTTCGAAATCACGGCTTCCAATGTCCGTTTCCTCAGTTCGCGCACCGAAAGCGGCGAACAGGGAGCTGGTGCAGAAGAGGTCGAGAGCGGTTCTTCAGCAGAAGACGATCTGCCATTCTAAGCGAATTCTATGTTCAAACTCCAAACCCTCGAATCCATCAGCGAACGATCACATAAAGAATTTGCGACTCGCACCAGTGTGCGCGACCAGGCTCTGGGGCAGGCCCGCCAGCTTACCCGCCATGCCGCCCACACTATCCGCGCTATTCATCGCGGCGAGGTTGAAAACGCTCAGGCAGAATTGCAGCAGGCCGGGGAACTGGCTCAGGCTTTGAAAAAAGACCTGGTCAAATTTCCCGACCTGTATTATGCAGGTTATACCCAGGATGCCATCAAGGAATTTACAGAAGCCAGCATTACCGTAGCCATAATTCAAAATCAAGATCTGCCTTCGCCTGAGAATCTGGGGGTTGAAGTGGCCACATACTGGAATGGTCTGGCAGAAGTGGTGGGCGAATTGCGCCGGCGCTGCCTGGATATTCTTCGTCAGGGATATTCTGATGAAGCTGAACGCCTCTTGGGTTGCATGGATGAGATATACACCCAGCTAGTCACCATGGATTACCCGGATGCAGTCACCCAGGGCTTGCGGCGCCAGACAGACCTGGTGCGCAACATTGTGGAAAAAACTCGCGGCGATCTGACATTGAGTTTGCGTTTTCAGCTAATGGAACATGCCCTCATCGATCATACCCGGCGTTTGAACGAAGCCGAATAGCCGGCCTCATCCATCCCAAACAATCTCTTATAATACGCGTATGGAAACAGTAATGTCTTCCTTACGAAAGTTCGCTATTGTCTGTCACCCAGAGCTGGCGGACGCGGAGCGCACAGCGGCTGCCGTCGAGGAATTCCTGATCCAGCATGGCGCAGAGACCGTCGATAACGGCTCGGCTTATGATGAGACTTACAGGAAACAAATATCTGCCAGAGATTACGATATGCTCATCGCTCTGGGTGGAGACGGAACCATCCTGCGTGCCGGCCACCTTTGCGCTCCCCGTAACACCCCCCTGCTGGGCATCAATATGGGGCATTTTGGATTTTTGACAGAAGTCAGTCGGGACAATTGGCCGTCATCTCTGGAGAGCATTCTGCGAGGATATTACCGTCTGGAAGAGCGGATGATGCTTAAGATCGAGCATTTTCGCGGAGAAAAATCCATAGGAGAATGGCAGGCCATCAACGAGGTCGTGATCTGCCGCGGCCAGTTCGTACGCCCAATCCAGTTGATCGCCAGCGTGGACGGATACCGTACCTCAAGTTATGTGGCAGATGGCCTTATCGTGGCTACACCAACCGGTTCCACTGCCTATGCCCTGGCAGCCGGCGGGCCGATCCTCCCTCCTGAAACCCGAAATCTTTTAATTGTTCCGGTAGCGCCGCATCTTTCCATGGACCGCGCCATCATTTTGCCTGAAGGTGTCAGAGTCAGCGTGCTGGTAAAAACCAGCCATGAGGCGGTTTTAAGTGTGGACGGTCACCCGCCGGTAGTGGTCATTGAAGGTGACCGGATCGAAAGCGTGGCTTCGGATTACCACCTGCGTATGGTGCGATTAAAAGATCCTGGCTATTTTTACCGAAACATCACCCTTTATATGGAACACAATCCCAGCACCGGATATTCTGAATGACCAATCCCGAACCAAACACACTCTACTGTGCAAACCATCCGACCAGAGAAACGCATCTACGCTGCAATCGCTGCAATAAACCCATCTGTGTGGAATGCGCGGTACAGACTCCCACCGGTTATCGCTGCAAAGAATGCGTCAGATCACAACAGAAAATATTTGATACGGCCAAACCACAGGATTATCTTTTTGCCATCGTCATCGCCGGCATCCTCTCCTTGATCGGAAGCATGCTGGTCGGATTTATCGGCTTCTTTTCCATTCTACTGGCTCCTGTTGTCGGCTGGGTAATAGCGGAAGCCGTGCGCAGAGCGACCGGCCGCCGACGCAGCAAACCGTTGTTTCGGGTGGCGGCCGTATCCGCCGGATTCGGCGCCGTGATAAATCTGATCCCCGGGCTGTTTATTGTGTTGTTCAGCGGAATTGGACTGGGAAACCTGCTCGGTTTTATCTGGCCGGTGGTCTATGCGTTCATTGTCAGCACTACAGTCTTCACCCGCCTCAGCGGAATCCAGTTGAGATAAAAGGTCGCCATGCTGCAAGAACTCCGCATCGAAAACTTCGCCATCATCCAGCGGCTTGAAATGCAATTTGACCGGGGATTGGTGATTTTTACCGGCGAGACCGGCGCGGGGAAATCCATTATCCTGGATGCCATTGAAGCTCTGGTAGGTGGAAAAATCGATACTGGCATGGTGCGCGGCGGTGAGGAAAAAGCCCTGCTCGAAGCCGTTTTTTCGACAAATCCACAGGTCGAGTTGATCCTGCAAAGAGAAGAACTGCAAGACGAACCGGGGCAGGTGATCTTGAGCCGCGAGATCCGCAAAGAAGGCCGCACATCCAGCCGGATCAATGGGCGGTCAGTCAATCAGTCACTTCTGAAAGAAATCGGATCACTGCTGGTGGATATCCACGGCCAGTCGGAACACCTGTCATTATTGAACAACCGCCAGCACATTATTTTACTGGACCGTTTTGCTTCTTCAGACAGCCTCATGGCGGAGTATCATGCAGAATTTCAACAACTGACCGGCCTGCGCAAAAATCTGGCTTCTCTGCGAGAACAGGAGAAAGACGCCGCCCGCATGGCTGATCTGCTGCGTTATCAGGTGAATGAAATCGATGCCGCCCGGCTGAAACCGGGTGAAGCGGAAGACCTGGTGGCGGAGCGTGACCGATTGGCCAACGCAGAAAAACTGGCCGATCTTGGTAAAGACGCGCTGCGGATCCTGGACGAGGGAGAGGTGGAAGCTCCCTCCGTGAGCGACCTGTTTGGTCAGATCGTGCGTTCACTTTCCTCCTTAGCGCGCATTGATTCAACCATGTTACCCACTTTGGAAAAAGCGGAGGCCACGGCGGAAAATCTGGCCGAATTGAGCCGCAGCCTGCAGGATTACCTCGATCTGATCGAGATCAACCCGCGGCGGTTGGAGCAGATGGAAGAACGTCTCGAACTGATCAAGAATCTTAGTCGCAAATATGGCGGTTCTGAACCGGCTGCTCTGGCATTCGCCGATGAAGCCCGCAAACAGCTCGAATCCATTGAACATGCCGGCGAGCAGATCGAAAAACTGGAAAGAGAAGAGAGAGACAGCCTGGTCATCCTCTCTCAGAAAGCCATCCAATTAAGTCGTCAGAGAAAAAAGGCTGCCGAAAAGCTTTCTCTGGCCGTTGAACAACAGTTGCAGGACCTGCGCATGCCCGGTGCCCACTTCACTGTGGATTTCCAAATCCGGCCTGATCCCCAGGGCATTCTGGATGACAGCGGGACTCCGGTTCATTTCGACTCCACCGGTTTTGATATTGTTGAGTTCCTGATCGCTCCCAATCCGGGTGAAGGCTTGAAACCGATGGCACGCATCGCTTCGGGTGGAGAAACCTCACGCCTGATGTTGGCATTAAAGAATGTTCTGGCACATGCCGATGATATCCCAACCCTGATCTTCGATGAGATCGACCAGGGAATTGGCGGCCGGGTTGGAACAACTGTGGGTCAAAAACTCTGGCAGGTTGCCCGCTCACATCAGGTATTCTGTGTCACCCACCTGCCCCAATTGGCAGCTTTTGGAGACCAGCACTTTACGGTTCGCAAGAATATTCACAACGAGCGTACCATCACAGAAACCCAGGCGCTGCATGGAGCAGACAGAATCAATGAATTGGCTCTCATGCTGGGCAGTCCTGGTGAAGCAGGTTTGCAATCGGCCAGGGAAATATTAGAAGAAGCGGACGCCTTTTTCCAGCAGGCAAGAACAGACTGATTCCATGCTTAAAATTCTGGTGCTCGGGCCTCCCGTCATTCAATTGGATGATAAACCACTGGATATCCAGCGCCGGCAATTGCGTACACTCCTTTTCTTTCTGGCCTGTGAATCGAATGGAGTTGGACGGGGGGATTTACTAACACGCTTTTGGCCTGACGATAAAGAAACCGATGCCCGCCGCCAGTTGCGAGAATTATTAAGCAAATTGCGTGCACAATTACCTTCACCGGAAGACCTGCAGACAGATCATGACCGCGTCTGGTTGAACAGTCAGACGGTTTACTCGGATGTTCAGGATTTTTTAACGTTGGTCCAGCCGTTACAGGGCTTTTTGGATGTATCCAATCACATCCCCCAGCTTTCAGACGATCTGGTGGAAAGGTTGGAAGAAGCGGTGGCGCTATGGCGAGGACCGACCTTTCTAGCCGGAGCGCGCATCAGCAATACGCCTGAATTCGATGATTGGATCCGGGAAAAAACTTCATCGCTTGAGTATGCCAGACTTCAATGTCTGGAACATCTGGCCAATCACTTCGCCTCAATTGAAGAACTGGATAAAGCCATTTTGTACATACGAAAAGCGCTTGATTCCGACTCGCTCAATGAGGGGTATCAGGCACAACTGCTTACGTTATTTTTCCGGGCGAGACGAATCAACGAAGCACAGACGTATTACTCCTATCTGAAAGATTTGTACCGTCGAGAACTGAACATCGCGCCTCCTGAAGTATTGTCCCTGATCATGGAGGATGTGGAAAAGAAACCCTTCGATAGAAGAAATCATCCTCAGATGATGGGGTCATGGCAGCATAATACTGACCGATTCTTTGTCGGTAGAACTCGGGAACTGGCGGAGATGGAGAAAATCTACCGGCAGGGTGCCGTGGTAGCCATCAGCGGGGATATCGGCTCAGGTAAAACACAATTTATAAAGCAATTCTACGCAAACCTCGAGGTGAAACCCCGTCTTTTCTATACCACTTGCCATGTGGAAGATTTCAACCTTCCCCTGCAGCCAATCGTTAATTTGATCAGAGAATACATCACCACCGATGATTGGGAAAACCTGGATCCACGCTGGATAAAACCAATGAACCTCCTGGTTCCGGACATTATTCGAAAAACATACGGAACTCAGGGATTGACTGACGCATCATCCAAGGAAGGCAGAATGGAATTATTTGAAGCCATTCATCGCCTTTTCCTGGTTGCCAGCCGATCTTCGCGAATCTTGATCGCCATTGATGATATTCATTGGAGCGACCTGGATACTTTTGAAGCGTTAATGTATCTTACCAGGCAGGGTTTCTTTGGCAGACATGGATTCTTTGTCTTTTCAGCAAGTACAGACATCTCAGATCCACGCGTCCGGGAAATCGTGCAGGTGGATACCCCCCCTCTGAGTGTCCCTCGAATAAATCTGGGACCGTTCTCTCGATCCGAAACGGCAGAATTATGCTCCAATATTCTGGGGAAGTCAGTATCAGAAAGTCTCACCGAAAGGTTATACAAAGCAACAGGTGGTAATCCGCTTTATATCGTTGAAACCCTGAATGCTATCCGGATGTCCAATGCCGGGGGGGATATAAATCAGGAAGACATACCTCTGGCAGACAGCCTGTCTGCCATTATTCTGGAAAAAGAAAAGAGCCTGAGCAATTCAGCCAGAGAGGTTCTATATGTCGCCGCTGTATGTGGGATGGAGTTCCAAATTGATGTCCTGGAACAGATACATCTTTACGATTCCAGTATTCTGATTCGCTGCCTGGAAGAATTGGAAGAGAAACATTTTATCCATCCCATAAAGACCGCGGGGAACCTGCTTCAATACTCTTTCAACCAGAGCCTGATCCACAATTCCATTATCAACCGGCTTTCCTATGCCAGACTCCATTTTTTGCATGAGCAAATTGCAAAAGCCATGTCTGTTTTGAAAGGCACTTTGAGCAACCGGCAGGCCAGCATTATCGCCAGACATTATGACGCGGCGGGAAAACCATTGCAAGCGTTTCAATTCTGGATCAAGGCAGGAATTTACGCCCGCAGCCTTTTCTCGATCCATGAAGCTTTCAATGCCTATCAACGTGCCAATGGTATTTGCCTGGAACATGGAATGGAGATTCCGATAAAGCAGTTGTATGAGCTGTATTCCGAGTGGGGCGATCTGGCCTACAACATCATGGATATGACCGCCCTTGATGAGTGCTATTCCGCCATGTATGAAATAGGAACCCGGACAAATGATCCTCTGCTGATCGGCGCAGGACTAAGTGGTTTGGCTTTACCGGCCGTGTCCAATCTGGAAGGGGAAAAGGCGATGGTCATGCTTGAACAGAGCATCCAGATGCTGGATAAATCAGATAATTTGCTGGAGAAGATCATCGCTCGCACACGGATGGGATTGGTGCTTACCACGACGAATCAGAATCAACGAGCCGTTGAGGTCTATCAGGAAGCTATAAAACTGGGGAAGGAGCTTCCTAATCAGGTAATCCGCCAGGCGGTTGCCAGTGCGCAGTATCAATTATCAATTCTATACTGCATAATGGGTTGGCCTGAGAAAGCTCAGGCTATCGGCAATCAGGGTTTGTTGAATGCCTACTTATTAATTTCCCGGCCTACCATTCAATCAAACGCGCACATCAGTATGGCAATGGCTGCTTATTACCGCGGTGATTTTTCCGAGGCAAATGAACATATCCGTCGCTGTTTGAGGGTCAGTGAATCCCTGCAAAACCTGCGCACAATTAGTCTGGCGCAGCTTTTACAGGCAAGGATTAATTTACATTACGGTCATCTGGATATAGCCTGGAGAATGGCACAAAAAGCATTGAAGATATCAGAGGAAAGAGGTTATTACGAGAACATCAGCGATGCCTATTGCATACGTGGGGATATCTACCTCATCATCCAGGATTTTCCCGATGCGATTCGTGAATACTCTCATGGAAGCCAGTATCTTTCAGGATCATTCCCTGGTTTGAATTGTCATTACCGCATGGGATATGCCTATGTCCGCAATGGAGATTACGCGAAAGGGATGAAAATACTGGAAAACACCATCCAGATAGCCAGACAGGCAGGCTTGGATTTAATCTCCCTTTCTGCCCGGCATTTGATTTCATTCATATGCATGCAAAATGATAATCGCGAAGAAGCGCAGAAGAGAGAACAGGAGGTTGTGAATGAATGCGCTGATCGCGGTCTTTCAATGATCGTTTTCCCCGAATCCCTGCAACAGGCACAATTGATCTACGATACTCTTGAATCTGAACAGGCTGAGGTGATTATCGCAAATTTACTTAACGAAGCAGGGATTATGCCTGGTCCGTGGCTGGATATTCTCATAAAAAAGCTGGCTTTGAATCCCTTCAGTGAAATTCATTTTGATAAGGAACGGTTTTTCCGATTCTTGGAAAGTAAAAAGGTGTAGAGCATTGAAAATGTGGGGGAGACTGGCAATTTCGAACGTAAATTATGGATTAATTCCAATAATTGTGAGTTTTTTCACAATATTGTCAACGTTTTGTCAACGGGGCTGATGTAAACTGAAATAAATAAAAGAACAAATTGGGTGCGCAGGTAGAGGGAACCAGCGCAAAAAGGTCGGTAGTGAATCGGGAGAAAACACTATCGACCTTTTTTTTAATCCTGTAGTAAATGAGCAACTGTCACACCTTCACCACCCTCGTTGCGCAATCCATCTTCCCAGCGGGTGATATGTGGAGAATCTCGTAGCGCGTCTCGTAATACCTGACGCAGGCGGCCGGTTCCCTTTCCATGAATGATCCGGATAAATGGCATGCCTGCCAGATAGGCCGCTTCGATATAGCGATCCATAGCGGCCAGCGCGTCCTCAGCCCGCTGACCGCGCAGATCGATCTCCATTCCGGGAGAAGCAGAGAGGCTGCTACCTGCGCCGGTGTAAGTTCGGGAAGGGGTTATCACCACTTTATTCTTTTCGGTTGCCGCTTCAATCCGGCGGTCGATCTCGCTTTGCCTGACACGCATGCGCATGGCGCCAACCTGCACTTCGACATCATCCGCGCTGATCCCGCATACGATTCCCTCCAGTTCAAGTGAAGGAATGCAGACTTTTTCTCCCATGCGCAGGCCGGACGTGACCGGTGTGAATTCGGGCTTGCGTTCCACCGGCTTATCCACTCTGGATTGCAGGCTTTGCAGTGATTCTGTCACCTGATTCAGGGCATTCAGCGGCTGGCGGGCGCGAGACAATTCCTTACGCAGTTCAGATAGCTCATGTTCGAGATCGATAATCCGCTTTTCGGCTTCCGATCGGGCGATTTCCAGAATATCCCGCCGCTCATCTTCTATCCGTGATAACCGGTCGGACAGCTCTTTCTCTTTCTGCTCGATCAGCAGGCGAGTCTCTTCCGCCTGAGCACGGTCTCTTCGCGCCTTATCGCGCTGAGAATGGATCTCATCCAGCAGATCTTCCGCCCGGATATCCAGATCACTGGTTGAAGAGCGGGCATCTGCAATGATATCCGCCGGCAGCCCGATCTTCTCGGCAATCAACAGGGCGTTGGAACGACCGGGCAGCCCGATGTTCAACCGGTATGTCGGCCGCAGTGATTTCAGGTCGAATTCCATACTGGCATTCATCGCTCCGGGTGTGGAATGCGCGTATGTCTTCAATTCGGGATAATGCGTGGCTACCAGGCAGGTAATGCCACGTCTGATCAGATGAGAAAGTATTGCCCGCGCCAGAGCGGCGCCTTCCTGTGGATCGGTTCCCGCGCCCAGTTCATCCAGCAAAACCAGTGACGCTCTATCTGCGCGTTTTAAAATGTGGATGATATTGCGGATGTGCCCGGAAAATGTGGATAGAGATTGTTCGATGGATTGTTCATCGCCAATATCGGCAAATACCTTGGGGAAGACATTGAGCGTTGATCCGGATTGCACCGGCAGATGCAGACCGCTTTGAGCCATTAAAACCAGCAACCCCAGTGTTTTTAATGTCACCGTTTTTCCACCTGTATTCGGCCCGGTGATCACCAGAGCGAAGGTTTTTTCGTCCATCACCAGGTCGATCGGGACAACGGAATCCGAATCCAGCAATGGATGACGTGCCTGATAGAGACGGATGGTGCTGCCGGGGTGCTGATCAGGCTTACCCTGTTCAATGGCAGCCAGTACTGGTTCCACGGCATGGAGAGATAATGCGTATTTGGCGCACATGAAAGCAAGATCAAGCTCAGCCAGACTATCAACCACCTGAGTCAGCGGCTCCGAATGGTCCCCCACCTGCCTGGATAACTCGGATAGGACCTTGCGTTCTTCTTCCTTTTCGAGCAAGATCTGTTCCTGCCAGTGATTGTTTAATTCCACGGTTACCAGCGGCTCTACAAACAGAGTCGCGCCGGATGCCGACTGATCGTGAACAATGGCTTTGATGCGCCCTTTATAATCCGCCCTCAAGGGGATCACATACCGTCCATTGCGCTGGGTAACAATCCCTTCCTGCAGCATGGGAGCCAGCTTGCCGTCATTCACGATGCGGTCAAGTTTGGCCATCAGGCGTTCATGGGCAATTTTCACTTCCCGGCGCACGGCAGAAAGGTGTTCCGACGCCTGGTCCATCACTTCCCCCCGTTCTGAAATACAGCGTGAGATTGCATCAACCAATCCTAGACCGGGGGAAAGTGGTTCGGCGATCTCTTTCAGATGTGGATATTCGGTTGACGCGTGCTCAAACACGCGCCATAGTTCGCGCGCGGCCACCAGGGTTGTCTTGACACTCAACAGTTCAGCCGGTGCAAGAACACCGCCGCGCGCAGCCAGACTCACCAGCGGACGAATATCCGTTGAACCGCCAACGCTTACCGCGTCATTCACACTTAATAACCTGACAGCTTCAGCCGTCACAGCTTGTCGGTGGCGGGCTTCTTCCAGGCTGCGGGTTGGTTTCAGATCAAGGGCTATCTCTTTCGAAGCACTGAAAGCGGCATACCCGGCCAGACAGGCCAGCACTTTGGGAAATTCAAGCACGGCAATAGTCTTCTCATCCATAGCGATGTGAGTGTATCATAAGTCTCAACGTGTCATATCTTCTGAATATGGCCTGTTAATAATCCAGACCACCAGGTTAAATTAACGTGCTTCAACAATCCTCTGATTTTATTTTTCGTCTAGTCTGTGGATCACTGTTGATCCTGCAAACTGGTATTCGCTCGTGGAAAATCTCACACCAGAATACGGCGGATATCCGCCGGTACATAGACCGTGAGAAACAGGCCTTCATGATGCGTCTTTCCGGCGGCACCATGCTGTTGGCCTATATGTATGTTTTCCTCCCTGATACCGGCCATTTCGGATTTAATCTGCCCATGATCCTGCGATGGGCAGGTGCGGTCTTAATGTTGACAGGAAATCTCATTTTTCTTGTAGCGCGCCTGGAAATGGGGCGCTTCTGGTCGGCGGAGTTGACCATTCAGCCGGATCACAGGTTGATCGAAACCGGCATTTTTCGATTCATTCGCCATCCCATGTATTCCGGATTCTTGATATTTGGGCTGGGATTGATCTTTCTGTCAGCCAATCTCTTTGGCTGCTTCTATCTTCCGGTTGTTGCCGTCCTCATTTTTAACCGGTTGCCGCAGGAAGAACAGATGATGCAGGAGCAATTCGGAGAAGCCTACACACAGTACAAATCCCGCACTCATGCTTTAATTCCCGGCATTTTTTAAAACAGATTTCACTGTACACACGTCGGGTCAACTTGCCTATTTTTATGGAGTCTTCCTTGCTTAACAATGAGCCATATCAAATCCGGTTGTCATGCATGTTCGGCGATATATCCGATCCTTTCAAAAAAAACCCAATGAGAATACAATCCTGAACATGACAATTAAAGGTGTGATCGCCGGATTGCGTACCAATATAAAACTGACATTTATCGCTTTACGACATCCCAATTACCGTTTGTGGTTTGAAGGGCAGCTGGTTTCTCTGGTCGGTACATGGATGCAGAATACCGCACAGGGTTTCCTGGTTTTCGAATTAACCAACTCACCCGCATTTCTCGGTTATGTCGCTTTTGCTTCCGGGCTGCCGTCATGGCTCTTTACCCTGTATGGAGGTGTGATCGCCGACCGAATTCCCCGCCGGAATATGATCATTATTACCCAGGTATCCATGATGGTACTGGCCTTCATCCAGGCGGCTCTGGTGTTCACCGGATTGATTCAACCCTGGCATATCCTGATTCTGGCATTCCTGTTGGGAATTGCCACCGCCTTCGACGCGCCGGCGCGCCAGTCTTTTGTGGTCGAATTGGTCGACCGGGAAGATATGACGAATGCCATCGCGTTGAATTCGACCATGTTCAATATGGCCACGGTCGTTGGCCCGGCAATCGCCGGCCTGACCTATGCCGCGGTCGGACCTGCCTGGTGTTTCACCATCAATGGAGTTTCCTTCATTGCTGTGATCATCGCTCTATTGTTGATGAAACTTCCACCCAGGTCCGATATTTCACGCACCGACAATACCTTCGCCCAGTTGAAGGAAGGGCTGCTTTTCACCCGGAGCAACACAACCATCATCGGGATCCTCTTCATGATAGGAACAGTCAGTGTATTCGCCAACGGCATGCTGACACTGATTCCGGCCTGGTCTGTAAATATCCTGCATGGTGATGCGACCACCAATGGCCTGATGCTCTCCGCGCGCGGATTCGGATCCATGCTAGGCGGTATTTTCATCGCCTGGTTGAGCCGTTTCCATATTCGGGGAAAAGCGCTTTCCACTGGCAGTCTTTTACTGCCAATTATCATGATCGCCTTTTCCTTCACAACAGTTCAATCGCTCTCCATGCTGTTGATTTGCATAACGGGCTTCTTCTTTATGCTGGTTATCAATAATGCCAATGCCATGATGCAAACCATGCTTCCTGATCAATTACGCGGTCGCGTGATGAGCATCTATATTCTGGTCTTCTTTGGCGCACAGCCTCTGGGGTCGCTGCTGGCCGGCCAGATGGCAGAATCTTACGGTGAAGCATTGACCGTTCTGCTATTCGCCGCATCTCTCTTCATCTGTTCACTGATCATCCATTTCCGACTTCCAGCCTTACGAAAGGTTGACTAACTCTTAACTAAAAATGGATTGAAAAGCCGTCCATACACTGGTAGTATGGAATTACGTCGAAACGCACATTAACATGATTTACCGGAGGCAGATATGGTCTTGTCCATACTGGAAGCAAACGTGCCACCATCCAAATGGGATGAAATAATAACCGCTTTTCGTCATGCCACTGCGTTACTGCCGCCGCAAATGTGTGAATCGCTCTTGGTCCAGGCTGTGGATGATCCGCAACGCTGGAACATCATCACAATATGGCACAATAAACGCCATATCAGACTCATACAAGATACCCTGCGCCGGTGCGGTGCAGGAGAGATTTTTCGTTCCATCGGGATAGAACCGGTGCAGAGTCTGTTTAATGTAATTGCCGAAGCCCGTGAAACAGACCTGGGTTCGGATCTGGCGGAAACACCGGTTTCTGATACTCTGGTCGTCATTGAGGATGAGTACTGAGCGTTTATAATACGCGCATGACATCCATCGTCATCGCTTCGTTGAATCCGGTAAAGGGTCAGGCAGTTCTGCGGGGATTCCGGCTGGTCTTTCCAGAGAATGATTTTAAACTGCTATCCGTGGATGTACCATCCGGTGTACGGGAACAGCCGGTGGGCGAAGATGAGACCCGTCTCGGCGCAATCAACCGGGTAACAGAGGCTCGAAGGTCGGTTCCACAGGCAGATTACTGGGCGGCCATCGAAGGCGGTGTGGTGGAAGTGGATGGTCGGCTTTCCGCTTTCGCCTGGATCGTGATCACCAACGGCAAGCGCACAGGGTGGAGCCGCTCCGCGTCCTTCTTCCTGCCCGAAAAAGTGGCTGAACTGGTCAGGCAGGGTGTTGAACTGGGTGAAGCGGATGACCGGGTGTTTGGCAGGCAAAATTCCAAACAGATGAACGGTGCGGTGGGCATTTTAACCGCGGACGCAGTTGACCGCGAGGAGCTTTACACACATGCAGTTCTACTGGCTTTGATACCCTTCCTCAATCCATCCCTGTATTGATGCCGGTTGTTCATCTTTAAAAATGATCGAAAGGCATGGGGGAAACATGCCTTTCGATCAATCAAGGAGTATATCCACCATCTGCACAAATAACCTGGCAGATTTGCCTGCTGTAACAGGCAGAGGGAAGTGGTGGAAGGCACTACCCTTAAAACAGGTCTACCAATAATATTTGTGCCTTATTGACAGTATACATCCAAAATATCGGATTAATATAAAAATGGCATAAAAATTATTTTTCATCTTCTTCGCCAAAAAGCCGCAGCCATTCATCCACTTCGTCGGCATCCAGTTTGATGGCATCTTTGGGTTTGCGAGGTCTGGCTTTCGGCTCTCTCATAGGGATCTTTTCGGCGAAGACACCGCTGGGAATAACCTCAGCCCGATGGTTTCGGGCTTCTGCCTGCACCTGCCTGTCAGAGCTGACCACCGCCACGCCACTTCCCGCGGGCAATCTATCCAAACGCTGGCGGATGGCTTCGTCCGCCGTCTTTCCGCAGGCAACAAAATGTGCGGTAATCCCCCCGTATGTACGCTGGCCGGACCAGCCCGGAGGGGCTCCGTCGAAGAATACCTCGATTTGCGCCCGGCTTTCCCGCGCAAAATCCTGCAATTTGTTCAATAGCTGCATTTCATCATCCAATTGTTTCAGGTTGAGACCCTGAATAAACGGGATCAGGTTGTGTCCGTCGATCAAATACAGCATGTCGAGTATTTTATCTTCAAAACTGTGCTATGATTTCAAGAGTCGTTTATGAATCCCTGGAAGCGTCTCCTCTTTTATCTGTTCCTAAACGCCATCGTATCGGCCGTTACGACTCTCGCCGTATTGTCCATCTGGGATCGCACACACCGCACGGAAGTCAAACCGGTGATCCAACTGGTGGCCACAGCAACCCGGCAGCCAACCGGTCAGGCGACTGCCCAGGCGACATCAGTACCGCCATCCAGCCAGAACAGCGGCGGCGTGCAGGTCGAGAATGTCTTTGGTGTGGGAGACCTGAATACCGAGGTGGTTCTTCTGAAGCGAACCGGGGACGGCGAATTATGGGTGACCGGCTGGCGGCTGGAAGACGAGAACAATCATCGGTTTGTCCTGCCGGAATTGATGCTTAACAAAGACGGTGCGATAAAAATCTATACCAGGCCTGGAACCAACAGTGCAATCGAGTTGCACTGGGGGATAAAAGAAGCGGTCTGGTCGTCGGGTGAGCTGGTTTCTCTTCTCGACCAGAATGGTTCTATCCGGGCAACTTACAGGATCCCCTAGTGCATGGATGCGATAAAAATAATAGCCGAGAATAAGATAGTAGAAGCCCAGGCGGAAGGTGCCTTCGATAATCTGGAAGGAATGGGGAAACCTCTCCACCTGGAAGAAATTCACCCGGCCGGGGAAGATCAATTTCTGGCCAACCATATACTTAAGAGCAATCGTTTTTTGCCAGTCTGGCTTGAAGACCGTAAGAAATTGCAGGAAGAAATATCATCGTTTTGTGAGATCATCAAGAACGAACCCTGTGCTGCAATTATCTATAAAACGGCCATTGAACAGTTGAACCGCCGGATTTCCGGGTACAATTTGCGCGTTCCAGTAGATTCACTACGGTTAAGACCGGTCGCGATACCAGAACGAACAGAGCACTGACCGGCGGTAAGAATTATCTTCACAATTCACTGGTGGAATTATGTCTCAGGCGCTTTACCGTAAATGGCGTCCGCGTTTATGGGATCAGGTTGTAGGTCAGGAACCGGTCGTCAAAACCCTTCAAAATGCCATCCGCAGCGACCGGGTAGGTCATGCCTATCTGTTTGCCGGGCCGCGTGGAACAGGTAAAACGACCACAGCTCGCCTGCTGGCAAAAGCCGTGAACTGTCTGGGGAAAGACATCACCCGCCGGCCCTGCGACGAGTGCGAAAACTGCCGGGCGGTCAATGAAAACCGCTTTTTGGACCTGATCGAGATCGACGCCGCCTCCAACACCAGTGTGGATGATATGCGCGATCTGCGTGACAAGATCAATTTCGCTCCCTCCCAGGGAAAATATAAAGTCTATATCATCGATGAAGTTCACATGCTCTCCACGGCTGCTTTCAACGCCCTGTTGAAAACTCTGGAAGAACCACCGCCGCATGCCATTTTCATCCTGGCAACCACGGAAATCCACAAGATACCCGCCACGGTGCTTTCACGCTGCCAAAGGCATGAATTTCGGCGTATCCCGGTGTCAGAGATCACCGCAACGCTGCGCAAGCTGGCAGACGGTGAAAAAATTGGTGTGGACGACGACGCACTGACATTGATCGCCCGCCAGTCCACCGGAAGCCTGCGGGATGCCATATCTCTGCTTGACCAGCTTTCTTCCACCGGAGAACACGTCAACCTGGCATTGACACAGACCGTATTGGGCACAGCCGCCCTGCAGGCTGTGATCGACCTGGTGGATACTCTGCTGGCAGAAGATTCTGCCGCCGGCTTGCAGGTGATCCATGCCGCATTGGATGCGGGCAGCGACGCCCGCCAGCTTGCCCGTCAGATGGTTGACTATCTGCGCGGTCTGCTGCAGGTG
This sequence comes from Leptolinea sp., assembly GCA_012798535.1. Classification (GTDB taxonomy): domain Bacteria; phylum Chloroflexota; class Anaerolineae; order Anaerolineales; family Anaerolineaceae; genus Leptolinea. The sequence goes on from JAAZMZ010000045.1 coordinate 40,471, forward strand.
CGGGTCGGGAACGCGTCTATCGTTGACGCCACCATCGAGAATCGAGAGAAAATGGCGGCTCAGGCAGAAAAATTCACCACCGCACGTCTGGTCGAAACCATCCGGCTGTTCAATGCGGCGGCCGGTGAAACGCGTTCCACCTGGAATCCGGGCCTTCATCTGGAACTGGCTGTGATTTCCGCCGTGGAAGCAGCCCACCCGCCTGTGCAGATCGTAATGCAGACGGCTGAAGCTGAAGTCGATTTGCGGGAGATGAGAATGCCCGATTTTCAGCCAGCTGCCAGACAGGCCGCCCAACCCGCTCAGAATACCAGGGTTGTGAAGAAAGTGACAGATATTTCCGACCTTCCACACCCGGTTGTGAAAACAGAACAATCAGCGGCTGAACCAGAAACCCTGCCAGCATATGTCAATCCATCCGCCTCAGAAGCGCAGATCAGTCTAGAAGAATTACAGAAAGCCTGGCCGCAGATCAGGGCAACAGTGAAGAAAGTGAAGGCACAGACCGAAGCGTTGTTGAACTCGGTCAAGAAGATCAACCTGGAAGGGAACCGGTTAAACCTCAGCTTTGCCAGTGATATTGTGAAACAGAAAATGGAAATGGACGACAACATGGAAATGACCCGGCGGGCTATTTACCATGTAACCAAAGCCAATCTACAAATTATCTGCACGGTGGTGAACACACGCGCAGTGAAATCTGAAAATACAGAGATCGCCCGGGAAGGACTGATCGACGCAGCCATCAATCTGGGCGGACAGATCAAAAAGGAATAAGGAGAACACCATGGCGAAGGGATTCAATCGACCAATGGGAATGGGCGGCGGAATTGGGGGCGGAGGTATGATGTCGCAGTTTAAAAAATTACAGGAACAGATGGAAGCCGCTCAGGCACGTCTGACTGAGATGACCGTTACATCCAGCGTCGGCGGCGGCGCGGTGCAGGTTACCATGACAGGCGCTCAGGTCTGCCAATCGGTGATCATCGATCCGGAAATGCTCAAGGATGCCGACGCGGATATGCTGCAGGATCTCATTTTGAGCGCCGTCAACCAGGCTCTGGATAAATCTCGCGAACTGGCAACCGGTGAAATGGGGCCTCTGGCGGGCGGGCTACCGTTCTAAACCATGCCCATTCTGCCTGCTCCGGTCACCAATCTTTCCACCGCGCTCGAACGTCTTCCCGGCATTGGTCCAAAGACGGCTTCGAGACTGACCTTTTTTTTATTGCGCGCACCGGATGAAGTATCCCGCCAACTGGCGGAAGCTCTATCGGCATTGAAGAGTTCGACAGCCTTTTGTAAAATCTGTTTCAATATCACATCCTCATCGCAGGAGATCTGTGATATCTGTGCCAATTCCAAACGGTCCAACGGATCGATCTGTGTGGTGGAAGAACCCCTGGATGTGATCGCCATCGAATCCACAGCCGCTTTCAACGGCCGCTATCATGTGCTGCACGGCGTGCTCTCCCCTATAGAAGGTATTGGCCCGGAGCATTTGCGGATAAAGGAATTGCTGGAGCGGCTGCGCACCGAGCCGGTAACCGAGATCATTCTGGCGACTAATCCAAGCATGGAGGGTGACGCGACTGCCCTGTACCTCAAGCAGCAGTTAGGGCAGCTCGGCATCCGCATCACCCGCCTGGCGCGCGGTCTTCCCGCCGGCGGCGATCTGGAATACGCCGATCAGTCCACCCTGCTGCGCGCCCTGGCCGGCCGGCAGGAAATGTAAACCCGGCAACCATGTAGAGAAAAGAAAAAGGGATGACATTTAAATCGTGTCATCCCTTTCTTATAAATCTCTGAATCGTATTATCAGTTCAGACCATCATTTTTTAAAACCCGGAATGAACCGGTCCTGCAAGCCGGCTTTCACCACATAGTAAGGCAGCCAGACAATGCCAAACAATTCGGTGTAGATATCCTTTTTTGCAGGTGCGATGGATACTTCCTGAATATCTTCCGCCACCTTCTGCCATTTTTCTCTAACCGCGGCCAGTTCATCGGCTTTGTTGTTTTCCAGAGCGGATTTCTGTCCTTCCAGGACGGCCATATCCTGTTTTTCCTGCTCCACGCGGGCGGCTGCTTCTTCGGCCATGCGATGTTTGTTTAGCGTGGAAGAACCGCCGGACAGGGCAGAATTCAGACCGCTTTTCTTTCCACCAAGAATACCAAACAGAACATTCCCCACCACACTGGCGCCTTTGACTATTTCATCGGTCCGGCGGGCGGAAAGCTGGCTTTCTTTCTGCGAGATTTCGACCTGCTGCTTTTTGATCTTCGCGTCAATCGTGGAGGCTTTCACGGCATAGTCGCGTTCGATCTTTTCGAGTTCGTCTTTAGCCGCATCATCAGCTGCCTTGCGGCATGTCTCCAGAAATGCTTCCTTCGTCATGCCGGGCGCCGCCGTGGTCTTCAAGGATTTATTGGACATCACCGATAGCGTACCTGTCCGATACGCCCAGTCCTCAAAGTCGCTCTGCATTTGCGACAGGCGTTTTGTTTCTGTAAGCCAGCCGGGAAGTGCGGTATACAGCGCGTTCCCCGGTTCACGTTGGGCTTTCAAAGATTTGATATCTTGCTCCTTGAAAGCAAAATCCTCCCAGTTAATGCGCCCGGAAACCTCTTCTTCTACAAGGCAGGTCATCCGTTTGCTCGAATCGATGTTCATCGATCGAGACAGATAATTCACCTGCAATTGCGCCAGCAGGGCAGGTCTATAAACCAGTCCACTTTGCGCGCCGGATACGCTGGCCTGTTCAGAAGCCTGAGAGAAAGACAGGTCATTCGGGAAGAAGACCTCATCCATACCCTGGGGAACTCCCGGCCGGGTTGTTGTGCGGGTTTCTCCGGTATTTGCGGCCTGCACGGCAAATACTCCGGCTGCAGTCTCACCGGCAACCGGAAAGGCGGCTCCGCGTGATGTCTTTTCAGCAGACATTTCCGCTGTTGGTTTTACTCCGGCCAGTGCGTTGACTGCAGGGATTTGCGTTCTCGCCAGCGGCCCGGCCAGATAATTCAGGCACCAGCGAGTGCCTATAAGCACAGGCCCTTTGGCATGAACATTTTGCACAAGAAAAATCCGTTTTCCCAGGGCAGAGATTGTCCTGTCTACTTCACTACGGTCAATACTCCCTGCCGCGCTGGTCAGCCCGTCCAGCAGTCGATTTTTATCCTGTTCAGTCTGCAGGCGGCCGATCACCCAGGTTCCTGCATTGGATAAAGCCTTGTAATCCAGGTCCACCGGGTTCTGGGTGGCCAGAACCAGCCCCACGCCAAAAGCCCGTGCCTGTTTGAGCATGCGCAAAATGACCGTGCGTGACGGGGGGTTGGCCACCGGCGGCAGGTATCCCATGATCTCATCGAAATACACCAACGCCCGCAGGCTGCTTGTGCCACGCTGTGTGCGCATCCATGATTCGATGGAGGAATACAGCATGGTCACGAAGAACATACGCTCGCTCTCACTGAGATGCGCGATATAGAAGATGGAATGCCGGGGTGATCCATCCTCTTTATATAGTATTTTTTGAATATCCAGTGTCTGTCCGCTCAACCAGATCTGGAAGGAAGGGGAAGCCATGAAGTTGTTCAGCAGCATGGACAATCCCATGCGGTCTTTTTCCGGGAAGAACCCATCCACCGGCAAAGCACCCAGGCGTTCAAAGGGCGGATTCTGCACCTGCAGGATCAGGTCGGAGAGCTGCAGGGTTTGCCCCTTGCTCCAGGCTGTTTCCAGCAGGTTTGATATAAGGATATGCTCACGCGAGCGAAGTGGATCGATATCTGTCACTCCCACCAGACCAAGCAAAGCGGTGACGATGCTGGCGATCTTCTCACGCAATATTTCTTCATTTCCCGGCCAGGGAACGTCTGGAGATTGAAAGGAAGCCAGGATATTTACCGGGACGCCGGAAGAAGAACCCGGCGTGTAAACCGTGAACTCAACCGAATTCTTCAGTTTTTCTAGTTGTTCTTTTCCCAGGCCGTAATCGGCCAGCCCTTTCTTCCAGGAAGCGGCTGTCTCCTGCGCCAGAACATCCACCGTCTTCCCCTCGCGGCGGGCTGTATCCGGATCGATCCAGGGCTGAAAATCGGCGGGCAGCAGATCAGGAAAATGCAGCAGCAGATTAGTCAGATCGCCTTTAGGATCGACGGCAATGGCCGGGATACCTTTCAAAGCCGCTTCTTCCAGCAGGCTGATGCAAAAGCCGGTCTTTCCAGAACCGGTCATTCCGGTGATCACGGCATGTGTCGTCAAATCGGTCGGATCATACAGATAAGGATCGGCAGTTACTTTTCCCTGTTTGGGATCAAATATTCGCCCAAGATAGAAAGTGCTTTCGTCGCCCATATTTCGCTCCAGGAATATCAATTTTTCTTAATTGATTCTAGCGTCAAA
>JAAZMZ010000046.1 GCA_012798535.1 Leptolinea sp.
CCGGCCTGGATCTGCTTCCAGGCAAATACTGGCGCGGCTTTGTAGATCTTGGCATGCGGCCGCAGGTTGATCCCCCGGGCTTTACAATATTCGGCCATCTTCTGAATGTTCTTTTCCACCACATCCAGATCAACCAGCAGGGAAGGTGTGTCCAATTCATGCTTCTTCAGGCCGATTTCGTATTCGTGGATATTCACAGAATCTCCTTGGAGTTGAATTTCAATACGAGGGGATCATCTCACCCTTACAAACCCTGTCCTGGATGGACAGGATTTCCTTCGGGTCAATGGCTGCCTGGAATACAGCTTTGATCAGCTCGCTGCCGGTAATGGTAACGAACGCCGCTGAGGTGGATTTGGCCCCAATCTTTTGCACGATCTCATCTGACAGGGTTTTCGAATACACACCCCGCCCGAGATAAGCATCCGCCTGGTCGATGGTCCAGATGGTGGCATCCACATCGCCGCTGCGGAGCAGGCGGGGGATTTTTATATAAGGACCGAAAACGCGTTCGATCTTCTTGTCCGCAAATACCAGGTCGGTCAGTAACAGGTGGTCCGAGGAATCTTTATCCACGGCTATGCGCAGTGGCCGTCCACCCTCCGGCTCCAGTGTGCGGTAATAAATGCAGTATTGTGATACCCAACTCCCCTGGGGCAGTTCCATGATGATCTCGTCTTCCACCCGGCAGTGTTCCTCGGCCGCCAGTCCCGACATCACCGCCACGTGGCAGCGCTTCTGGCTCAACGCCTTCAGGCGGGTGGTCGAACCGCGGATATAGATCAGATACGTTTCGATGCCGAACTTCTCGAACGCCATTTTCAAGCCGGTGGCCAGCCCTTCGAACCGACAGTGCATTGGCAGCGTCAGGGCGATCACCAGCGGACCCTGCTCCACAACATTCCACAGGGTACCCAGCGAAAGATCGTTCACGATGGAGCCCAGATGTCCCCGGTTCTTGATGGTCACCACACCCTGATCCTGAAGTTCTTTCAGGGCGGCGGAAACGGAACCCATGCTCATGTGGGTGGCGCTGGCCAGATTGCGGTTGCTGGGCAAGCGTTGACCATTGTTGAACTTGATCAGGTATTTCGCCAGTTCGACCTGTAATTCTTTTTGGGTTTTCCGTTTCTTCAATTCCATGGATTTACCTCAAAATGGTATTGGGTGCACATCAGAAGGTTTCTGGCCATTTCTGATATACCCCATCCAGCATCCCGGGTAGGATGGACTGGATAAATTTCATCTTTTCTATATGTAGAGCCGCTCTTTCCGGATTGGGTGTATAGGTGCGGACAGTTCCGCACAACTGCCGGCTGGCTTCTTCCACGCTCGCGTAAATACCGGCGCCCATACCGGCCAATATGGCCGCTCCCAGCGTGCCCGGTTCGGGTTCCGACGATACTTCGATGGGTAAGTTCATCACATCGGCCTTCAACTGGGTCCACCACTCCGAGCGGGTGCCCCCACCGGTCGCACGAATTTGGTTCACCGGAATACCTTCTTTTGCCAGCAGTTGGAGGGTATTCGCATTGTCATAGGCGATCCCTTCCATAAATGCCTGCAGGATATCCAGCCGGGTGGTCGCCAGCGTCATTCCCAGCAACGTACCCCGCAATTTGCGGGCTTCCTTTCCATATAACATCATGCCTGAAAGATACGGCAAAGCGATCACCGGACTGGGTTCGCACCTGTCCAACTCCTTTGCTGATTCTTCAATAGGCAGGCGGATCACTTCCCGTGCCCAGTTCAACACAGCGTTACCTGTGGGACAGATGGCATACACCGAACGGTTGATCGCGGCCGGGTGCGGTGTGATGGACAGACCGTTGGCCAGCATTTCATAAGTAGGATCCACTGTAGTGGGAATTAGCATGTTCTCATATGAACCGCTGATCAGACAGGCCATGCCGGGCTTCGATACTCCGGCGCCGATCCCGGCGCAGTTCAGGTCGTGCGCGCCGGTGACGATCAGCAGATTGCCGGGGAGGCCAAGTTCCCGGGCCAACTCAGACTTGATCCTGTCGATCGCCTGCCCGCCTTCCAATACTTCCGGCAGGAAGCGCTCTTCCACATCAAATTCGCGCATGCGCTGTTTATCCCACGTCCGGGTATTCAGGTCATAAATCGCCCAGCGCCCAATCAGGCTGCGTTCGCTGATATTCCTGCCGCACAGACGCAGCGTCATGAATCCGTGCCAGTCAGGATACAGGCGGGCTTTTTCCATAACATCCGGATGCGCTTTTTTCCACCACATCAATCGCAGAACCGGATCCATGCGTTCACGTGGATGGCCGCAGCTCAGAGTCCAGGCTTCCGGCAGTGAAGTGCCGGGTGGGGGAGTCTCGAACTCCGCTCCACGCAGATCCGCGCCCATCAAATTGTTGCCCAGCGGGTTGCCTTCCGCGTCCGCAGGAAAATTCTCACGGCCCGATGCGCTGATCGCCAGAGCGGCAGGCGGATCTTTCTTCAACGCCGGCTCGCGTGAAATATCCAGCAGGCAGTTCTTCATAGCCTGCCACATATCCTGTGGATCCGTCTCCCACCAGCCGGGTTGTTCGTGCAGCGGATTTACTCCGTGCGAAACCACGGCCAGTAATCGACCGTCTACGCTGTAGGCAGAACATTTTATCGAAGAAGAACCCAGATCAACACCCAGCAAACTCATCTGGAAGATCTCCTGTGAAATTCTGAATAATCTCTCACATCAATCATTTTTCCAGCTCCTCAACAGGCTCGGAGACCGATATGGTGAAATATGAGGATTTCCTGTACACCACTCATACTTTTCAACTCCACGAAAGTCTCGGAGACCGGAACAGAGAAATATCACGAAATAATCCTTCACGGCATCTTTATTCGGCATTGGTGATAAAACCGCCATCCACCAGCAATTCCGAACTGGTAATGTAACTGGCATCATCACTCAATAGAAACGCGATCGGCCCGGCACATTCGGAGGGGGCGGCGATCCGACCCAGAGGCGTCCGTTCTTCGTAATACTTGCGCGCCGGAGAAGCCGGATCGAGCAGTTCTTTACTCATATCCGTCAGAATGGCTCCCGGCAGAAGACAGTTGATGCGGATATTGTGTTCGCCGAAGACCGTGGCCAGCGATTTCACCATCATCCAGATACCCGCCTTGGTCGCGCAGTAAACCGTCTGTTCTTTTGCGCCCACCCAGGCGGAGATGGATGAGACGCAGACGATGGCGCCTCCGTGGCCTTCCGCGATCATCTGTTTGGCAGATTCCGTCACCACCACCCAGGTTCCGCGCAGGTTGATCTCCTGGATCTGGTTGTAATCCTCCAGGGTGATATCCGTCCATTTTTTCAGCGGATTGATGGCCGCGTTGCTGACCAGGTAATCCAGGCGGCCGCCAAGCCGGGATACGTCCTTAACCATGGCTTTGACCATGTCCGGATCACGCATATCTGCCACAACCGGAAAAGCCTTCCCGCCGGCAGTTTCGATCTGCTTCAATGTTTCATCCGGATTACCGGTCGGCCGATGATTGACGGCCACGACCGCGCCCTCGGTTGCCAGCCGTACAGCAGTCGCCTGCCCGATCCCCCGGTTCGCGCCGGTTACCAGCGCCACTTTGCCATCAAATCGTCCCATTATCCATTCCTTCTTTTCAATTATTCCTGAGCAATCCGTGAATTGCCGCCGGGCAGGGTTTGTCCGCCATCTACCGGGATGACCGTTCCAGTGACAAACGAGGCTTTCTCATCCGCCAGCCAGGCGATCCATTCACCCAGTTCTGCCGCGGTTCCCATACGCCGCAGAGGAACCTCCCGGATCATGCGTTCATACGCTCCGGCAATATCATAACCCGCCCAGCTCAGATGAATGGGCGTGTCGACCGGTCCCGGCGCGATGGCATTCACCCGAATCTTGAATGGCGCCAGTTCCGCAGCCAGTGAACGCGTCAGGTATTCCAGGGCTGCTTTTGACAGGCCGTACAATGCCTGTCCGGGTATGGCCAGCGATCCGGAGGAAGATGAAATATTGATGATGGCGGCTGCCGATGATTTTTTTAAATAGGGCAGCGCGGCCTGGATCAACAGATAGGGCGCGCGGACATTCACCGCGATATGCTCATCAAATAACTCCCGCGTGCCCTCGTGAATGGGAACATGTTTGATATATGCGGCATCGTTGACCAGGATATCGATCTTTCCCCATTCACCGGCCACTCGTCGAATGATCGCCTGAGGTGCTGCCGGATCGGACAGATCCGCCTGCACAGCAATGGCGGTGCCGCCGGCTTTCGCAATGCGGCCAACCGTTGCATTGAGCAATTCCAACCGGCGGCCTACAACGGCGATCCGAATACCCCGGCCGGCCATGATTTCTGCCGCGGCAGCGCCGATCCCGCTCCCCCCGCCCGTTATGATGGCCACTCTTTGTGATTCTGGCATGGTCATTCTATCCTTCTAAAATACGGCGATCGGGTTGAAGGGTGAGCCGGTGCCGCGCGGCAAGCGCAACGGTGCGATCACCACCATGAATTCCCAGCGCTGTTCTTCTTCACAAACCCGCGCCAGCTCTTCGAGCTGCAGGCTGTCGGCGCACAACATTCCCATTGCCGCGATCTGCAGCGGATGTAAAGGATACTGGATCCCTTCCACATACGATGGCACCAGTTCGCCGTCACCATCCGGCAGAAACGCAGCGATCTTGCGGTCGTGCATGAACTGAGCGGTATATGGATCAAGCCCCGCCCGGCCTTCCCCGGTATAACCGGGATCCCAGGAACCGAGCTCCAGACGACGCCGGTGATGCCCGGTGCGGAAGACCATGATGTCTCCCTCGCCCAGGCGAACACCGACGGATTTTTCGATTTTTTCAATTTCTTCTGTGGTTACCACTTCTCCCGGCTCAAGCCATTTCACGCCTCTGAACCGGGCGGCATCGATCATCACACCGCGTCCCACAATTCCTGCCGCATAAGATGTGATATCCATTTTATCCGCACCCAACACGCTCACCGAACTGGCAGGGACGCCGTTATACAGCTTTCCTTTGTAAGCAATATGGCACAACGCGTCGATGTGCGTATGGCAATCACCGTGGAATTGCATACCCAGAAAATCGGTGGCAAACCGCAATTCACCCGAACCGATATCGATATCGTGCGTGTTTGCCATGTAATAGATGGCCGGTTTTGGATTATCAGGTCCCGCCGTGGTGTTGATGGGAATGGACATGGAGACACTGCGGCCGCATTTCACCAGCCCGGCTGCTACCCGGATTTTTTCGGGGGTGATGTAATTCAACGTTCCCATCACATCACCTTTGCCCCATTTTTCCCAGTTCTTTACAGATTCGAACAACCTGTCAAATTCAGCCGGGGTGATCTTCGTGTGTGTTGATTCCAACATGCGGTTCCTCCACTTCCTGCCGGTGCCGGTATACCATTGCGGGTACACCGGCACACATGCCGGATGAAAAAGTGTCTTCCGTTAATTACTTCTTCTGTTGTGCCTTTTCATAATAGGTCATAACTTCATCCACCGTGTCTTTGGTGACCATGATCAGACCGGAGTCGATCTTATTGGGCATCCAGTTGGATTTCCAGGGATCCAGGCCGGCGGGGCGGATGGATTCGTTATGGAACATATAAAGCATGGTGAGCGCCAGATATTCCATGACATCATATTTTTCCATCACAATCAACTGAACTTTGCCTTCTTTGATGTTCTTGAAGAATTCCAGACCGCCTTCATTGGTTGTGACGACCAGTTTACCGCCCAGTCCGGCTTCGTCCAGCGCGGTGACAATCCCCGGAGGACTTTCAGAATCCAGGCCAACCACGCCGGTCAGGTCTTTATTGGCGGCCAAGATGGCGGCCATTTTCTGAGCGGAAACAGAAGCATTAGATTCGTTATCCTCCTCAGCTACCACTTCAATGCCGGTGCCTTTAAGTGTGTCTTTGATCCCCTGACGAGCTTCCTGCATATTCTGAGCTTGAATCGGGGAGAGGATGGCTATCTTACCGGTCTTCAATCCGCGGGCTTCATGCTCTTTGATCTGGAAGTTAGCAAAGGTTACCCCCAGGTTATACCAGTTGGTGCCGACATAAGATAAGCGGTTCGAATTTGGCAAATCACCGTCGGTCACAACAACCGGAACTTTCTGTTCAAGACATTTGTTGACCGGTTCCTGAAGAGATTGATCCCATCCACCCACCACAATGACACCCGCAGGTTTGCGGGCGCATTCCGTTTCAACGGTGGCAATATAAGAGGCGAGATCGTCCTGGGTAGGGCCGGCTTTGCGGACTACAACGCCGAAATCGCGGGCAAAAGCATCGAGGGACGGATAAACCCGATCAACAAAGAGTGGCAAACTGGAAAAGTTGGAAATCCAGACATATTCCTGTTTCGCGCGATCGGCGCTGCCTATCAATCCAAGGCTGCCGGTGGCAGCGGAAGCCGCCTTATCCGCCGGTGCGGCGGTGGCTGCGGGAGCCTGGGCGCAGGCGGTCAGCAGCATGGCGGTGATCACAAGCACCGTAACAGTACGCCAGATAACCTGTGTGCTTGATTTCATTAGATATCTTCTCCTTTTCACAAAAACGACTAAATTGCACTGGTTAGGGAAATTGCCATAGATCAAACCCTCTTAATGGAATTTTTCCGCTTTCTCCTTTCCCTAGTTCTTTTTCTGACCGAATTGATCAATTCCGATCGCCACAAGGAGGACAAGTCCCACAATGATGCTCTGATAGAACACGGGCACCCGCGCGATAATCAACACATTTTGAAGCAGGGCAACAAAGAACACGCCTAAAAACGCTCCGTGTACGGTGCCTTTTCCGCCAGACAGGCTGGCGCCTCCCAGAAGAGCTGCCGTGATGGCGCGCAGTTCCGTACCGTTGCCGGCCAGGAGAACTGCGTTACTCAACCGCGAGGCCAGAATGGTCCCGGCTAATCCCGCGCAAGTTCCCATGATGGCAAAACCTACTACGGTCATAAACTGAATATTGATACCTGATAGAGTTGCCGCCCGCGGGTTGCTGCCGACATAATAGAACTGACGGAAGAAGCGTGTACGGCTGAGCAGAAACCAGGTGATGATCACCACGATCAGCATGATCCAGAAGGGGGATTGCAGCCCCAGGAAGACCGTCTGACCGAAGGGTTTAAATTGATCCGGCAGATTTGCCACACCGGAGGGGGAAACGATCTGCGTCACGCCGCGTAAAATGCCCTGCATGGCCAGCGTGGTGATCAACGCGTTGATACGCAGCTTCGTAATGATCAGGCCATTGAGGGCGCCGATCACAAATCCTGTGGCAATACCGGCCATAATAGCCACAATGGCAGGCGCATCGTAATCTTTGACAAGTATCCCGGCTACAATACCGGCAAACGCCAGAGTCGATCCGGCCGAGAGATCGAATACTCCGCAGATCAACAGGATCAGCATACCGGTGGTCAGAATTCCGCCCTGAGCCGTATCCAGCAGGATGGCCGCCAGGTTGTTTGCCTGCGGGAATGCTTCGGGATAGGCGATCGTCATGACCAGGGAGAGCAGTGCAATCATCACGATCAACAGTAAAATCCGGTTGTATAGTATTTTTCGAACGAGTTCTGATGCTTTCATAGTGCCAGCCGCCTCTTTCCTGTCTTTATTGGATCTGCTTTTTTCATTTTTTAATGAATCAGCGCGTGCTCTCTGCTCCGCGGGGTAGCCATTTGCAGGATCGTTACTTCATCTGTCGTCTTGGCATCGAGTTCGCCGACCGAATATCCTTCGGACATAACAATGATGCGGTTTGAGAGTGTCAGAACTTCCGGCAGATCGGATGAAACCACCAGCAGAGCTATCCCTTCTCTGGCCAGTCCGCGCAGAATATGATAGATCTCCGCCTTGGCGCCCACATCCACCCCGCGTGTGGGTTCGTCGACGATCAATAATCTGGGTTTACGTGCCAGCCATTTACCCAGTAAAACCTTCTGCTGGTTTCCACCGCTCAACAGCATGACGAGTTTCTGGATGTCGGGCGTCGCGATATGCAGTGATTCTTTGTATTCCGTTGCCAGACGGTTGACCCGTTTTTCATCCACAATACCCATGCGTGAAACCTGGTTCAGATTGGCAGCCGCGATGTTGGCCGCCAGGCTCATTTCGACGAACAGGCCAGCCTCGCGGCGCTCTTCAGGCACCATGCAGATATCTTCGCGGATGGCTTCCGATGGGTGTGTCGGGTGGATTTCCTTTCCTCCGAGCAGAATCTTGCCCGATTCGATCTTGCGTACGCCAAAAATGGCCTCGCACAGTTCCGTCCGACCGGCGCCTACCAGACCGGCCAGGCAGACAATCTCTCCGGCACGAACGGTCAGAGACACATTCTTCACCGGTTTGGCTGCCAATCCCTGAATTTCCAGCACCACCGGCGCGTTCGCCGCAGGGACTGCCGTGGTGTTCTCGGAAGACAGTTCACGCCCCACTTCTAGATGGATCAAATCATCCTGATTCGTCTCAGCAATTACGCGGGTGCCACTGATCTTTCCATCTTTCAACACGGTCACCCTGTCGGATATCTCGAACACTTCACTCAGACGGTGGGTCACGTAGATGATGGATACCCCGCGCTCCCTAAGCTGGCGCAGGACTTTAAACAGTTGGCGGGCTTCGTTAATAGTCAGGGAGGATGTCGGTTCATCGAGGATCAACAGGCGGACATTCTGCGAAAGCGCTTTGGCGATATCCACCATCTGCCTCTGCCCGGGTGAAAGAAATTCCACCAGATCGGTGGGTTTGACCGGTGATTCCAGTTTTTCCAGTATCTGGGAAGATTCCTGATTCATCCTGTCGAAATCGATGATCCCGGCTGATTTGATCGGCTGCCGGCCGGCAAATATGTTCTCGGCCACGCTTAACGGCGGGAACAGGCTGCCTTCCTGAAATACCATGGCCACCCCGGAATTTTGCGCCGCCTTCTCATCCACCGGCGCGTAGGGTTCGCCATCGAGCGTCATCTCGCCGCTGTCCGGCCGGTACACGCCATCGATGACATGCATCAGGGTGGATTTCCCCGCGCCATTCTCTCCAACCAGGGCATGAATTTCTCCAGGCTTGATCTCGAGGCCGACGTTATCCAGCGCCTGAACGCCCGGAAAAGCCTTCGACAGACGGCTGACTTTAAGACGCAAATCCATCCCGGATCTCGATTCGTGCTTTGTATTTTCCAATGATTCGCTCAATGGGACGCTCCAGTCTTATTCATTTGTACTTGTTCTGGGGATCGGATTTCTTTTATGTTCACATATTGCGAACGTTCACTATTTGTGAACATTATATAGACTCAGGGAAGGATGAGTCAATACCTTTCTTCAGGAAAATGTAATAAGAATCCAATTATGTTTGTCAGTAAAAATCGTCCACCCGCAGATAGGTTAAAATACCGACATGCCCGGTCGCATCTACTTTGGTGATAATCTCCCCATCCTGCAGACTCTGCCTTCTGCTTCTGTTGATCTGATTTACATCGATCCGCCCTTCAACACCGGTAAAACCCAGGAACGCACGCAGATCCGCACGGAGCGCAGCGAGAAGGGTGACCGCACCGGTTTCGGCGGCCGGCGGTATGAGACCGTCCGTTTGGGCTCCAAAGGCTACGCTGATATCTTTGATGATTATTTGTCCTTCCTGGAACCGCGCCTCACGGAAGCCCATCGTTTGTTGAAAGCCACCGGCAGTCTGTACTTCCACATTGATTACCGCGAAGTGCATTACTGCAAGATTCTGCTAGATGCCATTTTCGGACGGGAATGTTTTCTCAATGAGATTATCTGGGCCTACGATTTTGGTGGAAAACCCAGGAGGAAATGGCCGCCCAAACATGACAACATCCTTTTTTATGTCAAAGATCCGAATAAGTACATCTTCAATGTAGACGACATTGACCGGGAGCCTTACATGGCACCGGGCTTGGCGGGTCCCGAAAAAGCGGCCAAAGGCAAGCTGCCCACGGATACGTGGTGGTGGACTATCGTCGGGACAAATTCAAAAGAACGGAACGGCTACCCCACCCAAAAGCCATTAGGAATAATTAATCGAATAATCAGGGCTTCTTCGAATCCCGGAGATACTGTATTGGATTTCTTTGCCGGCAGCGGGACCACCGGCGCGGCCTGCCGGGAACTTGACCGGCGGTTCATTCTGGTGGATGATAATTCTCAGGCAATCGAGGTGATGCGCAAGCGCTTCGCCGATTCCCTCGATGTTGAATGGGCATAGACTGGTCTACCGGATGCAGTGGACGATCGCATCCGGCGCCGGATTTTCCTCCGGCCTTTTGACAATACCGTGCATAGACTCGGGAAAAGAAGGGATTCTAAGGCGTCATCCTCTATCGAGGGTGGCATCATACCGGCAGCCGGGATAGAAAACCCCAATCGCGGTCTTCGATCAACTAACGGAATACCTGGCATCCGGGCATTTCTGACACGTTCCTATTTCTGTTTTTTACTTAAATATTGTATATTTAAAAAAACAGATCCTCATTCAGGGGTATGTGTTCGATGGCTGCCTTTCTGAGCAGTTCTTTTTTGGGAGAGAATCATGGTAACAGTTCGAGATCTTTTACGTATTAAAGGCGGCGAGGTATGGTCAGTCTCACCGCAGACGACAATGATCGATGCCCTGCAGCAACTGGCGAAAAAAGATGTAGGCGCTCTCATGGTCACCAGTGATGGCAGGATGGTTGGTATCGTCTCGGAACGAGATTTTGTGCGCTCCATTGCTAAAACCGGTCAATGCTTGCTGCATTCGACTGTTGAACACTATATGGTGCGTGAAATCATTTCCATTACTCCCGGTCATACCATCGAGCAGTGTATGCAAATCATGACCGAGAAACGCATCCGTCACTTACCTGTGATCGAAAATGATCAGCTAATTGGTGTCATCTCGATCGGTGATGTGGTACGTGAATTGATCTCGAACAAACAATTAACCATCGATCAGCTTGAGGATTACATTCACGGACGTCCTTATACCGGTTAATATTCCGCAGGCGTTGCAACAAGTCTATTTCATACCAATTCCGCCCATCGACATGGCGCTGGCTGTGGCCATTTCGTTGCGCACGGTTTGATACAGGCTTTCCGCTTTCAGGTCGGTGATAGTGTAGCAGGGCGCTTTCAGATGATCGGCCAGCACTTTGGCCAGACCCTGGTCAAAAGCGGCGTGTTCCATGTTGACCACCACGCTGTGGATTTTTTCTTCCGCCAGCAATTCTGCCAGCATGTTGGTCTCTTCCTGGGGTGACATGTGCCCCATGGACACATTCCCCGCGCCGTCCGTCAAAACGATCAACAGCGGCTGAATTTCGGGGTGCAGGGTGGATTCACGATGCAGCACTTCGAGTGCCAGCTGCAAACCGGCCGGCAGGGGCGTCTTACCACCAACTGGAATCTCTGAAAGCGCGCGCTGCGCCAGCTGCACCGAGTTCGTCGGCGGCAGGATCAACGTGGCGCGGTCTTTCTGGAACACGATCAAGCCGACCCGGTCGCGGCGCTGGTAGGCGTCGGTCAGCAGGGAAAGGATGGCACCTTTCGTGGCAGCCATGCGTTCGGCCACGGCCATCGACCAGGAGGCATCCACCAGGAACAACACCAGGTTGGCTGCCCGGCGGACGCGCACCTTGCGCATATAATCATCCGGTTTGACGGCAAAAGCCACCCGCTTGCGTTGTTCGGCACGGCTGCGCTGGTGCGGGGCGGCCGCCCGTATGGTGGCATCAAAGGCCAGGTCGAAAGGTTTCCCGGGCGTGGGGCGGGCCTGAACATACCGGCCGCGCGCCTGTTCGGTTTTGGTGCGTGAACGCCGGCCGCCCTGCTTGCGGATCATCTGATCCAGCGGCGTATCCAGCTTGCGCGGATTGAAGGCTTCACCGATTTTGGTTTTCTCGCCGCCGTCCCACCAGTGAGCGGTGGCATCCTGAAAGACAGGTTTGGTATCCTCGGAGGGCGGTTTCAGGTCCTGCCGTTCCTCCACCTGGACATTCTCACTTACTTTTTTTTTACATCATCGGAGGATGGCTCATCCTGTTCCTGTTGTTCGGATTGTCCCTTGCTGGACTGTCCCTGCAGAGATTCGATACGCTCCTGCAGATCTTCCATGGTCATTTCGGTTTGCATGAAGGGACCGCGTTTCAGGCGGTGCGGCAGTGCCAGTTCGGCCGCCATGGCGATATCCCGGTCGGTTACGGAGGTGCGGCCTTCGATGGCTGCCTGGGCGCGGGCGGCTTTTAAGATGACCAGGTCAGAGCGGTGACCGTCCACGTTCAACGAAGCCGTCAGCGAGGCAATGGATATCAGGTCACGTTTGGTGTAGCCAACCCGATCTACCAGCTTGCGGGCTTCCCCGATCTGCCTGGATATTTCCTCTTCCTTTGGCTCCCACTTCTTGCGGAAGTTTTCCGGTGAAGACTCATATTCCAGATTGCGTTCCATGATGGTCACCCGCTCGCGCGAATCGCGGATGCCGTGAATATCCACCGAGAGAGCGAAGCGGTCAAGCAACTGCGGCCGCAGGTCACCCTCCTCTGGATTCATCGTGCCTACCAGAATGAAGCGCGCCGGGTGTGAGAACGAGATACCCTCGCGCTCGACGATATTCATGCCCATGGCCGCCGAGTCGAGCAGCACATCCACCACGTGGTCATCCAGCAGATTGACTTCGTCGATATACAGCATACCGCGGTTGGCGGCTGCCAGAACACCGGGTTCGAATGACCGCTCCCCTTTCTGAATGGCTTTCTCGATATCCAGTGTTCCCACCACTCGGTCTTCCGTGGCGGAAACCGGCAGGTTGACAAAGGGTGTCGGCCGGGTTTTTACGGGTAATTCTTCGCCTCTGGCGATCCGTTCGCGGCATTCGGTGCACAGGCTGGCCGGAGCATCGGGATCACAACCGAACCGGCAGTCAGCCACGACCTTCACATTGGGCAACAGTGCAGCCAGCGCGCGCGCCGCCGTGGATTTTGCCGTTCCGCGTTCGCCGCGGATCAAGACACCGCCAATGCGGGGATCGACCGCGTTAAGCACAAGCGCCCGGCGCATCCGTTCCTGCCCGACAATTGCCGTAAAGGGGAAAATGGTTGGCATAAATAATCAATCCTGAAATATGGTTAAGAGTGTTGAAAGTTTACCACTACAGATACAGACCGGCAATCCATTGCAGTTCAGTTACATTTTCTTTTAAATATACAGTCCATTGCGTAACACTCGATACAGATAGAAAAATTGGGAAAAAATCCCATTTTCCTGCGATCCCGGTAAGAAACCACTCAACGGAGTATAATTTGGATGCGGGAGACGGTATGGATAAGAAAATCCGAGTTTTAGTCGCAAAACCCGGTCTGGATGGACACGATCGCGGGGCAAAGATTGTTGCCCGCGCGCTTCGGGATGCCGGCATGGAAGTGATCTACACCGGCCTGCGGCAGACACCGGAAATGATCGTGGAAGCGGCGCTTGAAGAGGATGTGGATGCCATCGGGCTCTCCATCCTGTCTGGCGCGCATATGACGCTTGTTCCACGCGTTCTTGAACTTTTGAAACTCAACCGGCTGGGTAACCGGCCGGTATTTGTGGGGGGGATCATTCCCGATGAAGATGCGGTTGTTCTTAAAGAAACGGGGGTGGCCGGGATTTTTGGTCCGGGAACAACCACTACTGAGATCATAAACTCCGTGCGCCTGGCGGTTACTGGCGCCAAAGAAGGGTAAGGTATAACCAGAGCGCCATGGATCAGGTTGATGCCCTTCTGAAAGGTGACCGGCTGGCGCTGGCTCGTATCCTATCCCAAATTGAAAACAACGCTCCAGAAAGCCACAGGCTGCTGGATATTCTATTCCGACATGCCGGGAAAGCGCACATCATCGGGGTGACCGGACCCGCGGGTTCCGGTAAATCTACGCTGGTCAATCGACTGGCACTCGCTTACCGCCGCCCGCAGGACGGTACTTCTCCTAAGAAGGTGGGCATTCTGGCGATAGATCCCACCAGCCCTTTCACCGGTGGTGCTGTTCTCGGAGACCGGGTGCGTATGCGCGACCTCTCTGGTGATGATGGTGTTTTCATCCGTTCTATGGCCACCCGGGGAACTCTGGGAGGCCTGGCGCTGACCACCGGCGAGATGGCTACCGCGTTGGACGCGGCGGGATTTGATGTGATTTTTGTAGAAACCGTCGGAGTCGGGCAGTCCGAAATGGAAATTGCCCGCCTGGCACACACCATTCTGCTGGTGGAAAATCCCGGCATGGGTGACGATATCCAGGCTATAAAGGCCGGCATCCTTGAAATTGGCAGCATCATCGCCATCAACAAAGCCGACCGTCCCGGAGTTGAAACCACGGAACGCGTGTTGAGAAACATGCTCGAAATGAATTCGGCCGGGTACGGGGATGATGCAGACTTCCATCATGGCTTTAAGACCGACACAGCACCCGCCCTCGCGGAGAGCGATGCCGCCGCATGGCAGATTCCGTTGATCCGAACCGTGGCCACCACAGGCGAAGGTATTCCACAGGTGATCGAGGCGCTGCACGGACATCTGCAGTATCTGAAGACCAGCGGCCGTTGGCAGGTCACCCAGAAGGACCGCCTGCGCCGTGATCTGGATAACCTGATCCGCGAAGTGCTTTTCCAGACCTGGCTCGGGCGTATGAGTCCGGAAGAATATGACCGCGCGCTCGACCGCCTGTTTACGCGCACGGTTTCGCCATTCCGTCTGGCAGAAGAATTGATCGTTACAGATTATGCCAACAAAACACAGGTAAATCATTTAAAATAACAGGTACGAAAAATCACTGGAGGAATTTTTATGGAACGAACCCTTATCGGCGATCTGCGCGGCAAAATTGGACAATCGGTAACCATTCAGGGCTGGCTGCAAGTTTTGCGAGACCAGAAGAAAATGCAGTTCCTTGTCTTGCGCGACCAGACCGGTGCTGTTCAAATAGTGGTTGAAAAAGCTGCGAGTCCCGATCAGGCGGCTTTAATCTCGTCCTGCGGAGTCGAATCAGCCCTGACTATTACGGGAAAAGTGATCGATAATCCGATCGTCAAACTTGGCGGAATCGAAATGCAGCTCGAATCCATTGAGATCAATAATAACGCGGCCACTCCCCTGGCTTTCGAACCCTTCGGTGATACCCAGCCAGCGGTTGATTACCGTCTGGACTGGCGTTACCTTGACCTGCGCCGGCCGGAAAACCTGTTGATTTTTAAGATACAGACCACGGCTGAAATGGCCATGCGCGAATACTGGATGAAAAATGGTTTCATTGAGATACACTCACCGAAACTTGTGGGAACCCCCAGTGAAGGCGGAGCAGAGCTTTTTTCATTGGAATATTTTGGTCGCACAGCCTACCTGGCGCAATCCCCGCAGTTCTATAAACAGATGGCCATGGCAGCCGGTTTTGAAAAGGTCTTCGAGATAGGCCCCGCGTTCCGGGCTGATCCCTCCTTCACTTCACGTCACATGACGGAATTCGTCAGCATCGATGTAGAATTTTCCTGGATCGAGAGTCATGAAGAAGTCATGGCCCATGAGGAAAAACTCCTGCAATATGCCTATCAGAAGGTCAAAGAGATTCACGGCGAAGAAATTAAAAGTAAATTCGGTTTTGAGCTGGAAGTGCCCTCTGTACCCTTCCCCCGCTTGACCATGGCGGAAGCTCAAAAAGTTCTGAAGGAACGCAACTATATTGTGCCTTCAACTACCAAAGGCGATATTGACCCGGGCGGCGAACGTGAGATCGGCCAATATATCAAAGAAAAATATGGCCATAACTTTGTGTTCATAACCGACTGGCCTATCGAAGTGCGGCCGTTCTATCATATGCGCCACACCGATAATCCGAGGTTGACCCGAAGCTTCGACCTGATCGCCAGCGGGCTTGAGATCACCACAGGTGCCCAGCGCGAACACCGGCGAGATGTCCTCGAAAAACAGGCCCTGGAAAAAGGTCTGCGTCTGGATATCCTCAATACCTACCTGGATTACTTCAAATTCGGCTGCCCTTCGCATGGCGGTTTCGGGCTGGGTCTCTCACGGTTGATGATGGTTATGCTGAATCTGGAGAACGTTCGGGAAGCCGTCTTTGTGTTTCGCGGACCCAATCGTCTGGATCCATAGCACGATCGCAGGATAGTATTCATGCTTTCTGAGAAATTGTTCCACATGGTGACATGTTACTAACGGTTACCCGCACAGTTACAGGCAGGATGCCGATGTTTAACGTCAGGTCAGGAGGAAGAGATGCCCAATGCAGTTCATATCCGGCATGACCGGATTCAATATGGTGATGTGAAACTTTACGCCGGAACTGGATGTCCGGAACTAGCTTCGAACATTGCCGGTTACTTGCGGATGCCCCTGTGCGAGCGCGATGTGATCGTCTTTCCCAACGATAACTTATTTGTTCAACTGCATACCAGCGTGCGCGGGCAGGATTGCTATGTGATTCAGACTACATCGGCACCCGTGCACCGCAATTTAATGGAATTGTTGATCATGCTGCAAACTCTGCGGCTGGATTCGGCAGCACGCATCACCGCAGTCATACCCTATCTGTGTTACGCACGCTCCGATAAAAAAGATCAGCCCCGTGTGCCCATCACAGCCCGGCTGGTTGCCGATATGATCGAAGTTGCCGGCGCGGATCGTTACATCACCATGGATCTGCACGCCGGTCAGATTCAGGGATTCTTCTCCATTCCCGGTGATGTGATGACGGCATTTTACATTTTGACGGATTATTTGAAGAAGAAACAGCCCACCATGAAATCACCGGTGGTAGTCACGGCCGATCTGGGCTTCGCCAAGAAAGCCCGGAATTTTGCCCAGAAACTGGATACTCCTCTGGCATTCATCGAAAAACGCCGGGTAGCCAATGATTCCAAAGCCGAAGCGTTGACATTTATCGGGGATGTCAATGACCGCGATGCCATTATCGTGGATGACGAAATCAACACCGGTGGTTCCATGGTACAGGCAGTCAACCTGGTAAAGGAATGCGGCGCCCGGAATGTTTACATGGTGTTCGTTCATCCGGTGCTTTCTGATCCGGCCTCTCAGGTTTTATCCGCCCTGCCGGTTACAGAATTCATCACCACCGATACCATCCCTATCCCGGCTGAAAAAGCCTTCCATTTTGGTGATCGTTTAAAGATACTCTCTGTATCCCGTTTACTGGGAGAAGTCATCATGCGCGCTAACGAAGGCCGCTCGGTTGGTGCCCTGTTCAATGAATAGGTAAACCTCATGCCGGAACTACCGGAAGTGGAGACAATTGTCCGTGCCCTGAAGAACGGTGGGCGCGGCGAAGCCTCCATATTGGGCAAGAAGATCAAATCCGGCGAAATCTTATGGCAAAAGACCCTGGAATACCCGGGCAGATCTGAATTTGAAGCCGCCATAGTGGATCGAGGTGTTATGGATGTCGGCCGGCGGGGAAAATTCATCGACATCGATCTGGGTGAAAGCCACCTGTTGATCCATTTGCGAATGAGCGGTGATCTGCGGGTGGAGCTACCGCCCTTGTCAGAGGCACTGCCCCATGATCGGTTTCTGCTTAATTTCAAGGATGGTTCACGTCTGGCTTTCAATGACACACGAAAATTCGGGCGTATCTGGCTGACACAATCAACCGCCACACCCTTGAAAAACCTGGGGATCGACCCTTTCGATGAGGTTTTGACCACTGACCTGTTCTTTTTAAATTTGCATAAAAAGAAAAAACAAATAAAATCACTTTTATTAGACCAATCATTTATCGCAGGTCTCGGAAACATTTATACGGATGAAAGCCTTCACCGGGCCGGAATTCATCCAATTCGGTCTTCGAATTCCCTGACCCTTCAAGAAGCGGGAAGACTCCTGCAGGCCATCAGAGCCACTCTGAATGAAAGTATCGAACGCAACGGCGCGAGCATCGATTGGGTTTATCGGGGTGGTGAATTCCAGAATAGTTTTCGGGTTTACCAGCGAACAGGAAGGCCCTGTTTGATTTGTGGGACAACGATCGAAAGGATTGTTGTCGGGCAGCGCGGAACACACTTTTGCCCACAGTGTCAGCCGGAAGGGGTGGGATGATGAATACAGTCACAATCAGTACAACTCTGGCCATAGCGATCACCTGTATGATCATCGGTTTTGTAACCGGTGGTTTCATCGGGTATCGCAATAAGGATTCAAAGAAAAAGACACCTGAAGGAGCCGTGGAACCAGCGCACACACCCTCGCAGCAAACACCGGCTCCTCTGGCTGATCCCGCGAAGTATACGGAGTTGCTGCGGCTTTGGCGAAATAAAGAAAATAATGGTCTTTTTGTGGAAACCAGCGGACACCTGCTGGGCTCTTCCGAACCCCTCAATTCCGCACAAAAAAGCCGTTTCATCGATTTAATGAAAGAACTGGCCGGCTGGCTGAATACCCCCTTGAGAGAGATCATGGGATCAGACACCGAGATTATCAATCCCCCCTCCAAACCGCTGCCCCCCGTGGAAGCTCAACCTGTGGAAGCGGTTTCTTCAGAACCAGCTATTCCGGCCGCTGTGGTAAAAGCCAGCGAACCGATTAAGACTGACCCGCTGCCGGTTCCCCTTCCCGTACCGCCGGTTCCTGCAACCGCCAGCCCGGCGATCGAAGTTCAAAGTCCCAATCCTCCGGTCGTCAGCCGGATACCGTCACAACCAGTGATCCGGCCAGCAGTAGAACAGACCAAGAAAACACCAACCTCTATGGTCGAACAGATCGATGAAATTTTGCAGGAGATCATTCAAAATTCAGATGATCCCACCCGAATCATCAAACTGACAGAAGAAAAGCAGGATGGCGTGATCGTCTGGATCGGGCATGAACGTTTTATCGGCATTGACACCGTGACGGATCAATCCGCCATAGCCTTGATTCGCGCGGCCGTCAAGGAATGGGACCGCCGCACGGAAAATCGGGGATAGATCATTCCTGCTGCTGCGTTTTTTCTGTTTCCGGATTGGGTATTGCCGACATCTTGATGAGCAGGTTTTCGAAATCTTCCACCCGCGTAATTAGGGTGGTCACGATTTCTTTAAAATCAGCTTCATCAAGTTTAGACATGACGGCATTGTGCATATAGGTATAGACAAGTTTTTCCCCAATTTGTTCCAGACACCAGAAGCCGATCTTTGTTTTGGCGTTTATCTGCATCAGGGATGAGGAGATGAAGTGAGGCACCTTCTCCAGTGAATCGAATGCCGCGAAACTGGGGATCGAGAATTCCAGATCATTATCCATATTGAAAATGAAAAGCGTCTGGGTGCGTGATCCATCTACGGCAAATTCGATGACAGCATGTTCATAATCTGCTTCCCTCATCAGCCACTGATTATTCGAACACATCCGTTTGACGAATGTCCAGAAGTCTTCCGCAGATTGGGTTCCCGGTACAGAGTTTTCATCATTTTGTTGGGGAATATTTTGTTCCACGAGTCCCATCCATTTATTGGTGATCGATAATAATAATTCTAGCATGAACGCAGAGTTGGTTTATTTGGGACTTCCCGGTAGAATATGCCTTATAACACATACAGGAAATCAGACCTTAACCATGGCATCCATTGACCAGATACGAGAGATTTATAGAAAAATCGAGCAAGGCCAGATTTCTTCGGAAGAGGGAGTCAGACAGATCAAGGCTCTTGAACGCGGAGAGTCCGGCGCGACCGGCACAAAACCAGAGGGGAGCAGGAAACGAAGAAATAAGAAGAGCCGCTGGGTTAGAATCCAGGTTTCCGAGATTAACAGCGACAGGGAGAAGATCAATATCCGGTTACCCGTCAATGTTGTGGATACGGGATTTCAAATGGGTGCGCGCTTTGTACCGAACGGATTCGATGTTGACATAAACCGCCTCATTCGGGCTATTAAGAAGGGTGAGCCCGGCACAATCATC
This sequence comes from Leptolinea sp., assembly GCA_012798535.1. Taxonomy (GTDB): domain Bacteria; phylum Chloroflexota; class Anaerolineae; order Anaerolineales; family Anaerolineaceae; genus Leptolinea. The sequence goes on from JAAZMZ010000046.1 coordinate 19,966, forward strand.
GAAACGGGTAACAGGCAGTCTTCAGAGAGAGTGATCATCACCCTCGAGTAATGCCGACGGTGATTCAGACCTGCCAGACTGAAACCCTGTCGTTTATTTCACCTCTTCCACCCGCACGTTCGGGAAAAATTGGTGTATCGTCCCTTCGACCCATCCATGCAGCGTAACAGGAGATAACGGACATCCCAGGCAGGCTCCACCCAGGCGGACTTTAACCGTTTCCCCATCGAATTCGATCAGCGAAACACTCCCTCCATGGTAGTGGCTGATATATGAATCCAATTGTTCGATCAACGCCTTCATCTGTTCTTGTTCGGGAAATGCAGGAGGCGGGACAGACATTGTTACACCTCACATTTTCGGATTAAATTCCATTCCATGCGTTAATAGTGCCAGAACTTCATCATAGGTGCTTCGCAAACGATCGGCGATTCCGGAAGCCAGTCTTTCCAATAGTATCATACCCAGATCAGGATTAGTTTTACAAAATTCTTGCAAATGTTGAACCTGGATCCTGACAGCGGAGCAGGGAGATGCAGTATAGGCCGAGGATGTGTACCTGGGTCTTCCCAGTGCGGCCGACCAGCCAAAAACATCCTCCGGGCAGATACGGGCTATGGTTAAAGCCTCGCCATCGTAAGGCTTATATTTAACAATAACTTCCCCCTCCAGAAGAATAAAGAAGGCTTCAGCCGCAGCATCCTGTTGAAAAATTCTGTACTGATCAGGAAAAGTACACGGCTCTAACAATGGAAGGATCAAATCGATATTACGTTGATCCCATCCCTTAAAAATGGACAAATTCCATAATTTCTTCTGGAACATAAAATCCATATTACTTGAAGGCGGATGGGGCAGGTAGTGGAAAATTTCCCTGTTGCCTTTGCTGATACTCACGTAAAGTACGTGCATTTTGACAGGGTTATTCGTGAATCAATCAATATTTCGATTACGAATATCTCTATAATGACTCTCGAATTCCAGATGTACTTATCGAAGGATTTCGTTCAGTAAGGTTTGTGCCTTTTCTGCTGCCGCATGCATCACACGGGCCGGGTCGGCGGAAGGATTTGTGACCAAAGTTTCCAGGGCTTCCACCAGAACTGGATGAGCGGTCTGGTCCCAGTAAGGTGTTCGGCTGTAACCACGCGGTTTAATGAAATTCAATTCCTGGTAAAAGATTTTGTACAGAGGATCTTTGGAATAGCTTTCATCATTCACTACAGATGCCAGCACGGGCAGATGCCATTCTTTCCATATCGATGCACTGGCCGGACCATTTTCGTAGAGTAAAAATCTTCCTGCGTCCAGCGGATAACGTGAGTTGGTTGTTATTCCGCTTCCACTCCAAAAGAGGATATTTACCCGCAGCGCATCATGTGGAGGAGCCGCAACGCCCAGATCGATATTCGGGTTTATCCGGTATTCCGCCTCACTCCAATATCCCCCGATCACCATGGCGGCTTTGCCGTCAAGAAATTCCGTATTGCCGCCCGTCCAGGCATAAAGATCGACCGGCGGAGGAGCGACTTTTTCGATCGTGTATAAACCAGCGTAGAATTCGGCTGCTCGAATGGCCTCAGGGGCATCCATATATCCGATGAACTGCCGGCCATCTTCACTGATCAGTGAACCACCGGCTGAAAGCACCCAGTATTCGAATCCCTTTTCCCAGGCGGCATTCATCTGGATTCCCCATTGTTCGGGGATCCCATCTTTATTTCGGTCTTTTGTCAACCGCCTTGCGGCGGAAAGTAGATCATCCCATGTCCAATTATCCATAGGAAAACCTACTCCGGCATTCTGGAAGAGCTTCTTATTGTAGAACAGAACCAGGGTGGAGAAATCTTCCGGGAGTAAATATTGTATTCCGCCTGCCTGCCCCGGTTCCAGCAGACCGGGATAATAAAGAGAAGGATCAAAATCAGCCGGGTCAATGGCATCGGTGAATGGTGCCAGAATTTCTTCTTGAACAAAATACCGCAGCTTATCATCAGAAAGATAGATGATATCCGGGGCACTGCCCGCCATGTGCAAACGCGTAAGGCGGGAATAGTAATCCGTGCCTGCCATGGGCTCCACCTGAACCAGCGTCTCGCGATGTTCCTTTTCATATTCATCGATGATCTGATGGTAGGGAAACAGGTCTGTGCCTGTCAAACCGGTACCCAGACGAATGACATGGATCGGATCTACTGGCGCAGCCATTTCGGTGGCTGACGGTGGCGTGGGTGATGGCTGCGGGGTTGCTGTTAAAAGCGGACAGGGAGTGCCGGTGGACGTGGGGCATTTTTGAGTGACATCCGGTTCCTGTGGCGGGGTGGATGGACAGGTGCAAGCTGTGAAAAAGGAAATGCTGACGATAAGAATGATCAACCGAAACCGCGAAACATGATTCCCTGAAACCATACTTCCCCCACACACCATTTTTTCATTACGGGCCAGAAAAAACAGGTTCTCTGAAAGTCTTTACAGATCAGAGAACCTGTTCATAATTCTACTTAATCATTTCCTCGGCCGCGCATGCGTGGATCAAGAATATCCCGCAGGGCGTCGCCTACCAGATTCCAGGCCAGTACAAAGAGAATGATCGCCAGGCCGGGATAGACTACGATATACCAGTACTGTCCGAGTGACGGTATCCAGGTACGCGCGAAACTGATCATCTGTCCCCAGTCAGCATATCCACGCTGGGCTCCAAGCCCCAGAAAACTTAATGCCGCGAAGGTCAAAACATAAGACCCGATATCCATGGAAGCCAGAACAAGTACCGGGAAGACAGCATTCGGAAGCAGGTGCTTGAAAAGGATGCGGATATCACTGGCGCCGATCAACTTTGCGGCTACAGCATATTCCTGCTCTTTTACAGAAAGGATATTCCCGCGAATGACTCGGGCGTAGGTCATCCAGCCAAACACGATGATGGCCAGCATTCCTGTCAGAATTTGGATCTGAATGGGATCAAGGTCTTTCGCCGGGCTCTGCCCGAAAGTGAGCATCGCAAGACCTTTGGCCAGCACAACCAGGAAGTTCGCTTCTCCCCGGCCGTAGACAGTCTGCAACACAGAGGTCAGAGTGATGGCTGCCAGCAGGAAGGGGAATACCAAAAATATCTCGGTTATCCGCATCAAAACTTCATCAATCCACCCGCCATAGAAACCTGCGATGGAACCAATGATCAATCCAATAAAGGTGGTGATAAGGGTGATGACTATACCCACCCGGAATGCCGTGCGGGTGCCCCAGACGATACCATATAGAATATCATATTGCCCTTCCGTGGTTCCCAGAGGATGGATCTCATTGGGCGGTTTGGGCTGGTTTCCAAATCCGTCGCGAGGGATGATGTAAATATTGCGGGCATTCTTTTCGGGAGGGGCGATGGCCGGTGCTGCGATGGCCACAATAACAAAACCCAGCAATAGAATGATGCCAAGCAGAGATGTGGGATTTTTTATTAACCTTCTAACTACATCCATAGATTCCTCATTCTTTGCCGTGTTTTACTGCAGCCTGATGCGCGGATCGATTACGCCATACAGGATATCGACGATCAAATTGCCGACCAGCAAGATCAGACAGTTGAACATGGTAACGCCCAGTACAGAAACCACATCCAGAGAGAGGGCGGATTCTGCCAGGAATGAACCCATGCCGGGGATATTGAAAATTGTCTCAGTGATCACCACACCATTCAGCAGGCCGATCAACATTAACGCGCCGACAGTAACCACCGGGATCAGCGCGTTGGGTACGGCATGGCGGCTGATCACTTTGCGTTCGCTCAGGCCTTTGGCGCGGGCAGTGGTCATATAGTCCTGATTCAGGGTATCCAGCATGGATGAACGCGTGACCCGCAGCAGATAAGCCCAATCCAGATAGGCCAGAGTAAAAACCGGCAGAACCAGATGCCGAACGGCATCCCGGAAAATATCCATCCGGCCGTTTAAAAGAGCGTCGACCGTATTCATGCTGGTATAGCGAATAAAACTGGTCGACTGGACGACTTGCAGCGCCCAGTCGGATAATCGGCCAGGGGGAAACCATCCCAGTTTGGCATAGAAGAAAAGAAGAACGATAAGTCCGAAAACAAAAACCGGAATAGACCAGCCGACAATGCTGAACACCCTTAGTATCTGGTCAATGAGTTTATTATGATTTACTGCAGAAACCACCCCCAGCCAGATGCCAATTCCCACCATGGGAATGGCCGTCCATAACGCAAGTTCCGCCGTAGCCGGAAGTCTGCGGCCGATTACTTCCCAGACCGTACCTTTACCGGTCTTTGACCAACCCAGGTTGCCGCGTAAGATGCCGCCTTCGATTTCACCGGTTTCAGGATCTTTACTGCCGGTCATCCAGCGCCAGTATTGCACCGGAACCGGATCATCCAACCCGTATTTCTTGATCAAACCCTCCATGGCACCCTGGCGCTTCGGAATATCTTTGACATAGAGTGAAACCCGCTCATATGGTGTCAACATGGACAACATGGAAAAGATCAGAACAGTCACTGCCAGCAGAAGGAGTGGAAGGATTAACAACCGGCGGATGATAAACGAAAGCATTGACAAACAGCACCTCCAGCAACCAGCCCTCACATTATGGATCAGGCATGGGGATTACAAATTGGTATCCGGGAGCCGGAACAAATATCCGGCTCCCGGGGTCGTGCTTTGTTACGAAATTACCTGCTTATTTGGGAGCTACCTTGGAAAGCGAGTAGATCCAACCGTATTCCGGATTTCCGTAAGCGGGATTGAAATAGAAGCCTTTGATCCATGACTGGAATGGATAGCCTTCCATCTGCTGGTACATCCAGATATCGACAGCGTCTTCCTGTGCCATCTTCTGGATGCTCTCGTAGATCGGTGTACGGGCTTCCACACCATTGGCCGTGGCGCCTTTGATGACAATCTCATCATATTTCTTTTTGTAATCATCCGTCATGTTGACGATGCGGCCGTAGGCTCCCTGTGAATACAGGAAGGGATTGACCCAGTTGTGCGGATCATGGAAATCTTCCACCCAGCCGCCCACATAGATGGGCAGTTTACCCTGGCGGCGGCTCTCAAGCAGAACCGGCCATGGCATGGCAAGTACGGCGATGGAGAACTTTGGGTTTGCTTTTTCGATGCCGGTCTTGAGGATTTCTGCGGCTAGGCGGCGGGTATCATTGCCGCTGTTATAGGCGATCTGCATATAGAAACCCTTGGTCCAGATATCATCGTCGTCTTCACCGGCAGGTTTGCCGTCAGCATCGAGATCAGCCGCTTTGAATTCGGCTTCGCAGGCTGCGGCGTCATATTTGTTGATTGGTGCGGTGTCTTTCAGGTAGCCCATCATACCCTGTGGAATGGGACCCTGAGCCTGAACACCTTCACCGGCCAGCGCGTCTTTGACCATGGCGTCGTAATCAAAGCAGGATGAGAAGGCTTTGCGAATGTGGATATCCGAGAAGAAATTGGCAGGAATACCATTACCGTCCAATTTTCCCGAACCCACATACGGATTACCGCCTTCCACATTGATCTGCCAGTTCAACTGGGCAGGGGTGATGGCCGGCATGGGCAGCTTACGGTAGTAGGTCAAATAGCCGTCAGCTTTGTCATCTTTGCAGGTGGATTCGAGCGTGCCGCAGGTCTGTTTGGCAAACGGTTCGAGTTCCTTGCGATACTGCGGTGGCGTATAGATCTCATCCGCGTCGCCTGCCTGGAGCATCGAGAGGCGGGTGCCCCATTCATCTATGTTCTTGATGACCACACGTTTGATGCTGGCAACACCGCTGGGGCCGCCTTCCCACATGGGTTCTTTGCGCCAGTAGTTTTCATTGGCGGTTAAAACAATTTCTTCACCGGGGGTCCAGTGATCGAGTTTGTAGGGGCCGGTACCGTTGGATTTTTTGAAGAGGATGGTATCTTCGGCTGCCGGATCGGCGAACTTGGACCAGGTGGCGCAATCGCCGTCCCAGTCGCCGTTCTCTTTCATCCATTCCTGATCGAGGATTCCACCGAGGAACTGCTGTGAAGTCAGGGCAAGCATCCAGGGAACAGGCTGGTTGAATTTGTAGGTTACGGTTCCAGCAGCATCATCGGCCACGATCTTGGTCTTGATATCTTCGCAAACCTTTGCCAGGTCTTCGGTTTTCAAGTCTTCGAATTTGGGAGCTTCTTTGGCATCAGCCGGTTTGAGGAATGCGGCCGCGAAGTCTTTGATGCCGGCCATGGCCATATCGGGACCATAGAAAGCTTCATAGACGATCCACTGCCAGCCGTCGATACGACCCTGCAGGAAAGCGCGCTGGGCAGTATAGGCAACATCATGGGGTTCCAGAGTTCCACCTTCGTGGAATTTCACATCTTTACGGATATTGAAAGTCCACTCTTTCCCGTCTTCACTGGTTTTCCAATCGGTAGCCAGGGCGGGGATGTATTCGTCAGTTTTATCTTTTTTAAAGAATGTCAGACCTTCGTAAATATTGAGTTCAGTGGTTGAACCGGCGGTCTCATATGTCCAGGCGGGATCAAGAGTCTCTGGTTCACCGGCACCGGTGATATAGGTCATGGTGTCAGGATTCTTGAACTCGGGTCCTTTGGCGGCCGGGGCTGCAGTCGGAGCCGCAGCGGCCTCGGTTCCTCCGGGAACCGCGGTGGCAGGTTGTTGCTGGCAGGCGCCTAAAAGCATACTGGCGATCATCAGCAACGACGTCAAAAGAATAATTCGGTTACGCATAGTGCTTCTCCTCTCAAAAATAGGTTGGTCAACTAAGCTTGCTTAGGACTTGCTAAACCTGATTTGGGTTAAGAAACCACCTCCTCTTCTAAATCTTCGCAAGATGGCAGGCCACATAGTGGTCCGGTTTTAGTTCTCTTAACTCCGGTCGTGTTTCTGCGCAGATATCCTGCGCGATAGGGCAACGCGTTCGGAACCGGCAGCCGCTCGGAGGATTCACCGGAGACGGTACATCTCCTTCGAGAATAGTGCGTTTGCGTCGTTCCTCGGCAACAGGATCCGGGATGGGAACGGCTGACAGAAGTGCTTTAGTGTAGGGGTGCAGCGGATTGCTGTACAGATCATCCCGGCTGGCTTTCTCCGCAATGATCCCCAGATACATCACCGCAACGCGGTCACTGATATGCTTCACCATGGAAAGATCATGCGCAATGAACAGGTAGGTGAGTTTCAGGTCGCGCTGCAGATCTTCCAGAAGATTAACCACCTGTGCCTGAACAGAGACATCCAGCGCGGCAATCGGTTCATCACAAATGATCAGATCCGGATCGAGCGCTAGAGCGCGGGCAATTCCGATACGCTGGCGTTGGCCGCCTGAAAATTCATGAGGATAGCGTTTGACAAAAGCCGTATTCAAACCCACCAGTTCAAGGAGATGCAGGACCCGCTCCTTCAACTCTTTCCCTTTATGGGTTCCATGGATGATCATCGGTTCGGCGATAATATCGCCTACCGTCATCCGTGGATTAAGGCTGGCATACGGATCCTGAAAGATCATCTGCATCTGTTTTCTGGTTTTTCGAAGGGATTCCCCTTTCATTTTGACCAGATCGTCACCCTTAAAATAAACATGCCCGGATGTCGGGCGGTATAACTGCAAGATCGTCCGGCCGGTGGTTGATTTTCCGCAGCCCGATTCACCGACCAGTCCCAGGGTCTCTCCAGAAAAGATTTCAAAGGAGACATCATCCACCGCATGAACATCTCCCGAATGAGTCTGAAAGACAAATCCGTGCATGATGGGGAAATACTTCACCAGATGATCAACTTTAAGTAAGGCTTCTCGTTCTGCCATCAGTATTCCCTTCCCGTGTTGGGATCCACCCAACAGGCCACTTTATGATGTGGTGACAGATTTTTCAGCGCGGGATTTTCTGATTTACAATGCGCTACAGCATACGTACACCGTGACAGGAAAGGACAGGATTGGGGTTTTTCCATCAATATGGGTGGGAGTCCTTCAATGGAGACCAACCGGCGGTGATCTGTTTCATCCATTCTCGGCAGGCTTCCTAAAAGCCCGCGTGTATATGGATGCATGGGATTGGCATACAGCTCTTTCACGCCGGATTCCTCGACAATGCAGCCGCCATACATTACAGCCACCCGCTTTGCCAGACCGGCGATAATTCCCAGATCATGCGTGATCCAGATGATGGCCATGCCCAGTTCCTGGCGAAGGCGCTGCACAAGTTCGACGATCTGCGCCTGAATGGTCACATCCAGGGCAGTCGTTGGTTCATCGGCGATCAATAACTGCGGATTGGTGATCAGCGCCATGGCGATCATAACGCGCTGGCGCATGCCGCCCGAAAATTGGTGGGGATAATCATCCAACCGTTCTTTCGCACGTGGAATGCCCACCATCTCAAGCACCTGGGCAGCCCGATCGTAGGCCATTTTCTTGTTCATTCCATTATGGATTTCAAGCGGTTCCGACACCTGTTTTCCAATTGTCAGAACGGGATTGAAAAAGGTCATAGGGTCCTGGAAAACCATGCTGATCTGTGCTCCACGCACATGTCGGATTTCATCATCCGACATTTTCAGCAGATCTCTTCCCTGGTACAGAGCCTTACCGGCAACCACCTGACCGGGAGGGCAGGGAATCAGGCGCAGCATAGACATCACTGACACACTTTTTCCACAACCGCTCTCACCAACTATTCCCAGCGTTTCCCCCTCGTCTAAATTGAATGAAACACCATTTACAGCATGAACGATTCCTTCTCGGGTCCGGAATTGTGTTTCAAGGCCTTGCACACTTAAGATTTCGGCCATGCAAATACAACCTCGTTTCTGAAGAATACCTGTTGAATTAACAAATAGAGCCTTCCAGAGCATATCCGGAGGCATCGGTAAGTGTAGTAATTCTATCTGTTTTCGGGATTGATGTCAATTTTTTTTGTCATAAAATGCGCAGGCGTTTAATCCCGATTATTCCTAACCGTCACCAAACCGAAGCCGCAGATAGGAGTCGTACCGCGCAGGATTGATCTTCCCGCTTTCGGCCGCTTCGCGCACGGCGCATCCCGGTTCGCTGCGGTGAGTACAATCGTTGAACTGGCAATCCGGCACAAGTTCACGTATCTCCGGAAAATAACCGTCCAGTTCTTCCGGCTCGATATCCCATAAACCGATACTGCGGATACCCGGAAGATCGGCCAGCCAACCACCCGTCCTTAAAGGGAACAGTTCACGCACATGGGTAGTGTGCCTGCCTTTTGATGTAAATTTACTGACCTCTCTGACCCGCAATCCCAATCCCGGCTGCAGGGCATTCAACAGGCTCGTCTTTCCCACACCGGAAGGACCGGCCAGCACCGAGATCTTGTCAGTCAGCTCAGTCTGAAGTTCATCAAGCCCTTCCCGAGTTTTTGCCGAAACATAATGTACCGGTGTGCCCAGGCCGGGATAATGGGCAAACATGGCCCTTATGATGTCCATATCAGAAGCGATATCGGTTTTATTCAACACAATGCGGGAACGAATGTGGTATTTTTCCAGCCCGATTAAGAATCTATCCACCATGCGCACATGCGGCGCGGGATTGGCGCAGGCAAATACCAGAAGCGCCTGGTCGGGATTGGCCACCAGTACCTGTTCATGTATTCCGCGTGCTGCCGGCGCCTGCCGCGAAAGCACACCGGTGCGCTCCTGTACTTTTTCAATCACTCCCTGTCTCGCATTGATGGGTGTGATCTCGACCGTATCTCCGATTGCCAGGATATCGCTTATTGAATGGAGCTGTTTCAGTTTTCCGCGCAGCCGGCAGATGTATATTCCATCCGGCGTATAAACATGGGCAAATCCAGATTGGGTTCGGATAACCAGCCCGGAAAGCACGGAGACACTCATGGTGTGGCCGTTTGTCGAACCGGCGTGGCCGGCGGTGTTTCAGAATTCTGCGAAGTTGGTGCGGCCGTCGGTGTGGCCTCACGCCTGACGTAGAGAGAAGATTCCCAGGGTAACAACCTGGAGGGACGTCCATAGTAGTAGATCTCGATGATCCGGCGGAAAATAGGAGCGGCCACCATGGAGCCTTCGCCGGCATTCTCGGCCAGGACGACCACTGTGATATCTGATTTCTTTGTCTCTTTGGCGGCATCGGTATAACCGGCGAACCAGGAGTGCGGTTCGATTTCGGCCGTGGACGCCGTTCCCGTCTTTCCATAAATCGGGACTTGAATCCCGGTCAGAGCAGAAAAAGCCGTCCCGTGTTCATTTGTGACAACCCAGCGCATAGCCTTACGGATCACGTCCATGATCTCCGGCCTTTCCGGTAGACGGCCCATCACTTCGGGCGTATCCGAGTAAAGTACGGCGCCATCCGGCGAAGTGAATTTGGACACGATCTCCGGCCGGTACAGGTATCCTCCATTCCCTATGGAGGAGATCATCACGGCCACCTGCAATGGTGTTGCCAGCATCGATCCCTGTCCGATGGCCAATTGGACAGCGTCACCTTCGTTATTGGGATTTAGAACCTGTCCGGTAACCTCTTCCAGCTCTTTGATGCCGGTTTTTTTCCCTAATCCAAATCCCTGAGCGTGGGTAACAATATCATTGGCATCCCCTTTCTGGAACATATCCAGACCAATGTGCCAGAAATACGGATTGCAGGAGCGCACCAGGCCACCGATCAGGTCAATTTTCCCGCTGGGACTCTTGCCATACGTATACGTCCAATCGTACAGTGTGACTCCCGGCAGTTCGGTAAATCGATAACCGCAATCGTATGTTGTATTAGAACGGTAATAACCGCTTTCCAGGGCTGCAGCCATGGTGACAATCTTGAAAACCGAACCCATAGGATAAGACCCCTGGGTAACCCGGTTTAAAAGGGGATTTTCCGGATCGTTCAGGACCGAATTAAGAAGAATGCCTGAATTGTAGTTTTGGGATTCGAAGAGGTTGGCATCATATGCCGGAGATGAAACCATGGCCAGAATCCGGCCGGTATCCCGTTCCATAACAACGATGGCGCCGCGAAATCCTTCCATGGCGCGCTGCGCCTGTATTTGCAGGTCTTTATCCAGAGTGGTATGCAGATATTCCGGTGCTTTTGAATCGGTGCTCGCCAATCGGGTCAGGATATTCCCGTTGGGATCCAGCACATAAACCGATCCACCGCGCACGCCGGCCAGTTGCGGTTCGGCCCAGGCTTCCAATCCTGAAACCCCAACCCGTTCCTCGCCAGAATATCCCTTTCGCCGGTAGGCATCCAATTGTTCGGGAGAGATTTTCAACAGGTAACCGAGCGTCTGCGGCGCGACACCCTCATCGAAATAGAATCGTCCTTTGAAAGGGGTCATCACCAATCCGTTCAGCAGATTCAGGTCATCCGACATCTGCTGAGCCGCCTGTGCTGTAACCTCACTGATCGGTACATAGTCTGCGTCACGGTTCTCGTTGATCTGCCGCAGTATCGAATCACCGGGGCGGCCGGTCAATTTGGATAGAGCTACCAGCAGGTTGCCTTCCTGTGATTTCACCAGTTCAGCCGGTTTAACTCCGATAGCCATGGCATCGATCTGGGCAGCGATAGTCGCGCCATTTCGATCGTAAATATCTCCTCGCCCTGAACCGGCATATTCGGAATAAAGCTGGTTGCCACCGTGCAACTCTGGAAGGACCAATCCGTCGTCCCATTGAACCAGCCAATTGCTCTCTTCGCGGGTAACGTTCATTAATATTTCGCGGTTGATATCACCAAATACACTGGTCTTGTAGATGATCCGGGTATTCACCTGGGTGGTCTGATCACCAGGCATGACAGAAAGCACGGAACCTTCCAGGCTGTCCAAACCCAAATTTTGTGCTACATGGCGATATTTCCCTTCGAAGTCATCACGGCTAATAGCATCCCGGCTGACAGACGTGATCAGGCTGTACATCGTATCGTAATCTTCGCTTTTCCAGGCATCAAGGAACGCCAGCACTACCGATTGGGCTGTCGCCGAATCAGTAGAGGATCGAAGCGTTGGAATGACCATTCCCAGATTCCGGGTTGTCAACGTGGACGGGGTACACGAGACGATCAACAGTGTCAGAACCGCGATCGATCCAATCAGCCTGAAACAGCGAGAAGTCCAAAGCGTAAATGGTTTAACCAATTTCCGCTCCAGCGGCCACCTGTTGATGTATTGGGCAGGTGTATCGGTTGGTTTTTTCACAACCGGCCACCATATCGGTCGAAACCGGCAGGTCAAACCGGGCTGCCAATCGGGCGATATGACATAAAGGCAAACCCATCACACTGGAAAAACAACCCTGAAACTTCTCCACCGGATGAAATCCGGCATGCTGTATGGCATAAGCGCCGGCTTTATCCAGCGGATCGCCGGTATCAATATATGCCTGGATTTCATCATCAGAGTAACGGCGCATCGGGACATCGGTGATACATATTCCCTGCTCCAGGTGATTTAAAGCATGATCTAAAAGTGCGAAAGCCGTCATAACCTGATGAGTATGTCCGCGCAGTTTTTTAAGCATACAGGCCGCGTCAGCGGCATCTGCGGGTTTTCCCATTAACTGACCGGCATCCACCACAATGGTATCCGCCGCCAGAATCAGGCCGGATTGTTTTGTCCGGCAGGCCAGGGCTTTTTCTCTGGCAAGTCTGGCAACATATCTGTCTGGTTTTTCGCCGGCCAGCGGTGTTTCATCAATATTGGCTGGGGAGGAAGAAAAATCCCAACCGGTGAGAGATAAGAGTTCCCGCCGGCGAGGGGAATTGGAGGCAAGAATGATAAATCTGGGAACGGGCATCCTGAATCGATTTTAACACGAATGATACTCGTGAAAAATGAATAATTCCAAAAATGAAGATTACAATTCAACATAATCCTCAGGAGGTCAGTGATGCAATTGTTGAAAGATCGTATTCTCGCAGAAGGGAAATATCTCGATAATGGCATTCTGCGGGTTGATAGTTTTATCAACCATCAAGTGGATGCTGAATTAATGGATGCCTGCGGTGCGGAATTCGCCAGACAGTTTGCCAACACCCACGCGGATCGAATCCTGACGGCTGAGATATCAGGCATCGCGCCGGCATTGATGGCTGCCAAACATCTCTCGCTTCCCGTTGTTTATGCCCGCAAACACAAACCGATCACCATGCCCGATCAGGTGTATTTCACTGTCGCGCCCTCGCACACCAAAGGGAATATGGTGGATCTGATCGTCTCGCCAAGTTATCTGCCCCGCGGTGAAAAAGTTTTGATCATCGATGATTTTCTGGCATCCGGTTCGACCATCCTGGGACTTGTGCGCCTGGTTCAGGCTGCCGGAGCGGAACTCGTGGGCATCGGAACATTGATCGAAAAACATTTCGAGGGTGGCAGAAGAAGCCTGGAATCGCTGGGTGTTCCTATCGTATCTCTGGTCTGCATCGATTCAATGGAAGAAGGAAAAATCATCTTCCGGGATTGATCCTCTGGCAAATTCAATCGATTTTTCAACAGGTTGATCCCAAAAATTAGTGTCGGGATTAGCCTGTTTGTTATTAATCAGTAAAATATATACAGATAAAAAGAGCAATCCGACAGGAGGGCGGTTTGAATAAAGGATGGTATCTTGCGGGAGTTCTGATCGTTGTCGGATTGATCGTGGTGATTGCGCTGGCTGTTTTTCTGCTGAGAAATAGTGATACCGGTTATTCGGCGGATGATACACCTCAGGGAGTTGTGCGAAATTATGCTCTGGCCCTGCAAAAAAAGGATTTTAGAAAAGCCTACACCTATTTACAGGAAAATGATAACAAACCCGGATTTCAATCTTTTCAAGAGACCTTCAATGCAGAGAATAAAAAATATGAGCGGGCCAGCTTTTCCTTTGGAAACACATCCATCACCGGTGATTCTGCCAGTATAACCATCATTATTCAACAAAATTACGGCGGGCCTTTTAAAGAATTTTCCCGCGATGAAGAGAGTGTGGAATTGCTTCGGCAAAATGGAAGTTGGAAAATCCACCGGTTCCCTGATCCATTCTGGGGGTATGACTGGTATCTGGAAGAATATAAATAAGGTAGCAAGTATTCCTGAATCAAACAAATTTTTCATATTTATCTTCACCTATACGCAGTAGAAGCGGCAGCCGGTGAGGTATAATTCACTTCGCCTATGACCCCTAGAACACCTGAAAATCCAACCCCCACAGAAGAACCCGCCAACGTAAATCCGATCGTCGACATCGATCATGAAATGCGGACGGCCTATCTCGATTATGCCATGAGCGTGATCGTTGCCCGCGCCCTGCCGGACGCCCGCGACGGCCTCAAACCGGTACACCGCCGCATATTATTCGGTATGCTTGAATTGGGCAACCGCTCGAATGTGGCCTATAAGAAATCCGCCCGTATCGTCGGCGAAGTTCTCGGCAAATATCATCCCCATGGTGATCTGGCCGTGTACGATGCCATGGCGCGCATGGCTCAGGATTTTTCCATGCGTTATCCACTGGTAGACGGACAGGGGAACTTCGGGTCCATTGACGGTGACTCTCCTGCCGCCATGCGTTATACCGAAGCCCGTCTGGACCAGATGGCTGAGGAAATGCTGCAGGACATCGACAAGAACACCGTCGAGTTTGTGGATAACTTCGACGGCACATTGAAGGAACCGGTTGTCCTGCCTTCGCGCCTTCCCAACCTGCTGTTGAACGGCTCGTCCGGTATCGCAGTGGGCATGGCGACCAATATTCCTCCGCACAATCTACGCGAACTGGTCAAAGCCATCAATTACTTGATCGAGCATTATGACTCAATCGACAAGATCACCCCTGACACACTGATGGAATATATTCCCGGTCCGGACTTTCCGACCGGTGGTGTGATCATCGGTAATGAAGGCATTCGCCAGGCCTATTCCACCGGCCGCGGACGTCTTGTGGTGCGCGGTCTCGCGCATATCGAAGAAATCCGCGGCGGACGTTTCGCCATTGTGATCACCGAGATCCCCTATCAGGTTAACAAGACCGGGCTGATCGAACGGATCGCCGAACTGGTACGGGAAGGCCGCCTGGATTCGATCACCGACCTGCGTGATGAATCCGACCGCCGGGGAATGAGCATCGTTATTGAACTGAAACGCGGCGCCGAACCGCGAAAAGTGCTCAACCAGCTCTATAAATTCACACCCCTGCAATCCACCTATGGGGTCATGCTGCTGGCGCTGGTCGATGGTGAGCCGCGTACCCTTTCATTGAAACGTGCCCTGCAGATCTATATCGAGCACCGGCGCTCGGTCATTACCCGCCGGGCTCAATTCGATCTGGATAAAGCCCGCGCCCGTATGCACATCCTGGACGGCCTGTTGATCGCGCTGGCCAACCTGGATGAGGTCATCGCCACCATTCGCAAATCACCAGATGCCGATGTTGCCAAAACTCGCTTGATGACCAAATTCAAGCTCACAGAAATCCAGGCGCAGGCCATTTTGGATATGCAATTACGGAGGCTAGCTGCTCTCGAACGTGAAAAAATCGAGAAGGAAGCCAAAGAAGTCAAGGCTCTCATTGCCTACCTCGAAGATTTGCTGGCCAGTCCGCGAAAGATATTGAAGGTTATCGAAGAAGACTTGAAACAGATCGGGGACAAGTACGGTGATGAACGCCGTACGCGAATCGCCCATGACGCATCCGATAAACTGGAAGAAGAAGACCTGCAGGCGGATGTACCGGTACTGATCAGCATCACCCAGCGCGGATATGTGAAACGCACGCAGACCAGCCAGTATAAGACTCAGGCGCGCGGCGGGCGCGGGGTATCCGGTCAGGGTATGAAGGACGAAGACGAGATTGCCATGCTCATTCCGGCGCGCAGCCTGAATACCATTCTCTTTTTCTCCGATCAGGGTAAAGTTTATTCCGAAAAAGCCTACCAGTTCCCGGATGCCAACCGCACGGATAAGGGCATTCCCATTCAGAATATCCTGTCCATTGGCGGCGACGAGAAGATCACCACCGCGGTCGCCGTTCCGGATTTTGACAAAGCAGAGTATTTCACCATGGCTACCGTCAATGGAAAGATCAAACGAGTGGTTTTGTCGGAATTTTCCTCGGTACGCACTTCGGGCTTGATCGCCATGGGGCTCGAAAAAGGCGACCAGCTTGGCTGGGTTCGATTGACGAGCGGCAATGATGAGATCATCATGATCACCAAGATGGGTAAAGCTCTGCGCATTAAAGAATCGGTTATTCGCGCTATGGGCCGTCCGGCTTCAGGTGTGGTCGGCATCAACCTGGCGGAAGGTGACCGGGTCACATCCATGGAAGTTGTGGAACCGGAAGGATTTCTATTGACTTTGACAGAATTGGGGTATGGAAAACGCACACCTATTAAAAACTACCCGACAAAAGGACGCGCCACAGGCGGCGTGTTAACCATTGATGAAAAAGGCCTGTCCAAGACAGGACCGATTGTTTCCGCCCGCATGGTTCAGGAAACGGATGAAGTCACCATCATGACCAGCGGTGGTGTCATGCTGCGGTTGAAGGTCAAGGAGATCGCTTCGCTCGGCCGTGCCAGCCGGGGTGTGCGGATTATCAACCTGACCAAAGGCCATCTTGCCGTCTCTATGGCAAGAATTACCCAGGCGGACCTGGCCGTGGGGCAACCGCAAAAAACAAAAGAACCAGCCGCTAAATAAAAATAGAGCCGGAAAATCCGGCTCGATATTTTTCAAAATCCCCTGCTCTAGAAGAAGGGTGGGATGATCCTCTCTGTTACCAACAGGCAGAAAGAGCCCAGCACGCAGACCAGCATAAAGAGCAGAAAGACAATGATGAATCTCTGGAAGGGGGTCATCCCCAGGAAACGCGGGGTGGCCGGTTTATATTCGGGCGGTTCAGGTGTTTGAACCGTCTGTTCCTGGTAAGGTTGTTCAGAAGTGTTGCGAAAATCGTCCAGCATATACAGCCTCCCGGTTTATTCTTCCGGTCTCATAGTATTAATCATACCCGATTCTACGTCCCCTGCCAAAACAGGTATTTCGCGGCCGTTCTTCTGCCTGATCCATAATACTCCATCCGGCGCGATCCGTAAAACCTCTCCTATAAGGGGACCCTGCCCCGGCCGATTGATGCGTATTTCCTCACCACGGAAAGCCAGCCGGTTGTTCCATTCCTGGATGAATTCTGGTGAATCCAGTTTTTGCCGCCAGAAAAAGATCGATCGCAGTATTTCTACCAGCAAATCCATCCGGTCGATTTCTTTCCCCAGGCAGTTTTGCACAGAATCCGCGGGAAAAAGAAATCCATCTTCCAGGCGCACTGCCGTTGATGCAACATTTATGCCAATGCCCAGTACGATTCCCTTCAGCCTGTCATCCTGCCAGGCGGCTTCCGCCAGAATGCCGGATATCTTCCTGCCCCGGATAAGCACATCATTCGGCCATTTGATCTGAGGTTGAATATTGCCCTGCTGTTCAAGCGCTGCGCAAACCCCCAGCGCTCCCAGGGGGGCATACAGAGAAAGATACTGTTGCTTCGCCGGCCGAAATATAAGCGAGAAAGCCAACGCTGTGCCTTTTCGGGTGATCCATTTACGCTGCATCCGCCCCCGGCCAGAAGTCTGTTCATCGGCCACCACCAGACTACCATCCTCCGCTCCCTGATCGAGCCATTGTAGAGCGTCGTCATTGGTAGAGCCGGTGATTTCATGGTACATGATTCCGGCGATAGGTAAATGGGATAATCTGGATCGAAGAGAAGCCAGGTTAAATTCGCTGGTAGACATATATACCCACTAGATGTGAAGCCGGTCAGGCTTGGATGTTTTCAGCCAGGTTAAAAGACGATCCGGTTCCCAGGTAGAACATACAGCGTCTGCCGGCAGCCAGGCACGCCAGGCAAGGGATACACCATAGATTATGGTGTCCAGTTGGTCCACAGTATGGGCATCCGTGTTGATAAAGATGGGAATACCCATTTCCACCGCCTGCCGGACATGGGCTTCATCTAGGTCGAGCCGGGAAGGATTGGCATTAATCTCGAACGCCACACCGGATTTTCTGGCTTCGTCCAAAACAAGATCCCAGTCCAGATCGGCACCTTCCCGATTGGGAAGCAAACGCCCGCTGGCATGCCCGATGATATCCACATGGGGATGGCGGATGGCATTCAACAGCCGCCCCGTGACCACCTCGCGCGGCTGGCGCAGGGAAGTGTGCAATGAGGCGACGACCACATCCAGCCAGGCCAGGGTTTCATCATCATAGTCCAGGGTGCCATCAGCGCGGATCTCCACCTCGCTGCCGCCCAGCAGGGTGATCTCATCCCCCAGCTTCGCCTGCACCTGCGCGATCTCTTTCGCGCGTTCCCTCAACCGCTCCGGCTGCAAACCGCCGGCGATCCCCAGCCCGCCGGAATGGTCGCTGGCCGCAAAGATTTTCCATCCCCGCGAGATGGCGCCCCGGGCCATCTCTTCGATGGTGTTAATGCCGTCACTCCAGTTAGTATGGCTGTGCAATTCCGCTTTGATATCTTTGATGTCTATCAGGTGAGGCAAAACATGCTCGGCAGATGCCTTGATCTCTCCCCGGTCTTCCCGCAGTTCGGGGGGAATCCAGTCCAATCCAAGGAACCGGTAGATATCCTCTTCGTTTGAAAAGAGCAATTCCTGTCCATCGGCACGGGTGATACACCGTTCACTTAAAGAGACACCCTGTTTTTGCGCCAGTCCCCGTAAAGCGACATTGTGATCTTTTGAACCGGAGACGAATTGCAGCAGCGTACCAAATCTTTCAGGAGGCTGGGTCCAGACCTGCATGTTGATCCCGCCGGGAAGTTCAAGACTGGTCTTGTTTTCTCCGGTGCCCTGCACCCGCTGCACATCTGGATGTGCAGTCAGGGCTGCCATCAATTCCGCGGGTTGCTCAACCGCCGCGACAATATCGATATCACCAATGGTGGTCTTCCAGCGGCGCAGGCTGCCGGCCATTTCCGCCCGTTCCACACCCTTCTGGGCACGGATCCATGCCAGCCAGTTTTCAGCAATTTCTCGGGCAATATCCAGGTTCAATCGGTGTCCGCGGCGTTTAAGCGCTTCAATACCCGCGAGGATGCGGCTTTCTGACTTTTCGCCCATGCCGGGGAGAGCCCGAATTCGGCCGACTTTCGCCGCCTCTTCCAGTTCTGCCAGCGATGTGATTCCCGCCTGCTTCCAAAAGAGCGCCGCTTTTCGCGGCCCTACATCCGATACTTCCAGAACATCCAGCAAACCCACCGGGACTTCGGCTTCCAGACGTTCCAGAAATCCCAGTTTCCCGGTGGTTATGATTTCGGCGATCTTCTCGGCGATGGCTTTTCCCACGCCGGGGATCTCCATTAATTTTTCCTGCTGGTGGAAGGCATTCAGACTTCCCGGCAGGGCTCGTATATTTTCGGCGGCTTTGCGATAGGCCAGCGTCTTATAGATGACTTCCCCTTTGATCTCCATAAGGTTGGCAATCCGGTCAAATATCTGGGCGATCTGTTCATTGTTCATGCGTTGATTATAACCAGCCCCGCCCGCCGGGCTTATAAATTATCGGGGCTAATTACTTGCGTAAAATCCGTAGCACGAACAGCACGATCACCGCTCCACAAAAAGCCACCAGAATAGTGGTCAGATTGAAACCGGTTATACCCACACCTAATCCCAATACCGAATCGGCCAGCCAACCGCCCACCAGGGCACCAACCACACCGATGATGATATCACCCAGCAGGCCAAACCCCGAGCCTTTCATCACTTTTCCGGCCAGCCATCCGGCGATCAATCCAACCACAATCCAGGAAAGTAGTCCCATTTTGTATCTCCTTTATTTATTCAGTATACGCATAAAGCCATAACCGGTTGCGGTCCTGTAAAAGCTGCGCAGGATATCCCCATAATCAAAATTTACTCAGGGATTGCAGCCTTGCGGCAGGTCAGGAGGGTAATACAGCGGGAACCGCGGATCACCATTATAGGCGGTTATCTGGCAGACTTCTTTTCCCAGCGCTCTGATCTGAGGATCCAGCCTGGTTTTCCATTCAACATTCATCCAGGGCATGAACAGGATGAACGTATTCCGGTCTTCCAGCAGTGGAATACTCTCTCTGGGGATTTCCGGTTCGGTGAGAGTCAGTTGTTTGATCTGCGCCCATGCAAGGTGGGGATAGAGTTTCTGCAGCATGACCGGACCACTGATTCCCCAGGATGGATCTACAACAAAAACGTATGTCTTGGGAACACCCTGCTCGGCGTTATAAATATTTTCTGTTATCCGAATGAAAAGCGCTTCGGCATTCTGCATATTCGGGAATCGATAATGAGAGACCTGGTAAGCCTGATAGATGTTCAAGAAAGTGATCCCGGCCAGCAGGATGCCGGCAGCAATGCGCCATTGAGCAACCTTCGGAGACAACGCTTCGATGTACTTTTCTTCCAACCATACCAATCCCCAGGCGGCGGCCAGTGTGAATACCGGCAGGAGCATGAACATTCGTGTATTGGGCGGAGCCTGCCGGTCGTGGGTTGCGCCGACAATAACCACCAGGTAGATGAAGGTGATGAGATAGAATACCGAGAACTTCTTCCACCGCATCTGATACAGCAGCAGGATAAAGCCGATCACGAATAGAGCCGAAGAGAGGGGATCCAGGTAAGAAGCCGCCAGATAATGTGACTCAGACGCGATGTACAGGAAAGAGAATATCGAATAGAGAAGATTGGTTATAAAATGATTCCATAGGCTGGTTTCCGATTCGAAGATAAGCGGCTGGTTGAAAAACGTGCCGGGTATCTTGCTCTGTGCGTAAGCAGGCTGCATCATGAGTGGGAAAAGCAGTGCAGCAGTGACCAGAATGACGATCATCCAGCGTTTCCATCGCTCTCGTGTAACGGGTGGTTCATAGACCAAGAAAAGGAATAAAGCCAGGGGAGGTGCATACAGGGCTGCCGGGTATACATAGAAACAGAAGGCCAGAACACTGCCAAGACAGGCATAGGACAGTATAGTTTTGTATCGCAGTACCAGCGCGGAAACCGCCAGTACAAGAGTCATGGCGAAGAGAGCCTGCAGGTTGTTGTATCCGATCTTCGAGAACGCCATGATGTAAGAAGAAACGCCCAGCAGGAATGCCGCGATCAGAGAGGTTTTTTTGGGGAGGAATGATTTACAGAAAATGTAAAAGAGACCAACGGCCAGGGAACACATATACGGATTACTGAAACGCCACCCGAAATTTTCGTGTCCGAAAAACTTCATGAAAATGGCCTGCAAAATTGAGGAGAAGTACGGGTGTGTACCGGCTACACCGTCAGCCCGAAAGAGGAAACTACCCAGTTCAATGAAACTGGTTTTTTCTGCCAGTTGCCTGGCCGCTTCGGGGAAGCCATATTCATCACCCACGGCTGCCGTCCACCAGCCGGTGAGGTTGATGGAATAAACGATCAGAGCCAGTGACATGATCCAGAAGATGACCGGAACCCGCCGGCGGAATCGCCAGATATTGGCCACTGCCAAACAGAGTAAAACTATCGTCGCCCAGAATATATCCGGGTGAGCATATATTCCGGCGATGACCGCGACGATGGAAACATGCAGGATCAGAATGGACAGCCAGAATTCTCCGTGATTTCGCCAGAAACCTGTGATCCGGTCAGGTCTGACCGACACAAGGAAACTTCCCAGCATGAAAGCCAGCCAGGCATAGACCAAACTCCAGCCCGGTAACTCCTGAACGATCAGGCTGCGGATCAGAATGTAGATGAATCCACAGATGGAAGCAAGGACATAAAACCTGCCGACATCCGCCTGATGTTTCTTGACCACATCAACTTCCAATAGCTGGAGCGGTTCTTCAATAATGACCTGCGGCCTGGTATGCTGGGTGAAGAGGATTACGAACAGCAGCAGATAGCAGGCGAACACGATTAAGAAATATGGCGGCCACATGGTGTGGCAAAGAAAATCGGATAGGCACCAGGTATCTTGAATAAAATAGCGGGGCAGAATGTACAGCCAGCGTTCCGCCACCACCATAGCCGGGGGAATGAGGGCCAGAAGCGTAATGATAATTAAAGAGGCCAACGCCGTCAGGTTGATCTGCTTCCTGGCAGGTTTCGAGGATTGCGCTCCTTTCAATTCATCTTCCAATTCCGCGATCCGGTTTTGCATCTCCTTCATTTTTCGTTCAAGATCTTGAGAATTTGGCGCCGAATCCGGTGATTCAGGTTGATCTTTGGCATTGAACATCGAAAAAATGAACCCCGTCAGATTGCTTGGAAGTGTTTTGACCTTTTCAAAAGCGGCAAACGCCGCGGCCATACGCATTGAATTATTATAGTATTTTTCATTCTCGGCTATTCAAACAAGACACCTGTAAACGGAAGTGCCGGCCTGAAACGGCCACGGGAATATGTAGATTTCTTATCGTATCTTTGCGGTGATGTTTTCCAAATGTTCAGCGTAATGCTTCCAGGTGTCTTCTCCCACAAATTCACCCAGCGACATACCGTAGGCAAAAGGACGATCCAGTTCACTCTCGGGCAGGTTTTCCAACCACTGCAGGAGCTGCCTGTATATACCATGAAACTCGGCGACGGCCTGATCCAATGGGATATGTCCCGCCCGTTCGCGGGTTTCCGCGTTCCGGGCATCGATCTCCCCCTGCCCGCTCAACTCATGGATTTTTTCACCACACATCAGGCGGGCATGATCCTCCAGTAATGCCTTTTCCCACGAGGATAGATGTACCAGAGTCTCTTTAACCGTCCATTCTTCTTTTGAAGTGGAACGCTCCATGTCTTGAGGGTCGATCTTTACCAGAGCCTCTTCCAATTGTCTGTGCCCGGATTGGATGTTTTCCAGTAAGTGCGCCTTATCCATTTTTCCCCTTTCCCTGTCCCCGGCCGGCAACTGTTGTATAAAAAACATGCACTGCCGGATACTGGCTGTTACGGTCTGCTCTCTCGTGAATGATCCCCATGTTCTTAGCGGCGGCCTGTTCCACGAGTGCAGGCGATCTTAATCCTTCGAGTACAGCCTGCGCCGCCGCTATTTCATCGGATGGGTCCACCAGGCGGCCGTTCTCACCATCCACGATCCACTCGCGGGTGGATTCGATATCCCCCGCCACCGGGTAGCACCCCAGAGCCATGGATTCCAGAAGTGAGTTGGGCGTGCCGTCATGCTGGCTGATGGACAGGCTGACCTGCGCCCGCAGGAAAAGCCGCCACAATTCTTCCTGTACCAGGAACGGCAGCAACCGCACAGATCGCGCGATACCCAGCCGTTCCACCCAATCCAGCGCTTCCGGCTGGCCAGCCATCCCGGCACAGAGGAAGATCGTCTGCGGCTCCTCTTTGAGGATTAGCGGAATGGATTTAAAGAACGTATCATGGCGCACGCTGCCGGGCCTGAAACCACGCGGATTGATAACCACCGGGGTGCCGGCAGGTATATCCGCTGTCAGTGCCGACTCGTTTTTCAGGGCAGCCAGCATGGCCGGCAGATCGATTCCGCCTCCGCCGGGAACACACAGTGTAGGCAAATCCGCGTGAAATCCCCATTCACAGGCCAACCGCAGATCGCGGTGCGCATCTGCCATCAGTCCGTCTGCCCGCCGCAGGGTCCGGCGGGTTTCCCATGCCATCAGCGGCGAACCCTGCGCGTGCAGGGTGAGATCATTCCCCCAGATCGAAACGGCAAAGGGGATCTCGGGCGGCGTCACCCTTGCCAACATTCCTTCGAAGGGAATGCGCAGAGCGTGCACCACATCGGGCTTTATCTCATTTATTGCCTTCAGACAGGAATTTCGTGAAAAAGGCAGGCTGAGTGGTCCCAACCAGTATCGACCGGCCAGGAACCAACCGCGAAACCGGCTGACTAAACCTCTCGTCCGACTTCTATGACTGGATGAACGGCCGTTGACCTGGCTGCCCGCCAGAGCGGAGAACGCGGCTGGAATGATCCTCAATTCGCGAACACCGGGAAGTGGTTCACAGGGGAACGTGGAGATGAGACTGGTTTCCAGTTCGGCCAGCTCCAGCGTCTTGATCCACCCGCGGGTGATGGGGCTGCGCCCGTCGGCCACCAGCAGTATTTTCATTTTCCAATCCGTTCCATTGCAAAAGCCACGGCGGTTTCAAAGGCGGTTGCCATGCTTTCCAGGTTGATTTCTTCCTTCACAATGCGGAAGGACTCACTTCCCCTGACAGCCAGCGCATGTGGATCAGACAGGGCAGACTGCAGCGCAGATATCAGGCTTTCCAGACTTCCCGGTTTGACCAGCCAGCCGTTTTCCGGTCGGATCAGATCAGCCTGTGTACCGTCCCCTTCGGCGGCGATGGCCGGCAGACCAAAGCTGAGCGCCTGCTGCAACGCCAATCCTCCCGTGCCGGGCAGGGCGAACAGATCCGCCTGCCGGAACAGATCGGCCAGCGCTTTTCCGCGCTGATCGCCGCAAAATTCCGCTTGCGGATAGATCTGCCGGGCCAGGGATTCAAGCGCGGCGCGCTCGGGGCCGTCACCCACGATACACAGCCGAGGCTGGATTGATTTGTCCAACTGCGCGCAGGCCTGCAATAATAAATCCACCCGCTTGCGGCCTTGCAATCGCCCGACAAACAACACCATAGCCGGACCTTCGCTGAAAGAGGATCGATGGATCGGTGGATTGTTCTGTGGCCGGGTCACCACGGCGTTGGGCGCGATAAATATCGTCTCTGCCGGAAGGCCGGCGGAGACATAATCCGCTTTCCCTTTACGGCTGTAGGTGAGCAGGGCATCAAATTCCTTTAAAAATGACAACCGCAGATTAGAACGCAGTCCGCCTCCCTGATGAGCGCCCAGACCCCAGCCGATAACCGGCCGCTTGTGCCGGTGCATCCAGCGCACAGCCTGAGGTGTGGCCAGGTAGCGCGGGTTAGCCTCCGCGATGAGCACATCCGGGTCATATTTTTCCAGCCACTCGATCACGCCTCGCTGCTGGCAGAGATACAGTCCACCCTTGAGAATATGGATGTTTTGCAGAGAATGGCGGGTGGCTTTTTCAGGCTGTCCCGGAACGATCTGCTCCTCCGGCCGGGCTTCTCCCGATGCGATCTCCACACCGGCCGGGAAAGTTTCTGCAAGAAGGTCAAAAAAGGGCACCCGGTAATCAGTCAATACCCGCTGCAAAATGCCGACCCGCACATGGAGAGTGGTCATTGGGCTACCGTCACCTTTGAGCCGCTCCCGGTCTTTTCCACTTCGATACGTGCCGGAAAGGCTTCTTTAAGTTCTTCCAGATGGGTGATCACCAGTATCTTGGCGAAATCCGGCTGCACCAGGTTGATGGTCTCGATTAGCCGCTGGCGGCCGTCCACATCCTGGCTGCCGAATCCTTCATCGATGACCAGAGTTTGCAGCCGGGCTCCGGCCCGGTGTGCCAGCACACGGGATAAAGCCAGCCGGATGGCAAAATCAACCCGGAAAGCCTCACCGCCAGAAAACAATTCATACGCACGCTCCGCCGCTCCATCCCGAATCAGGATATCCAGCGTTTCGCGCTTATCATCGCGCTTCTCGTCTTTATATTCCTTCTGGGTGGCAAAATACACTGACATATTGCCACCGCTCAGGCGGTCGAGAATATCATTGGCCTGAGTTTCGATTTCCGGCAGCGCTTCTTCGATGAGCAGCGCCTGCACGCCATCCTTGCCAAAGGCTCTTTCCAGCATTTTTAGGCGCGCCGTCTGCCGGGTCAATTCCACCCGTCTGGCAGTGAACTCCGTCTGGCGCAACTTCAGCGTATCCAGCACCTGCACCCGCTGGCGGGCGGCGCCGGCTTCACTGATCAAACGGGCTTCCCGCTCTTTCAATACGGCCAGTTCCTGTCTCAAGGCGGGCAGTTCGGGCAGACCACTGGATTGCGCCTCGAGCTGCTGTCGAACGGCAGCCAGTTCGGCCTGCCTTTTGGTAATCTCCTCACCGGCTTCATCGATCTGCGCCTGCAATGAGGTGATCTCCCGGCGCAGCGGTTCCAGTCTCGCCCGCGCCTGTTGGATCGATGAACGTTTTTCGGCAATCGGGCGTAGCCGGGTTTCCTCCGCGGTGACATTGTCCAACCGGTCAGCATCGAAATTCAGACTGGTAATATCGGCGGTAACTCTCTCCAGGTGTTTCCGAATATCACCGGCAAATATCTTGTCATCGAGAATCCGTTGGATCTCCAGCACTTTGGCCGCCGCTTCCGCCTGTTCCTGACACTTCTGGTTCAGGAATACCTGCCGGGTAAGCATCTGGTCAACCGTGCGCTGAATCTCCTGCCCCAGGCGGGCGGCCTGATCACATTCGCTGATGCGTTTTTCAAGCAGGCGTTTTTCTTCCGTTTTCTGTTTTATCAGGGATTGATTCTCACGATACGTATCGGCCAGGGCTTTGCCTTCGCTTTCGAGATCGGCCAGCAGTTCCCGGCGGTGATCCGGGGTGAGCGGCTGGCCGCAGAGCGGACAATCTGCTCCGGCCGCTTCCTTCAACTTGTCGATGCGTTCGCGGTACTCCTGCATGGCAGCTTTCATGCGGACATTCTCGGCTTCCAGCCGGCCGATTTCCGCCAGTACACTTCGCAGGTCGTTCTCACGGTCAGGTCTTTCTTCGGACACCTGCCGATACTCATCCATTTTCTTTCGCTGGCCGGCCAGGCTCGTCTCCAGGGTTTCCAATTCGTGGATAGTCGCTGGCGCCTCATCCTGAACAAGTTTCAATCCGGCCAATTCCTGTTGAAGGCGCCCCTGCTCGGCGGCAAGCTGCTGTAATAAAGGCTGGCGCTGCGCGTCCAGTTCACGGAAACGCGCCGCTTGCCCGTCCAGTATCTCCTTCTCCTGCCGCACCGATTCCCAGACACGGTACTCTTCATCGATGCGCGCTTCATCTCCTACCAAAGCCTGATCCTCGGCAATCTCTTTTTCCCGCTCACGCAAGCCCGCTATCAGGTTTTCCCGGCGTAACGTAACATTCTGCAGGTCGATCTCCAGCCGCGCCGCGGACTGCCGTTGTGATTCAAGCGCGGCTTCCAGGCGTTCATATCCCTGCAGCGCCGTCTCCTGCGCCGTCCGCTGGCGGGATGCGGCTTCACAGGCAGATTCGGCTTCTGTTAATTTTTGCCTGCGCTGTTCCTCTTCGTCGAGTTCGGCATTGATCTCACCCAGCCGGCCGTCCAGAATGTCGATCTCCGCTTCCACCTGTTTGCGCCGGCCGGCCGCTTCCGTCTGGTAGGCCGCCCAGCGTTCCAGTCCAAGAATGGAACCCAGGATGCGCTTGCGATCCGCCGGTTTTTGCTGCGCGAACAGATCTGCCTTGCCCTGCAGGAAGAAGGAGGCATTGATGAACGTCTCGTAATCCATTTTCAAGGTTTCGCGGATGCGTGCTTCGCTCAGGCGTATCGAATCGCCGGTGAGCACATTCCACCTACCATCCGCCGTCTGGATGGTGAACTCCAGTGTGCCGGTCTTGTTGCGGTGTTTTTCACGGATCACGCGGTAGGTTTCGCCTTCATACAGAAACGTCAGGTCCACCCGTGCCGATTCGGCCTGGCTGTTGATGATCGAATCATCACTGCGGCGGGCGTTTCCAAAAAGCACCCAGGTGATCGCGTCCAGCAGGGAGGATTTTCCCGCACCGTTGGCACCGGAGATACAGGCCAGATTGAAACCCGTAAAATCGACCTCCGCGGTTTCTTTATAGGAAAGAAATCCTTTTATCTGCAAACGTACCGGGATCATCGCTACACCTGCCTATTCATACTCTTCGGGAGTCTCCAGGCGTTGTACCAGCACTTTATCCACCCGGCGTCCATCCATATCAACTACCTCGAAGCGCAGGCCTTCCCATTCGAAATGCTGGCCGGCCGTCGGGATTTCACCCAGTTGATTCATCATAAATCCGCCCAGAGTCTGGAAACCGGCATGGTCTTCTTCCGGCAATTCATCCAGGTCAAGGATGTCCTTCAATTCATCGATCTGCAGTTGGCCGTCGAACAGGTAGGAGCCATCTTCGCGCTCCACCACCTGCGGTTCAAACAATTCGCCCGGGGTGGGCACATCGCCGATGATCGCCTGCAATACATCGGACAGAGTGATCAGACCCTGCAATCCGCCGTACTCATCGATGACCAGCGCCGCGCGATTCCCCGGTGTTTTTAACAATTCGAGCACTTTCAGGGCAGGCATGCTTTCCGGCACAAAGAGCGGTGGAATGACGATCTTCTCCAGGCGCAGCTGCTCTCCGTTCAATTTGCGCCCGACCAGTTCTTTAGCGCGCACAATCCCGATGATCTCATCCAGGCTGCCGTCGCCCACCGGAAAGAGGGAGTGGCTGGAAGCTAAAACTTTTTCAATATTTATTTCCAGCGATTCCTGAATATCCAGCCAGATTAGATCCACCCGCGGAGTCATGATGGCATCTGCCCGCCGATCTCCCAACCGGAAGACGCTTTCCACCATGTCCTGTTCAACGTCCTGCACCGCGCCGGTTTCGCGCGCCTGCTCCACCAGTAGCATAATCTCTTCATCCGAGACTGGGGACTCCTGCGGACCTTTGACACCCAGCAGCTTGAGCCCCAGTTCGGTGGAAGCCGCCAGCAGATTTACCACCGGGGATACCAGCCGCGCCAGCATTTTCATTGGGCGGGCGGCCGCCAGGCTGATCTTCTCGGAAGACTGCAGCGCCAGCCGTTTAGGAATCAATTCACCGATCACCAGCGAAAAATAGGTGATGATCAGCACAACGACCACCAGCGCAACGGCGTGGCTGTAGGGAGCCATTCCGGGTATTTTGTCAAACCAGACCGCCAGGCCATCTGCAAAGCTCGCACCGCCCAGGGCACCGGCGAATACGCCAACCAGCGATATTCCCACCTGCACGGTCGACAGGAAACGGTTGGGAGAGGTGATCAATTCAAGCGCCGTCTTCGCGTCTCTGTTCCCATCCTCCGCCTGCTGCTCGATGCGGGATTTACGTACCGAGACCAGCGCGATCTCGGTCATGGCAAACAAACCGTTCAGGACGATCAACAAGAAAATTATAAAGGCTTCAAGCCAGTTACCATTCATCTATTTATCAGTTATCTCCAACCTTACGTACCATCCGGAATACCATCCACGGTGGAGAAGATACTCTGCGCCAGGCCGTTCAATTCTTCCTGATCTGCAGCATCCACTTTGGAAGTCCGCCAGTAGGCGTTCAACTGTTCGAGGATGCTTTGACCGCTCAGATTGAGGGTATCCCCCACGCGGGAGCGGGCTTCCACACGCACCTTGCGCACCAGGTGAAACTCCAGCGCAGATCCGGCTGCCGCCCGGATGGCGGTTTCATCGATCATGGGTTCCAGCGAGCGCGGATAATTCAAAGTCAGCCGAAAGATGGAATCCTTGATCTCCTCCTCCGGGGGCAGAGCCTGCTGTATCTTTCGCGGTATGTCCTCCGCGGAATCACACTGAACATAGCGATCCAGAAACGGACGCCCCTTTAGGATCCGCCTTTCGATTAGGGTTGCCTTGCCATATTCCACCGCGGCAATTACAAAGCCCTTCTCATCTTCCACTTCACCGAAATCCACGCGCTCGATCGAACCGGGATAAACCACCGGCGGCTGACTGCCTGCATTCAGATCTTGATAGCGATGAACATGGCCCAGTGCCGTATAGGCCAGTCTGGGGTCCTTGACCACTCTGCCGGGGAGGACCAGGTCACTTCCCAGGCTGATGGTGCGTTCCGACCCGAATTGCGCACCCTGCACCATTCCGTGTGCAGTCAGGATGATCGGAATGGACGGATCAGCTTTATCCAGCCATTGAGAGACGATTTCCGTCACCCGCTTTTCGATCGCTTCCAGCACATTGCCTGCCGGTTCATCCCCGGCAGCCAGGCTGGCCACCATCCCGGAACGTGAGATCCACGGTAGGGCGATCACCTGCAGCGGCAATTCTTCCAGATCTGCCGGTTTCAAAAAAACCGGCTTCGATAGCACCCTGATGTGCGGAACTTCCAGCGTGTCGAATTCCTGCAGGGCGTTCGCGCGGCTGGCGGCTGGCGGCAGGTCATGGTTGCCAACCAGCAGCAATGTAGGAATCCCGGCCTGCGACAGGCGCATGATCCGCCTGCCCCATTCACGCTGGTAGGTGGGAACCGGAGTGCGGTCCTTATAAGCATCTCCGGCAAAAAGCACCAGGTCCACTTTTTCCTGGATGGCCGTATCGATAATGGTATCCAGCGCTTTCAGGAAGTCCAGCACGCGGATTGGCAGGCCGCTTTCGGGGTCGCGCCGCCGCTGGCTGGCGATATCGATATGGGCATCGGCGAAATGCAGAATACGCAAAGTTTTACCCGCCATGAAAAGCAAAGAGGATCATTTTGACTATTGAATACACGACGTTTTTGCAAAAAGCCAGCTCAATCCGTTTTATAAACGGAAAGAAATGGTTCTACTTAATTGTACTGAATATCAGCCGGAGAATCGCTCTGAAAAAGGTTAATTCACACCCAGTTGTTGCAATTCCTGCAGGCTGGGTTCGAAATTCGGGTGGATTTTCAGGGTCAGACGCAAATCGGTGATGGCTTCATCACGCTTCCCAATGGCCACCAGACCCATAGCCCGCCAGTAATTGGATTCTTCCAGACCCGGGTGATTGGCCAGGCTAAGGGTCAGATTGGCCAGATTGACCACATCCTGATAACGGCCGGTGTAGTAGTAAGCCTGATACGGCCCGGTCTGGTACCAGACCATGCGGAACGGGCGGGTATCTTCAGGCAGGGTTTGATAAAGAGCAAAAGCCTGGTCATACGCCTGGGCGGCTCCACCGTAGTCCTGCAATTTCACCATGGCAGTCCCGCGGTTGAACCAGGCAAAATACTGGTTGATATCCGTCAACTGGGAGAGTTCCTGAGTTGCGCGGTCATAGGCAGCGCGGTTGGCCGCGGTCTCATCCCACATGGAACCCATCA
>JAAZMZ010000047.1 GCA_012798535.1 Leptolinea sp.
ATTTTATAGAAGGTACTGCAGGCATAGGCATCCATAAGTACAGGATCCAGGCCGGCGATAATCTGATTCTTGCGAAAGATCATAAAAGGATGGGTTTCATCCGTTTCAGGCCCGGCGCAGGTGACATATTCATTGTAGGCCGTTCTGATACGCAGGGCTTCCAGTATGTGGAGATCCGCTTTGATAGGTGAAGTTTTTGTGTTGATATCAGCGATGCCTTTATGCAGGTAGGCATGCAATCCGGAAGGCGATTCGAGAAAGCCCATCATATGTTTTAATGCCAGGGTAACCCGGGTAACACTGTGACTCTTCGCGACGGCCATATTAATACGCACATCGGCATCCACCGCGGCTTTGATCACCCCAATTTTTTTATAGGAATGCCCGTCAGGAAGTTCGACCGTTGTGTAGGTTTCTTTGGGAGCGAGATATCGGTCCGGGAAAAGACCTTCTACACCCATTTCTTCCACAACCTGACCGATCTTGTTGATCTTTAACGCTTTCATCGCCCCCGGTTCAAGAGAGCAATGATCCATCACAATGATTCTGGAAGCTCCCGCTTCTTTGACCAGTTCGATCAAAGCCCGCAGAACATCCGGGTCAGTGGAAGAAGCCGTATGAGGAGCAAATGCCCAGGTGGCATTTGGTTTTATGGCGACCACCTGACCCGGTTTGACAAAACGGCCTATTCCGCCGAGGCCATCGAGTGCGGTTTTCAGAATATCAGCCGGGGTATGCTTATCCAAACCCTGCGATACCACAACCTGAGGCAGAATGTCTGTCTCTACAGGAGGAGAGACCTCTGTGAGATCCACAATACGGCCAAGGGATACGGCACCTGCGAATCCCAGACTTCCCCTCAGAAAATCCCGACGTGAAATGGAAGCAGGCATATCCTCTCACTTATTGAAGTTGACCAGATTTCGCTTTCTTATAATGCAGTCGGTTGTTTTCTGTTGAATATGGATTAAATTATATGCATATACAGGGAGAATCCAATCAGATTCATATATTCCATTGTTATTGTAGAATTAATTGGATCATATATAAAGAAAAGGAGACTGCCATGTTCGTAGGTTCGCGTATGAAACATCCTGTAATAACTATTGGTCCCAAGACATCTCTTGATGATGCCCTGTCGCTGATGAATAAAGAACACATCCGGCGGTTGCCGGTGGTGGATCAATCGGGCAGTCTGGTCGGAATTGTGACGGAATTGGATTTGCTGAAAGCCTCTCCTTCCGCGGCCACTTCGTTAAGTGTCTGGGAGATCAAATCTTTGCTAAACTCATTCCCCGTTGAAAAGATCATGACCAGAGATGTTTTCACTGTAACCGAAGACATGCCTTTAGAAGAAGCAGCCCGCATCATGTCCGACCACAAAATCGGAGGCATGCCAGTGGTACGCGGGGAAAGTGTGGTGGGAATCATCACGGAGACCGACATATTCAACGCCTTCCTGGAAGTACTGGGAGCGCGCGAAGCTGGCCTGCGGCTGACCGTGGAACTCGGCAAGGGTCCCGGTATCCTGGCCAAATTGTCTCAGGCCATATTTGAAACCGGCGGGAATATCCTTTCGACCGGCTCTTTCCTTGGAGAAGATAGCAAGACGTCGCAGATGGTTTTCCGCATCGAGGGTGTGAATGACAAAGATCTGCTGAAAGCCATCAAACCTTTTGTCAGCCGGGTGGTCGACATCCGCGACTGTGCAGGTTGCTGAAATCAATTCAACGGCCGGGGAACCGGCCGTTTTATTTATACCGTTATTTCCGCAGAACGTAACACCTTTCGAATTCGGGTTTTACCGGTCGGTGTAAGGTCTATCATCCTTTTTTCCAACA
Source organism: Leptolinea sp. (assembly GCA_012798535.1). Classification (GTDB taxonomy): domain Bacteria; phylum Chloroflexota; class Anaerolineae; order Anaerolineales; family Anaerolineaceae; genus Leptolinea. The sequence continues at coordinate 1,842 of JAAZMZ010000047.1, forward strand.
CTTCAATAAACGCCTCGCGGTTGTCTCGATTGACAGCGGCCAGGGTATATTCCGCGTGCTGGGGAACCTCTTTGGAACGGCAGGTCTTCAAATGTTCCAGTAAGAAGGGAAAGATGGCGCGGTTGTATTCTGTCTTTTTTGAACCGATCAATGCCAGAGATTTGATTCCATTATCTGTGGTGATAACCGAACCGGCGCGGATTGTCTTTATAAGAAAATCCACATGAGGAAAGAGAGCATCGGCTTCCTGCGCTGCGATGGTGGAAAGAGCGATCATGGCACCCCAGACCAGCCGGTTGTTCCTGGAAGATAACAATTTTAAGAAGTCGCCCGCATATCTTCGGATCAATTCCGGTTCCAGCATTCCTACTTCATACAGAACCTTGAGGCAATCGCTTTGAATGTTGGGATCCCTGTCCTGAAGGTGGCTGGCTATCTCCTGAATACCATTCAGGTCATTTGTCCTGGATAATTTCCTGGCCAGTTCCCGGTTGGGTACTTCATCCCGCCTGCCAAGCGAATACGCGATTTCATCGATGGCTGACATTATTCCTCTTTTACCAAAAAAGTAGAAGATTAGGCTTTCTCCGAGCGGAGCATTATCCGGTAAACCAAAAAGGTCAGCCAGCGAGAGGGTACTTTCTTCTGGCCAAAATCCCAGTTTCTATACGGCACATAAACCGATTCGGGAATAAAAGTGCCCTCGCCGGTCGCTTTGCGCTTCACAATATCCAGCATCTCGCCAAATTCCGCCGTTCGAACAGCCTGCGGAAAAGAAGACAGGACATCCAGAACATGGAGGATGTCATACCAGATGAGCGGGGCTTTCAGTTTACAGAAATCTGTGCCCATATAGAAAATGAACGGGTGCCGCGTTTGCCTCTGTTTCCACAGGCTGGTTATGGTTTGAACGCCGATATTAACAGCGGGATCATCTCGTTTTTCAGGGATAAGAGCGAGTAATTTCAACATGACCAGACTGGCATACGGACAGGGTTCATCCTTGCGCCCCGGTCCGTGGAAATTCCCCAGTTCGGGGGAAGCGGCACATGGCCATCCAAAATCTTTGACAAGTCCGGTCAAATACTCAATAGCTTTTTTCACACGTGCATCATCCCTGAACCCCAGGCGGACAAGCGCGTATACCAGGTTGGGCGCGTCGCACAGAGCCCAGGCTCCGGTATCCTGCCCGCTGCCCCCGTGAGCAGAGCTGATATTCATGTTAAGCCTGAAAGGTCCTTCAGGCGAAGCTTCAGAGAGTATCTTCTGTGAAACTTTGCGCAGATTATCATCATCCGCCTTGCAACCAAGGTCGGCCAAAAAGTTCAGGGTGTGAAAGGATTGGCTGGCAGATCGATGACTGGAGAGAGCTTTTCCAGGCCAGTCGCTAAGTGACATTGCCAGTTCGTTGATTTCCGGCTGCGCCAGCATGGCGGCCCGCGCCTCTTTGACTTCCTGAACCTCTTCATGCTGACCCAGCAAATCTACCCTGGTGCGGTATTCCACATATGGCGGACCTTCCAACAGCCAATCCACAGGTATGCCCAGCGCCCCTCCAAATCTGGTTAACATCTTTCGCCTATCAGGAAAAGAAATCGACGCTCTGCTATGCGAATACTTATATCTGTTACTTCGCACAATCCATTCAATCATGATTATATGAAATATCCTGACATATATTCAGTATCTCTTATCAGAGGTATAAAAAACCCTGCGGATTCCAACTATCCACAGGGTCATGGTCAAAAGAATATTTATGTTAAGGAAACTGTTCCCAAAAAACCAGAATTATCTGATAGGCGTTTTGGGAACGACAAAATCACAGGTTTCGGCGCCGCAAGAGTGGGCGGTCACCTGACTAACATTGTAATCACTTCCATGGGTTACCCACTTAAGCGCCCCCTTTAATAGACCGGTGAGAATGTGGCAGGAAGGTTCCTCAGTTTTTCGTCCCCAGCAGATGGGACAATAAGCAACTGAATAGATAAAGTTGTCACCCTCTTCACGGATAGCCGGGATATTTTTTGTCGACTGACTGAAAGTGATGCCAACCAGTGATAGCCCGACTCTGATTTTCTCCACATCAGGCAAGGCGATAAAACCTTCGTCGTTGACATCGACCGCTTCACCGATATTCTTCAAGGCGACATCAAAAGTGGCGATGCCTGCCCGAAGAGCCAGTGCGCGGCTCCCCCTGGCTCCGTACATATCATCCAGCGAACCGATAATGCAGGATAAATCGGCAAAATCGAATTCCGCCTCCATGTTATCCGGCGGAAAATTTCCAATATATTCCCGTTTATTGGCCAGGTTTAACAGGGCATTAACCCCGTTCGTCCCCACAACATTTTCCAGCGCGATGAGGGTAATGCGGGCCAGGTTGTTCGGGTAATACAGACCGCTCTTAGGTAGAGGTTCCATAATGACTGCAAGCTACAGAAGTTTCGAGATTTCTTCTGCAGCCCGGCGGATATCCAGGAAAATCAATCCCAGTTTTGCCTGTTCGCGAGCCAGAACGGTCAATACAGCATCATTGCCGACAGACATCAACACGACAAAACCTTGATTCCCCTTGATATAAATCTGTTCCAGAGAACCGCGGCCCAATTCTCCGGCGATTCGTTCACCCAGAGAGAGCATGGCTGCAGACATCGCCGAAACACGATCTTCTTCAACACCATGAGGCAGCGCCGAGGCAATGGTCAGGCCATCAACACTGACGACGGCAGATGCTTCAATATCCGGTGAGGACGATTGCATCTGATTTAAACGATCGACCATGAGCTGAGTTCGAGAAGTAGCCAATGTCAAACCCCTTCTTGCTGGAATTTAGGAAATAATGCCAATTTTGCTTACATTATTTTACATCGGAATGGGGTAAATTTCATTTCATTTTTGATAAGTGTGTGTACGGATACACTCCAATTTTGTCTGGTAATGTGATTATTGGAATACGGCAATTAGATATTACCGCAATATAAACTGACAGGTATTCCACCGTTTACCAAATGGATCTTTTCGATAATTTCAAGGTGCATCTGACCGATTAATATATCACTGGAGCACAGGATGGCGAATTTCCATCCCGAGAATCGATCGTGTAGAACAGTGCCAAAGCGGGCATACAGGTCGCGCAAGTCTTTCTGCTGACTGATCCGCACACCATACGGGGGGTTGGTCACGATCCAGCCTGTCGATCCGGCCGGTTGAAGGTTGGAGACAGCCTGGCAGTTGAATTTGATATCTGATAATACGCTGGCCCTTTCGGCATTGTTGCGGGCGATTTGAATTGCTCCGGCATCCCGATCCGAAGCCTGGATAACTGCGGCAATGGGAGTTTCCTCAGAGATCGTCCGTGATAACACATCCTCCCACAATTCTTGATTAAAATCAGGCCAGTTCATAAAAGCAAAACGCCGGTTTCGTCCGGGAGCAATCCGGCGGGTCATCATGGCAGCTTCAATTGGAATAGTCCCCGAACCGCAAAACGGATCCACAACCGGACTGTGAAGATCCCAATTGGATGCCATCAACATTCCTGCCGCCAGCGTCGCACGCAGGGGCGCTTTGGCTGTTTCCAACCGGTAGCCTCGCCTGTGCAGCAGTTCGCCGGACGTATCCACACTTATGGTACATTGGTCATGGACAAACCTCACCATGATCAGTTGCGGTGGGAAGCGGGCACTTTCGTCGAATTTTTCCATAGCGCATGATTTTCCCAGGTGGTCTCCAATTGCGCCAGCGATCCGTTCGGCCACTCCACCCGAATGGTACAACTTCGATTTGTGACAGGTGACACGTAATGCTACCGGTTGACCCGGTTTCAGAAAGGTTTCCCATGCAAACCGGGCTGCTTTTTTCCGCAATTCCGGAAAGGAGACGGCTGAAAATTCTCCTAACCGGACGATGATCCGGTTGGCTGTGCGTAGCCGCAAGTTGACCCGGTACATATCCGATAGATTGGCTTCAAACTCTACACCACCGGCTTCTTCCTTTGTATCTCCATATACTTCCGAACTGACCGGCCGGTGAGATTTGAATCCCAGCGAGTTCAATTCTGTGGATGTATATTTTTCCAATCCCGGCGCGGTTACGGCGAACAATCGAAAGCTCATGGTCTCCCTGGTCTTTTGATCCGCCGGTTTGTTCCCGGGCTGGATATCACTTTTTTACTATCGCCAGTGATGATCGCCTTCTGGCGTTCCTTGCGCGCATTTTCTTTTTCGACAAAGATAGGATTCATAGAGAATGGATCCATTTCTGTATAGTACATCAGACTGGAATAGGTGGACGGTGTCGGGGTAAATATCTGCACCTGTTCGGGGGAGATGTGCAATTCCCGGCTGGTAAAACGTTTCAGCCGGCGCATATTCTCTTCATCGCAGCCCGGATGAGCTGCGATCAGATAATAGGTGAGAAATTGATGCTTACCCACACTGGCGGTTAAGCTATCGAATTCTCTCTTAAACCTGAGCAGGCTGCGGCTGCCTGGTTTTCCCATTAAAGCCAGAACTGATTCCTCGCTGTGTTCCGGAGCTATCTTCAACTGCCCGGAAACATGGTGACTTACGATTTCACGGAGATATGCCTCTCCATGCGCTTCGTCTGCCTGGATCAAGTCTGGACGAATGCCGGAAGCCACAAATACTTTACGGACACCCGGGATGGACCGGATCATTTTGAGCAGTTCAATTTGCATCGCATGGTCCGGCTTGAGAACGACGCACTTTTCGGGGAACAGACAGCGTTTGTCCTCACAGACGCCTCGCGATAATTTTTTATGGCATTCATAGCCGTACATATTGGCTGTCGGGCCACCAATATCCTGAATGATCCCCTTAAAATCCGGATGACGGACGAATTCTTCCGCTTCTTTCTTTATCGATTCCAGACTTCGCCAGCGTACCGTACGGCCTTCATGCACCGCGATGGCGCAGAAATTACACTCACCGTAACATCCACGGTGTATGTTTATGGAGAACTGGATGGTCTCAAGAGCTTTTACTGATCCCATTTTTTCATAATAGGGATGCTGCAGACGTTGATACGGAAGGTCGGCGAAGGCATCCAACTGCGCCTGGCTGAGGTAGAAGGAAGGCGGGTTATGAATCAACAGGCGATCCGCGTGGCGTTGAACCAGCCGCCTGGCCGTCAATGGATCGGTATTGTGATAGAAGGCGTGGTACATCCGGATAAACATTTGTTTATCGGCAGCGACTTCTTCGTACGCGGGCAGTTCCAAATAATCACCATCGGGTAATTCTCTGGAGATATAGCATAACCCCCGGATATCCCGTATCTCTTCACCACGATCAACCGCCCGGGCAAAATCAAGAACGGATTGCTCGGCCATGCCGTACAAAAGGTAATCGGCTTTCGCATCGAATAGAATGGACCGCCGCAGGGAATCAGACCAGTAATCATAATGAGCGATCCGCCGCAGAGAAGCCTCAATCCCTCCCAGGAGAATGGGGCGTGTATTTTTGAAAAACCGGCGGATCAGATTGGTGTAGGCGATGACAGCCCTATCCGGCCGGCGATTATTCATCCCCCCCGGAGTATAGTCATCGCTCTTGCGGTGTTTCTTGACGGCGGTGTAATTGGCGACCATGGAATCGACACTGCCACCGGTCACCCCCCAGAACAACCGCGGTTCACCAAGTCGGGTAATATCATCTGGTGAGAGGATATCCGGCTGGGCGATAATCCCGACGCGGAATCCGGCTTGTTCCAGCACTCGTCCAATTACCGCCGCACCGATGAACGGGCTATCGATATAACTGTCACCGCTGACCAGGATCACATCCAGTTGATCCCAGTTTCGGTGTTTCAGTTCTTCCAAAGATGTCGGAAGGAACCGGTTGTCTGCTCGTTTCACTGATACCTTTCAATCAATCCGGTTGATAAAGATGCCATCCATCGAGATATACGGATCGCCTCTGAGCCTTAAAAAGTGTTCGTATTCTATCATCAGTGAAACATCCGGAACTCAGCTTGAATTTTTGCAGTCCTGGATTTGACTCTTATTCGTCAGAAAGATATCGGATACTCAGGCATGAACTGCTTCTGAGAGCGGTTTTCTTAAATTGACCGTGTATGTGAACCTGTTTCCGTACACCGCGGATTCTATCAGGCCCACCCGGTGGGCAAGCAGGCGAATGGCTTTTAGCGACTGGTAATGTGGATCAAGCAATATTTCTGTAATGGAAAGAACACCACCCGGTTTGAGTGAAGCGGCAATTTCTTGCATGGCGGCCAGTTTATCGGGGATCTCACCCATCACAGTGACCAGAAATGCCCTGTCAAAACGATTCTCCGGCAGCATGTTTTCTCCCAGAGCAGACAGCATGTAACGCACATTTTCCATTCTGGCCGCTTTCACTCTTTTACGGGTCAAATCCAACATGGCCGGTTGAATATCAAGAGCAATGACTTCCCCTTTTTCGCCAACCGCTTCCGCCGCCGGGACAGTCACCCGGCCCGGGCCGCAGCCCGCATCCAGAATGCGCATTCCCGGTTTAAGGCCTGCCCGGCGGATGAGCAGGTTGGCATTCATTCCCCGGGTAAGCGGATTCTCCAGTAACCAGCCCAGCCAGGGAGGACAGGGGAACGGCCTCAACCGGGACACAAGACGCCAGGCAACTGCAACAGCGCCAATCAATCCGAAGCCCAGCAGAAATGTTTGGATGACCTTCTTCCTCATTAATCCCTCCGTAAGGGTTGATCAACTTTATACCGGATTAATCCATTTATAACATTCACTACCTATTGTACGTAAGAATTGTTCTGTGTGTTTCAGAAAAGAGTTCATGAATTTTCCAGTTTTGATGAACGGATAGTATCACCATTTGGCGTGTTGTTGACACTGTGCAGACAGCGTACTATAGTGAACTGGAAAGTCCTTTTCGGGAACCAGGGAGCGATCAACAATGATGACTGATCCACTACAACTTTACTGGGCGGTCCCACCAGAGCAACTGGCAGAAAGAATCCAGACATCGCTGACCGATGGTTTAAAAAACGAACTCGCGGAAAGCCGCTTAATCGAAAAAAAGGCCAGACACTCGGGGAAAAGAGACCATATCACTGCCCTGACCATCTTCTGGAATCAATTTAAAAGCCCCATTGTACTGATCCTGATATTCGCCACCATCATATCCGCCTTTCTTGGTGATTGGACTGATGCCCTCATCATCCTGATCATTGTCTTCGGAAGCGCGCTGCTCAGTTTCTTTCAAGAATACAACGCCAACAATACTACGGAGAAATTGCGTTCCCAGATCGCGATCAAATCGCAGGTTATTCGTGGCGGCAGCAAGCTGACCATCCCTACTGATGATATCGTTCCCGGGGACGTGGTCCTCCTTACGACCGGCAGTCTCATCCCGGCGGATGGCCCTGTTTTGGAAGCGCGGGATTTCATTGTCAATCAATCCGCATTGACCGGTGAAACTTTCCCCGTGGAAAAGAAACCTGGCGTTATCCCCGAAGATACTCCGTTGGTTGACCGGACTAATACCGTATTCAGGGGAACCAGTGTGGTGAGCGGAAGCGCCCGGATACTGGCAGTTCACACCGGAGGTGAGACCGCCTTTGGTGCCATTGAAGGTAGTCTGGCATTGCGTCGACCGGAAACCGAATTCGAAAGAGGTATCCGGCAGCTAGGATATCTGCTTTCTGAAATCATGTTTGTTCTCGTTCTTTCGATCCTCACGATCAATATCTTCTTCCACAAACCGGTCATTGATTCCCTGTTGTTCTCGATAGCGCTGGCCGTGGGACTCACACCGCAATTACTCCCGGCAATCATCAATATCAATCTTTCCAAAGGTTCTCAGGCTATGGCTCAGCGGGGAGTGATCATCCGCCGGCTGGAATCCATCGAAAACTTCGGCAGCATGGACATATTGTGTACGGATAAAACCGGAACCCTGACAATTGGCGTGGTTGAACTGAATGACGCGGTCGATGCGCTGGGCAAAACATCCGATCAAGTGATGCTGTACGCCGCCCTCAATGCGTCATTTCAAACAGGTATGCCTAATGCTCTGGACACGGCCATATTAAAGAAGAGTCATCCGCAAATAGATGGATTCACAAAGGTGGATGAGATTCCCTATGATTTCACCCGCAAGCGCCTGAGTGTGATCGTCAAAGATAAGACTTCCACCATAATGATCACGAAAGGAGCATTTGAGAGCGTCCTGGCAGTATGCAGCAGTGTTCTTCTTGACGGCAGTATCACTCCCATCGATCAGAATGTGCACACAAAACTGGAAGATCTTTACCAACAATGGAGCCTTCAGGGGTATCGAATTTTGGGGATTGCCCGCAAGGAAATCAATGACTCGTGCGTTCCCTGCGAACCGGATGATGAAACTAACCTGATTTTTTATGGTTTTCTGATGTTCTTTGATCCACCCAAACCGGGAGTGGATAAAACCATTCAAGCTCTCGATCAGTTGGGAGTTGAATTGAAAATCATCACCGGTGATAATCATCTCGTTGCGCGGCATATTGCCGACACACTACAACTGGGAGAGGTGAACATTCTGACAGGTAGTGAACTCTCTGCGATGTCAGATCAGACACTCTGGAATAAGGTTGAAACCACCCGGATATTCGCCGAAGTGGATCCCAATCAAAAGGAGAGGATCATCCTCGCATTGAAAAAACGAGGGCATGTGGTGGGATATTTGGGAGACGGGATCAACGACGCGCCGCCTCTGCACAGCGCCGATGTGGGGATATCGGTCGATAATGCCGTGGATATCGCGAAGTCGGCCGCGGATCTCATCTTGCTGCGTCAGGATCTGGATGTTCTCCGGGAAGGGATTGAGCTTGGTCGAAAGACCTTCGCCAATACCCTGAAATATATCTTTATGGCCACCAGCGCCAACTTTGGGAATATGTTCAGCATGGCCGGAGCTTCTCTTTTAATGCCCTTCCTCCCCATGCTACCCAAGCAAATCCTGTTGATCAATTTTCTGACAGATCTGCCAGAAATGACCATTGCCAGTGATAATGTCGATCCGGTTTATATCCAACGCCCGCACCGGTGGAATATCCAATTCATCCGCCGTTTCATGATGATTTTCGGTCCACTAAGTTCAGCTTTTGATTTTGCCACCTTCGGTGTTTTGATCTGGCTGGTAAAGTCCAACGAGCAGGTTTTTCATACCGGCTGGCTGGTTGAATCTGTTCTTTCGGCCAGCCTGGTCGTGTTCACAATCCGCTCTCAACTACCCATCGGACGAAGCCGCCCGTCAAAGTTCATGCTGCTGGCCACCGGACTGGTCATACTGTTCGTGTTGGTTTTACCATACACACCCCTTGCCGCTCCGCTTGAACTTGTTCCCCTACCCTCGGGAACGATCCTTATCCTGTCCGGGATCGTTCTGCTATACATTATTTGCGCAGAATTCACAAAACGCTGGTTCTTCAAGCATTTTTCAATTTAAAATCCAGTTACCCGCTCCACTTTTGGAAGTTTAGAACTGAGGTTTTGAAAGTTGTCGGGAATGATGTTTCAATTAATGCCAGGAATAAGAAAATAATCCGCATTATTCCACGATATCCGGGGGTTTAAAATGAAAAATCCGCGTCCAACGAGTACCGAATAATTACTCTATGACCACACAGGTTCTGGCCACGAAACTTTACATCCCGGCTCACCGGCCGAAAATTGTCTCCCGCCCGCGGCTGATCCAGGAAGTTGACGAAGGACTGCATCGAAAAATGACCCTGGTCAGCGCGCCGGCCGGATCTGGCAAGACCACGCTGGTCAGTGAATGGGCGTCGGCGACTTCGACCCATCCAGATCGATCAGACCGGATGGTTGCCTGGCTGTCCCTCGATGCGGGAGATAGCGATTTCACCTGTTTTTTGTATTATCTGATCACCAGCCTGCAGACAGTTACTCCTTCCGTCGGTAGAGATATTCTGGGACTCCTTGAATCACCACAGCCGCCACCGATGGAATTGCTGTTGACGGCTCTTTTAAATGAAAAAAATGTGCTTGAAAAGAACATCATTCTGGTTCTGGATGATTACCATTTGATCGATTCAAAACAGGTGGATGAAGCTCTCGCATTCATGCTTGATAACTTGCCACCATGCATGCATCTGATCATTACCACCCTGGAAGATCCAGATCTTCCGCTATCATCACCTGTTTGCCGACCTGTTACGGCAAAGATTACAGCAGAATGATCCCCAAGAACCATCAGGTGAAATCTCAGACTCGAAGAAGAGTGTTACCAGCCGCCTGCATATCCGTGCGAGTCAGTGGTATGAAGCCCACAACCTGGAGCTCGAGGCTTTTCAACACGCGGCTGTCGCGCAAGATTTCGACCGCGCGGATCGGTTGATCGCAGGAAAAGGCATGCCGTTGCATTTCAGGGGCACCATCTCTCCCATCCTTCACTGGCTGGAAGCACTGCCTGAATCTATAATGAATTCCCGGCCGTCGTTGTGGGTCACCTACTTTTTTATTCCCTGAGAGTGTTTGAGGGTTGGGAAATTCATCTAGATTCAATGTAATATATTCTTGACATTTAGTAATATATATGTTACTATATGTGCGTTGTAGTTGACATCTTGTCATTTATTTCATACGCAGCGAGGAAATCATGAGAAATTACGGACACCCCGAAGAAGCCAATCCTGAAGAAGACAGCATGACCTTTCAGGAGAAGGAAAACCTGGTTAACCTGGGATGCATTCTACTGATCTTTATCGGGTATTGCCTGTTCCTGTTTCAGATGATCCGGACCGGCACCCTGACAATCACCAACGACCCGGTTTTCTGGTCAGGTGTGATTCTGAAACTGATTCCCCTCCAGATCGGGGTGAATATCGTAGTGATGATCATTTTCAATATCATTCTGACGATCATCGCCACCGACCGCATCCCCGAAAAATCGGATGAACTGGATAAGGTCATTGATATGAAAAGCACCGTCTATGGAAGTTATGTCTTCTTCATAGGTTTCATGGCCGCCATGGTACTGGCCGTTTTCGACCTGCCCCTCTGGATGATGTTCAACATGTTCATCGTTTCCTTCTTTGCCATGGAATTCACCTGGTCGATCGTTCATTACCGCATGTACCACAGAGGTTTCTAAATGGAACAGAACCGCATCCGCAACAACATCCGCACAATGCGTTTCCTGCACGGCGAAATGACCCAACAGGAACTGGCCGATAAGGTGGGTGTGACCCGGCAGACGATCATCGCTATGGAGAAAGATAAATACTCCCCTTCGCTGGAACTGGCATTCCGAATCGCTTTGGCATTTCAGGTTCCTTTGACAGACGTATTCTCGTACGAGATAAAAGAAAAAACCAAATAAGTTAAGTAGTTCAGGAGAAAGAAAAATGAAAACGTTACAAAAAGCAGGCGGCTTTGCCGCATTGTATCAGGCTGCCACGTACCTGGCCGGAATGGTGTTCTTTCTGGGGATCATCAATTACCCCGGGATTTTCAGCCCGGTTGAAGAGGAAAAATGAAATGAAAGCGATTATTTATGAAAAGTACGGCTCTCCGGAGGTCCTGCAGGTCAAAGAAATCGAAAAACCCGTGCCTGGTGATAATGATGTGTTGATCCATGTTCGCGCCACATCCGTCAACTACGGTGACCTGGCCGCCCGTAATTTTAAAGCAATCTCTCCACGGGAATTCAATATGCCCTTGTTCATCTGGGCTATGGCGAAAATCTTCTTTGGTCTGAACAAACCGCGCACCACCATTCTGGGAAGTGAATTCGCCGGTGTGGTTGAAGCGGTTGGCAGGAATGTCACCCGGTTTACACCCGGAAATACAGTCTTGGGTTATCTGGGTCAGAGTATGGGTGCGTATGCCGAATATATCTGTATGCCGCAGGATGGGGTGCTGGCACTCAAACCGGACAACATCTCCTTCGAGGAAGCCGCCGTTATTCCGTATGGATCCATCATGGCCTGGTTTTTACTCAAGAAAATGAATGTGCAGAAAGGCCAGAAAGTTCTCATTATTGGCGCTTCCGGCGGGATTGGCGCGGCGGCGGTGCAGATCGCGAAATATTTGGGCGCGGAAGTCACCGGAGTCTGCGGCACACCCCGGCTGGAATTCGTGAAATCACTGGGGGCGGACAGGGTCATTGATTACACGAGTGAGGATTACACCCTGGTTGGAGAGACGTACGACCTGATCTTCGATGTACTTGGCAGAGGATCCATCTCGCGTTGCCGGAAAATCCTCAAACCGGGAGGGGTTCATCTTTTTGCCAGTTTTAAAATAGCCCAGCTCATCAGCATGCTTCTATCATCCCGTTCCAGCAAACGAACCGTGTGCGCCATGGCCCCCGGGAGCCTTCAGGACCTGAATGATGTGAGATTGTTGATTGCCGATGGCAAAATCAGAGCCATTCTTGACCGGCAATTTTCGATGGATCAGGCAGCCGAAGCCCATCGTTATGTCGAGGAAGGCCGCAAACACGGGCATGTAGCCATCAGAATTGGGGAAAATTCAAAATCGGAACGGAAAAGGGAGTCGTAAAGAACCATTTTGCGTTTGGTTAATCAAGACAGAG
>JAAZMZ010000048.1 GCA_012798535.1 Leptolinea sp.
AGGGTGGAAAGGCGTGCGTCATCCCCATACAGCCCAACCCGAGGGCGGATACTTCCAGATTGCCTAGTTTGCGTTTTTGCATTGAGTAACCTCCTGTCAATTTGCCGGTTCCCCTGATTTCTCTGGTGGAGTTAGAAGGGTAACCGTTTTTTTTCAGAGAAGATACTTTGGCCGGCATAAGTCACATCGATCATCAATCCGCAATTCAGAATATCATTGATCGACCGGCAGGATACCGGAGATGCTGCACCGGTCACAGCCTTCCAGCGCAGGATTTCACGCCGGGATATGATCTTTTTTTCGGACTTCCTCTTGCAAATATTGCTTCTCTTTTTTCAAAACAGTATCTTCATACAAACTGATCTTGTAATCCAGCATATCCAGGGTGCTCTGCAGCTCCTTCATTCTGCCCAGGAGCAGCTCGCGCTGTTCCTTAAGAAGCTCTTTTCTGGCTTCGATTGTTTTATCACCCTGCTGAAGCAGACCGATGTACTCGATCAATGTTTCGATGGGCAGCCCGGCGCCGCGCATACACTTGATGAATTCCACCCGCTGTGTGTCTGTTTTTGAATAATCACGAATGCCGCTTCCATTGCGGCTCACCGGTGGGATCAGGCCGATGCGTTCGTAATAGCGCAGGGTATCCGGAGAAATATTGTAGCGTTCGCTCACTTCCGCGATCTTCATGGGCTCACCTCATAACAATAGTCTAACACCTGGAGTCAACTCCAGGTCAAGTGTTTTCTATGATCCGGGGGGAAATTGTTACCCGGCATGGGGCAGAATCCCGGCGCCTGGATTAATGGCAGCTGTCAGCGGGATGAATACATACTGGTTCAAAGGTTACGGCGATCCGCTGCCCGAAACCGTCATCATTCTCGGCTTTTCCCAAAAGGATGTGGAAAGCGCATTCCTTGACTGTTCGCTGGCCGGGCTCACGCCCAATCCTTATGAAATAGAAAACGAAGAGACCCGCTATCACCCGGATATCTTTGTCTGCCGGAAACTTCGCTACCCCTGGCCCGATTTTTGGAAAGAATTTCGCTTCTTCGGCTGATCATGTGGGGAGGTATGTGGACGCACCATTATTTTCTATAGTTTTCGCGGATCATCAATGAATGGAATAAAGGGAGTACTCAACCTCTTCCATACGTCTGTATAATCTATACACAGGGATTGTCCCGGTAAGAAGGAGGGAGACATGCCTGAGATCATTGTCAACGGCAAGGTCTATACCAATCCGGATGATGTGCCGCCGGAGGTCCGCGCAGCCTATCAAAAAGCGTTGGAAATGCTCCATGATTCGGATAAAAATGGGATTCCTGATTTTCTTGAAGGAAAGCCCGGAGTCAATGTCAGCGAATCACCGGTCACCGTGGTTCTCCCGCAGCAAAAACAATTCGTAGTCGATGGCAAGGTGTACACCAATGCGGAACAAATGCCACGGCACGTAAAATTGAAATACGAACAGGCCATGGCCAGGCTGGGATTGTTATATACCGACGCCGTCAGGGAAAAAGCTCCGCCGGTCTTGAAACGAAGGCATACCCGGGCGGTAGAAGAACCGGCAGCCCGCGATGATTTCGATGTGATAGAGACTATGACGCCGATCATGACCTCCCAGGAGCCGCCGCCATCTGTAATCCAGGAAGATACTTCCAGCTCCCGAACACTGTTGATCATGCTGGTTGCCGTGCTGGTCATGGCAGCCATTGGATTGATTCTCTATTTCTTCGTCTGGTAGATTGATCATCTGGAAGGCTCTCCACTGGCAGAAGTCTGTGGTTGAAAGAACCTCAGGCAGTCAGATTATATTTTCTATCATCCGGCGATGGTGGTTCCTCGTGCTATTGCTGGCGCCGCAAATGCTGCCGTTGTACGCTTCAAGCGGATTCAACCTGTCTGAATGGGGCGCACTCAATCAATATGTGATCACCCACCCGATCAAGTCCGCCGCCTCCTGGATATATCCGCCGTTTCAGATAATCCCACTCATTTTTACGATCCTGTTTTTCACCATTAGGAGTTGAATTACCCGGGTATTCTATGCCTTTATCGGTTTGAGCTATGGATTGATCGCCTTTCTGCAAAATGTTTCCATCAGTGATCGCTGGGGTACGGCGGTTTGCACGGGCAATCTGGTCATGTTTCTCTTCCTGGCGGTCCTCTGGTGCCGCGAAGCGATCCATCCCCGGAGCACGATTGTCGTGAAAAAGGACGCCCTGTGGCACTGCTGGCCGCTGTTGTTCGCGTTGGTCACGTTCTGGGAACCGGTCAATCCGGGCACTCTGCTGCCCGATTTCAATGAGCGCTATTTGTTCACTTCCGGCGCAGGACTCTCATTTTGTATGGCTACCCCTCTATATCTGGCCATTCTCATTCTGGTATTCCCCAACGTGAACCGGGTGCTCATGGCCTGTACGGCTTTTACAGGGTTATTCATGGGAGCAGGCAACCTGATCCTTGAGTTCATCCTCATTCCGGGATACTGGTGGATCGGCTGCCTGCATTTCCCGCTGGTAATCCTTTCAGGATACAGTCCGTTTCTCCTGTTCCGCGAAAGTAGTCGTTCTGGTATATCCGTTGTACCTCAGAGCGCCTGATTACCGGTTTTAGACCGTTAAAATCCAAATAACAGATTATTATTGATATATCCCTTACGATCAATAAAAAGAGGTGCAAGTATGACTCTTGATCTCATTCGGCAGTACTATCGGTTCAATACCTGGGCGAACGCACGCATCCTGGACACGTCGGCACTGCTTAATCCAGACCAGTACCGGGCTGAAAGCAATCCTTCTTTTGGATCGATCCATAATACCCTAGTGCATATTATGAGCGCCCAATGGGTGTGGCTCAGCCGTTGGAAGGGAATCTCTCCAAAATCTCACCTCTCCCCGGACGATTTTTCGAGCCTGGCAGCCCTGCGTGCCCGCTGGGACGAGGTGGAACTCGATACACAGTCATTTGTGGCAGCCTGCACAGAAGACAAACTGGCAGCTCCGTTATCCTATATCAATCCAAGGGGTGAATCCTTTTCATTTCCATTGTGGCAGATGATGCTCCACCAGGTCAATCATGCCACCCAACACCGTAGTGAAGTGGCCATGATCCTTACAAATTTCGATCATTCACCTGGCGCAATGGATTTTCTCTATTTCCTCGGTCAGGAAGCACACCCATCGTAATAATCGCATCACCTTCATCAATAATCGTAGATAGCCACAGGGATATGTAATCAGAACTTGCAGAACAGGTATAATTACCCCCGATGGGGGTGTAAGGCAATCTGTCGGAATTGAATATATAGATTCCGGCATGAGACGTTACTCCCGGGGTGGTGTATCTCTCCTTTCTTCCAGATGCTTCTGAGAAATTTGTGGGTATATCTCCCTGCACCGAAGATCACCAGATAAGTAAGGAAATCACAGAAGGCGAGATTAAAATCAGATGACAGGCAAAACAAAGCGAAATATCCTGCTATTGCTTGGTCTGACCATGATCGTCATCATGGTTATCGCCGCCAGCCTTCCGGCGCTTGAACTCCAACCCGGAATGCCGCTGCCTGAAGTGGGGGATGGAGAGATTCTGGCAGCCGGATTGGAAGAGCAGCCAACTGTGCGGATTTCACTGAATCAATTCTTTTTTGTGCTGATGGGAATCTTTCTGGCCATCGGCTTGATCTATATGCTGGCCGCCGTGATCCGGGGAGCAAACTGGCGCAGCATTCTTTCATTTCTCCGTCTGATGCTGGGTGCCATCCTGGTCATTTCGATTCTGCTCATCTTGATTCTACTGATGCCCCATGGAACTACCACAACAGAGATGCAGATGCAACTTCCAACCCCGGCTCCAGTAGTCACAGCCCCACTGGGGCCTGTCCCACCTTTATTGCTCTGGATCGTCGGCGCGTGCCTGCTTATGATCGGTGGAGGGATCGTGTTCTGGATTCTGCGCACCGGCCGGTCCAGGCCAACAACCATGGATCTGCTTGGCTGGGAGGCAGAGAAAGCCCGGCAGGATCTTGAAATCGGCGTGGGATTGAAAGACGTGATTATCCGCTGTTATCGAAAAATGAGCCTGATCCTTGAGGATGATCAGGGGATTGAACGAGAAGCCTTCATGACCACCGGGGAGTTCGAAAACATCCTGACCGAAGCCGGCATTCCGCATGATCCCATACGGCAATTGACCCGCTTGTTCGAAGCCGCCCGCTATGGAAACTGGCAGCCTCTGCGTGCAGATGAAGAGAAGGCCATCCACAGTCTTGAAGAGATCATTAATTATAGCCGGCGGCAGAAAGCCACGAAGGAAGCCCGATGAAATTTTCCCTGCGGCAGATGATCATTGTATTCGGGTTTCTGGTCCTGGTATTTCTGGGCATGCTCTTCTGGCCTTTTGTGTTCAATTCAATCATCCAGCCCATTGCCCTGGTGATGTGGTTATTCCTGCGCCTGTTTGTCCTGAGCATCGATCAGGCCTATATCTGGGGGATACTGGTTATTGGCGTCATATTCGTTCTATTCAGACTTTTTCCGAAGTATACCGAGACCAACCAACTGGAAGAAACGATGCCAGTCAATGAGACGCTAAACTCTATCAATATTTGGTCTCATCTGTTTAATCCGGGTGAAAGTCTGGCTAATGACAGACAGGTCCTCCGGCGTGAATTTGGCCGGATTCTGACCCGATATTACGCCAACAGCCTGCATAGACAGCCTGATTTCCAACTTTATGATGCCCTGCACCGTGGTGAGATTCCCCTGCCAACCGAAATATACGCTCTGGTATTTGAGGAGGAAAATCACCAGAACAGGAATGGTCTGCGGGGAATGATTACGTCGGTAATAAATACGCCCCGGCGCTGGGTACGCCGCTGGAAGGGACAGGACAGGACTGACCATTATCGCATGATTGATGAAATGCTTACCTTTATGGAATCTTCTCTGGAGATGAAAAAAGATGACGAAACCAGTACATTCAATACAGATTGACCAGGTGGCTGACCTTTCCGCGCAGGTGATCGATGAGGTCGAAAAAGCGGTAGTTGGAAAACGGGAAATCCTTGAGCAGATGATGGCGGCTTTTCTCTCCTCCGGCGGGCATATCCTGCTGGAAGATTATCCCGGACTCGCAAAAACCCTGATCGCCAATTCTTTTGCCACCGCGCTGGGGATGCAGTTCAAACGTATTCAATTCACCCCCGACCTGCTCCCGGGTGATATCACCGGCGGATATGTCTTCGACAGTGAAAAGAATCACTTCTCTCTGCGTAAAGGCCCAATCTTCACCAACATTCTTCTGGCGGATGAGGTCAACCGGGCTTCACCTAAAACGCAGTCTGCTTTGCTGGAAGCCATGCAGGAGTATCAGGTCACGCTGGAGGGTGAAACCCAATCCCTGCCTGATCCCTTTATTGTGATCGCCACCCAGAATCCCATTGAGTATGAAGGCACATTCCCCCTGCCGGAAGCACAGCTCGACCGGTTCATGGTCAAAATGTCCATCGGTTACCCCACTGCGGAAGAAGAAGACGAAATCTTGAAACGCCGTGCGGAACGCAAGAAAGATACGGTGGCTCTCCGGTCCATCATCAACTCTGAGATATTCCTATCCATGCGTGATGCCGTGGAAGGTGTGTATGTAGATCCAGATGTGCGCCGGTATATGGTGGATCTGGCGGCCAAATCCCGCTATCACCGGCAGGTATCGGTAGGAATCAGCCCGCGCGGATCGCTGGCTCTTTTAAAGATCAGCCGCGCCTGGGCGGCCATTCACGGCCGAAATTTTGTCATTCCAGATGACGTCAAGCACTTCATCCAGCCGGCTCTTGCCCACCGGATTATCCTGGATCCCAGCCTGTGGGATGTCAAGAAATCAGAATACAAGATCGTGGAAGAAATTGCCCAGATGGTGGTTGTGCCGGTTTTGAAAGCCGTGGATGAACAGTAAGATCCGCCTGATCGGTTTTTTGATCACCAGCCTGCTCGTCGCTGCCATGATTTCGCGGGACGGCGACCTGGCCTGGATGATGCTGCCGTTCCTGGCTTACCTGCTTGTCGGTGTATTACGCAGCCCGCAAAGTGACCGGTTGATGTTCACGGTTGTGCGTTCGGTCGAACGATCGCGGTTTGATGGGAAGACCTCATTGGATGTTAACGTGTCGATTCAGAATGAGTCAATGCAGCCAGTGCAGGTGCGGATCGATGATATGATCCCGCCGGAAAGCCGTCTTTTAGATGGGAAAGGAAAACGACTGACTTTACTCCAACCGGATGAAACCACGGAAATAAATTACACCCTTTCGATCAAGCGGGGCGACTACTCGTGGAAATCCATTCAAGTCACAGTATGCGATCCCCTCGGGTTGATCCAGGTTGAGAAACTGCTTCCCGCTCCTGCTGCAGTTCAGATCAGACCTGACATTCGAAAGTACAAAGCCATCGCCTTACGGCCGCGCAGCACCCTGCATTCACCCGGTTCCATTCCGGCCCGGATGGGAGGCAGCGGCACTGATTTTTACGGGATACGCGAATACCAGCCAGGGGATCCCCTGCGTTCGTTAGACTGGCGGATGACAGCCCGTCATCCCTTCAAATTCTTTACCAAGGAATTTGAGCAGGAGGAGATTGCGGATATCGGCCTGATACTGGATGGACGCCAGATCTGTGAAGTCCGTCTAGGAGATGAAAGCCTGTTCGAACATGGTGTAAATGCCACAGCTTCACTGGCTGAAATGTTCCTCCATCAGGGACATCGACTCAGTCTGATGGTGATCGGCCGGCGGTTGAATATTGCTTTTCCAGGTTATGGGAAAATCCAATTGAACCGGGTGTTGGGATGCCTGGCTAGAGCCAGGATAGAGACAGAAGAACGTGTCTTGACGCATCTGGATTTTCTACCGGTTCGCATTTTCCCCAGTCATTCATTGATCATCGTCATCAGCCCGTTGGTACCCGGAGATCTCTCGTTCTACCAGCATTTGCGGGCAAACGGTTATCAGGTGTTATTGATCAGCCCGGATACAATCGATTTTGCCCAATCTATACTGCCTGCAGATATCAACAACCGGCTTGCCGTGAGAGCGGTGCAGGTCGAACGGCGTTTGCTGTTGGACAGCATCCGGCAGTTGAGCATACCAATTATCAACTGGAAGATCGATCAACCGCTTTTCCCACTGGTGCGTAATGCTTTGACCCGGTCCCGCGGCCAGGGAGAATGATTTTGATTATGGGAAAAAAACCTGTCTCGCTATCCCACATCCTCTTCCTGGTCTGTCTGGTTTTTTATGCGATCCTGTTGTCTGCCGGTTATGCCATGATCCATCAGTGGCTATGGCTGTTCATAGTGCTTCTCAGCGCGTGCGCCTGGCTGTTCATCCGCAAATACTCGCGCACGTGGCTGCCAGTGATTCTCTTGATCGTTTCCACCGGGCTGGCGGCAGGCGGAAAACTCGCGGGTATTCCTCCCGTTCTGGCAATCACCGGAGCCGGTCTTGCACTGGCAGTCTGGGACCTATCCCTGATGGATGCGGAGATGGTTGAAATCCCGGAAGATGATCAAACCCGCTCGGCGGAAATGAACCACCTGCGTTCGCTAGGATTGGCCGCAGGTGGCAGTGTGGTTCTGATATCTGTTGGACATCTCCTTCATCTTAAAATGCCCTTCTTCTTTCTGGTTGTGTTAATTCTTGGCATAATACTCGGATTAGACCGCATCTGGGGATACCTGAAGAAGAAGGTATAACCATGCGTAAATAAATAAGGGAGGAGACCTCAACATGAGCATCGGTTGTTTTACTGAAAAGAACCGTGAACCGTCGGATGAAGAGGTTCGTCAGGTCATCGGTTCGATGTTACCCCTCTGGGACGAGTTGATCCAGTATATTCGTGAAACCTATGCCCCGCTTGAGGATTTCAAGTTCCTGTATGGTAAGACGTATGGCTGGGGACGGCGGTTTCGATTGAAGGGATCGCTGCTGGCCACCCTGTACCCGGCTCAAAGCTGTTTTAAAGTCCTGGTCATTCTCAACCCGCAGGCGGTGGATGAAGCTTTATCCATGTCTTTAGGTCAGAACACCCGGAGGGCGATTGAATCAGCCAATCCGTATCCTGAGGGCCGCTGGTTATTCATTCCGGTGGAAAGCGCGGGTGACCTTGAGGATGTGTGCCATTTACTGAAGCTACGGGTAAAGGGGAACAGGAACGTTTAAAAAATGAAATCCTGATTCGGTTGAAATTTCTGGAGTCTATCGAAGGGGTTCGATGGGCTCTCCCACCGTCCGCTGCCTGAGCCTGTCGAAGGCAGTATTTGCATACCTCACCGATCGTCCGGTGACCGAGTCAGTCGAAAGCAGCATTTGCATGGCTCACCCACTGTCCGCTGCCTGAGCCTGTCGAAGGCAGTATCTGCATACCTCTCTATCCGGGCGGTTCGACAGGCTCACCATCCGGATAGTTTCTTTTTCCGAGCCTGTCGAGGGGTACTCATCTGCCGGTTCGACAGGCTCACCGACCGGTCATTTCACCGCTGGGAAGCCCATCACCAGGGCTTCAACCAGAAGCTGCAAATTGGCGCTTCCCAGTCGATAAGCAGCCGTCTCGATCCGGTTGATCTGATCCCCGGCTTCTGCCGCGCTCACAGAACCGGCCAGCATATCGATCTTTTCCCGGTAATCCACATTGGCCAGTTCATCTCCCAGCCCGCTGGAACGCAGCAGGACATCCCGCCACAGACTCTGCCAGAAGATGAAACCCTCCCGCAGACGCATACGAAGCAGGTCGCGTTCTTCCTTGCTGCTGTTCTTCAACTTGACCTGTTTTTCGACAAAGTCAAATCGCTGTCTCAGATCCTCACTTAAAAGGGAAAAGAGATGATCCATCCACTGCTGGCGGTTTGTATTCAAATTGGTGTCGGTATGAAGATCCAGAGCAATCCCCGGCCGCCCGCTGCTGATGCGCGCCAACCTTAATGCGTCCGTTCGCGGAATGGACAGGCGTTCCACCAGTCCATCCGCCAGCGCATCCACTGCCAGCGGGCGCAGACGCAGCAGTTCACACCGGCTCACAATGGTCGGCAAGAGATTCTCCGGTGTATCGGCGGTCACCAACAAAACCGATTTGCCAGGGGCTTCCTCCAGCGTTTTCAACAGGGCGTTCTGGGCGTTCTCGTTGGCTTCCTGGAAGCGCAGTAAAAGAGCAATGCGCCGGTCTGCTTCATACGGTGTGAGAGCCATGGTGTGCAGTAATTCACGCACCGAGTCAACCTTCAATTCGCCGCCGATGGTATCGGCCTCCAAAATGACCAGGTCTGGAAATTGCTGTTGATCGATCATCTTGCACGGCCGGCACTCCCCGCAGAAATCGCCGGGAGAGGGTGGATTCTTACAGGTCAGCGCCCGCGCGAAATTCAACGCGAGGGTACGTTTACCCACTCCAGCCGGGCCGGTGAACAGGTAGGCATGCCGCACGCCTCCACTGCGGATATGTTCTCCCAGCAGATCGACCGCCCACACATGCCCCATCAAGTTCCATGACATAGAATGAAATTCTACCCGATTCCTGCGGTACAATCACCCCGCCATGATACCCAATCCCGATTTCCTTTCCGGTTTAAATCCACAACAAATACAGGCAGTCACCGCCCCACCCGGACATATCCTTGTACTCGCCGGCCCAGGTTCGGGCAAGACGCGCGTACTGACTCACCGCATCGCCTATCTGATCACGCAGTACCACCTGCCGCCGGCCAACATCATGGCGGTTACTTTTACCAACAAAGCCGCCCGGGTGATGGAAAACCGGGTGGAAACCCTGCTGGGTGAAAAACCCCGGGATATCTGGCTGGGCACCTTTCACGCCCTGTGCGCGCGTATCCTGCGGCATGAAGCACAGCACCTGCCGTTCTCATCCAAATTCGTGATCTACGATGAGGACGATCAGCAGAGCCTGGTAAAAGCTGCCCTGCGTGAACTGAATATTGATGAGAAGATGTTCAAACCCGCCAGCATTCACAATGCCATATCACAAGCCAAGAATAATATGCAGACTCCTGAAGACCTGTCGTCGCGAACCTACCGTGAAGAAGTGGTTCTACGGGTGTATCGCCGCTACCAGGAATTACTACGGATGAACAATGCGCTTGACTTTGATGACCTGTTGAATGAGGCGGTCAACCTGTTCGAAAAAAATCAATCCGTCCGCGAACACTACAGCCGGAGGTTTGGGGAGATCCTGGTGGATGAATTCCAGGATACCAATACCGCTCAATATCAGTTATTACGCCATCTGACAGTCTGTAATAACAGCCTGTTCGTGGTCGGCGATGAGGATCAATCCATTTATCGTTGGCGCGGCGCGGATTACCACAATGTGCTCGCGTTCGAGCAGGATTTTCCGGACTTCCAGAAGATCTTGCTGGAGCAAAATTACCGGTCCACCCAGACTGTTCTAGATGCCGCCCGTGCGGTTATCGACCGAAATATAAACCGTACTCCCAAACGTCTGTTTTCCGATAATGGTAAGGGCGAAGCCATCACCCTTTTTGAAGCATTAGATGACAAAATGGAAGCGGATTACGTTGCCGATACCATCCGGCAGAATATCAAAGTACACAAATGGAAAGGCAGCCAGGTGGCTGTGATGTACCGCACCAATGCCCAGTCCCGCCTGCTGGAGGAAGCCTTTCTGCATGCCAATCTGCCGTACCGGCTGGTCGGCGCCCAGCGTTTTTACGGGCGGCGTGAGGTTAAAGATATCATTGCCTATCTCCGGTTGATCTTCAACCCGAGTGATGAGGTCAGCCTGACGAGGGTAATCAACGTGCCGCCTCGCGGTATTGGCGATAGAACGGTTGCCGGCCTGCAGGCGCATGCCCACGAATTGAATGTCTCCGCCGGTGACGTGCTGGCTGATCTGGGCAGACAGGGGCAGGCCTCCGCTCATTTCCCGGCTTTCAGCGGACGCAGCGCGCTCAATCTGGCCGATTTCGGCGCGAATTTGAATGCCTGGCGGGAGGCCGCTGCGGGAGGCATGCCGTTAACCCGTTTGTTCGACCGCATTCTGGAAGACACTGTTTATCAAGAATACATTGATGATGATACGGAAGAAGGCCACCAGCGCTGGGAGAACGTGCTGGAGCTGGGGAAGATCGCGGCGGAATATGACGACCGGGGATTGGAAGATTTTCTGGAGCGTCTGGCGCTGGTTTCCGACCAAGACACACTGGCAGATGATGTGGAAGCACCTACTCTGCTCACATTACATGCCGCCAAAGGCCTTGAGTTTCCGATCGTGTTCATCACCGGTCTGGACGACGGCCTGCTGCCACACAGCCGGTCACTGGAAGATCCTGAAGAAATGGCCGAGGAACGCCGCCTGTTATATGTGGGACTCACACGCGCCAAAGAGCGCGTCTATCTTACCCGCGCCGACAGGCGTAACCAGTATGGCGGGTATGCAGATTCCGCGCCTTCCCGTTTCCTGAAAGACATCCCTTCCAACACACTTTTGCATCAGGGGTTGGTTTCATCCACTCGTGCTGGCCACACCTCGGTGGAGCGGCGAGTGCATTCATATGCTGATTGGGGTACCCCCGCACCCAACTACGGCTCCTTTCGACCGGCGCCCCGCATCGAAAAACCGACGGTTGAACAGCGCTATCCCGCCAACTGCCGCGTCAGGCACGAAGTATGGGGGGAAGGATTGGTGGTCAAGAGCGTTCTGGAAGATGGGGATGAAACCGTGGATGTTTTCTTCGACAGCGTGGGTTTTAAACGCCTGGCCGCCTCGCTGGCCCGGTTGGAGATCATCAAAACCTAAAATCGCTTTTGCGGTTCCCTCGCTATAACGAAATACAAAACACCAACCGGGGATGAATACCCTAGGGGATGGTATCTGTGATGTATTCCAGGAACACCCCATGTCCCCCCAGGGCGGATGTTATCTTCATCATCTCCTGAATACTGGGACCGCGCGGCTGGCCCACCATACCTGTCAATAAATTAATTTCACCGGGGATGCGGGTGTAATAGCTGCCCTGCCAGAGGTTTTGCATAATCGAACTGTAGAAACCGGGACACGTGAAACCTGCATCCTGGGGATTCTGCGCCACCATGTACCGTACTGTCACCGGTTTACCGATACGTTCCGCCAGGTACTCCCGGGTGCCTTCTTCTGTTGTAACCAGCCCGGAGGCATATCCACTCCATTCTCCATTCAGCACGATATCGGTAATCCCCATGCCAACTTCCGGCCCCATACCGCCGGGATAGACCAGCACCGAACAGTACCCGATCCCCTGGCGGTCTGACAATTGAATATGGAATGGATATTCCCCCACCAGCAGCATTTTCTGCCAGGTCACCGCGTAAGCGATGCGATCGTCATAATCCGTTGTTGAAGAGGTCAGAATTTCTTTCTCACCCGTCTTTTCCATAAAAGCCAGCCAGGCTTCATTCAATGTACCGTAACCGGCCCGTTGCAGCCAACCCTCCACAATGTCATTGGCAGTCTGGGTATCCAGACACGACCCGGTCAATGTGTTGATATCCAGCGTAGGCTCGGGGGTGATGGTCGCCGTTGGCAAGGGGATAAAGGTCAATGTGGGCGCGGGTGTCGCCACCGGTGACTTGACCAGGCCTGCGTCTGGTGTACAGGCTGTGAGAAAGGTCAGCAAAATCAAAAGACCGAGCTTCTGTTTCACATTGTCATTATATCTTGTGTAAAAGAATTATATGTATGCCCGGTTTCGTTTTGTGTTCGTCCGATGAGTCTGTATAATGGATATACTCTATCCTTTTATGTAGAAAGGTAAAATACCATGGCACCCGAACAAAAAAAGAATATTCTAGATTCTGCAATTGATCTATTAACCGACCGTGATGAGAAAGCCGCGGCGGCGGCCGCAGCGGCTAAAGCAAAAGCCGATGCGGAAGCCAAGGCCAAAGCGGACGCAGAAGCCGCTGCCGCGAAAGTAAAAGCGGACGCCGAAGCCAAAGCTAAAGCAGAAGCGGCCGCCACTCAGAAAATGCTTGAAGAGACCAAAGCCGCCGCCGCGGCAGAGACGGCCAAATTACGCGCCGAACTGGATGCCAAAGCCAAAGCCGACGCCATTTTGACCACCCACACGGTGGTAGCTGGTGAAACCCTCAGCGGTATCGCCCTCAAGTACTATGGACATGCCACACCGGAATACTGGAATAAGATCAAAGACGCCAACAAAGAATTGATCGACAAACACAAAGGCAACATTATTGCCGGGGATAAACTGATCATTCCGAAGGCATAACAGGTGAAATGAAATGGCAAAAACCAAAGTAAACCTGGCCAAACTTTTTGGCAATGTCGCCCAGGAGTTGGCAAAAAATCAAAACGCGCTGAATCAGGCGGATACAAAAAATAGCGATCACGGCAGCAATATGGTCAATGTGTTCAATACCATCACCCAGGCTATGGAAGAAAAGCCGGAAGGCTCGCCATCCTCCCAGCTGCAATATGCCAGTGACCAGGTGCGCGAAAACTGCCACAGCGGGAGTGCCGCTGTGTATGCCGAGGGGCTGGCCCGCGCCGCCGCCGAACTACAGGGACAATCCGTTGACAGCAGCAACGCCATGCAATTGATCACCGCGTTGATGGGTACGAATCTGGGTGGTCAGGCTTCCGCGCAATCCACCGGTGGTGATGCCCTGGGCAGTCTGCTTGGCAGCATGCTGGGTGGTTCCGCCGGTCAGCAGCCGGCTACCGGCAATGCTTCTGCCGATATGATGGGCAGTTTGCTCGGATCGATGCTGGGTGCAGAACAGACTCCTGCTTCTTCCACCGGTGGCAGCGCTTCCGGAGACGCTCTTTCCTCCATGCTGGGCGGGTTGCTTGGCGGGCAGCCATCTTCCGGCCAGGCTGGAACAACCGGCGAGATCGGGCTGGAACAAATCCTGGCTGCCGGACTGGAATTTATGCAATCTCAGAAGCAGGGACAGGATACCATGTCATCTCTGCTGGATGCCGTCATGGCCGGTTCACAGGCTGGCAGCGGTTACCGGGCTGATTCGGGTAAACTGGTGGCCGGAACCCTGATGCAGGGGCTCAGCGCCTTTCTCGGAAAAAAGTAGAACAAAAAAAAAGCACCGCCCGCCGGATGTATCAACGGGCGGTGCTTTTAATATACAGAGGCATACCTGTGGAGATGGCCATATTTCGCGACCGGTACCAGGCCAACCAGCTTTTTCAGAACATAGATCCAGAGGCATCAAGAAGAACAGAAACAAAATGCGACTTAAAAGTTAGTATGATCGACCTGCGAATGAGTTCTTTTACATGATCATTCGGCCAGCAATCCCGTAATAATTCCCAGGAGGGAAATGGACTCTCATAACAAAACTGAAACCAGGCTTCAATTAATGCCCGGCCTGTTCAGGCAGGAAACAAATTCCGGTATCAAGATCGTGTATCACTGGTATGCCGGTGTGGGAAATCTGTCCAACAGGTGTTTTGAAGGCCTCCTTTTTCTCTCTGGATTGGCAGCCGTTTTCCTGTCATACAATGGTATCCACCGCTTTTCCGTCGGCCAGATCGACCTTTTACAGGCATCGATGTCCTTTTTCCTTTTTATCATTGGGGTCTTACTGGCCTATCGCGGGCTTGCTCTGGCTGTCAATCACAGTGATTTCCTGGTTTCCCGGCAAGGACTGACCGTCGTTCACAGCCCGCTGCCTTTTCCAGGAGCAGCCCGGGTTAATATAGGAAGTTCGGAAATCGCCAGTGTCGAATGGCAGAAAGTCGGGCATAGCAGTCAAACAGGATACGCAAATGGCCGGATTCCCTCCGGATATTCTGCGACATTTGATATCACACTTCACACAAATACCGGAAGATCAATCACGCTGCTTCCCGGTGTTCGAGCCCGTGAATATGCCTTTGCCGTAGCCGGTGAAGTCACAAAATACCTGAAGATAGCTGAACCCTCATAGTATTCTTTTATATCAATTTAAAACAGAGAAATCAGCGGACTAATCTCAAGATTCTTTGAGGGATCGGTTCATCCGTTATAATCAGGCGATTATTCCTATGAATCCGACACCCCGCTCTCAATTTGCTTCAGGCGTTCGCGACGTTCTACCCATCCTGCTGGGTGTGGTGCCGTTTGGTATGATCTATGGCATTTCGGCCATTAATGCGCACATTCCACCACTGCTGGCTTTTCTTATGTCGCCCATTGTTTTTTCCGGCAGCGCGCAGTTCGCGGCCACCCAGTTGATCGCGCACGGCGCTCTTGTTTCAGTCGTTATTTTCACCATCTATATTGTGAACCTGCGGCATGTCATGTATTCCGCCACCATATCGCCGCATTTCAAAAGCCTGTCCATACGCTGGAAATTATTTCTGTCATACCTGTTGACCGATGAGGCTTTTGCCATGACGGTCACCCGGTTCAATTCCGAACCGGATATGCGTAACAAGAGCTGGTATTTCCTCGGCGCGGGATCAGGTCTGTGGATAACCTGGCAAATTTCCACAGCTGTGGGCGTTTTCGCCGGCGGGCAGATCCCGGCAAACTGGTCACTGGATTTTTCCGGCGCACTGACCTTTTTAGCTCTTTCTGTTCCCGCCATCCGCGACCGTTCCACAGCCGCCGCGGGAATCGTGGGCGGCATATCGGCAATTTTTCTGAGGGGAATGCCATACCAACTGGGACTGGTTACCGCGGCTCTGCTGGGGATCGCCGCCGGATATGGAGTGGATCGATGGACACATCGAATCTCTGGTTGATCCTGATCCTGGGCGGTCTGGGCACCTACCTGCTGCGCCTGTCCTTCATCCTCATCTTTCAACACGTGCAGCTGCCGGCCTACATGGACCGCATCCTTCGCCTGGTGCCGCCTGCCGTTTTTTCCGCCATGGTCCTCCCAGAACTGCTGGTACGCGACGGCAGCATCCAATTTACGATCACCAATCTACGGTTGGTTGCCGGCTTGTTGGCCACAGTCATTGCTCTCAAAACGCGAAGCGTCCTCGCCACCATCGCCTCGGGCATGGTGATCCTGTGGATTTTGCAGATTGCGGTCACATACATCCACTAAACTTGATTTCATATACCGGCCTGACCAAAGAGACAGGCTGGCTTAAGCTCAGTTCGCATTAAAAGGATCAATGCACGGGCGAGCTTTCTCCCCCATTTTCGACTTTGTAAAAATGGGGGAAATACAAGAGGGCGTGGATTTACGGATTTACCAGGTGTGGCTGGGGGCGGCGGCATTATCGGCGGCCACCTGGCTTTTCACAGCGGGGGTGACGCACACTTTATCACCCGGGAAAGCCTCCCGCCACACATAGCCGCTGATGCAATCGTACGTTCCGGCCACCCGTGAGGAAGCTGCGGCATTATCTGCCAGAGCCTGGGTATGCACATCCGGGAGCACACACACGTCATCACCTGATTTTGCCTCGCGCCAGACATAGCCTTCGATGCAGGTGTGTTCGCCGTACGCGCCCGATACCCAGCGCGAAGATGCCGCCGCATTATCGGCGGCTGCCTGAGACCTGATAGTATTGGTGACACATACGCGATCCCCCGAAAAAGCGTCCCGCCAAACATACCCTTCCTTGCAGGCATCCACACCGAAAACGACGACCAACCGGCGGGAATCCGCATCCGCATTATCAGCAGCTGCCTGGTTTTTTGAGGCAGT
Source organism: Leptolinea sp. (assembly GCA_012798535.1). Lineage (GTDB taxonomy): Bacteria > Chloroflexota > Anaerolineae > Anaerolineales > Anaerolineaceae > Leptolinea. The sequence continues at coordinate 16,685 of JAAZMZ010000048.1, forward strand.
AGAAACACATACCTTATCATCCGCGTTTATCAAGCGGTACTCATACCCTGTCTTGCAGGTACCCGCTGCGGGCAGCGGAGTGGGCGGGGCGGCCACGATGCTGATGGAAGAAGGAATGCAGGAAGCCGTCACCACACTGGCCGAAACCCAACCGTTGATCCCCGAAATGGAAACAAACCACCAGGTACCATCGGCGTTTTTCCCGATTACGGGAGCCGTCGCGCCTTCCGCCAGGACATTCACGATGGAATAAACCGTCCCCGGACCCGACCGGACGTTCACGGCCGTGCCGGCTTTCACCTGGGGTAAACAGGCTGTCGGGGGGATCTCGATTGTACTAGTGGGCGGCTGAGCCGCGGGCACACCGGTGTTTGTCGCGGCGGGTTGAGGAGTATCTGTCTTGAGAGCCGGTGTCTCGGTAAGGGTTGGTGTGGGTGTTCTGGCTGCCAATGGCAGGTTGCAGGAGATACTGACCAGCCAGATTGGTATTAGTATTTTCAAAATCCTTCGTTTTTGCATTCATCCCTCGGTAAACATTATTCAATCATGTTTGGACATTATGCCGGATTCAAAAGATATTATCAATCGAATATTGTCTTAAATTAGAAATTTTATCTGAAAATTCCTTGACAGGTAGAGCTTTTCCGGTACAATAGCGCACGATATGCAGATAACCCCTCCGCACACGGAATTTCGAATAAAGCGGCCTACAATCGGCGGGGATGTGGTATTTATTTTTTCAAGAGAGCCTTTATCAGGCTCTCTTTTTTTGCCTGCTTTCGGAGTCCGGCCATGAGAATCCCCGGCCTGATCGACCCGCATGTGCACATGCGCGAACCGGGTGGTGAGCACAAAGAAGACTGGAACACCGGCACATCCGCCGCGCTGGCTGGCGGGGTAACCTTGGTGATGGCCATGCCCAACACCAAACCACCGGTCACCGACACAGTAACTCTGAAAGCCGCGCTGGCCGCAGCCTCATCAAAAGCCCGCTGTGATTTCGCCGGGTATGCCGGCGCGGGGGCCGGGAACACTTCCACTGTAGCCGGTCTGGCGCCGTACACTGCCGGGTTGAAGATGTACCTTGACCAGACCTTCGGTGACCTGAAGCTGAACGATATGGGGGACTGGCTGGCTCATTTTCAGAACTGGCCGGCCTCATCGCCACTGTGTGTGCACGCCGAAGGTCCATCCCTGGCAACAGCCATTCTTCTGGCCGAGTTGACCAACCGGCCAGTGCACCTATGCCACATCTCGTTACGCAGCGAGATCCTGCTGATCAAAGCCGCCAAACAGAAGGACATTCCTGTGACCTGCGAGGTCACCCCGCATCATCTGTTCCTCAGCCAGGATGACATCCCGGTTATCGGCCCCGGCCGCTCGGAAGTGCGCCCGCGCCTGGCCGGACGCGCCGATGTGCAGGCTCTGTGGGACAACCTGGCCTATATCGACTGCTTTGCTACGGATCATGCCCCGCACACCCTGGCCGAAAAAGACGGCGAGAATCCGCCTCCCGGTTTCCCGGGGCTAGAATCCGCATTGCCGCTCTACCTGACCGCCGTTGCAGAAGGCCGCCTGACTCTGGATGACATCCTGCTACGCTGCGTGACCAATCCGCGCCGCATCTTCCACCTGCCGGAACAGGCCGACACTTATGTGGAGATCGATCCCTCTGCCCGCTGGACGTTCTCGGCTGCCCATACCTACACCCGTTGCGACTGGTCGCCATTTGAAGGCTACAAGATGACCGGTCGCGTGATGGCGGTCACCCTGCACGGTAAAACCGTTTATTCTGACGGCCAGGTTCTGGCCTCCCCCGGATATGGACGCAATGTCCGCCCGCCCCTAACTTGAGCTGCTTCCCTCTAACCCTGCTTTGAAAAGGAGATTATTTATGACGCCTCATGAACCACCTGCTTATCGGCCGAATCCAGTCCTACCCTTCGGCGACCACAAGGAGACCCGCTTCTACGGTACGGATGTCATCTCGGTTAAGCAGTTCGATCGTGCCGACCTGGACTACATCTTCGCGGTAGCCAAAGAGATGCAGGGAATGGTGCGCCGTGTCGGCACCTTTGACCTGCTCAAAGGAAAAATCCTTGCCAACCTCTTTTATGAACCTTCCACACGCACCTCGGCTTCCTTCACCTCTGCCATGGAACGGCTGGGCGGGTCAGTCATTCCGATCAACGAAGTGAAATACTCCTCCGTATCCAAAGGGGAATCCCTGCCGGATACCATTCGTACGCTGGAATGTTATGCCGATGTGATCGTCCTGCGCCACCCCGAAGTGGGTTCCGCGGCCATCGCCGCCAAATACGCCCGCAAACCGGTGATCAATGCGGGTGACGGTGTGGGTGAGCATCCCACCCAGGCACTGCTGGATCTGTTTACCATCTTCCAGGAGATGGGCAGGATCGATGGCCTGACCGTCACCATGCTGGGTGATCTTAAACACGGGCGCACCGTCCATTCTCTGGCCCGACTGCTCACCCTGTTCGATGTGAAGATCAACTACGTGGCGCCGGACGTCCTTCCCATGCCCGAGGAGGTGGTCAATGAAGTGAAAGCCCGGAATATTCCGCAAAAGGCTTTCACCACGCTGGATACCTGTCTGGGCACATCCGATGTGCTGTATGTCACCCGGATCCAGAAGGAACGTTTCGCCGATGAAGCCTCCTACGAAGCGGTAAAGGGCAGTTATATCATCGGAACCGACACTATGGCCAAAGCGAAAGAAGAGATGATCGTGATGCACCCCCTGCCGCGGGTCGGTGAGATCGCCATGGAAGTGGACGATGATCCACGGGCAGCCTATTTCCGCCAGATGGAATACGGCCTTTACATCCGCATGGCTTTGCTCGCATTGGTGCTGGGCAAGGTATAATCAAACGCAAAAAGAGGTGGAGATGAAGCCCTTTTTCACCCAATTGGATGAACGTGTCCGTAACACCGGATCCCTGTTATGTGTGGGGATCGATCCGCGCCCGGGAGACCTGCCAGAGCCGACTGCCAAAGCCGCCCGGGAATACAGCCTGCGCATGATCGAAGTCACATCCGACATCGCGGCCGCCTACAAGCCCAACACCGCTTTCTTTGAGGCTTTCGGACCGGACGGCTGGCAGGCATTACAGGATGTGGTAGCTGCGGTGCCGGCTGACATCCCTGTTATCCTGGATAGTAAACGCGGAGATATCTCTTCCACGGCAGAGGCATACGCCCGCTCCGCGTTTGAGAATTTGAAGGGCGGAGGCATCACCCTGAATCCGTATCTAGGATACGACTCGATCAAACCCTTCCTGAAGGATCCTAACCGCGGCGTTTTTCTGCTGTGCAAGACGTCCAATCCGGGCGCGGTGGATCTGCAGGATCTGCTGCTGGCAGGTGAACATCAACCACTGCGCCTGTTCGAGAAAGTCGCCCTGCTGGCACAGGAGTGGAACACCGGCGACAATATCGGGCTGGTGGTGGGTGCCACCCAGGTGGAAGCCCTACACTGTGTGCGCCAGCTGGTCCCGCAGATGTGGATCCTCGCACCGGGTGTCGGCCCCCAGGGAGCTGACCTGGCGGCCGCCCTCAAGGAAGGCCTACGCGCGGATAAATCCGGATTGCTCATTCCGGTCTCACGCGCCATCTCTAAAGCGCCGGATATGCGTAAAGCCGCGCTGGATTTACTGGCCGAAATTCAAAAACAGGCCGCCCAGTGCTGCCCTTCAGCCGCATCCGCGCCGACCAACGGTAAACGCCGCGTATCAGAAGCCTTGATGGAAGGCCTTATCAACGACGGCTGCATCGGATTTGGTAAATTCCAGTTGAAATCCGGGCTGACCTCGCCCATTTATATCGATCTGCGGCAGCTGGTCTCGCACCCCGATCTACTGGCACAGGCTGCCGCCGCGTATATCCCAATTCTCAAAGAATTGAAATTCGACCGGCTGGCCGCTCTACCGTATGCCGCCCTGCCGATCGCCACGGCCATCAGCCTGCAAACTGGCTGGCCGGTGATCTACCCGCGCAAAGAAGCCAAAGGCTACGGCACAAAAGCTGAAATTGAAGGTTTCTATAAACCCGGCGAACGGGTGGTGGTTATCGACGATCTGGCGACCACCGGTGGCAGCAAGTTCGAGGCCATTGAAAAGCTGACCGCCGCCGGTCTAGTGGTGGAAGATATTGCTGTGTTGATCGACCGGCAATCCGGCGCGCGCGAAGCTCTGCAAACCGCCGGTTTCAACCTGCATTCCGCCCTGACGCTCACCACTATGCTGGATCAATGGGAAGCCACCGAGAGAATTTCGGTGGATCAAATCAACGCAGTACGAGAATTCTTAAAACAACCGGGAAAGTGAAAAATGTATAAAACGTTTCGGCCGCTTATTTATAAGCTGACGCCGGAACAGGCCCACCACACCACCATTTGGATGCTTCAGATGGCCGGGTGGTTTTCGCCTGCCACGGCATTGGTCAGAGCCATGTATCGAGCCAGAAAGAATGGCCCGAGCGTGGAGTGTATGGGATTGAATTTCCCCAATCCGGTGGGAATGGCCGCCGGTTATGATAAAGACGGGCTGGGCTGGCGCGGACTTGCCGCACTGGGTTTCGGTCATATCGAAGTCGGCACCATCACGCCCAAAGCCCAACCGGGCAACCCCAAGCCGCGAGTCTTCCGCCTGGTGGAGGATGAAGGTGTCATCAACCGGATGGGTTTTCCCAACAACGGGGCAGACTTTTTAGCCGGCAAGATCAAACATGCCCGCGGGAATGGGTTCATCCTCGGTGTGAATATTGGCAAGAACAAGATCACCCCCAACGAATCCGCCATCGATGATTACCTGCTGCTGACGCGCAAATTCGCACCCCTGGCCGATTATCTGGCAATCAATGTCAGTTCGCCTAACACCCCCGGCCTGCGTGAACTTCAATCCCGCAAAGCTCTGCAGGATCTGCTCCAGCCGCTGAGTGCCGAGATTGCCACTGCCGGACATGCCATCGGGCGAAAAGTACCCATGGTGGTCAAGCTGGCACCGGATATGACCGACGAAGAGCTGGATGGCGCGCTGGACGTCATTATGAGCTGCGGCATGGATGGTGTTATTATCAGTAATACCACCACGCAACGTCCGCAACTCCGATCCAGCCTGGCAAATGAAACCGGCGGTTTGAGCGGCCGGCCGCTCAAAGACTTGAATACTGCCATGGTACGCAAGGTCGTCACGCGCACCGCGGGAAAACTGCCGGTGATCGCCAGCGGTGGAATCATCGAGCCTCAGGACGCGCAGGAAAAGATCGATGCCGGAGCGTCTCTGGTTCAGGTATACACCGGCCTGATCTACACCGGCCCGGAACTGGTCAGAGACATACTGAATTATGGATTGAAATAATCATGAACCGGCCATCCCGCCATCCATCCGAAACACCCATTCTGCTGATCACCCTGCTTCTGGTAGGGGGAGTCTTGATCGTGACCACCGGCCTGACGGCTTGCGTCATCCCGGTCATCATGGCGGTCATGCTGCTCTACAGCTATATGGCCAACCAGCAGCACCATCAGGAATTGATGCAGCAGGCACTACGTGTTCCGGTGGATGGACCGGCTGGCGAAAATGAAGGACTGGATCAACTCGGACAGCTGGTGCGGGAATGCCGGCAGGCGTTGGACTGCGAACCTGTGGAAGTGTTCATCGTGCCCAGCCGACAGTTGAACGCCTATACCTTCGGACTGGGTTCGCCCAAAGCCATTGTTCTGTACAGACCTATGTTGCAGATCATGGATGCCGATGAGTTGAAGTTTGTCATCGGGCACGAAATGGGGCATGTCATATTCGGGCATACCTGGTTGAACACCCTGCTGGGTGGTATGGCCGGTATGCCCACCTCTTTCGGCGCCGCCATCATCTTCACCTTCGCTTTTCGCTGGTGGAATCGCGCCTGTGAATACAGCGCCGACCGCGCTGGAATGGCCGCCTGCGGAAGCGTCATCAAGGGGATCTCTGCCCTGGCTCAATTGGAGGTCGGAGATATCGACACCGCGGAAGAGTTGAGGCGCGCCCTGGCGGTGATCGAAAAACAGGACGATTCACTGGAGAATCTCCTGGGCGAATCGTTGAGCGATCACCCGATGATTGTCAAACGCATCAAGGCGCTGAGAGAAT
>JAAZMZ010000049.1 GCA_012798535.1 Leptolinea sp.
AACCAGGCCATCAATGCCAGGCTGAGGACGAGAACGGCAAGCACCGTCCGGCGGTTTTCTTTCTTCCAGGCGGCAACCGCCCAGAAAGCGGCAGCCGTCAGGCTCAACAGGAAGGGCTCGCGCATCTGCGACGCGCCCAGCAGCAGACTGTTGGGGTACAGGGCGAAGACCCAGGCGGCGATCCAGGCAATCGTATTCCCGAAACGTTCCCGCAGCGCTTTGTAAAGGAACGCGGCACCGGCTGCCCCGGCAAAAGCCGCCAGCAAGACGATCAACAGCGGGCGGTGGGCATCCGGGCTGAAAACGGCGTATACGCCGGCGCTCAGTGCCAGCAGCCCGCCGTACTGGTCGGTGACGTACTGCGCGCCGGTGGCGGCTTCCATCACCTGGTGCGCCTGTGAAAGCTCCCAGGCCTGGCGGTCGCGCTGGGCGGCGTCATAGAAGATGTAGCCCGCGTTCTGGGTCGGTTCATCGTATCCGTAGGCAGGCAGCAGCAGGTACAGGCTCACGCCGGCCATCAGCCGCAGAAGGTAAGCCAGCGTCAGCAGAACGGCCATGCTACGGCCGCCCCCGGCAAACCGCCAGATGAGCAGCAGCAGGAAGACCGAGATAGCGGCGATCAATGCCGCGCCCCACAGGCCGTTCAGAAAAGTTCCCGGCGAGACCAGCGCGGTGACGGCGCCGATCAGCAGGCCGGAAGCCAGAGAGATGATCCCATAGCGAATGATGTCTTTTTGTTTCATATGGCGGTTTCTTCCATTCCTTCCAGCGCGTTTTTCGCCCGGTTCAGCCAGGAATACCGGACGGCGTCCTGTCGGGCCTGCATGGCCAGCAGCCGGGCCTGTAGCGGATCCGCCTGAATTTCGCGGATGGTGTTCGCCCAGGAATCCACATTGACCGGCGGGCAGAAGATGGCGTTGCCGATATTCAACACCTCGTGCAGCACCGGCAGTTCGCTGCTCACGATCACCCGGCCGGATGCCAGATAATCGAACATTTTCATGGGGCTGCAGATGTCGGCGGAATTCCCGCCGCTGCTGCCGGCAATGGCTTTCTCGTAGGGCATCAACAACACATCCGCGGCCGCCTGGTAAAGGGGCAGCTTCATTTTCGGCACATGTCCGGTGAGGATCACATTTGTCAATCCGGCGGCTTCCACTTTCGACCGCCAGACATTCACATCATCCGGATTACCTCCGATCCACAGGAAGGAGATTTCCGGAAGGCGGCCGGCCAGTTCCAGCAGCAGGTTCATGCCGCGGCCGGCATAAAAATGACCGGTGTACACCGCGGTGAATTTCTGCGGCAGATCGAGCAGGGCGCGCGCGCCCGGCGCTTCCGGCAGGCTGTCGTAGCGTTCCAGATCGACACCGTTGGGAGCGATGCGCACCACCCGCGGGTCGAGCGTTCCGTGGATTTGCTTTTCGAGCGCTTTCTGCAGAGCGCGGGTGATCACCAGCAGGCGTTTTTCGGTTTTCAATCCGAGGAACCCGCGAAAGAACCACGGACCGGCCATGCCGGTCAGGCGGTCGTGTAATTCCAACACGGCCGGCAGGCCGCGTTTTCCGGCCAGCCAGGCGGTCTGCGGCAGCCAGGTGTAGATCAGGTCGGCCTGCCATGCGCGGGCTTCCCTCAGGCTTTTCCAGATGAAATCATAGCGTTTCCATCGCGGATTTGCGAGCAACGGCGCGATTTCGAAACGCGTGGAAAGTTCATAGGCATCCACCAGGTCTTCCCACCGCACGGCTTCCCCGCCGGGGAAAAAAATGCGCACGGTGTGACCGAGCGCGGCCAGCGCGTGGCTGGCTTTCACGGCCTGAATACTGTTGGCCGTTCCGGATGGAATACGCGAGGGGGTGATACAGGCGATCTTCATCAGGTCACACAGCCGGTTGGGGTGCGGCGGCTTCCGCTTTTTGCAGGGTGCGAAAACCCTGCCAGATGATCAGACCGACGGTGAAGACGAAATATCCGCTCAACAGCCAGGCTTCGGTCAAATATCCGGCGGCGGGCAGTAAAAGGAATGCCAGGGCAACCTTGATCACCATGCCCCAGAAGCCCACCCGCAGGGGCACGCCGGCTCTGCCGAGTGCCAGCAGCAGCGGGCGGTTCCAGAAGAGAATATTGGCAAAACCGAAGCCGACCAGCAGGATCATCAGCACCGGAAAAGCAGGCAGGAATTCCGGCCGGTAGATATGCATGGTACGTCCCAGGATGTCCCAATTTTGAAAGAGCACCGGGCGGCCGAACAGCAGCAGACCGACGGCCACGGCACCCGTCCAGGCACTGGAGATCATGGTTACCCGGCCAAGCAGGCGGCGCAGGCGCGCCCATTTGAGTTTCGCCACGGCGCGGGTGATTTCGGGGTAGGTGGTGCTGATAAAGGGGGTGATCGGCATGACCACCAGATTGATGATGGCCAGCGCGGTCTTGAAATAACCGGCTTCCAGCGGAGAGAAGAAATATCCCACCCACAGGACTTCACTGTCGCGTGCGATCATGTTGATGGTGCTGCTAAAGTTGGTGCTCAGCGAGAACCGGATGAATTCACCGCGCGGCGGGAGCAGGCTCATGGGAGCTTTGATCCAGTCGTTTCCCAGCATTCTGGGCAGCCAGTAGATGGCCAGGACGATGGGCGCCAGTCCCAGGATCATCTTGCCGGCCAGGTAGGCGATCAGCACGGTGATCAATCCGGTTTGCGAGAAGTAGGCATATACGATGATGGCGGCGGTAGCCACACTCTGCACCAGGTTGACCAGCGCCTGACTGCGGTAATGCCCGCCCACCTGAAGCACGCCGGTGGCGGTCTCGGTGGTGATATTGGACAGGATGGACAGCCCGTAGATTAGAAACAGCGGCAGGGTGGATGGATCATCTGCCAGGTGGCGGGCGGCCAGCGGTGCAAGCGCAGCCAGAACGGCGTAGGCCAGCAGCGAGGTGATCCCTTCGGTCAGAGCGGAGGCCTTCACGACGGCCGCGGCGGCCTGTTTTTCATCTCTGGCGACATGGTCGCCCATGTATTTGACGACCACATCGCCCATGCGAAACGACAACAGCCGGTTGACGTTGGATACCGTGCTGATGACAATGCCCAGCACGCCAAAAACGCGCACACCCAGCAGGTTGGCTGTGAGAATACTGAGCAGCGCGCTGATCACATTGCTGGTGAACAGGTATCCCGAATTTTTTACCACCCGGCTCAACACGTGGTCTTGCCGCCAACGGTCCAGCCAGCCGTTCATGAAGTTAATATCTGGCTCACCCAACTTCGTTCGGCCAGGTACCAGTTCACCAGGTTGGGGATGCCTTCTTCCAGGGAGACCTGCGGCTGCCAGCCCAGCATCTGGCGGGCTTTATCCACGTTGGCGGAGTTTTCCAGCACATCGGCGGGATGGCGGTCCTGATAGACGATATTGGCTTTCTTGCCCAACAGGCTTTCCACCCTGTGAATCAAGTCATTGATGGTGATCACCTGATGCCCGCCCAGGTTGATGATCTCGTAACCAACCGGCTTCAGGCCAAGGATGGTGCCGCGGGCGATATCATCCAGATAGGTGAAGCCGCGGGATTGTTCGCCGTCACCGTTGACACGCACCTCGCGCCCTTCGGCGATCCACTGGGTGAGGCGGAACATCACCATATCCGGCCGGGCAGCCGGGCCGTAGACCGTGAAGTAGCGAAAGACGGTCACATCCAGATTGTTCAGGTAATGATAGCTGTGACAGAGCGCTTCGGCGCCCTTCTTGGTGGCCGAATAGGGCTGCAGCGGGAGGTCGGATGAGGCGGTTTCCGGAGTGGGAATGGGCGGATTGGCGCCGTAGATGCTGGAGGTGGAAGCCAGGATGAATTTTCTCGTGCCCGTCCGGGCGGTCACTTCCAGCATATTCAACGTGCCGGTGATATTCGTATCCACATATACCCAGGGATTTTGCACAGATTGACGGACGCCCGCGCGGGCGGCCAGGTTGAACACGGCATCATACGGGCCTTTGTCCACCAGCGCCAGAGCGGTATTCTTGTCTGAAATATCCATCTTCTCAAAGTGGAAGAGTTCCTGCTTCAGCAGTTGCTGAAGCCGGTAATCCTTCATTCGTGGATCGTAGGCATCATTCAGGTTATCCACCCCGACCACCGTATGTCCCGCGTCCATCAGGAACTGGCTGACACGCGAGGCGATGAAACCGGCCGCGCCGGTGACCAGATAGCGGCTCATTACAACCTCACCACATTGGGATGATCCTTACCCAGATCGCCTAACGCGTTGCGGGTATCCACAATTAATTTTGCGTTCTTCAATACAGCTTTGTAATCATAAGTGGTATGGTTGGTGACGATCACCACGCAATCCGCCTCGCTGACAGCTTTCATCAGGTCAGGAACAGACTGCATCGACCAGTCGTCGTGTTTGATGGTGGTGATGCGCGGATCGTGGTAGCTGACTTCCGCGCCTTTCTGCCGCAGCAGGCCGATCACATCCAGCGCCGGGGATTCGCGCAGATCATCGATATCCGGTTTATAAGCGGCGCCCATCACAAGAACCTTGCTGCCGTTGATGGCTTTCCGGCGGTTGTTCAGAGCATCCTGAGTTTTGGAAACCACAAAACGCGGCATCCCGGTGTTGATCTCGGATGCCAGCTCGATGAAGCGGGCGGTATAGTTCAGGGCTTTCAACTTCCAGGAAAGATAGAGCGGATCGATGGGAATGCAGTGGCCGCCCAGACCGGGGCCGGGGGAGAATTTCATGAAACCGAAGGGTTTCGTGGCGGCGGCGTCGATCACTTCCCAGACGTCGATACCCAGCCGGTCGCAGATCAAAGCCAGTTCATTGACCATACCGATATTGATCATGCGGAAAGTGTTTTCCAGCAGTTTGGCCATTTCCGCCACTTCGGCGGAGGAAACCGGCACCACTTTCTGCAGCGCACCGGAATACCAGGCGCTGGCTACCCGGCTGCAGGCCGGGGTGATGCCGCCCATGACTTTGGGTGTGTTGATCGTGGTGAAATCCGTACGGCCGGGATCCACCCGTTCGGGAGAGAACGCCAGGAAGACATCCTTGCCCACTTCCAATCCGGCTTCCTGATTGAGGCGCGGCAGTATCAATTCGCGGGTGGTGCCGGGGTAGGTGGTTGATTCGAGAACGATGACCATTCCGGCGTGCACATATTTCGCCAGTTCATCCGTGGCGCTGACGATGAAGGAAAGGTCCGGATCTCCGGTTTTACGCAGCGGTGTAGGCACGCATATGCTGACGGCATCCAGCTGTTTAATGACCGAAAAATCTGTTGTGGGGATCAACTTGCCCGCTTTGACCAGTTTCGCCACGGTTGCCGAGGGAACGTCCAGCACATAACTTTCGCCTTTGTTCAATGAATCCACTTTACTTTGCATGGGTTCGATTCCGGTAACCGTAAAACCGGCTTCGGCGAAGACCACAGCCAGAGGCAGTCCTACATAGCCCAAACCGAGAATACCAATTCTGGCTGATTTTGAATCAAAGCGATCGATCAATTGCTTTTGATAATCCATTTTTTATCCTGTATTAAAAGAGACTGAGTTGTGTGGCTGATTCCGCCGGATCTTCCGGTTCAGCCGCCTTCAGTATAGTTTCCGGTCTGGCTGGTACATTCTGTTTGATCGTTTCTCCCAGGCGGGTGAAATCACGTTCCACGGTTGATTTTAACGCCGGTTGGTGCAAAGCGGCAGCCGGATGATACATGGGAACGATCAACCGCCCGCCAACTTTCGAAGACTGCCCGTGAACCGCGCCGATCCGTGCCAGAGGGAAGAACATGGCCATTGAGAAACGTCCCAGGGTGACAATGATCTTTGGATCGATGGTGGCAATCTGGGTTTCGAGGTAATCCCGGCAGGCCGCCAGTTCTTCCGGCAAAGGGTCGCGATTCCCCGGCGGACGGCATTTTACCACATTGGTAATGAAGACCTCCTCGCGGGTCAAACCAGCCCTGGCAAGCAGTTCGCTAAGGAATTTCCCGGCCGCGCCGACGAACGGACGTCCCTGTTCATTTTCATAAAAACCGGGTCCTTCCCCAATGCACATGATCTGAGCATTGGAGGGTCCTTCACCGGGTACGGACAGCTTGCGGCTGAAATGCAGATCGCACTGCTGGCAGATGGATATCTGGCGGGCGATTTGAGCGAGAGTCTCTTCAGGCGTCATGAGAACCTCCAGAGGATTGCTTTGAATCCGATGTGAGAAATCGAGCTTCAATAGCCGCCAGATTCGCCATCGTCAGGCCGTTCAGGTTCATCAGAATGGCATCTTCATGGTTGTCGGCATAGTAGGCTTTTCGGGTTCCCACAGATTCAAATCCGAATTTTTTATAGAGATCAATAGCGTTCAGATTCCCGGCACGCACCTCCAGAAAAGCATAGGTGGCGCCTTCCTTGCAGGTCTCCCGCAGTGAATGTAGCAGCAAGCGCCAGCCAATCCCCTGGTGGCGAGATTCCGGTGCCACGGCAAAAGTGGCGATGTGTGCTTCATCTTCGATCAGATAAATCACGATCATCCCGAGGATCTTCTTTCGATCGGTGGAATCAGCGGTGGCGGCGACGAAACAGCGGGATACCTGGCTGTTGGTCAATTCATAGACATAGGAATTGAATGGCCAGGGAAGGGTGAATGAATCCAGCTCGATGCGATATACCTGCGGGAGGTCATCCATTTCCATGGGACGAATGACGAAAACATCCGGCAGAGGAGTCACGACGGGATCACCTCATTAATATGCAGGTAAATGGGCGCCAGGCTGATCGGATCATCCGCCTGACCGAATTCGAGCCTTTTCCATCCCAGTTCCGCCAGCATGGCCGGCCGGCGTGAACCCTGGGCGGGGGTGGCGAGATGGATGTTCTTCCACTTGCGGGCCAGTGTCTGGCGCTCATCCGCCGATAGTTCGCCGCAGATGATTGAAGGCTGATGAATCTCATCGGTTAAATCCTGAGCCGTTTGCACTTTCATTTCACCGGTGAATTTCCAACCCTGTTCCTCATAACGATACCAGCAAACTGCCAGACGGTTACGCCCGGCGGGCAGGACGGCTGCCAGCGGTTGTTCTGCCGGCGGGTATGCTGCCGTCAGCATGTCCAGAGAGGGAACACCAGCTGTGGGGATTTTTAAACCCAGAGCCAGACCTTTAATAAAGGCAATCCCGACCCGCAGGCTGGTAAAAGAACCGGGCCCGGTGGCAACTACCAGTCCGGTCAGGTCAACCGGGGTAAGGCCGGTTTGTTTTAACATGCGATCAACAGCGGGTGCCAGTTCCACGGTGTGCCGGGCGCGGCTCTGCCAGATGCTTTCCGCCGGAACACGACTGCCATCGTAAAGCGCCAGCCCTAGCGTTTGAGTGGAAGTGTCTACAGCCAGCAGCATATTAAGCTCCAACCACTTTCATTTTAAATTGATCCATCAAGGCCTGGCTGCGTTCTCCATGCGCTGTGAAGAGTAATCCACGCTGTTCATCTCCCTGCCATTGCATATCTATCCATAGAGCGTTCTTAGGCAGGGCGGATTTTATGCGTTCCGCCCATTCGATCAATAACGCGCCATATTCCAGCATGCGGTCGAGATCAAGATCGATGGCTTCCGCCGCGTCCTGCAGGCGGTAGGCATCCATGTGAAACAGGATTTCGCCATTCTTGCGGTGGTACTCATTTACGATGACAAAGGTCGGGCTGGAAACCGGATCGACGGATTCCCATCCGCGGGCAATACCCTGAATCAGGGTGGTTTTTCCCGCGCCCAGGTCTCCACGCAGGCAGATTAGATCCCCGCGGTTCAGCAGACTGCCAATCCGGGAACCCAGCCGGCGGGTTTGTTCCGGACTGCGGCTGAAAAACTCGAAGTTATGGGCATCCATTATCGGCAACTGTAGCCGTCCTATTCCGTTTTCTTTACGCCCACATATTCTGCCAGAATGCGGGCAATTTCACGGGAAGCCTGCGGCCGGGCAATTCGTCGGCAGGCGGAAGCCGCCTGCCAGCGCAGTTCTGGCGCGTTAATCCAGGACTGGAGAGTTTCCACAACCTGTTCCGGTTCGGGCGCCCATACACCGGCTCCTTCATTGACCACGTAATCTACATTGCCGTCTTCCTGTCCGGGCATTTTGCTGTAGAGAATGATAGGCAGGCCGGATATACACGCTTCACTGATAGTCCCGGGTCCGGCTTTGGTTACCAGCACATTGGCCGCCTGCATAAACTCGGGCATAGTGCGCACAAATCCGTATATCGTTGCCGGAATTTTCCACTCATATTGCTCCAGCCGTGATTTCAATTCCCGGTTCCTACCGGTGATCACCACAAGGGCAACCTGCAAGCCGGCGCTGTTGATGGCATGGGCTGTGCGTTCAAGAGGGCCCATGCCTTCGCCGCCGCCTACCAGAAGAATGACCGGAAGGTCCTGCGGCCATCCCAACCGGGCGCGGATTTCCATGGGTTCTTCTTTTTTCTGGCAAAACCGATCTGCCACAGGCAGTCCGATAACCCGTATTTTTTCCGGAGGTACTCCGCACAGAATGCCATTCTGACGGGCAGCTTCCGTTGGTACGATGACCAGATCTGCCCGGCTGTCAAACCAGGCGGCATGAGTCGAAACCATATCCGTCACCACGGTGATGAACGGATATTTTCGTTTCTTGAAGGTCCTGAGCACTGGAGTATTCATCAGAGGATGAACACTCACGATCAAATCACAGGGATGTTCTTCCATCAGGCGGTAGATGGACCGCCGGATATACGGCCAGGCCATATTATTGATATTACGAATGCGGCGCGGGCTGTTCGTCTGCCGGTAACCAAATCCCCATGCGGAAGGCAGGCGAGATAGCGGAGGGTAAATTTCCGGAGCTTTGTTCAACGGCGGCGGGGCATACTCACGGAAAAGGTCTACCATCTCAAACGTCATTCGGTTGGGAAATTCAAGGTCAATGGCTTCAATAATGGCTTCTGAAGCGCTGCGATGACCGCCACCTGTATCTGAAAATAGAAAGACTATATGAGGAGTATCAGGTTGTAGTGTTTGCATTAGATTCTTTTGGAATATGTTTTTTTAATCTGCGGGCCAGTTCCCTGCGGGGAAGAATGATCTTTCTGTGGCAGGTATTACATTCCAATCCAATATCCGCACCCAGACGGACGACTTTCCACTCATAGCTGCCGCATGGATGTGGTTTCCGAAGCCGGACGATATCTTCCAGGGCGATCTCAGGGAGCACGCTAAAAATTATACTCTACCCTGCATGTTATAATCTTTGAACCGGCTATGTTCAATCTGACTCTGGCGTCGCTGACCTCTAGAATTATCATTCTTGTAATTGCATTCACCGGTCACGAATTTTCACATGCTTTCGTGGCGAATGCCTTCGGTGACAATACTCCGCGGATGAACGGCCGGCTGACGTTGAATCCACTGGCACATCTAGATGTGATGGGTTCTCTACTTTTGCTGGTAGCCGGGTTCGGCTGGGCAAAACCGGTCCCCATTAATCCCTATGTGCTCAGGCAGCGGTCCCGGTCGGCGGTGATGTGGGTGTCACTGGCCGGTCCGCTGGCGAACCTTGTGCTGGCTTTTCTGGCGGCCATGCCGTTACGCTTTGGTCTGGTTCAGTACACCGGTGCGCAGGGAGCGATCCTCCCCACGCCGTTCTATTTCTTACTTGAGTTCATCGTAATCAATCTTTCGCTGATGATCTTCAACCTGATCCCGGTTTCTCCGCTGGATGGCGAAAAGGTGCTGGAATATCTCCTGCCGGCCAGCGCCCTGCCGACCTTTGAGCGCATTCGTCCGTATGGCCCGCTTGTGTTGCTGGTCATTGTCTTTGCCCTGCCATACCTGGGGATCAATCTGATCAGCCTGATCATGACCCCCATTATCCGCGGATTATTCCAATTATTTGTGGGGTGATGCCATGAGCATGCAAATCACCATTATTGGCCTTGACCGAACCGGTCTTTCAATTGGTTTGGCGTTAAAAAAGCGTTCCAGTTCGACGCAATGCACCGGTTTTGATATAAATCCAGATCACCTGAAGACCGCGCTCGAGGTAAAGGCTGTGGATAAAACCGAATCACGCCTGCCTTCCGCTGTGGGAAACGCGGATATTGTGCTCTTGAATTCGCTGCCGGTCGATGTGACCGGCTGGATGGATGACATCTGCGGTCACATGAAACAGGGAGCGGTACTGGTCAACCTGGCTTCACTTCATCGGCAAGCCTGCGAGTGGGCGGAAACCGATCCCTCACGAAAATGCAGTATCGTCAACGCCAGTATCAGCATCAACGGCAACCATTTGAATACTGAGGAAGAATCCGCCGATCTATTCGATAACGGGATCATGATCATTTCTACGCCTAAAGGTGTTCGAGAAGAGGCGGTTCAGCAGGTGCTGGATCTGGCTGCGCTGCTCGGAGTCTCTCCTATGTTCGCCGATGCGCTGGAAGCTGACGGGCTGATCTCACAGTCGCAATTGTTCCCGCGTCTGCTTGCACTTCTCTACATTCAGGGATTATCCAGTCAGTCAGGCTGGATGGACGCCCGGAAGGTCACCGGGACGCAGTTCTGGCAGATGTCGAAGCTGCTATATGAATTTACATCTGGCAAATCCGCCACATTCGAAATCGACGCACACAAAGACTCCATGCTGCACCTGCTGGATATGATGCGAGAGCAGATCGACATTCTGGAAGACGGCATCCGCCGTGATGATTTGGACAGCCTGACGGTATCTATTCAGAAGACACTGGATGAGCATGGTAAATGGATGTCCCGGCGTGTTACCGGTGATTGGGAAGCGCAGGATGCGCAGCTCGAAGTGAAATCTGAAGGGATGTGGAAAAAGCTATTCGGTATGGGTTTACCGAAAAAGAAACCTTAGAGGCGGTTATGCCTTTCTATTGTTATATGGTGGAATGTGTCGATGGAACGTACTACACCGGCTGGAGTACAGATCCTGACCGGCGGGTAAAGGTGCACAATGCCGGACGGGGGGCGCGTTACACCAGCCAGCGCAGACCGGTCCGTCTGGTTTACGTGGAGACGGTGGAGAGCTTATCTGCCGCATTAAAACGTGAAAGAAGACTGAAGACCTATGACCACCGGCAGAAGAAAAAGCTGGTCGATGAATATCAGGATCAATCCTGCCGGTCAGGAACGGTTGAAATGGAACAATAAAAAGCTCCTGCCAGTCATTGACGGCAGGAGCTTGAAGATTTGAGATTGTTCAATCGGTGAAGATGGGCAGGTGACCCAGAGAGATGATGGTTCCCCATTTTGCCCGTTCCCCTTCGGTTAAAATGGCCGCCTCCGCGCCGATCTTCGCGTTGGCCTTATCCATAAGCAGTCTCATGCCCTGCAATGTCGATCCGGTGCTGATCACATCGTCCACGACCACGACCGTTTTCCCATCCAACAGGTGGAGGTCTTTTTCATCCAGATACAGAGTCTGCGGCTGGCCGGTTGTGATGGAGAGGGTTTCCGCGGAGAGAGCCTTTCCCATGTAGGGTTTATAGCTCTTGCGCAGAACCACATAGGTCTTTCCTGTCTCAATCGAGAGAGAGTAGGCCAGGGGTATACTCTTTGATTCCGCTGTGACCAGGATGTCATAACTGACAGACGACAGTTTTCTAGCCAGTTCCCGCGCGCAGGCCTGCACGAGTTCGGTGTCGCCCAGAATATTAAGAATGGCAATCCGCAAACCGGGTTTCACTTCAAAAAGAGGCAGATCGCGGTGGACACCGGCAATGTCAATGGGAAAAACCGGACGTTTATCAGTCATGTGGATCCTCCAGAGGGCAAATATGAATTAAAAATGCACTTTCGAATAAGGAATATTATAAACCCACGATGAGGAGAACATTTCGAGTGATAGAATCGGTACGTGCCGGGGACGCCGACCCCGGCACGTACATAAGGAGGAGAAGAAGAAGAGAAGTCGCCCTTTGACATTACTATACCAACCCTGTTTAGTGGAAGCTTGACGATAAACCTACGATTAACCTACGCTGATCTAACAGTTTCGTGAAATTCAAATGAAAGAATCATAAAGAGAAAATGAGAGAAACACCTCAATCCTATCGTGCAGGGTATATTGCGCTGGCCGGACGGCCGAATGTGGGTAAATCCACGTTGATCAACACGCTGCTGGGGCAGAAAATTGCCGCCGTATCCCCTAAACCGCAGACCACCCGCCGACGCCAGCTGGGAATACTCACCCTGCCAGACGCGCAAATGATCTTTGTCGATGCTCCGGGAATCCATTTGCAGCACCATAAACTGGGAGAAGCGTTAAATCTGATGGCCGAAGAGACCATTGCAGACGTGGATGTGGTTGCCTGGGTGGTGGATGGCTCTGCGGAACCATCCGGAGATGACCTGCAGTCGCGTGATCTGCTGGGACAGTTGGGCAGACGGAAAAAGCTGATCTTGATCGTTAACAAGATCGATCGTGTTGCGGACGAGTACCGGGCGACCGCAGTTGAATGCTATCATGCTTTGCTTCCGGCGGCCAATCCAATGATGGTTTCCGCGGAAACTGGCGAGGGCGTAGAAGGATTACTGGAGACATTGAAAGAGATGCTGCCGGTTCATCCCTCCTATTTTGCCGAAGATGAAATTACGGACCTGTATGAGCGCGAGATTGTCGCCGATCTGATACGCGAAGCTGCGTTGAAACACCTGCGCGAGGAAGTGCCCCATGCCATTGCCGTGCGGATCGATGAATTCAAAGAGCGGGAAGATGGCAAGACGTATGTGGCCGCCACGCTCTTTGTGGAACGCGAGTCACAAAAAGGCATTGTCATCGGGCAGAAAGCGGAGATGCTCAAGCGCATTGGCACCAGCGCTCGCCTGGAAATGGAGAAAATGGGTGAACGTTCCATTTTCCTGGAATTGCGTGTCAAGGTGGCCAGGGGGTGGCGCGATGACCCTGATTTCCTGCGGCGGTTGGGATTTGAGATCAAAAAGAAGTGATCTGCACAGTCTGATACTCTGGATATGCACTTGCCTGTGCAGCCTGCCGCCATCAAATCGGTGTATGATTAACCCCCGAAGTTATTTCATTACAGGTTATTACCAAACAGGAGAATGAGTGATGAAAATCGCCATCGGCAGTGACCATGCTGCTTTCGCCCTGAAGGAAATTGTGAAAAAACACCTGATCGATTCGGGCCATCAGGTGGAAGATATGGGTACTAATTCACCGGAACGCACGGATTACCCGATCTACGGTGAAAAGGTTGCCCGGGCGGTTGTATCCGGGCGGGTGAAATACGGCGTGGTGATCTGCGGCACAGGAGCTGGAATTTCCATCTCGGCCAATAAGATCCATGGAGTACGCTGCGTACTGGCCAGCGAACCGTACACGGCGGTGCTTTCCCGGCAGCATAATGATGCCAATATGCTGGCCATGGGCGCCCGCGTGGTGGGTGAAGGTCTGGCCTGCATGATCGTCGATCAGTTCCTGGCGGCAGAGTTTGAAGGCGGCCGACATGCCGACCGGGTGGCGATGATCACAAAACTGGATGATAACCGGGAATCCCACGATCCCATTCTGTATCAGGAGCCGTAGCATGCCGATCATGTACGCCGAAACCCGCGAACGCATTGCCGAACTCGGCAGATTGATGTTTGATCGCAAGCTGACGGATACCGCCGGAGGAAATATCTCCGCGCGGGCGGGTGAACATGTGTGCATTACTCCGCGTTATGCCGGCAGCAAGCATCAATGGCATTTGCGTCCGGAACAGGTGCTGGTTACCACAATGGATGGCACCAAGCTGGAAGGTGAAGGGGAAATCTCACGTGAAGCCAAAGTGCATTACACCCTGCTGAAAGCATTTCCTGAATCGGGCGCCGTAGTACACGGCCATGCCCAGAATATCATGGTTTTTTGCGCGGCGAACATTCCCATGCCGCCGGTGGTGGAAGCAACCCAGAAGTACGGCGAGATTAAGGTTTGCCGGTACGCGACCGCCCATTCGGGAAAGCTGGCGGAATATTTGCTCGCCGAATTTGCCGGTCAGGAAACCCGGATCAAGACCACAGCCGCCGCCGTGATGGCTGTCTATCACGGTTTGTTTGTTCTGGCGCACGATCTCGAGACAGGCTTCGACGTGACAGAACGGCTGGATCGAAATGCCCGTATCATCCTGCAGGCACGCAGCCTGTTTCCTCCCAATGTCGATCCGGCTTCCACCATGTCGAAAGCCTGCGCCGATGCCATAGCCTCCTTTAAGACAGAGAATCCGACCTGATCCAGATGATCCTCTCTGTCAATCCCAATACCTGCATCGACCGGACGCTGGTCATCCCTGAATTTGCGCTGAATAAGACCATCCGGGCCAGCCGGTTTGCACTGGGGATGGGTGGGAAAGCGGCGGATGCCTCCTGGATTCTGGGAGAGTATGGCATTCCCAGTCTGGTGCTGGGTTTTGCCGCCGGAGTTTCCGGAAAACAAATGGAGCAGATGCTGATCGACCGCGGCGCGCGGACAGATTTCACCTGGGTGGAAGGGGAAACCAGGGTGCACACCATCCTTGTAATGGAAGACGGCAGCGGTCAGTCCACCTTTGCCGTGCCCACCCTGATCGTGAAACCGGAACACATTATTGACCTGGAAGCGCGTTTTTCGAAAGCCCTGACGCAGGCAAACTGTGTCATTGTGGGTGGAACGCTGCCGGAGAATGT
This sequence comes from Leptolinea sp., assembly GCA_012798535.1. GTDB lineage: Bacteria > Chloroflexota > Anaerolineae > Anaerolineales > Anaerolineaceae > Leptolinea. The sequence goes on from JAAZMZ010000049.1 coordinate 14,705, forward strand.
TCCCGCCGAGTTGTATTCACGGATCATTTCCAAAGCCCATGAAAGCGGTATACCTTCCGTGCTGGATGCCAGCGGGTCTTCGTTGTTGGCCGGTCTGCGGTCCAGACCGGAGTTCATCAAACCGAATCGAGCCGAATTGGAAGAACTGGCAGGCACCTCACTGCATACATTGCGCGATATCTATGCCGCCGGAAAAGACATTCAGCGGCAATATGGATGTTCGCTGGTCATCACACTGGGTGATGAGGGTTCACTGGCCATCCTTCCAGATGTTTGCTACCGCATACCGGTTCTACCGGTGGAGGTGGTTTCCACGGCCGGCGCCGGAGACGGTATGCTGGCCGGACTGGCAGCCGCGCTTTCTGCAGGCTGGCCCATAGAAGAAGGGCTTAAACTGGGAACGGCCATGGCCGGGGCGGTCTGTCTGCAACTGGCAACCGCAGATTGCCGGAAAGCGGATATTTCCCGCCTCCTTCCACTGGTGCAGCTCATTCCATTTTCCGGGGATTAAGGAAAACTGGAAGCTGGCAGGCTTCCGGTTTCATGGTTATTTTTTGCGGTGTTTCCGGGATTTCCGGCCTTCGTTCATTTCCGTGCCGATGTAAATTCCCATCGCGGGAAGTACCCGGCGGTGCAGCAGTAAGATCAGCAATGTAGCGGCCAGGGCACTGCCGAATACGATCAATGAACTGGAAAGGGAAGTCATGATATGCGGGTTCACCAGCATCGCAATGGCCAGCGCCAGCATCAACGTTCCACCGATCAATTTCAAGATGCGGCCGTGTTTCTCTTCCATCTTCGAGGATTTCAATGTGACCACGGCAACCAGGAAGATACCCAGTTCATCCAACTGGTAGATGACCATATAGAGCAGGAGCAGCAGACCGAAGATCAGCGGAGTGACCTTCTGAGCGGAAATTAAATTAGACCAGATCACCGGGAAACCGGCCGTACAAGAAAACTCCACCAGCGATACTCCGGCTGCCAGAACAATTGTCGCTCCCACCAATCCCCAGAAGGAATCCCCGGCATCCAGCACGCGACGCATACTCCGGTAGATGCCCGGTTTTTTCTCATCAGCTATGGTGAAGGAGATGCCTTCTTTGTACCAGAAGTAATCCTTGATGTTGACTATCGAAAAGAACAGGGCAACCAGAGCCACTACTACCTGGAACCAGCCGGTGAAGCTGAGCAGTTTGATCGCGGTAAAAATACCCATGATGAACATGGCATAAACAGCTGCCGTAACGGTGATAAACACCAGTCCGATGATCAGGACCTTTTTTCGCGAACCGGTATGCAGGGTTATGGCCAGCAACATGGTTAAAGCCCAAATAGAGCATGGATTCACCCCATCGACAAAACCAATCAGTAGAGTGGCAATAACAAGCGGTTGATTCTGCAAATCGACGGCACCAATTAAGGGAACATTGATGACATCCGTTCCGGATACTGCTTCCGGTGATCCGGCATTTACGGGAACCGGAGTATTTTCAACCGATGATGTCGCTGCTGTAGTCTCAGCAGTGTCTTTCGGCAGTGGTTTTGCCTGCGCGAGTTCTTCGGCGGTCAGAATCCCTTCCGCCGCATCCTTGCACCCATCTGATGCGCAGGCTTTGACTGTTGCTGATATTTCTGCTTCGACGCCATCTGAATACCCGACCCAGTATTTATCACCGATGAAGGTGGTCGGCACTCCTGTCGCTTCAAAACCGTAAGCCTTTGCCATCTTTTCCCAGATAGGCAGATTGCTTTCCACATAATAAAGTTCATAAGCCCGAATCTCTAGATTCGGGTACTGATTTTTCAACCGTAGAAGATACGGTATTTCTAATGCACAGTGGGGGCAACCATCTCCCCAGAAAATGGTGACAATAATCTTGTTCTGGTTCTGGGCGCTTACGTTTGTGGGTAATGAAAATGAAGCGGCGATGGTGAGAACCAGGACAACCAGACAAATAACTGCAAATCTTGAAGGATTCACGGGTGGTCTATTGAACAATTTTCCCTCAATTGGATGGCAATTGTGTTTTTAAGAATTTTCGCAATTATAGCGTATGCCTTTATCGGATATGAGTTTTAATATAACCATAAGGATAAGTCAATAGCTGGCCAGGGAGAGTTTATTTCAGATTTTTCAATTTTTTCTGGGCATAATCTCGAAGTGCCGATTGATCTTCTACATCGTGCGTCCAGGCGATACACTCCCGGTAAGCTTTTCTTGCTTCGACCGGTTTTTCTGTTTTCACATACAGATCTGCCAGATCACATTTTAATTTCGCATGAGCTGTCTGTTCGATAGATGGAACAAGAGAGATCGCTTTCAGGTACGTCTCGATTGCCAGCACAGGTTTGTTCTCTCTGGCAAAACCAACTGCCGCGGTTTCGCAGCTGTCCACCGTCGTACATTGCCGAGCGGCGGCCAGATTGGACTGGCGGGCGATCCAAACCATGACCACGGCGGAGATCAGCAAGACGGCAATGATCCCAATGGCTACCAGCCAACCGGTTGGCCGGTTTTTCCCTGACTCTAGTGCTGATTGGCGATTTTTACCGGCGGATGGTTTATCGACTACACCTGTCCGGGTATCTGCCTGAATGGTATCTGAAAAATCCGGTACCAGAGTGGCGAATACCCTGGCCATTTCCAGGGCTGACTGAAAACGGTCTTCCGGTTTTTTGGCAAGGGCTTTCTTTAGAAACTGGTCAAGACCGGATGGCAGACCGGTTCGGGTGCCTTCGAGTGTGGGGATTTCTTCATGGATATGCATCTGGAGGATGGCCAGGGAAGATTCTGCATTGAAAGGTACATGCCCTGAGATCATCTCGAAGATCACAATGCCCAAAGAGTACAGATCGCTGGCAGGCGTCAGCGATTTACCTTCGCATTGTTCAGGCGACATGTAGGCCGGCGTTCCCAGAATCGATCCACTGCGCGTGATCTCGGAACTGTCGACCAACCGGGCGATACCGAAATCCGAAAGATAGGTATTGCCCGAATCATCGATCAGTATGTTAGCCGGTTTCAGATCGCGGTGAAGCATACCCTGGTCATGCGCGTAGTCGAGAGCGTTGGCAATCTGCCTGACTGCCCGGGACACCTCTTTCAGCGGCATAAATTCATTCAACGAGCTCAGGTCTTCCAGATGTTTCTTCAGGCTTCCCCCGTTGATATACTCCATGATTAAAAAATACAGATCCCCCTGCATGTCGAAATCATAGACCTGAACGATTCCGGGATGACGTAAATTGGCCGCCAGGCGGGCTTCGCGTTCGAAACGGGCGGTAAATTTCGGATCATTTGTCAATGACGGGTGCAAAATTTTTACCGCCACAGTGCGGTTTAACTTTTCGTGGAAGCCGCGATACACTTCGGCCATCCCACCCGTGCCAATCCGATCCTGGATTTTGTATTTGCCCAGAAGGTAGTACGAGGATCTATCGGCAGAATGTGGCATATGGAATTCTCCCAGTCTATCTATTTCCGATCTCATCCTTGATTAATAGATTTGACGAATGCTTCATCCGGCGAGTTCGATATTTTCAAGTCTTAGCCGCTCTTGAATGCGGTCCATTAACGTAAGGCGGAGTTCCGCCGCCTTTCCAAAGGCCGCTTTAGCCACAATGATGATCTCCACCTTGCTCCCTGTCAGATTTGTGGAACCGACCACCTGATACGGTTCCAGAAGATCATTCACTTCCGTGAAAATTTCATTGCACAGTGACTTCAATACCTCGGTCGCTCTGCCCACATCCTGCGGTGTTACAAACAGGCTAAAGTTGGCGTTGGAAAACTTACCACGGCTGAAATTGCGCACGATGCGGATCTCGCCATTAGGCAGGGTGTACATCTCACCGGTCGAAGAGCGAACGAGTGTAGTGGTCAGGTTGATCTCTTCCACCACACCCTGAATGTTCTCGGGCGGCAGGAAGAATTCCACCTTTTCTCCAATATCGAAGGTCACATTGAAAATAAAACCGATTCCTGCCAGCAGATCGCTGACAAAAGGTTTGGCGCCAAACCCAAAGGCTGCACTGAAAAGTCCCAGTATCCAGATCAGGGTCGAAATGGGGATGAACAATGCCAGCGAAGCGATACAGGCCAGAAAGAACGCCATGAACGTGATGCCGCTGGACAGCAAGGATTTCAATGTTCTTGTGCGTTCCAGGGATGGCCGGCGTTTTTCGGGTGCCAGACGGCTTAAAGAAACCATGCGCCGGGCAAACATCCCGCCAAAGATCGAGATCAGAGCCGCCGCGCCGAAAAAGCTAGCGAGAATCGTCAGCGTTTGCAGATTAAACGCCGAAAATGTGATCTGGGTAGGAAGAGGGGTATCCATGTTCTACTTAACAGCCGGGGGAGTGATAGGTGGTTTGGATCGTCCCTGCACAGACTGAATGACAATTCCAGCCAGGATCAGGACAAGCAGAATGATCAATCCATTCGGTCCTTCCAGTCCTATGGTTTTGAGGATAATCGTGGCACCCGCGAAACTGGAGATGATCACCAGAGACAGGTCGAATAACATTTGAACGACCAGCAGGCCGATCAAACCGCCCAGCAGAAAGGCCACCCAATTCCAATTCGGCTCCACAAGTTGCAGGGTGTCGATCAGAGTGATTCCCAGGTATCCGCCGGCAATGAAACCGGCAATGCTGATCATGATTCGCTGTAAAATCAACGCCAGAACCGCAAAAGCGGCGCCAATTCCCACGGCGACCAAAATCCGGGCAGCCAGTCCTTCCGGATGGAAAAAGAATTCCGAGACGAACAGGCCGGTGACCGCTCCGCAAAGTCCGACGACCAGCCAGTACAATTTTTTCCCGGTAACGAGTAACAGCCCGCCAATCCCCACTTGAATTATTTTCAGGATCATACCAGCCTCATACACATTGAATATGAATAACCGTAAATATGATAACTTAACTCACGATATAATACGAAAAGAAAATCCCATTTCTCTCAGGAATTTAAAATGGCTACATACACTTTGCCGACTGAAATCGCCGGGGTATTCAACGCATTTCGTTCGCCATTCGATGTGCAGTCATACCTGGATGCCACTCCCTACAGCCCGGAAGATCGCAATCGCTGTCCTGTGAATGTGGTCAAAGATCGCATGGCGCATTGTCTGGATGGCGGATTGTTTGCCGCACTTGGATTACGCGTACTGGGCTATCCACCCGTGATTGTCGATCTCCAATCAGATGATGGGCTGGATGATGACCATGTACTGGCCGTGTATCGGGTGAATGGGCTGTGGGGATCGGTGGCCAAATCCAATTTTAACGGCCTGCGGTTGCGCGAACCGGTATTTCGTAGTCTACGGGAACTGGCCATGTCTTATTTCGAAGACTATTTCAATCTGGATGGCGTGAAATCTTTGCGCTATTATGCGCTTCCACTCGATTTGTCGCGTCTGGATCACGTTAACTGGGTATCACAGGACAGTGGCGCTGATGTGATCGAGCAAATCTTGAAACACAGACGGAAAATCCCGCTTGTTCCCCGCCAGATTGTCCCACAATTGAACAAAATGGATGAACTCTCCTACAAAGCGGGGATGGTCGGTGTAAATCCCGATGGAGTATTTAAACCGAAATAATCGCGCGGCCGTATTCCTTTTTGAGAAAAGCGGAAATTTCTCGAGCTTATCGACTGGTTTGAAAAATACCCGAAAATGCGGTAAACTACTTGTACATAGATTTACGGGGAGCCTGAATTTCGAGGCTGAGAGGAAGATGGAAGTCTTCGACCCGCTGAACCTGATCCGGGTAATGCCGGCGTAGGGAGGACGAAGAACGTGAAACCAGCACCCTCCCACCGGCGGAGGGTGTTTTTATGCCAGAACGGGCGGTAATATTTGCCAACGGAGAGATTAAAGACAGAGACCGGCTGCGGTCGATTCTCCGTCCGGATGATCTTCTCATCGCCGCAGATGGCGGTCTCCATCATCTGATCGAATTGGATCTCTCGCCGTCATTTCTGATCGGCGATCTGGATTCGGTCACTCCGGAGCAGGTCAGAACGGTGAAGGAACTTGGCGGTCAGGTGATTCGGTTTTCAAAAGATAAAAATGAAACCGACCTGCAATTGGCCATGGATCATGCTCTTTCACTCGGGTGCACCGAAATCGTAATTGTGGCTGCACTTGGCGGGCGTCTTGACCAGATACTGGGGAATATCTTCCTTCTGGATCGTGTGGATCTTGTCCCTTGTTCCATTCGTCTGGATGATGGTGTTGAAGAGGTCTTTCTTATTCGCGATTCCGCATTGATCACGGGTTCGGCGGGAGATATTGTCTCCTTGTTGCCGTTGAACGGCCCGGTTTACGATGTAAAAACCGAAGACCTGAAATACCCGCTGGTCTATGAAAAACTCTTCCCGGATCGAACACGGGGCATCAGTAATGTGATGACGACCGATCGCGCGCGGGTTTCCATTTCCCGCGGAACGCTCATTTGTATTCATACCCGGCATTAAACCCGGGCAACTTATTGAGGAGAACGCTATGAAGAAAATCCTGATTTCGCTTACCGGCGCCATGCTGCTTGCACTTTCGGCCTGCACCCCGACCGTGTCCGCCACTTCGACAGTGACAACCGAACCAACCGTTCCCATTACACAATCTGCCTCGACTGCCACCACCTCCCCGACTACTCAAGGTTCGGCTGAAACTGCCGGGGAACCACAGACACTCACCATCCTGACCCACGATTCCTTCTCAGCCAGTGAAGGAGTGATCGCTGCATTCGAGAAAGAGAACAATGTTAAGCTGAGTTTTATCAAAGGTGGAGATACCGGTGCAACGGTTAATCGGGCTATCATCTCAAAAAATGCTCCGCTGGCGGATGTAATTTACGGAGTGGATAATACATTTTTCTCGCGTGCCGAAACCGGTGATATCCTGGAAAGCTATCAATCCCCCCAACTGGTTAATATCCCCGATTCTCTGAAGCTTTCGAAGGATAATCTGCTCACGCCTGTGGATTACGGAGATGTCTGCATCAACTATGATAAAGCCTACTTCAAGGAAAAGAATCTGACTCCACCGCAATCTCTGCTGGATCTGACAAAACCGGAATATAAAGGGCTGCTGGTTATAGAAAATCCGGCTACCAGTTCCCCCGGATTGGCATTCATGCTGGCAACGATCAGTGAATTTGGCGTGGATACTTATCTGGATTTCTGGAAATCATTGAAGAACAATGATTTACTGGTGGTCAATGACTGGGAAGCCGCGTATTATACACATTTCAGTGGTTCCAGCGGAAAAGGCCCTCGCCCCATGGTATTGTCTTACGGCACCAGCCCGGCGGTTGAGGTTGTGTATGCCGATCCCAAACCGGCAGACGCACCGACAGCTTCCTTGGTTGGCCCGAACATGTGCTTCCGGCAGATCGAGTTTGTGGGCATCTTAAAAGGCACGAACAAACGCGAGCTCGCGGAAAAATTCATCGATTTCATGCTGGATACCCCCTTCCAGAATGATATTCCCCTGCAAATGTTCGTCTTCCCGGCCAACAAGAATGCCACCCTGCCGGAGGAATTCGTAAAATTCAATCAGATCCCTGAAAAACCGGCCAGCATCGATCCACAGGATATTGCAAAATATCGTGAAGAATGGACCAGCGACTGGGAAAAAGTGGTCATCCGGTGACCCGTACCTCGACGGTTTCCGTCCCTGACAGACAAGACGGATTTCTGTCCGACCGGAAAAAACGCAGAGAGATCGCCCGGACAGGCCTTCTGTGGCTGGCGCCGGCGATCTTTCTGCTGGTGTTCTATTTCTACCCGATGGGTAGTGTCTTCTGGGAATCCTGGAAGGGCATCAGCGAAGCGACCATCGACTGGGAAAGGGTTTTTCAACCGCTGGGATTTACCCTCTGGCAGGCACTCTTATCCACAGGATTGACTCTGCTGGTGGGCATCCCCGCGGCGTATGTGTTTACGCACTACCACATCCCTCTGAAGAATATTCTACGCGGCCTGACCACACTCCCGTTTATCCTGCCGACTGTGGTGGCAGCCGCGGCCATCAATTCACTGTACGGGCCCCGCGGTTGGATCAACCTGGCTTGGATGGCATTAACCGGAAGCAGCTCGCCGGCGGTCAGCATCGTCAATACACTGGCTGCCATCCTGCTGGCGCATGTATTCTACAACACAGCCGTGGTCATTCGTGTGACCGGCAGCGCCTGGGAGAAACTGGATGCGCGGCTGCCGGAAGCCGCCCGGATGTTGGGCGCTTCACCTTTTCAGGCTTTCCGCGAAGTGACTTTTCCTCTGTTGCTGCCATCCGTACTGGCTTCCGGGGTACTGGTGTTCCTGTTCGATTTCACAAGTTTCGGGGTCATTCTGATGCTGGGGGGGCCGGGTTTCTCCACTCTGGAAACGGAAGTGTATTATCAGGCACTGCAGCGATTGAACCTGCCCATGGCCAGTCTGATCTCCATAATTCAACTGGTCTGCACCATTCTGATTGGCATCGGGTACGCCCGCCTGAATCGAGTGGTGCAGATCCCGCTTATCCCGCGGATTCGGGCTGCCGGACCGTCGCGCTTCATGACTATCCAGGAAAAAATGGTGATCGGTTTGACAGTCGGATTTCTGGTCATCCTTTTCATCCTGCCGCTTCTGGGACTGGCCACCCGATCTGTCACCCGCCTGGAGGCGGAACGCGGGCAGCGAACGGAGTTTTCCACCGGATTGACTCTGGATTATTACCGTGAGTTATTTATCAACCGCCGTCAGTCCATCTTTTATGTCCCTCCGGCGCAGGCTGCCTTGAATTCGTTGATCTATGCAGCCGAAACCGTTTTATTTTCCGGTGTGCTGGGAATTCTTGCTTCATTGGCGCTGCATCACAAGAACCGGCTTACCCGTGTGATGGATGCTCTGCTTATGCTGCCCCTTGGAACCTCGGCGGTAACGCTGGGTCTGGGGTATATACTGGTATTCAACCGGCCTCCGCTGGATATTCGCAGTTTTCCCCTGTTCATCCCCATCGCGCACAGTCTGGTGGCGCTGCCTTTTGTAATCCGCACCATATCACCGGTGATGGCTTCCATTCCCGATTCATTACGTCAGGCCGCAGCCACGCTGGGTGCCGCGCCACCGCGGATATGGCTGGAGATCGACTGGCCGATCATGGCACGCAGCGCTCTGGTTGCCGCCATTTTTTCCTTCACCATTTCTCTCGGAGAATTCGGTGCGACAACTTTCCTGGCCCGGCCTGAAATGCCCACGCTTCCGGTGGCGATTTATCGCTTTCTCTCCCAGCCGGGAGCGTTGAATTACGGGCAGGCAATGGCCATGGCAACCTTCCTATTGGTCGTCTGTCTGGCCGGAATCCTCTCGATGGAGAGGATGAAGATTTTTGAATTTCAATAGACCTGTGAGCATAAGAGAAACGGAAAATTCCAATGATGCTTGAAGTTCAAAACATTGTTAAATCCTATGAACTTGCCCCGCTCCTGCAGGGAGTATCTTTTTCAGTGGCGTCAGGTGAGGTGGTCTGTCTGCTGGGACGGTCAGGGAGCGGAAAAAGCACATTATTACGGATCATTGCCGGCCTCGAGAGAGCCGAAGAGGGCAAGGTGCTATGGGAAGAGCAGGATATTACCGATATTCCCGTGCATCTGCGCGGTTTCGGTTTGATGTTCCAGGATTACGCTCTCTTTCCACACCGCAGTGTGGAACAGAATGTGTCATTCGGCCTGCGTATGCAGAATTTGCCGGAAAGACAAATTCAGGAACGCACGGCAGAAATGCTCGAACTCGTGCATATGAGCCCTTTCGCAAAAAGGAAAGTGATCGATCTTTCCGGCGGTGAGCAGCAGCGCATTGCTCTAGCACGGTCGCTGGCACCAAAGCCCAAATTATTGATGCTAGATGAGCCTCTGGGTGCACTGGATAGGACTCTTAAACAGACGCTCATGGATGATCTACGGCAGATTATCCGAAACACGCGGATACCCGCGATCTATGTCACTCACGACCAGGAAGAGGCTTTTTCCATTGCCGATCGCCTGATCATGTTGAATGACGGCAAGATCGAACAGGTCGGCTCACCGGAAGAGGTGTACCGCCGCCCGGCCAGCCTCTGGGTGGCCAACTTCCTGGGCTTGGGAAATACTCTCCCCGCAAAGGTGATATCTACGACACCCTTGATCCTCTCCACTTCTGTTGGAGATATTCCGCTTCAAGACAGGCAGCTATCTTTGCACAAAGAGGATGAACTGATCTTACTGCTGCTTCCAGAAGTGGCTGGAATGCAAATTAATAATTTGCCCAGACAAAAGGAGCCGGATAACGGTTTTATTCATCTCCAGGGGATCATTGAAGAATCGATCTTCGTGGAAGGCAAGTACCGTATTGAAGTCAAGATTGGCCAATCCACCCTTCACTTTATCTCTCAACTGCGGTTTAATCATGGAGAATCGATATCCATATCTTATCCTACTGGTGAACTTCAATGTCTATCGAGAACCCGGAAGTAGTACAGGTAATAAAAATGAACACACTTCGTCAGGAAACCTGGCGGTACCCCGGAAAGATCCTGACAAGAACAAACAACCACATTCTTCTGGAAGCTTATTTCAACCGTTCCGATTTTTTATTTCATGAGATAGTGCTGGCACGGGGGGATCGGTTTCTTGAAACATACTTTAATGACCGCTGGTACAACATTTTCGAAATCCATGATAAGTCGACCGATGCCTTGAAAGGCTGGTATTGCAATGTGACATATCCGGCAGAGTTCACAGATGGGATGATCAGTTATATAGATCTTGCACTCGACCTGCTGGTGTACCCGGACGGCCGCCAATTGGTTCTGGATGAGGATGAATTTGCAGATTTACATTTGAATGACAGCGATACCGAAAAAGCACGCCGCGCCCTGGGGGAACTTCAGCAAATCATGAAATCGCCTTTGCCCTTCAAATTATAAAACCGGGAATCCCCAAAACGAATTCCCGGTTAAGAAACTGACTATCGAAGTGGTGAGATCAGATGAGTGAAAGCATGCCCATGCCCATATTCATCTGTTCGAGCAGGGAATCCCCGTTATTCCACAACCAGATTCCTGCAGCGGCGCAGGAGCACAGACAGCATAGTACAAGGACGATAATAAGAACAATGATCCAGGTTTTGTTGGATTTCTTTTGCTCCGGCGGGATCGGCGGGGGCAGATCGGGTAATTCTTCGACCGGATTGACACTGGGCACATCTTGCATGATTTCCTCCTCGAATACTTATTGAATACCATTTAAATAGGGGACACAAAATATCGGCATACTGATCAAACCACCGAAGATTAACAGCAAAAGGCATCCTCCCAGGATAGCCAACCCGATGTTGAGGTAACCCAGCACCAGTCCGGCTGTTGCCAGACCATCGCCGCCAAGTCTGCCCTGGCTGCTGCGGATCTGGCTTTTTGCCACATGCCCGGCGATTATGGCGGCCAGGCCGCCCACGCCAAAAACACCCATCCAGCCCAACAACCCGGAGACCAGGCTGAAGATAGCCCAACCGCTGGTTTCGACAACAACAGGATTTCGCGGATAAGAAGAATCGGTCATGATCGTTTGCTTTGAATAGTATTGTACAAAAAAATCAGGCAGTCTGCGAGTTTCCGTCAGAACTGTGCCGCCAGCGGAAGATGATCCAGGCGGTGACCAGTATGATGATGGCGGCTATGATCACCGGTATGACTACAGACAGAACCGAGATCACAAAGGAAACAAAATCTTCTGCCATGGATACCGGTACATTTGCTGCTCCACCGGTGGTTGCGGTGACGGCGGGGCGAAGAAGGCCGGCTTTAGCCGCATGAACACCACCGGCGATTAAAAGTCCCAATCCCAGAGAAAGAACGGGGTGGACTTCGGTAACAATGTTGGCACTGGCAGCGAAAGCCACCGCTCCGGCAGCCGGGCGTACAAAGGTCTGGATGACATCGTTGACATGATTGACAGCCGGAACTTTATCTGCGAAGAATTCGATCAAAGACAGGAATAGTAGAATACCGATAATCCACCAATCAGTGAGCACGTTCCAGGGTTCCCGCAGTTGGATCAAATTTGTAAATTTGGCCAGCAGGGAAATGGTCAGCAATGGAATATAAGCATTCAACCCGGCGCTGGCTGAAAGTCCAAATGCTGAAAAGACATTAATAAGCTCCATCATTCCTCCAATCACTATATATATACTATACGTAAGAACTTACAAAAAGTTAAATCCGTTCCAGGTTCCGGTTAACCACAACCTGGCTGCATCAAACACAAAAACCTGGAGCAGCGCCGTGGAGAATCCAAACGCCAGATACCCGATCAACTCGTAAGTGTGATGGAAGGCATTTTCTTTTTTTCGGATCATGATCCATACAATGGTGTATATCAGGCCAAGTAGCAAAATGGCACTGAAGGCCGAAAGAAGAGCTAATGGATAAAGCAGCAGCGCATTTTCTGTGAGCAGCAGAGCAGAAAAAATCAATGCTGTTGCTAGCAGAAGGAAAAACTCCTGGAAACCGCCGATGGCCGGTTGCGGATCCCAGTTTTGCCACAGGGTTTGATGCAGAATGGGCATCAACACGGCTGTCATGCTCACCCCCATCCCTGTTCCTGTCACCAAACGGAGAATATTATCTGGTTCATAGAGTGTGGGAAATTTGGGGAGGAGATGAAAATAGGAGTTGACGCCATCGATGCCGAAAATGACTAGTAATCCGCCCAGTGCGAAAAGGATTTTTCTGGGTGGAAAACCGCCTCTACGGCCAACCCGCAGATGATAGAGAATGCCAACCAGCGCGCCGAGATACATGCCTGAACAACGGGCACACAACGGCAATTGACGTTCGCCAAACAGAAAAGAGCGAACAGTGATCCGATGGCATAATGCATAGCCAACAGCATCTGCTTTGCCCAGCAAGCCAGGTGGAGTGAAGTACAGCCAGCCGGTAAGAATTGCCGTGAACAGCAGCAATCCCAGCAGGGTAAAACGATCACGAGATTTTGAAGTTGTACGGTCTAACATGATCACATCATTATACTTACTCGTTTTTTACTTGACACAACACCTCATCTATGAAATACTAAAGAAGAAATTCCCATCCCCCATTGCCATTCTAACGTGAGGAGGTGGTGCCTAACATGAATGATAGTCTGAGTTCCATACGCGTCGCTGCGGCATCCCTCCTCGTTTTACGATAAAGGATACCGCAGCGAACGGGAGAGCCCCCGCGAGGGGGTTCTCTTCGTTAAATGACCGGACTATCGCCAAAGGAAATCCCCAACCCTCTGGCTGTCTGGATGGCATCGCAATTGACATCCACGCGCTTGGGAACGGCCAGCGCATCTTCCAGGCTGATGTTTACAATCTTGCCCTGCTGCAGGGCTACCATCTGCCCGTAACCGCCTTCCGCTGCCAGCCTGACCGCGGCGGCGCCGAAGCGTGTGGCCAGATCGCGGTCAAAGGCTGTGGGTGTACCACCACGCTGCAAATGACCAAGGACAATCACCCGGCTCTCGATCTTTGTCAGGCGGGTGATCTCATCGGCCACGCGCACGGCAATCCCTCCCAGCCGCGGGGTATAGACTTCATCTCCCATTCGACTGACGATGATTTCACCGCCTTTACGTCTGGCACCTTCTGCCACCGCCACAATACTGAAGTGGGTCCCGCGCTCAGTGCGTTTCTTGATCTTGTCGATGATGTACTCAATCGTGAAGGGGATCTCAGGAATGAGGATCACATCCGCTCCACCGGCCAATCCGGCAGTAAGGGTGATGAAACCGGCTTCCCGTCCCATCAGTTCGATCACCATCACCCGGTGATGAGCTTCAGCCGTACTGTGCAGCCGGTCCAACGCCTCTGTGGCCACGTTTAGAGCGGTGTCAAAACCGAAAGTACATTCTGTGCCACCAATATCGTTGTCAATTGTTTTGGGTACACCGATCACCGGTACTCCGATTGGGAAGAGTTCCCGCGCGATACGCAGAGTACCGTCGCCGCCAACGACGATCAGAGCATCCAGTTTAAGATCGGTAATATTGTCTTTGATTTTCTGCGAAACATCCTCAACTACTTCACGCCCCGCGCGGATTACTTTTCGCGCGAAAGGATTCCCACGATTGGCCGAACCGAGAATGGTTCCACCCCGCGGCAGAATGCCGCGCACAGCAGCCGCGTCCAACGGGAACAATCCGTAATCACCCAGGAACCCGTCAAAACCATCTCGTACTCCCATAACCTCACAGTTGTACTGATTCGCGGCTGTTTTCACCACAGCCCGGATCACGGCGTTTAATCCGGGGGCATCTCCACCGCCGGTTAAGATGGCGATACGTTTCATAATCCCTCCTTCCAGACCAAAATCATCATGTACAGCTAATAGTAGCTATTAAACCAGTACATGCAAGCTTTAAATCCGTGAAAACATCCTAAAATCAATGTAAATATTGTCCCGAGGAAAATTTAGTATGCCTGTTCAAATCTGGTGGATCCGCCGGGACTTGCGGATAATGAATAATGCTGCTCTACAGGCTGCCGGAAAAGAGGGTGTTCCGGTGGTTCCGGTTTATATTCTGGATGCCCGACTGATGCAATCGGCGGGAGAGAGACGAAAACAATTTTTATTGGCTGGGTTGCAGGACCTCCGCCATCAGTTGCGTCAATCTGGATCAGATCTGGTAGTTCGTCAGGGTAAGCCGCAGGAGGAATTGCGAAAACTTCTATCGGAAACGAGAGCAAAGAAGATTTTTGCCGAGGAGGATTATTCGCCTTATGCCAGAAAACGGGATGAATCAATACGGCATTCTCTTCCCCTTGTTCTCGTCCTTGGCCTCACAGCCGTTAATCCCAGCGAAATGGTCACGCCCCAAAATCGACCGTATACAGTTTTTTACCTCTTTCAGCGGAAGTGGATGGCTTTCCCTTTCCTGCAAATTAATACTACGATCCCTGTTGAATTTGTGCCGGCCAAATCCTTACCCTCATCAGTCCCCCTCCCTGAATCCCGCGGTGTGCCTGGATTCCCCGCAGGTACGGAGGAAGCAGAAAAAAGGCTGCGTGATTTCCTCGAAAATCGGATCACCGCTTATGCTGGTCAACACGACCGCATGGATCTGGATGGAACATCGGGACTATCCCCTTATATCCGGTTCGGGATGCTGTCCATCGGTCAGATCGCCGCGTCTCTGCGTGCTACCGGAGTAGAAGAGAGAGGAACCGCCGCCTGGTTGAGGGAATTGATCTGGCGCGAGTTTTATCAGTCCATACTCTATCATTTCCCGCAAGTAAAAGATGCGAATTTCCATCCAAAATACCGGCGGATTGCATGGCGGAATGCTCCGGCGGATTTGCAGGCCTGGAAAGATGGCCGGACCGGCTATCCGGTGGTCGATGCGGCCATGCGCCAGCTTTCTTCCACCGGCTGGATGCACAATCGCGCCCGCATGATTGCAGCTTCATTTCTCGTTAAAGACCTGTTGATCGACTGGCGGGTAGGTGAACGCTGGTTCATGGAGCAGCTTGTTGACGGCGACCTGGCATCCAACAACGGAGGCTGGCAGTGGATTGCCGGCACAGGAACAGATGCCGCGCCCTATTTCCGAATATTCAATCCGGTATTGCAAAGCCGGAAATTTGACCCTGCAGGAGCGTATATTCGCAAATGGGTACCCGAAATCAGTCAATTGCCGGATGAGTGGCTGCATGAGCCCTGGAAAATGCCGGAAGACCGGCTGTGGAATTACGGTGTTATCCCGGGGAAAACGTATCCGGTTCCCATTGTGGACCATTCACTTGCCAGAGATCGAGCGCTGGCTGCCTACAAAGCTACCTTGCGCGAGTGGGTGGATTAATCGCCGCAACCCAGTTCAGAGATGCCCACACCCATCTCCGGAACATCTTTCATGTTCGTCCACAGGCCGCAGATGGCAGCATGGTACTTTTTATCCTGCCTCAGGCTGTCCTGCGAAAGAGTGATGGCTTCACGCACCTGACCGGCCTGGGCGTAGCCGACGATAAACGGCCACCATTCACGCGGAGAATTGGACGGTCCTGATAATGGTGAAAGTCCTTGAGATTGGACCGTTTCACCGAGTTGCACAATCGTTTTCCAGTCATTCAATTGCCAGGCCAGGTCGGCTTTCTGATAGAAATAACACCAATCATGCTCCGGTTCAGTGCCAAAAAGTTCAAGGGGCGGATACCCTTTCGCGGCATCCGGCTCGATCCGTTCCAGATTGGAGAGTGCCAACATTCCTTTTTCAAGCTCTGAAAGGTAGGGATTCTCTTTGTCCTCCGGCCGCAGCATCCAAAGGCAATTCCCGTGTCCGGCATCCTGATGAACAAGCAGGGTGTTGGGTGAACTGCCGATGTAATGCAAAGTACGAAAGGTCGAATTATTGCTCACACTGACGTACGCCGGCGGTCCGGCTTTATATTTTGGCAGAAGAGTGTAGAACCAGTAATCCAACAGGTCTGATCGGGCATGCTGCGGATATAACTGGTTTAACGCGCCAGACATGGAAAATAAACCCTGGTCGGGGATCAACTCATTTTCGGAATAAATGGCCGTGGGAGCTTTCAGTTGAGGAGCGCGCCAGAAAAGCTGCCAGTACAGGCGCATCTCCTGATCCCAGATATTCCGGTAATCATTGGCCGTGCGCAACTGGTATCCACAGCCCAGGGTGATGATCAGGCCGGCCATGCAGGCTTTCTGAACTCTGGATTTACCCAGCCAGTTGATCAAGCCGGCAGAAAGCAGGCTGAGACCCAGGATGGCGGGCAGCGCGTACCGGTCGGAATGAAAATCAAACAGGACTTGCCGCTGAGTGATCCAGGCTGGAATGGGGCCGAAAAAGGCACCTGCCAGCCCGACCACGATTGCCATGATGGACCAATCACCTGTTTCATTCTGTTCATCTGAATCCCGGTTCATCTGATAGATGTAAATTGCCGCCCCTATGCCCACCAGAATACTCCCCAGAAAGATGGCCAGATTGGAATAACTGAGGGGAAATCCCAACCGGCTCTCAAACACTTTTGACCAGCTCCCAAAGAAGATATAAGAGAGATCAACGAGCAAGACACGGGCCAGCCAGGAGATAGTCTCTGCCGGTTTGGTGAAAA
Organism: Leptolinea sp.; assembly: GCA_012798535.1. Lineage (GTDB taxonomy): Bacteria > Chloroflexota > Anaerolineae > Anaerolineales > Anaerolineaceae > Leptolinea. The sequence continues at coordinate 31,845 of JAAZMZ010000049.1, forward strand.
AATTGAACAACGTTTCTGCCCGGTAAGGATCGTCTCCGTTGAAGGGCATGAGGAAAATCCGGTAGATGAAGTAAGCCGAAAGGAGGATGAGGTACGGTGCCCAATGTTTCAGGATGATAACGATCCTGTGCCGGTCATTCCGCTCTTTCGGAAAAATGAACCACAGGAGGAACGGCCTGAGCAATTCCAACGGCGCGAAATACTCGGTTATTGTCAATTGAACTAACGACAGGAAAATGGAACCGGCTATCCAGGCGGCGGAATGTCTTGCGGAATGAACTGCTTTGATCATAAAGACAAAAGACCAGACAATACACGCGAATTGCATCCACTGCTGGTGAAAGGTTACAGGGATTGCCTGCTGACTGAAAAGGGGATAAACAACAAAAATGGAGGCTGCCAGCAAACCCTGGAATCGATGACCGGGCTTAATTTCATTCAGCAGGGTGTAGATCCCCCAGGCTGAAAGCAGGCGCATACCGAGCGTGAAAACTTGCCAGGCTGATGGACTGACACCCAGTACAGGTGTCAACGCAATGTGCGTCCAGGCACTCAGCGGTCTATCACCGGCATAATATGGCAGGTACGATTGCCAGCCTTGCAGCCGATAGACCAGTATTTTTGCCCAATCATCCCAGTAATATCCGAGGAAGGGGATAAATAACCCAAAGCTGAGCAAGCCTAACACGCCAAAAAACAGGGGATCGCACCACCCCGGCAGGTTCTTTTTGTTTTTATTTTCCATGAGAAATTAAAAGTAAAATGAATTTCTTCAGCCTATCTGCAACCATTCTACCATTTGACCGTATTTATTTATGGAGGAAACAATGGAACCAAAAAAACTATATCGCAGTATGAAGAATAAAATGTTGGGCGGCGTGTCTGCCGGCCTGGGCGAGTATTTCGCCATTGATCCAACAATTGTGCGCCTGGGATTCATCGCGCTGGCTCTGCTGGGAGGCCCCGGGATCATCATCTATATTATTATGTGGTTGATCGTTCCACCTGAACCCCTCGATCTGCCGCCCGCGCCATAAAAACGCGGCAGATAATACGGCCGGCACAGGGAAATCTGTTGCCGGCTTTTTATATTCTGACGTTGCTGTAAACAGCCCAACCGGTTTGTAGATTGAAGGTCACCTGAAACAACAGAAAACTGAATGTGACGATTAATCCGATCAGGATCAAAGCCGCCCTGCGTGGTTCAGATTTTCTGCAGGCTGAAAATTCTAACCACAGATTTTCCGCCATGGGAATGATGCCGGCGAAAAGAGGAAGCATGACCGGCATCCAGTAATGGTCCGGTTTGACGGCGATGGTGTAGATAACATACAGGCTGAAAGGGATGATCCAGGCCAGGAACTGGCGGCTGATCCCCTGAATTCGACCCCGAACTGCGTTGTACCCA